>NZ_JBIAIU010000010.1:0-363564 GCF_042871565.1 Streptomyces sp. NPDC005775 | reverse complement strand
GCGGCCCCGCGCGGGGGGGGGGGGGGGGGGGGGGCGCCGCCCCCCCCGGGGGGGGGGGGGGGGCGCGGGGGGGGGGGGGGGGGGGGGGGCGGGGGGGGGGGGGGGGGGGGCCCCCCCCCCCCCCCCGGCGGGGAATCAGGCGCCGGCGCCGGCCGGAACCTGGTAGGCGGTGTCCTTCATGACGAAGGTGGCGAGCGCCTGGTCGTTGCCCGGGGAGAGGGCGGTGAAGGTGACACCGAGCATCGCGGCCGCCTTGCGGGCGAGCTTGATGTCGTCGGTGGCCGTCACCTGGCCGCGCGGGATGACGAAGCGGTAGGTGACCGCCGTGCCGTCGGTGAACTCCAGGCCGAGCGCGCGCTCGTCGAAGGTCGGGCCGTCCGGCACGTCGAACTGGACGATGTCCGGCTTGGTCGCGTCGCGGCGGATGTCCGCGGCGGCACCGCCGAGGAAGAAGGGCAGCGTGTCCTCGTTGAACTGGAGCATCGAGAACTTCAGCGTCAGGTCGCGGTCCGCGTAGACGAACCGGGCCGGGCTGATCGACTGCCACGTCTCGACCGGGTCCAGCTTGTCCTTCTTGGAGAAGGTCACCCCGTCCGTGGAGGTGTAGCCGAGGTCGGTCCACTCCACGCCCCAGTCGGCCGACGGGTCGTCGGAGAAGGCGGCCGGGAGGGGGGCGTTGATGTCCGCGACGAGGATGCGGCCGGTGCCGGCCACGCGGATCTCGGACGAGTTGTTGCCTGCCATGGATGGCTCCTTGGGATGAATCGGTGTGGGGTCGTGCCTGCCGTGGGTACGGCAAAGGCCCCGCCGGTGGCAGGGCCTCGTCTGTGGGGGCGCGGGATCGCGCCGGGGTGGTGGTGGCGGCCGGGTCAGCCGATGCGCAGGGAGACCCGCAGGACGGTGAGATAGCGGTTGGCCGCCGGGTACAGGTACTCGGGCAGCCAGCGCGGGCCGTCGGCCTCGACGACGTCGGTGATCACGACGTTCGTCCCGTACGTCCGGCCGACCGCCGAGAGCAGCTCGGCGCGGGCGGCGTTGGCGAGGCGGTGCGCGGTCACCTTGTCGGGGCCGTAGGCCTCCAGTTCGATGAGCGGCTGGTCGAGATGGAGGTCGTCGATCCAGGCGCCGCCGCGCCGGGAGACGATCACCGCCGGCTGGGTGCCGTCGAAGCCCGGCGGCGGCGTCTCGTCCACGACCGCGTCCGCGAGGTCCGGGCGGTCGGAGAGGAGCTCCACGACGATGGCCTCCACGTCGGGGAAGGTGCTCGGGGATGAACTCATGACGGGGCATCACTCCTGTTCGCGGCCGGCCGGCAGCCGATGGGCGTACGGGTACGGGAACGGCGGAGCCGCGCCCCGGAGGGAAGGTGGGCGCAGCTCCGCCGCTGCACCAACTGTGACGCATAACGTGCGTGCGCGCAACCACTTAGTGCGAGGTGGCAATTGTGAAGGCCCGTCCAACTCCCGCATGAGGGGGGCCGGGTGCGTTAGTCTGCGAGTATCGAACACATATTCGAGAGGTGGCGGTTCTGAAGCACGGAGCGCCGTTACTGGGCGTGCGGCACAAGGGAGTGGAGCGGGTGTGGACGGGAGCACGATGGTGATCGGGGCCCAGGATCGGCTGGCCGATGTCATGGCCGCCGTGGTCGAAGTGGCCGCGGAGTCGGGGGAGTCGGGTACGTACACCGCAGACGTCGCCCGGACGCTCACCGCCGTCGTCGGCAAGGTCGCGGCGAGGATCGCCGTGGAGGCGGAGACGCGGGGGTTCCGCAGCGGCTGGGGCGAGGCGGTGGCGCTGACCTCCGGGGGCAAGGGGGAGGGCGCCCAGGTGTTCCGGATGTAGCCCGCGCATGGACGCGACAGGGGTGCGGACATGGCGAAGGGGGGAGGGGCGGCCCCGTGCGGGTCCGCCCCTCCCCCCTCCCTCCGGTCCTTCCTCAGCCGGCCGTACGCGGTTTCCGCCGCGCCGCCCGCTCCGCCGCGAAGACGTCTTCCAACCGGAACAGCTGCGCCCGGCCCTGCTTTCCGGCGGGGGCCAGGCGTCCCAGTTGCACCCACTTGCGGATCGTCGCCGGTGTCACGCCCGCCTCGTCGGCTGCCAGCGCACCGGTGAGCAGGGTCGCCGCCGTCATCGGCGCACCTCCCGCTCCGCGGTGTCCACCGTCGAGCCGGTCAGCTCCGTGAGGTCCGCCCCGGACTCCGCCGCCAGTCGCGCCCAGGCGCCCTCGCTCCAGGCGTGCCGGTGGGCCGGGTCCGTACGGCAGTCGCAGTCCTGGCCCGTGCACCGGCAGGCGGGGTTCACGCACAGCACCGCACGCCGGGCCGGAAAGGCGCGCAGGGAGACCGAGTCGCACCACGGGCAGCGGCCGCGGACCCGTACGACGGGTTCCGCCGCGCCCAGCGCGCGGGTGCAGCGCCGTGCCATCCGGCGGGCCTCGTCCCGGATATGGCCCGTGAGCAGGGGGTCTTCGGCCGCCTGCCCGAGCAGTGCGGCCACGCGGAGCAGCCGCTCGGCCACCCGGGCGCGCCGGGGACGCGGCAGGCGCAGCCGGTCGTGCACCGCCTCGTCGAGCTCCACCACGCCGTCGCTGATGTCGCGTATGGCGTCGGAGACGTGCAGCCGCAGGGGTGCGGTGCTGGGGCCGGACGGGGTGAGGCCGTGCAGTTGTTCGGCCCGCAGTGCCTCCTCCTGTTCGGCTCGGGTGCGGCCCGCCGGGGCGGACGACCTCCCGAGGTCCGGCGGGGGCGCGGAGGAGGAGTGGGGTGACGGGGCCAGCTCGCCGAGCAGCTCCGGGAACTGCCTCAGCAGCAGTTCGATCCAGAGCAGGGCGTCACGGGCGGGCTTCTCTGTCTTCTCGTTGTCGGCGCGGGTGGTCATGGGCGGTCCCTTCTCCCCGGACACAGTTCGTTGCGTGGTCGCACGCTCGCATGTTGCGTGCTCGCGCGCAAGAGCTTTTGGCCGGAAGGTACGGCCTTTATGTCGACCGAATCCTCACAAACAAGACGGTGCGCGGGGGTAATTCCGTGCGCGCAAGCGCGATACTCTGAAGTTCGCTTCGGAGGGAGGCGACCGCTCATGACCACAGGCGAACTCGACCGCTTCGCGACCTGGATCGAGGAGCTGATCCGACGGCGCGGCTTCGACATCGACAGCCCGCGCGGTGGCGGAAAATCGCGCCTCGCCGACGAGGCCGGAGTCCATCGGGCGGCCATCACCCGGCTGCTCCAGCGCCAGAGCATGCCCGACCTGGAGACCACGCGACGGCTGGCGCAGGTGCTCCAGGTCCCGGTGCGCGACATGCTCATCCAGTCCGGCCGGCTCACCGAGGAGGACCTGCCGCTGCCGTCGGCCGGCCGGCAGTCCACTGGCCAAGGGCGCCTCACGCTCGAGGAGGCGGCGGACGGGCTCGGGATCGCGGCGGACCAGCGGGAGATGTTCATCAGGATCGCCGGACAGTTCCTGCCATCGGAAGCGGTGGCGGCCGCCGGGCGCCGGGCTCCGCTCGCCTCCGACTGACGTACGCCTCCGAGTCCGCGCCCCGGGCCCGGTCCGCGCCACGGCCCCGCGTGTGGATCATGAGCGGTCCCCGGCAAGCCGCCTCCGGTGCGGGCCCGTAAGCTGGGCCGGCCTGTCCCCCCGCTCCAGCAGGCATGCGCGAAGCGGTGACGCGACGCGCACCCGCTCGCCGCGCGCACGAACCTGTGCCGGTGTGCGGTTCGGGCAGGAGAACGGGGGGTGTGTGTGGCCGGGCGTGAAGAGCGACCCCGGATTCCCGCCGAAGAGCCCGTCGCGGAGGAATCAGCCGCAGGCGCGGAGGCTCCCGCCGAAGCCGCGACGCCTGCGGGCTCCCCGGCCGAGGGCCCCCCTCCCGCAGACCGCACACCGGACGCGGTCCCCCCGCCCGCGGACGACCCAGCCGACGAGCCGGACACGCTGTCCGGGCTCCTCGCCGCACTCGGCCGGCATCTCGAGAGCCATGCGCCCGGCGAGGTCATGGTGCTGCTGCGGGAGGAGGTGGAGCGGCGTGAGCTGCGCGCCTACTCCAGCGGCTGGCGCGATGCCGCCGCTCAGTACGAGCCCGTGCTCCAGGAGGCGAGGGCCGCGGGCGGCCGTACCTTACGGTTGGTGAGCGAGGCGTCCGGGCAGGCGGCCGTGATCCCGCTCCGCCGGCAGGCGGGCGGCACGGCGGACCGGGTCCGGGAAGGCGACGCCGCCGAGGAGCGGCCCGGACCGGCCGCCGACGGTGAGCGAAGGAGCAGGCCTGCCGCGTCCGCCCCCGCACTGGTCCCCAAGAGCCGCAGCTCCCGGGTGCCCACGATTCCCCGGCTGCGCCCCACGTCGCGCCGGCCGGCCGTGGACGCGAACCAGGTCACGCCCGACGGTGAGCCACTGTGACGCGTGACACGGGGCCGCGTGCCAGGTGGGACCCGCCTTGCGGTCATCCCGGGAGGGTGCGTCGCCTCCAGGGCATTTGTTTTGACCGGAGTCGATGAGGTAGGTACGCTCAGACCTTGTGCCTGGGGTGTGCCTGGGCTCGTGTGCGTGTCCTCAACCGCATGGCGAGTCCGTCTTTGGCCACCGTGATCTGTGCTTCCACTGCTCCAGGGGAGTGGCCCGCAGTATCCGACACACCCGACCGCGTGGGTCGGGGACGTTCCAGGTTAGTTTCACCGACGGCACACAGAAACCGGAGAAGTAGTGCCTACGATTCAGCAGCTGGTCCGGAAGGGCCGGCAGGACAAGGTCGAGAAGAACAAGACGCCCGCGCTCGAGGGTTCGCCCCAGCGTCGCGGCGTCTGCACGCGTGTCTTCACGACCACCCCGAAGAAGCCGAACTCGGCTCTCCGTAAGGTCGCGCGTGTGCGTCTGACCTCCGGCATCGAGGTCACGGCCTACATTCCGGGCGAGGGACACAACCTGCAGGAGCACTCGATCGTGCTCGTGCGTGGTGGCCGTGTGAAGGACCTGCCGGGTGTTCGTTACAAGATCATCCGCGGCTCGCTCGACACCCAGGGTGTCAAGAACCGCAAGCAGGCCCGCAGCCGCTACGGCGCCAAGAAGGAGAAGTAAGAATGCCTCGTAAGGGCCCCGCCCCGAAGCGCCCGGTCATCATCGACCCGGTCTACAGCTCTCCTCTTGTCACGTCGCTGATCAACAAGATCCTGCTCGACGGCAAGCGTTCCACCGCCGAGCGGATCGTGTACGGCGCCATGGAAGGCCTCCGCGAGAAGACCGGCGCTGACCCGGTCATCACGCTGAAGCGCGCGCTTGAGAACGTCAAGCCCTCGCTCGAGGTCAAGTCCCGCCGTGTCGGTGGCGCCACCTACCAGGTGCCGATCGAGGTCAAGCCCGGTCGTGCCGCCACCCTCTCGCTGCGCTGGATCGTGGGCTACTCCCGCGCCCGTCGCGAGAAGACCATGACCGAGCGCCTCATGAACGAGCTGCTCGACGCCTCCAACGGTCTTGGCGCTGCCGTCAAGAAGCGCGAGGACACCCACAAGATGGCCGAGTCCAACAAGGCCTTCGCGCACTACCGCTGGTAGTCGCTTACCCCATCGAGACCGAGAGAAGATTGAGCCTTATGGCCACCACTTCGCTTGACCTGGCCAAGGTCCGCAACATCGGGATCATGGCCCACATCGACGCGGGCAAGACGACCACCACTGAGCGGATCCTCTTCTACACCGGCGTCTCGTACAAGATCGGTGAAGTCCACGACGGCGCTGCCACGATGGACTGGATGGAGCAGGAGCAGGAGCGCGGCATCACGATCACGTCCGCCGCGACGACCTGCCACTGGCCGCTCAATGATGTTGACCACACCATCAACATCATCGACACCCCGGGTCACGTCGACTTCACCGTCGAGGTGGAGCGTTCGCTCCGCGTCCTCGACGGCGCCGTCACCGTGTTCGACGGTGTGGCCGGCGTCGAGCCGCAGTCCGAGACCGTGTGGCGTCAGGCGGACCGCTACGGCGTGCCGCGTATCTGCTTCGTCAACAAGCTCGACCGCACCGGTGCCGACTTCCTCCGTTGTGTCGACATGATCGTCCAGCGCCTCGGCGCTGTCCCGATCGTCATGCAGCTCCCCATCGGCGCCGAGGCCGACTTCACGGGTGTCGTCGACCTCGTGACGATGAAGGCCTTCGTGTACCCCGAAGAGGCCGCCAAGGGCGAGATGTACAACACCGTCGAGATCCCGGACAACCTCAAGGAGGCCGCCGAAGAATGGCGCGGCAAGCTCCTCGAGGCCGTCTCGGAGAACGACGACGCCATGATGGAGCTGTACCTGGAGGGCGTCGAGCCCACCGAGGACCAGCTGCACGAGGCGATCCGTCGCATCACGCTGGCGTCGAAGGGCACCGCGGACTCCATCACGGTCACCCCGGTGTTCTGTGGCACGGCGTTCAAGAACAAGGGCGTCCAGCCCCTGCTCGACGCGGTCGTGCGCTACCTGCCTTCCCCCCTGGACGTCGAGGCCATCGAGGGCCACGACGTGAAGGACCCGGAGAAGGTCATCTCGCGCAAGCCCTCGGACGACGAGCCGTTCTCCGGCCTGGCGTTCAAGATCGCGAGCGACCCGCACCTCGGCAAGCTCACCTTCGTCCGGATCTACTCCGGTCGCCTCGAGGCCGGCACCGCGGTGCTGAACTCGGTCAAGGGCAAGAAGGAGCGCATCGGCAAGATCTACCGCATGCACGCGAACAAGCGTGAGGAGATCGCGTCGGTGGGCGCCGGTGACATCATCGCCGTCATGGGCCTGAAGCAGACCACCACCGGTGAGACGCTGTGTGACGACAAGAACCCGGTCATCCTGGAGTCCATGGACTTCCCGGCGCCGGTCATTCAGGTCGCCATCGAGCCCAAGTCCAAGGGCGACCAGGAGAAGCTGGGTGTCGCCATCCAGCGCCTCTCCGAGGAGGACCCGTCCTTCCAGGTGCACTCCGACGAGGAGACCGGCCAGACCATCATCGGTGGTATGGGCGAGCTTCACCTCGAGGTGCTGGTCGACCGCATGAAGCGCGAGTTCCGCGTCGAGGCGAACGTCGGCAAGCCGCAGGTCGCGTACCGCGAGACGATCCGCAAGGCCGTCGAGCGCATCGACTTCACGCACAAGAAGCAGACTGGTGGTACCGGCCAGTTCGCGAAGGTGCAGATCGCCATCGAGCCCATCGAGGGTGGCGACGCGTCCTACGAGTTCGTCAACAAGGTCACCGGTGGCCGCATCCCCCGTGAGTACATTCCCTCGGTGGACGCGGGTGCTCAGGAAGCCATGCAGTTCGGCATCCTGGCCGGTTACGAGATGGTCGGCGTCCGCGTCACCCTTCTCGACGGTGGTTACCACGAGGTCGACTCCTCGGAGCTCGCCTTCAAGATCGCCGGTTCGCAGGCGTTCAAGGAGGGTGCCCGCAGGGCGTCCCCCGTGCTCCTCGAGCCGATGATGGCCGTCGAGGTCACCACGCCCGAGGACTACATGGGCGATGTCATCGGCGACCTCAACTCCCGCCGTGGCCAGATCCAGGCCATGGAGGAGCGCAGCGGCGCTCGCGTCGTGAAGGGCCTCGTGCCCCTCTCGGAGATGTTCGGCTACGTCGGAGACCTCCGCAGCAAGACCTCGGGTCGCGCAAGCTACTCGATGCAGTTCGACTCCTACGCCGAGGTTCCGCGGAACGTCGCCGAGGAGATCATCGCGAAGGCCAAGGGCGAGTAACTCCCCGAGTTGACGCTTTAGGCTTATCACCGGAGCCTGGTGGGGCATTTGACACGGCGCGCAAGCAATGTGTCGAATGCCCCCGGCCCCGGCATCCCAGCAAAGATCACCTGGCGCCGATGAAGCAAGGCGTACAGAACCACTCCGCAGGAGGACCCAGTGGCGAAGGCAAAGTTCGAGCGGACTAAGCCGCACGTCAACATCGGCACCATCGGTCACATTGACCACGGTAAGACGACCCTCACGGCCGCCATTACCAAGGTGCTGCACGACGCGTACCCGGACCTGAACGAGGCCTCGGCCTTTGACCAGATCGACAAGGCTCCCGAAGAGCGCCAGCGCGGTATCACCATCTCGATCGCGCACGTCGAGTACCAGACGGAGTCGCGTCACTACGCGCACGTCGACTGCCCGGGTCACGCTGACTACATCAAGAACATGATCACGGGTGCGGCGCAGATGGACGGCGCCATTCTCGTCGTCGCCGCCACCGACGGCCCGATGCCGCAGACCAAGGAGCACGTGCTCCTGGCCCGCCAGGTCGGCGTTCCGTACATCGTCGTCGCGCTGAACAAGGCCGACATGGTGGACGACGAGGAGATCCTGGAGCTCGTCGAGCTCGAGGTTCGTGAGCTCCTCTCCGAGTACGAGTTCCCGGGCGACGACCTTCCGGTCGTCAAGGTCTCGGCGCTCAAGGCTCTTGAGGGCGACGCCGAGTGGGGCAAGACCGTTCTCGACCTGATGAAGGCCGTCGACGAGTCCATCCCGCAGCCCGAGCGCGACGTCGAGAAGCCGTTCCTCATGCCGATCGAGGACGTCTTCACGATCACCGGTCGTGGCACGGTCGTCACCGGTCGTATCGAGCGTGGTGTCCTCAAGGTCAACGAGACCGTCGACATCGTCGGTATCAAGACCGAGAAGACCACCACCACGGTCACCGGCATCGAGATGTTCCGCAAGCTGCTCGACGAGGGCCAGGCCGGTGAGAACGTCGGTCTGCTCCTCCGTGGCATCAAGCGCGAGGACGTCGAGCGCGGCCAGGTCATCATCAAGCCCGGTTCGGTCACGCCGCACACCGAGTTCGAGGCCCAGTCCTACATCCTGTCGAAGGACGAGGGTGGCCGTCACACCCCCTTCTTCAACAACTACCGCCCGCAGTTCTACTTCCGTACCACGGACGTGACGGGCGTTGTGACCCTTCCCGAGGGCACCGAGATGGTCATGCCGGGTGACAACACCCTCATGAACGTCGCGCTGATCCAGCCGGTCGCCATGGAAGAGGGCCTGAAGTTCGCCATCCGTGAGGGTGGCCGGACCGTGGGCGCCGGCCAGGTCACCAAGATCCTCAAGTAAGTCCTTGAGCGTCTGACCTGGTAGCTCCGCACAAGAGCACCGAGAAGGGCCCCGTCCCGCCGCGCAAGCGGTGGGACGGGGCCCTTCTTCTTTTTCTCAGGCCGTCGGTACGGGAGGACGGCGCACCATGAACACGTCGACCGGGTCCTCCCGTTCCAGGACGAACCCGTGCCGCTCGTAGAGCCGCCGGGCCGCGCTGCCCTGGAGCACGTTGAGGCGGACCGGCACTCCTTCGGCGTCGGTACGGGCCAGCAGGGCACCGAGGACTGATGACCCGATGCCGCGCCCCTGGAGCGCCGAATCGAGGAAGAAGCTCTCCAGGCACCGGCCGTCCTCGAAGGGGCGGAGGGTGACGCTGCCGGCGAAGCGGCCGTCCACGACGATCACCGAGGTGTACTCGGGCAGGTAGGAGTCGCGGAGCCGCTGCCGCACCCGCTGCTCGTCGTAGCGCCCGAGGCGAACCAGGTCCGGGCGCATCACGACGGCCCGGATCTCGGCTATGGCCTCAAGGTCCGCCGCGGTGGCCGGGCGCAGGGCCCAGCTCTGAGTGGTACGTACATGCATGGCGGGAGTCTGTCAGAGGTGCGGGCGGCGGGTCCTCGGCCGGCTGTGCCGGGAGCTGCCGCATATCTACATAAAGTGGGCGCATGTGCCACTACTGCGGCTGCCGCGATATCCCGTTGATCAAGGAGTTCATCGCGGAGCACGAGTCCGTGACCGATGCGGCGGGCGGTGCGCTGCGCGCCCTGGACTCCGGTGACCGGGCCCTCGCCGCGGAACTGGTGGCCCGGATGGGACGGGAGCTGCGGGCCCATTGGCAAGGGGAGGAGCTGGGTCTCTTCGCGGTCATGAGCGCCGACTCGGAGTACGCCGGATACATCGACGCGCTGGTGCGGGAACACCGCGAACTCGCCGCTTTCCTCGGTGAAGTCGATCTGAACAGGGCCGAGGACGTCGTACGGCTGCGCGAGGCGGTCGACGAGCTGTACCACCACATCGCGAAGGAGGAGGACGGCCTGTTCCCGGCCTCGATCACCGCGCTGTCGGGGGACGAGTGGGACCGCTCGATGACGGCGTGGCGCACGGCGCACCCGGAGGCGGGCGGGGGCCTCGGGCGGTAGCGAGGGGCGGGGGGAAGTATCCACGACCCGGTGGATTCGGTCCGTGGCGTCGAGGTATTGAAGTTCGAGGACGGCACTGCGGTGGGGCGGTCGGATGGAGCGTTCGCGGGCCGGCCGGTGTCCGATTTGAAGCAGCTCAGGATCCTTGAACTGCGCTAGGGGGTGATCCGGGCCCAGGCTCTCGCGCCACGGGAGTCGTTGGTCTTCATCGAGCAACTACTGGGAGAGACATGATCTGCGAGACCTCTGCCGGGAACGCTCCCGGGTTGGTGTGGTTCAAGAGCAGTTACCGCGGCAGTAGCGAAGGGGACTCCTGCGTCGAGGTCGCGACAGCCCCCGACCCGGTGCTCGTCCGCGACTCGAAGAACCTGCCGGGGCCGCAGCTCACCTTCGGTGAGGACGCGTGGGCGGACTTTGTTCCGTACGCCGCTGGGCGCTGACCGTTACATACGTACCGGGGCCAACGACGCGTCCCGGATGCCCCGCAGCACCTCCGCCCCGATCTCCGCCAGACGGTGAGCCGGTGGCGGGGTCGTCCCGAGCCCGATCGCGTACCCCGCGCGACCGCCGGCCGTGACCGGGCGCGGCCAGACGCGGCAGTCAGCGTGCCCCGCCTCGGCGAGGGCGGCGGACAGGGACAGGAGTCTGCCGCGCAGTCGTCCTTCGTCCGGGGCGCCCGAGGGCACGGAGGCGAGGGCCCAGGACGGGTGCAGCTCAGGGAGGCGTGCCGGCGCGCACAGCAGAGGGCGCGGGTCGACACCCTCCTCCGAGGACTCCGAGGACCGCGCGGACTCGGCTGCCTCTACGATCTCCCAGGCCCGGTAGAGCTCGGCGGCAAGGAGATCGCGACCCGCGACCGAGACCTGCGGGGTGCAGGAGCGCACCGGCGTAGTCGGGGTCAGCACCGTCACAGGCCCCCGGGCAGGTCCCGGTCCCACCGCCTCGTCCCAGTCCCACACCGCCCAGGTTGCGAAGAAGTGCCGGAGCAGCGCGAGCGGCGGCAGATCGCCCGCCTCGTGCGCGGTGCGGGCCGCGAGCACGGCCCAGGCGAGGCCCGGCAGCCCGCCGCAGGGCGCGGAATCGAGCCCACGCGCTCCCGCCCACTCCTTGACGTCCCTGGCGAGGGCGGCGAAGGCCTCCCGGTGCGGGGCCGCCGCCGCGAGCACCGCGTCGGCGTCGCTCACCGCGCTCAGCGCGACCGCCGCCGCATCGCCCAGCTCGGAGCGGCGGGCGACCGCCGCGTCCGGGGACAGGGCGCCGGTCGCCACGGTGACCAGGTCGACCCGGAGACCGCCGAGGTGCCAGCGCAGACCGGGCACCCGGGCGCCCTCCACCTCACGCAGGTCCAGGGCCTCCGGGAACGCGGTGGCCAGCCGCTGTCGTACACCTCCCGGATCGGAGGCGCCGGGCAGCGCCGCGACCAGGTCCAGATCCGCGCCGGGCGCCGCGCAGCCCATGCGCCGCGAGCCGACGACGTGGACGCGGGCGCCGGGCAGGGCCGCGGCGACCCGCTCGGTGACGTGACCGGCATCGGCGGCGACAGCGGCCGGGCCCAGCTCCACGCGTACCCCGTAGTGATCGGAGACGTACAGCCCCTCCGCACCGGGCACCTCGCCCGTCAGGGTCGCTGACCTGGCGCGCAGCCGTTCCGTACGCCGCAGCACCCTGTCCAGGCGGGAGGCACGTCCCGACAGGGAGGAGGCGGCCGCGAGGGGGTTCACGGACGGATCGAAGGTGGGGGTGGTGTCGGTGGGGCCGTGCACCTCGTTCCACGCGTCCGTCATCGCCAGACGGGTCTGGGGGCGGTCGCCGCCGTCGTTGAAGTCGCCGACGAGGAGCAGTTCGCCGTCGATGCCGGCCAACGCCGTTGCCAGGGCGCCCAGTTCTGTGTCACGGCGAGTGGCACCGGCGGGGGAGTGGTCACTGCTGAGATGGGTCGCGGCCACCGTGACGGGGCCCTCGGCCGTCTCCACGACGGCTGCCGCCACCGCCTTGTGCGGGCCCAGGGAGTAGAGGCCCGCCTCGCTCACCGGAAGCCGGCTGAGCAGCAGCAGACCGCAGTCGGGCACGTCGCGGCCGGCCGGATCGGTGGCGAGGAAGTACCCGTCGCGCACCCAGTCGCAGCCCAGCAGCAGGTCGAGCAGCGCGGGCTCGACCTCCTGGAGCGCGATGACGTCCGCGTCCGCCGCGCGCAGGGCGTCCAGCAGGAGCGGGCGGCGCCGGGCCGTGTCGATGCGGTCGCTGTCGTACCGGTCCCAGAGGGTGTTCCAGGTGAGGATCGTCAGGGGAGCGGAGGGGGCCGACGGCCCGGGGGAGGACGGTTCCCAGGTGCCCGTGGCCGGGGAGTGGGAGTGCGGGACGCGCGAGAGGAAGTAGGGGGACGGCAGCCGGCGCGGGCCGCGGACCCGGCCCGCCTCCGTCGCGTCGAGAGCGTCCACGCCGGAGGCACGGTCCCACACCACCTCGCCGTCCGCCTCGAAGAACAGCACCCGGTGCCAGGGGATGTCCCCGCCCGGCGTGAACCGCTCCAGCGGCACGCGCTTGGGGTCACGGCCGCGCTGGGCGACCCCGAGCACGAAGCGCGCCGGGTCGAACCGGGCGTCCCAGCGGACCCGGTGGTAGATCTCCTCGCTCGTACGCATCAGGCCCGGTCCTCCACGGTTCCGCTCGTCCCGACGTACCAGGTGCGGTGCGCCCTGCCGGGATACGGGGGTACGAAGCGCCGCAGCTGGGAGGCCAGGACCTCCGGGGGCACGGGGTGGGCGCGACGCCCATTGCGGGCGGTCAGCTCGTCCGCGCCCACCCACGCCACGGCATGGGTGACCAGGGCGTCCTTGCGTTCCGCGACCGCGTGCACCAGGGAGCGCTGGTGCGGGCCCAGCGAGGTGGCGTCCCAGACCACGGTGGCGCCGGGGACGAGGGCCGCGTCCAGGCGCCGCAGGCCCTCGCGCAGGACGTCCGCGTTGGCGCTCTGGTCGGCGCGCGAGCCGCGGGACTCACGCAGGTCGTCGAGCGAGAGGTACGTCGTGGTGCCCGGCAGACCGCGGCCGAAGGTGCTCTTCCCGCTGCCGGACGGGCCGACCAGATGGATCAGGGAGGGGAAGTCGCCGGATCGCCACCGCCACGTCGCGGCGACCGCCTCCTCCGCCGTGCTGATGCGGCCGAGCGCGTACGCCTCGCGGGCCTGCGCCAGGCAGCGCGCGGCGGCGTCCGGCTCCAGATCGGTGAAGGCCTCGCGCAGTCCGTCCGGTTCGGCCACGTCCTGGGCGTGCAGGGCCGACCACTCCACCTGCTCGCGGGCCCCGGGCGTCTCGGCCAGCGCGCCGGCCAGTGCGTGCAGGACGGGCAGATCGGCGGCGAGGGACATCCGCGCCAGGCCGCCGTGGCGCTCCTCGTCCGGGTACGGGCGGTGCAGCGCGGGGTACAGGCCGACGAGGTCCGCGGTCCGCCGCGCCAGGGGCACCCCGAGCGGTCCGGCGAGCGCGGGCGCGAGCTCCGCCCGCCGGGTGCGGTGGAGCAGGGCGGCGAGCACCCCGGCCAGCCGGTCGTCGCCCGTGCGGCCCCGCGCGTCCAGTGCGTCACCCGTCGCGAGGGCGGCGGCCGCGTCACCCGGACCGGTGCCCACCGCGACGGCGAGCGCCGCCGGGTCCACCGGGGCGCCCGAGCGCACGGCCCACAGGGCGGCGGCCGGGCCCAGCCCGTTCTCCACCACCTCGGTGTGCATCCAGTGGGTGTCCGTCGTCACATGGCCCGGCCGCACCCACTTCGCGACGCGCCGCTTGAACGCGGCGGCCGGGAAGCTCTCGGCGGGGCGGACGACGTAACCCTCCTGGTGGTCCGTGTCCGGCTTCAGCGCGCGCAGCGCCTTCTGGGCCCGGGGGTCGAACACGCCGCGCCACAGCACCGCCGGCGTCGGTATCCCCAGGTCCCGCAGGAAGGCGACGGTCCGGTCCCAGTCCAGGCAGACCTCGCCGTCCCAGACGGAGAAGCCGTAGAAGTGGCCCGCGAGGTCCTCGTACGGGATCGAGTGGCGGGCGAACATGTTCTCCCCGCAGATCCGCCACCCCGCCGGAACGCGGGGGCCGATGCGTCCCTGGAGTGCCTTGACCCATCCCCGGGAGGGGTGGTGCGCCGAGTCGAGGGAGCGGGCGTGCAGCCCGTCGGCGTACAGCGTGGTGTTCTCGCCGTCGAGCTTCTCGGTGACCACGACCTCGGAGCCGGTCAGCCCGGCGAGGTCGGCCAGGCGCACGTCGTCCGAGGTGGCCCCGGGTGACCAGGGCAGATGAGGCGTTCGTGGATAGTGCGTACGCATGTTCCCTGCCCCCGTGAGTCGCCGTTCCGGCCCCGTCACTGTAGGAGCGGAGACCTGCGGCACTCACCCGAATATCGCGGCAGGGGACAGGGAGCGGCCGCCGCGATTCGTGCCTGCGTTTGACCATGACCGCGCGGGGAGTAAGATCCTCGCCCGATTGGCCAGGCTCGTGCCCCGTATGGCACACTGACCAGGTTGCTCGGTTGAGTGTCAATGCTGCGCGCCTCCCGCCGGGAGGACCGGAAGCGAGTCCCACAGTACTCGTCGGCCCTGTAAGGGCCGGACGTACGGGAATCTTTCGGGAAGCGTATGTGTGGCACCGGCCAGGCACCCGGTGGGGTTTCACCCCCGGCAGCGCGGTCTCTGGCCCGCACCCCCTTGGTTGGGAAATCCTTCGGGACTTCTACGTAGAGGGGATGCGACACGCCCGACCGCGTGGGTCGGAGTGAAGTTACCGAACCTCCGGGTTCCAGAGCGTTACGAGAGACAGGACTACTAGTAGCCATGGCGGGACAGAAGATCCGCATCCGGCTCAAGGCCTACGACCACGAGGTCATCGACTCCTCGGCGAAGAAGATCGTCGAGACGGTGACCCGCACTGGTGCGTCGGTCGCGGGCCCGGTGCCGCTGCCCACTGAGAAGAACGTGTACTGCGTCATCAAGTCGCCGCACAAGTACAAGGACTCTCGCGAGCACTTCGAGATGCGCACGCACAAGCGCCTCATCGACATTCTCGACCCCACGCCGAAGACGGTTGACTCGCTGATGCGCCTCGACCTGCCGGCTGGCGTCGACATCGAGATCAAGCTCTGAGGGGACGGGCCGAGATGAGCAAGAACATCAAGGGCGTCCTGGGCGAGAAGCTCGGCATGACCCAGGTCTGGGACGAGAACAACCGGGTTGTCCCGGTGACCGTCGTCAAGGCCGGGCCGTGCGTCGTGACGCAGGTTCGTACGAACGACAGCGACGGCTACGAGTCGGTCCAGATCGCCTTCGGCGAGATCGACCCGCGCAAGGTGAACAAGCCCCTCAAGGGCCACTTCGCCAAGGCCGACGTGACCCCGCGCCGCCACCTGGTGGAGCTCCGCACCCCTGACGCGAGCGAGTACACGCTCGGCCAGGAGATCACCGCCCAGGTGTTCGAGTCCGGCGTCAAGGTTGACGTCACGGGCAAGAGCAAGGGCAAGGGCTTCGCCGGTGTCATGAAGCGTCACAACTTCAAGGGCCTCGGCGCCGGACACGGCGTCCAGCGCAAGCACCGTTCCCCCGGTTCGATCGGTGGCTGCGCCACCCCTGGGCGTGTCTTCAAGGGCATGCGCATGGCCGGCCGGATGGGCAACGAGCGCGTCACCACCCAGAACCTGACCATCCACGCGGTTGACGCGGAGAAGGGTCTGCTGCTCATCAAGGGCGCGGTCCCCGGTCCGAACGGCGGCCTCGTCCTGGTCCGTACCGCGGCCAAGGGGGCTTGAGGTAATGAGCACCATTGACATCCTTTCGCCGGCAGGCGACAAGGCCGGTACCGTCGAGCTCCCCGCGGAGATCTTCGACGCGAAGACCAGCGTTCCGCTGATCCACCAGGTCGTTGTCGCACAGCTGGCAGCTGCCCGTCAGGGCACGCACTCGACCAAGCGTCGCGGCGAAGTCCGTGGTGGTGGGCGCAAGCCTTACCGCCAGAAGGGCACCGGCCGCGCCCGCCAGGGTTCGACCCGCGCGCCGCAGTTCGTCGGCGGTGGCGTCGTGCACGGCCCCAAGCCGCGCGACTACTCGCAGCGCACCCCGAAGAAGATGAAGGCCGCCGCCCTGCGCGGTGCCCTCTCGGACCGGGCGCGTCACTCCCGCATCCACGTCGTCACCGGCGTGATCGAGAGTGGGATCTCCACCAAGTCCGTCAAGACGCTGCTCGGCAAGATCTCGGAGCGCAACAACGTGCTCCTGGTCGTCGAGCGCAGTGACGAGGCCGCGTGGCTCTCCGCGCGCAACCTGCCCCAGGTGCACATCCTGGACCCGGGCCAGCTGAACACGTACGACGTGATCGTCTCTGACGACGTGGTCTTCACCCAGGCCGCTTTCGAGTCCTTCGTGTCTGGCCCCCAGACCGCTGAGACCGAAGGGAGCGACGCCTGATGAGTGAGGCGACCGTTACCAGCAAGACCTACGACGACCCGCGTGACGTTCTCGTCAAGCCGGTTGTCTCGGAGAAGAGCTACGCGCTGCTCGACGAGAACAAGTACACGTTCATCGTCGCGCCCGGCTCCAACAAGACCCAGATCAAGCAGGCCGTGGAAGCGGTCTTCTCGGTCAAGGTCACCGGGGTCAACACGATCAACCGTCAGGGTAAGCGCAAGCGCACCAAGACCGGTTTCGGCAAGCGCGCTGACACCAAGCGCGCCATCGTGACCCTCGCTGAGGGCGACCGAATCGACATCTTCGGCGGCCCGACCTCCTAACGGAGGTCGAGTCGTCCGGAATCGGACGAGGACTGAGAAATGGGTATCCGCAAGTACAAGCCGACGACCCCGGGCCGTCGTGGCTCCAGCGTCGCCGACTTTGTCGAGATCACGCGGTCCACGCCGGAGAAGTCGCTGGTCCGCCCCCTGCACAGCAAGGGCGGCCGTAACAACACCGGTCGTGTGACCGTTCGCCACCAGGGTGGTGGCCACAAGCGCGCCTACCGCGTGATCGACTTCCGTCGTCACGACAAGGACGGCGTGCCGGCCAAGGTCGCGCACATCGAGTACGACCCGAACCGCACCGCGCGCATCGCGCTCCTGCACTACGCCGACGGCGAGAAGCGCTACATCATCGCGCCGCGCGGCCTGGGTCAGGGCGACCGTGTCGAGAACGGCCCCGCCGCCGACATCAAGCCCGGTAACAACCTGGCGCTGCGCAACATCCCGGTCGGTACGACCATCCACGCCATCGAGCTGCGGCCCGGCGGCGGCGCGAAGTTCGCCCGTTCCGCGGGTGCCTCCGTGCAGCTGCTGGCGAAGGAGGGCACCATGGCCCACCTTCGTATGCCGTCGGGTGAGATCCGTCTGGTCGACGCGCGCTGCCGCGCCACGATCGGCGAGGTCGGCAACGCCGAGCAGTCGAACATCAACTGGGGCAAGGCCGGTCGCATGCGCTGGAAGGGCGTTCGCCCGTCCGTCCGCGGTGTTGCGATGAACCCGGTCGACCACCCGCACGGTGGTGGTGAAGGCAAGACCTCCGGTGGACGTCACCCGGTCTCGCCGTGGGGTCAGAAGGAGGGTCGTACTCGCTCGCCGAAGAAGGCATCGAGCAAGTACATCGTCCGCCGCCGCAAGACGAACAAGAAGCGCTAGGAGCGGGTTTAGATGCCGCGCAGTCTCAAGAAGGGGCCCTTCGTCGACGGCCACCTCGTCAAGAAGGTGGACGTCCAGAACGAAGCTGGCACCAAGAACGTCATCAAGACCTGGTCCCGTCGCTCGATGATCATCCCGGCCATGCTGGGTCACACCATCGCGGTGCACAACGGCAAGATCCACGTCCCGGTGTTCGTCACCGAGTCGATGGTCGGCCACAAGCTCGGCGAGTTCTCGCCGACTCGCACCTTCCGCGGCCACGTCAAGGACGACCGGAAGTCGAAGCGCCGCTAGCGCGGGGTGGAAACGACTATGACTCACACCGAAGGGACAACCATGGAAGCCAGGGCCCAGGCGCGGTACATCCGCGTCACGCCCATGAAGGCCCGCCGAGTGGTGGACCTCATCCGTGGCATGGATGCCACGGAGGCTCAGGCGGTCCTGCGTTTCGCCCCGCAGGCCGCGAGCGTGCCGGTTGGCAAGGTGCTCGACAGCGCCATTGCCAACGCTGCACACAACTACGACCACCCTGACGCTTCTTCGCTGGTCATCAGCGAGGCGTTCGTGGACGAGGGCCCGACCCTGAAGCGGTTCCGTCCGCGTGCTCAGGGCCGTGCCTACCGGATCCGTAAGCGGACCAGCCACATCACCGTGGTCGTCAGCAGCAAGGAAGGAACCCGGTAATGGGCCAGAAGGTAAACCCGCACGGGTTCCGGCTCGGCATTACCACGGACTTCAAGTCCCGTTGGTACGCCGACAAGCTGTACAAGGACTACGTCAAGGAAGACGTCGCCATTCGTCGCATGATGACGAAGGGCATGGAGCGAGCCGGCATCTCGAAGGTTGAGATCGAGCGCACCCGCGACCGCGTCCGCGTTGACATCCACACCGCCCGCCCGGGCATCGTCATCGGCCGCCGCGGCGCCGAGGCCGACCGCATCCGTGGCGAGCTGGAGAAGCTGACCGGCAAGCAGGTCCAGCTGAACATCCTCGAGGTCAAGAACCCCGAGGTGGACGCTCAGCTGGTGGCCCAGGCCGTCGCCGAGCAGCTCTCCTCCCGCGTCTCCTTCCGTCGTGCCATGCGCAAGAGCATGCAGAGCACGATGAAGGCCGGCGCCAAGGGCATCAAGATCCAGTGCGGCGGTCGCCTCGGCGGCGCCGAGATGTCCCGCTCGGAGTTCTACCGCGAGGGCCGCGTGCCCCTGCACACCCTCCGTGCGAACGTCGACTACGGCTTCTTCGAGGCCAAGACGACCTTCGGCCGCATCGGCGTGAAGGTCTGGATCTACAAGGGCGACGTCAAGAACATCGCCGAGGTCCGCGCCGAGAACGCTGCTGCCCGTGCGGGCAACCGCCCGGCCCGTGGCGGCGCTGACCGTCCGGCCGGCCGCGGTGGCCGTGGTGGCGAGCGTGGCGGTCGCGGCCGCAAGCCGCAGCAGTCGGCTCCGGCCGCCGAGGCCCCCAAGGCCGACGCGACCGCCGCTGCTCCGGCGGCTGAGAGCACCGGAACGGAGGCCTGACCGAAATGCTGATCCCCCGTAGGGTCAAGCACCGCAAGCAGCACCACCCGAAGCGCAGCGGCATGTCCAAGGGTGGCACGCAGGTTGCGTTCGGCGAGTACGGCATCCAGGCGCTGACCCCGGCGTACGTGACGAACCGTCAGATCGAGTCCGCTCGTATCGCGATGACCCGTCACATCAAGCGTGGCGGCAAGGTCTGGATCAACATCTACCCGGACCGTCCCCTGACGAAGAAGCCTGCCGAGACCCGCATGGGTTCCGGTAAGGGTTCCCCCGAGTGGTGGATCGCGAACGTCAAGCCGGGTCGGGTGATGTTCGAGCTGTCCTACCCGAACGAGAAGATTGCTCGTGAGGCGCTCACCCGCGCTGCTCACAAGCTTCCGATGAAGTGCCGGATTGTTCGGCGCGAGGCAGGTGAGTCGTGATGTCGGCCGGTACCAAGACGTCCGAGCTGCGCGAGCTGGGCAACGAGGAGCTCCTCAACAAGCTCCGCGAGGCCAAGGAAGAGCTGTTCAACCTCCGCTTCCAGGCGGCGACCGGACAGCTCGAGAACCACGGCCGGCTCAAGTCCGTCCGTAAGGACATCGCCCGGATCTACACCCTGATGCGCGAGCGCGAGCTCGGCATCGAGACGGTGGAGAGCGTCTGATGAGCGAGAAGACTGTGACTGAGACGAACACTGACCGCGGTTTCCGTAAGACCCGTGAGGGTCTGGTCGTCAGCGACAAGATGGACAAGACCGTCGTCGTCGCTGTCGAGGACCGCGTCAAGCACGCGCTGTACGGCAAGGTCATCCGCCGTACGAACAAGCTCAAGGCTCACGACGAGCAGAACGCCGCCGGCGTCGGCGACCGTGTCATCCTCATGGAGACCCGGCCGCTGTCCGCCACGAAGCGGTGGCGCGTCGTCGAGATCCTCGAGAAGGCCAAGTAATTCCTGAGGGGCATTCCCCTCAGGCAGGTTCCGCCAGGCTCGGCGGGGGTTCGCTCCGGTAACGGAGCGGCCCCCGTCGGGAACCGGCAGACGATCAGGAGATAGACGTGATCCAGCAGGAGTCGCGACTGCGTGTCGCCGACAACACGGGTGCGAAGGAAATTCTCACCATCCGTGTTCTCGGTGGCTCGGGTCGCCGCTACGCGGGCATCGGTGACGTCATCGTCGCCACCGTCAAGGACGCGATCCCCGGTGGCAACGTGAAGAAGGGTGACGTCGTCAAGGCCGTCATCGTTCGCACCGTCAAGGAGCGTCGTCGTCAGGATGGCTCGTACATCCGCTTCGACGAGAACGCCGCCGTCATTCTGAAGAACGACGGTGACCCCCGCGGCACCCGTATCTTCGGCCCGGTGGGCCGTGAGCTGCGCGAGAAGAAGTTCATGAAGATCATCTCGCTCGCGCCGGAGGTGCTGTAAGCATGAAGATCAAGAAGGGCGACCTGGTTCAGGTCATCACCGGTAAGGACAAGGGCAAGCAGGGCAAGGTCATCGTTGCCTACCCTGCTCAGGACCGCGTCCTCGTCGAGGGTGTCAACCGGGTCAAGAAGCACACGAAGGCCGGTCAGACCGCTCGCGGTTCGCAGACCGGTGGCATTGTGACGACCGAGGCCCCCGTCCACGTCAGCAACGTGCAGCTGGTTGTTGAGAAGGACGGCAACAAGGTCGTTACTCGCGTCGGCTACCGCTTTGACGACGAGGGCAACAAGATCCGCGTTGCCAAGCGCACCGGTGAGGACATCTGATGACTACCACCACTGCGCCGCGTCTCAAGACGCGCTACCGCGAGGAAATCGCCGGCAAGCTGCGTGAGGAGTTCTCCTACGAGAACGTCATGCAGATTCCCGGTCTGGTCAAGATCGTGGTCAACATGGGTGTGGGCGACGCCGCCCGCGACTCCAAGCTGATCGATGGGGCCGTGCGCGACCTCACCACGATCACCGGTCAGAAGCCGGCCGTCACCAAGGCCCGCAAGTCGATCGCGCAGTTCAAGCTGCGCGAGGGGCAGCCGATCGGCTGCCACGTCACCCTCCGTGGTGACCGCATGTGGGAGTTCCTGGACCGTACGCTGTCGCTCGCGCTGCCGCGTATCCGTGACTTCCGTGGCCTGTCGCCGAAGCAGTTCGACGGCCGTGGCAACTACACCTTCGGTCTCACGGAGCAGGTCATGTTCCACGAGATCGACCAGGACAAGATCGACCGGGTCCGGGGCATGGACATCACCGTGGTCACCACGGCGACCAATGACGACGAGGGTCGTGCCCTCCTTCGTCACCTCGGCTTCCCGTTCAAGGAGAACTGACCGTGGCGAAGAAGTCCCTGATCGCTAAGGCCGCCCGTAAGCCGAAGTTCGGCGTCCGCGGGTACACCCGCTGCCAGCGCTGCGGCCGGCCCCACTCCGTCTACCGCAAGTTCGGCCTGTGCCGCGTGTGCCTTCGTGAGATGGCTCACCGTGGCGAGCTGCCGGGCGTGACCAAGAGCTCCTGGTAACTCTCCTTCGCCCTTTGGGCGTTGGGATTACCCGGAGACTCTCGGTAAGTATCTGGTCGGCAGGAACCCGCCCGCACATGCCGTAGGCTTGTGTGGTTGGGCGCCTGCCGCCCAAGACCGACTTACTACGCCGTAGGTCCCCGCACCGCACCCGTCCCACCACTGAGTGGGGAGAGGGATGGCGCATACAGGAAACCCCGGCGAGAGAGGCCGAAGGCCAACTCATGACCATGACTGATCCCATCGCAGACATGCTCACGCGTCTGCGTAACGCGAACTCGGCGTATCACGACGACGTCAAGATGCCGCACAGCAAGATCAAGTCGCACATCGCGGAGATCCTCCAGCAGGAGGGCTTCATCACCGGCTGGAAGGTCGAGGACGCCGAGGTCGGCAAGACCCTCGTGCTCGACCTGAAGTTCGGTCCGAACCGCGAGCGTTCGATCGCCGGCATCAAGCGTATTTCGAAGCCGGGTCTGCGTGTATACGCAAAGTCCACCAATCTGCCGAAGGTTCTCGGCGGCCTGGGCGTGGCGATCATCTCCACGTCCCACGGTCTCCTGACCGGCCAGCAGGCCAGCAAGAAGGGCGTAGGTGGGGAAGTCCTCGCCTACGTCTGGTAGTCGGGAACGGAGGAAAAGCTCATGTCGCGAATCGGCAAGCTCCCCATCCAGGTTCCCGCCGGTGTGGACGTCACCATCGATGGCCGTACGGTCGCGGTGAAGGGGCCCAAGGGCTCCCTCTCGCACACCGTTGCCGCGCCGATCGAGGTCACCAAGGGTGAGGACGGCGTTCTGAACGTCATCCGCCCGAACGACGAGCGTCAGAACAAGGCCCTTCACGGCCTGTCCCGCACGCTGGTGGCGAACATGATCACCGGCGTGACCACGGGATACATCAAGGCGCTCGAGATCAGCGGTGTCGGTTACCGAGTCCAGGCGAAGGGCTCCAATCTGGAGTTCGCCCTGGGCTACAGCCACCCGATCCTCATCGAGGCCCCCGAAGGCATCACCTTCAAGGTCGAGTCGCCCACGAAGTTCAGCGTCGAGGGCATCGACAAGCAGAAGGTCGGCGAGGTTTCGGCGAAGATCCGCAAGCTGCGGAAGCCTGACCCGTACAAGGCCAAGGGCGTCAAGTACGCCGGCGAGGTTATCCGCCGCAAGGTCGGAAAGGCGGGTAAGTAAGCCATGGCATACGGTGTAAAGATTGCCAAGGGTGACGCCTACAAGCGTGCCGCCCTCAAGCGCCGCCACATCCGCGTGCGGAAGCACATCTCGGGTTCGCCCGAGCGTCCGCGCCTGGTTGTGACGCGTTCGAACCGTCACATGGTCGCTCAGGTCATCGACGACATCGCGGGCCACACGCTCGCGTCGGCGTCGACGCTTGACGCTTCCATCCGCGGTGGCGAGGGTGACAAGAGTGCCCTCGCCAAGCAGGTCGGGGCCCTGGTCGCCGAGCGCGCCAAGGCCGCAGGCGTCGAGGCCGTCGTGTTTGACCGCGGTGGTAACCAGTACGCCGGGCGGATTGCCGCTCTGGCTGACGCCGCCCGTGAAGCCGGGCTGAAGTTCTAAGCCCCGGTTCCTACGCACAGCGGACGTAACAGAGAGAGGTAATTCCAATGGCTGGACCCCAGCGCCGCGGAAGCGGTGCCGGTGGCGGCGAGCGGCGGGACCGGAAGGGCCGTGACGGTGGCCCCAGCGCCGCCGAGAAGACCGCGTACGTCGAGCGAGTCGTCGCGATCAACCGCGTCGCCAAGGTCGTAAAGGGTGGTCGCCGCTTCAGCTTCACCGCGCTCGTCGTGGTGGGCGATGGCGACGGCAGCGTCGGTGTCGGATACGGCAAGGCCAAGGAAGTTCCCGCGGCCATCGCCAAGGGCGTTGAAGAGGCCAAGAAGAACTTCTTCAAGGTTCCGCGTATCCAGGGCACGATCCCTCACCCGATCCAGGGCGAGAAGGCTGCGGGCGTCGTTCTGCTCAAGCCTGCTTCCCCCGGTACCGGTGTGATCGCGGGTGGCCCGGTGCGCGCCGTTCTGGAGTGCGCCGGCGTTCACGACATCCTGTCGAAGTCGCTCGGGTCTTCGAACCCGATCAACATCGTGCACGCGACCGTGGCGGCCCTCCAGGGCCTGCAGCGTCCCGAGGAGATCGCGGCCCGCCGCGGTCTGCCCCTCGAGGACGTCGCCCCCGCGGCTCTGCTTCGTGCTCGTGCGGGAGCGGGTGCGTAATGGCCCGTCTCAAGATCACGCAGACGAAGTCGTACATCGGCAGCAAGCAGAACCACCGCGACACCCTGCGTTCGCTCGGGCTCAAGCGCCTGCACGACGTGGTTGTCAAGGAGGACCGCCCCGAGTTCCGCGGAATGGCTAACACCGTCCGCCACCTCGTGACGGTTGAGGAGGTCGACTGACATGGCGGAGAACAAGCCGCTGAAGGCGCATGACCTCCGGCCTGCCCCGGGTGCCAAGACCGCCAAGACCCGTGTGGGCCGTGGTGAGGCGTCCAAGGGTAAGACCGCTGGTCGTGGTACCAAGGGCACGAAGGCCCGTTACCAGGTTCCGGAGCGCTTCGAGGGTGGCCAGATGCCCCTCCACATGCGTCTCCCGAAGCTCAAGGGCTTCAAGAACCCGTTCCGCACGGAGTACCAGGTCGTGAACCTGGACAAGCTCGCGACGCTCTACCCCGAGGGTGGAGAGGTCACGGTGGCCGATCTGGTCGCCAAGGGCGCTGTGCGCAACAACCACCTCGTCAAGGTCCTCGGACAGGGCGAGATCTCCGTGGCACTGCAGGTTTCGGTTGACGCCGTCTCCGGCTCCGCCAAGGAGAAGATTGCCGCTGCCGGCGGCACCGTCACTGAGCTCGTCTGAGACAACTCGGACCAATCGGTGGCCTGAACATCCAACCGGGGATGCCTCTCATATGGGGCATCCCCGGTTGGTCGTTCCTAGGGGGGCATGTACGCCGGTAAGGTGGCCTCCGTTGCTGTGGTAAGCCCTGGGCGCAAGCGCCTTGGGCCCTTTGGCTATTACGAATTCATCGATCCTCAAGACCGTCACCTCTACGCATTGCGCGGGGGTCGCAGGAGGCACCGTGCTCACCGCGTTCGCCCGGGCGTTCAAGACGCCCGACCTGCGCAAGAAGCTGTTCTTCACGCTCGGCATCATCGTGCTCTACCGGCTCGGGGCACACATCCCGGTCCCGGGAGTGAGCTACGAGAACGTCCAGACCTGTGTTGATCAGGCAAGTAAGGGCAACAACAGCCTCTTCGGCCTGGTGAACATGTTCAGCGGTGGTGCACTGCTGCAGATCACGATCTTCGCGCTCGGCATCATGCCGTACATCACGGCCAGCATCATTCTTCAGCTGCTGACCGTGGTGATTCCCCGACTCGAGGCGCTCAAGAAGGAGGGGTCGTCCGGGCAGACCAAGATCACGCAGTACACGCGTTATCTGACGGTCGCGCTCGCGATCCTGCAGGGCACCGGTCTGGTGGCCACCGCACGCAGCGGTGCGCTCTTCAGCGGCTGTCCGGTCGCCGACCAGATCGTCCCGAACCAGTCGATGTTCACGACGGTCGTCATGGTCGTCACCATGACCGCCGGTACCTGCGCCGTCATGTGGCTCGGTGAGCTCATCACCGACCGCGGCATCGGCAACGGCATGTCGATCCTGATGTTCATCTCGATCGCCGCCAGCTTCCCCGGCGCG
This sequence comes from Streptomyces sp. NPDC005775, assembly GCF_042871565.1. Lineage (NCBI taxonomy): Bacteria > Bacillati > Actinomycetota > Actinomycetes > Kitasatosporales > Streptomycetaceae > Streptomyces > Streptomyces sp. NPDC005775. The sequence goes on along the minus strand of NZ_JBIAIU010000010.1, from coordinate 338,037 downwards.
ATCTGGGCCATCAAGACGAGCGGCAAGCTCGCGGACGGCTGGATCGAGTTCGCCACCGTCATCCTGATCGGCTTCGTGATGGTCGGCCTCGTCGTCTTCGTCGAGCAGGCCCAGCGCCGCATCCCGGTGCAGTACGCGAAGCGCATGATCGGACGCCGGTCCTACGGCGGTACGTCCACGTACATCCCGCTGAAGGTGAACCAGGCGGGTGTGATCCCCGTCATCTTCGCTTCTTCGCTGCTCTACATCCCGGCCCTGATCGTCCAGTTCTCCAACTCCACCGCGGGCTGGGCCACCTGGATCCAGGACCACTTCGTCAAGGGCGACCACCCGTACTACATCGCGACGTACTTCCTGTTGATCGTGTTCTTCGCCTTCTTCTACGTGGCGATCTCGTTCAACCCCGAGGAAGTCGCCGACAACATGAAGAAGTATGGTGGCTTCATCCCGGGTATCCGGGCAGGTCGACCTACTGCCGAGTACCTGAGCTACGTGCTCAACAGGATCACTTGGCCGGGCTCGCTGTATCTGGGTCTGATCGCTCTTGTGCCGACGATGGCGTTGGCAGGCTTCGGTGGAGCCAACCAGAACTTCCCGTTCGGCGGGACGAGCATCCTCATCATCGTGGGTGTGGGTCTGGAAACCGTGAAGCAGATCGAGAGTCAGCTCCAGCAGCGCAATTACGAAGGGTTCCTCCGCTGATGCGAATCGTCCTCGTCGGCCCGCCGGGTGCCGGCAAGGGAACGCAGGCTGCGTACCTTGCCAAGAACCTGTCGATTCCGCACATCTCCACGGGCGACCTCTTCCGCGCCAACATCAGCCAGGGCACCGACCTTGGCAAGCAGGCCCGCGCCTACATGGACGCGGGGCAGCTGGTGCCGGACGAGGTCACGATCGGGATGGCCAAGGACCGCATGTCCCAGCCGGACGCGGTCAACGGCTTCCTGCTCGACGGCTTCCCGCGCAACGTGGGTCAGGCCGAGGCCCTCGATGTGATGCTCAAGGACGAGGGCGTAAAGCTGGACGCGGTGCTCGACCTCGAAGTACCCGAGGACGAGGTCGTGAAGCGGATCGCGGGCCGTCGGGTCTGCCGCAACGAGAGCGCGCACGTGTTCCACGTGACGTACAACCCGCCGAAGACCGAGGGTGTCTGCGACACCTGCGGGGGCGAGCTGTACCAGCGCGACGACGACAGCGAAGAGACGGTCCGCACCCGGCTCGAGGTCTACCACACGCAGACCGAGCCGATCATCGACTACTACAGGGCTCAGGACCTGGTGGTCACCATCTCCGCGCTCGGCAAGGTCACCGATGTGACCGAGCGGGCCATGGAGGCTCTGAGGTCCGACGAGGGCTGAGAGAGAACACCGCAGTACTTGTTGTGCAGTCGGGCGCGGGGGGCCCCGGCGCCCCCCCCCCCCCCCGGCCCCCCCCCCCCGGCGGCCCCCCCCCCCCCCCCCCCCCCCCCCCGCCCCCCCCCCCCGGGGCCCCCGCCCCGCCCCCCCCGCCCCCCCCCCCGCCGGGCCCCCCCCCCGCGGGCCCCAGGGCCCCGGGGGGGCCGGCGGGCCCGTGGGGGGGTGGGGGGCGGTCGGGGGGGTGTCCCCCCCCCCCGCGGGGTTGGGGGGGGGGGGCGCGGGGGCGCCGGGGCCCCCCGCGCCCGACTGCTTGCGCCGTATCGTTGACTACGCCGCACCCGTCACGTCCATCCAGAAAGGCGCCGCGCAATGGTGCAGATCAAGACCCCCGAGCAGATCGCGAAGATGCGTGAGGCGGGGCTGGTGGTCGCCGCCATTCACGCCGCCACCCGCGAGGCGGCGGTGCCCGGCGCCACCACGCACGACCTGGACCAGGTCGCCCGCAAGGTGATCGCCGACCACGGCGCGAAGTCGAACTTCCTCGGGTACGGCGGGTTCCCCGCGACGATCTGCACCTCGGTGAACGAGGTCGTCGTCCACGGCATCCCGGACGAGAAGACCGTCCTCAAGGACGGCGACATCATCTCCATCGACGCAGGCGCGATCATCGACGGCTGGCACGGCGACGCCGCGTACACGGCCTTCGTCGGCACCGGTCACGCTCCGGAGCTCATCGAGCTCTCCCGGGTGACCGAGGAGTCGATGTGGGCCGGCATCGCCGCGATGAAGGTGAACAACCGCCTCGTCGACATCTCGAAGGCGATCGAGTCCTACATCCGCCGCCAGCCCCGTCCGGCGACGGGCAAGTACGGGATCATCGAGGACTACGGCGGGCACGGCATCGGCACGGAGATGCACATGGACCCGCACGTGCTGAACTACGTCGCCCGCAAGCGCGGCAAGGGCATCAAGCTGGTCCCGGGCCTCTGCCTGGCGATCGAGCCGATGGTCTCCCTCGGCACGGCCCGTACCGAGGTGCTGGAGGACGAGTGGACCGTCATCACCACCGACGGCACCCGGTCCTCCCACTGGGAGCACAGCATCGCCCTCACGGAGCAGGGTCCGCTGGTTCTGACCGCTCCGGACTGCGGCCGCGAGAAGCTGGCGCAGTACGGCGTCGAGGTGGCGCCGGACCCTTTCCCAAGGTCTTAAGGACCAGGGGAGACCCCAACGGCTGATTGATGGCCACCGCGAGGTCTAAGGATCTCCCGCGGTGGGCAAACTTGACGGATTCGTCTTTTGGAGTCCGCTGACGTAGACTGACTCGTCGGCTCTCGTGCATCCGTGTGTCCGCATACGAGTGACGAGAGTCGATCAAGGTAGCCGATTCGAAAGGCGAAGCGTGGCCAAGAAGCAAGGTGCCATCGAGATTGAGGGCACCGTGATCGAGTCCCTCCCGAACGCAATGTTCAGGGTGGAGCTCCAGAACGGTCACAAGGTCCTCGCGCACATCTCCGGCAAGATGCGGATGCACTACATCCGAATCCTTCCGGACGACCGGGTCGTGGTGGAGCTCTCCCCGTACGACCTGACGCGTGGCCGGATCGTCTACCGCTACAAGTAGATCTTGCCCACATCTCGCTTCGGCGGGGTGCTGGCACTGACCCGGAGAACCTGACATCCCATGAAGGTCAAGCCGAGCGTCAAGAAGATCTGCGACAAGTGCAAGGTGATCCGCCGTCACGGTCGGGTCATGGTCATCTGCGACAACCTGCGCCACAAGCAGCGCCAGGGCTGACGCACGACCCCCTGCATCTCGCAGTACTTCGCGCGACGCACGAAAACGTACATACGCAGAACCCGTCCAAGCCACGGCTGACGACACCTCCGGCGGGGGCCGGGGACTCGGGCGTACCACCTCTCTCCGAGAGGTCGGCGGTCGGGAGTGGTTCTGTGGAAGACCCCCGAAATAACAACTGGAGCCATTGAATGGCACGCGTTTCAGGTGTTGACATCCCGCGCGAAAAGCGCGTGGAGGTTGCCCTCACCTACGTCTTCGGTATCGGGCGCACCCGGTCCAAGGAGATCCTCGCCGCCGCCGGCGTGAACCCCAACACCCGCGTTCGTGACCTGGCCGAAGAGGACCTGGTCAAGATCCGCGAGTACGTGGACGCCAACCTCCGCACCGAGGGTGACCTTCGCCGCGAGATCCAGGGCGACATCCGCCGCAAGATCGAGATCGGCTGCTACCAGGGCATCCGTCACCGTCGCGGTCTGCCGGTCCACGGCCAGCGCACCAGCACGAACGCTCGTACCCGCAAGGGCCCGCGTCGCGCGATCGCCGGTAAGAAGAAGCCGGGCAAGAAGTAGTCCTCAGCGGACGCACTGCGAGCGTCCGGTTCGCCGGACAACCGCGGTATCCAGCGGTCTTCGCTGTAGGACCGATCACCTCCCCTCTCCATCTGGAGTCAAGACATGCCCCCCAAGGGTCGTCAGGGCGCAGCCAAGAAGGTGCGTCGCAAGGAAAAGAAGAACGTCGCTCACGGGCACGCCCACATCAAGAGCACGTTCAACAACACCATCGTCTCGATCACGGACCCCTCGGGCAACGTGATCTCCTGGGCCTCCGCCGGCCACGTCGGCTTCAAGGGCTCGCGCAAGTCCACCCCCTTCGCCGCACAGATGGCCGCCGAGTCGGCCGCCCGTCGCGCGCAGGAGCACGGCATGCGCAAGGTTGACGTCTTCGTCAAGGGTCCGGGCTCCGGCCGCGAGACCGCGATCCGCTCCCTGCAGGCCACGGGCCTGGAGGTCGGTTCGATCCAGGACGTCACCCCGACGCCGCACAACGGCTGCCGTCCGCCGAAGCGTCGCCGCGTCTGATCCGGTGCGGCCGGTGACGGCCGCGCACGGGCAGTAGCGTTTTGGGGTGCGGGCGGTATGTCCCTGTAGGGGCCTGCCGCCCGTATCCTTGTTTCATCTGTCGGGCGTCAAATAGTGGGCGCCCACGACTGAAGGATTCACACATGCTTATCGCTCAGCGTCCGTCGCTGACCGAAGAGGTCGTTGACGAGTTCCGCTCGCGGTTCGTCATCGAGCCGCTGGAGCCGGGCTTCGGCTACACGCTCGGCAACTCCCTGCGTCGCACGCTCCTCTCCTCGATCCCGGGTGCCGCTGTCACCAGCATCCGCATCGACGGTGTCCTGCACGAGTTCACCACCGTGCCGGGCGTCAAGGAGGACGTGACCGACCTCATCCTCAACATCAAGCAGCTGGTCGTCTCCTCGGAGCACGACGAGCCGGTCGTGATGTACCTGCGCAAGCAGGGCCCCGGCCTGGTCACCGCTGCCGACATCGCCCCGCCGGCCGGTGTCGAGGTCCACAACCCGGACCTCGTCCTGGCCACGCTGAACGGCAAGGGCAAGCTGGAGATGGAGCTGACCGTCGAGCGCGGTCGCGGCTACGTCTCCGCCGTCCAGAACAAGCAGGTGGGCCAGGAGATCGGCCGTATTCCGGTCGACTCCATCTACTCGCCGGTGCTCAAGGTCACGTACAAGGTCGAGGCGACCCGTGTCGAGCAGCGCACCGACTTCGACAAGCTGATCGTCGACGTCGAGACCAAGCAGGCCATGCGTCCCCGTGACGCCATGGCGTCGGCCGGTAAGACCCTGGTCGAGCTGTTCGGTCTGGCGCGCGAGCTCAACATCGACGCCGAGGGCATCGACATGGGCCCCTCGCCGACGGACGCCGCGCTCGCCGCGGATCTGGCGCTGCCGATCGAGGAGCTGGAGCTCACGGTCCGCTCGTACAACTGCCTCAAGCGCGAGGGCATCCACTCGGTGGGCGAGCTCGTGGCCCGCTCCGAGGCGGACCTGCTCGACATCCGCAACTTCGGTGCGAAGTCGATCGACGAGGTCAAGGCGAAGCTGGCCGGTATGGGCCTGGCGCTGAAGGACTCGCCTCCCGGCTTCGACCCGACCGCCGCGGCCGACGCGTTCGGTGCGGATGACGACGCGGATGCCGGTTTCGTGGAGACCGAGCAGTACTGAGTCGCCTCCGGCCGGGGTGCCTGTCCCTGACGGGCGCCCCGGACCGGGCGAGGACTGTGTCCTCAATCGCCGGACGGGCTCGGTTTACGGGCTGCGGCTCGATGCCGAGTGCGTGCGGCGGATCAAGACTTCCGTGTGGCGACCGCCGCGCGGGAACTGACACCGGTACCTGATACGGCCGGTGCAGCACACAAGGAGAAAACCATGCCTCAGCCCGCCAAGGGTGCCCGTCTGGGCGGCAGCGCTGCGCACGAGAAGCTTCTTCTCAACAACCTCGCGAAGTCGCTGTTCGAGCACGGCCGCATCACCACGACCGAGGCCAAGGCCCGCCGCCTGCGTCCGGTCGCCGAGCGTTTCATCACCAAGGCGAAGAAGGGCGACATCCACAACCGTCGCCTGGTGCTGCAGTCGATCACGGACAAGGGCATCGTGCACACGCTCTTCACCGAGATCGCGCCGCGGTACGAGAACCGCCCCGGTGGTTACACCCGCATCACCAAGATCGGCAACCGTCGTGGCGACAACGCCCCGATGGCCGTCATCGAGCTGGTCGAGGCCCTGACCGTGGCGCAGGCTGCCACCGGTGAGGCCGAGGCCGCCACGAAGCGTGCGGTCAAGGAAGACGCCCTCAAGAAGGACGAGACCCCGGTCGAGTCCGTCGAGGACGCCAAGCCGGCCGAGGCCGACGAGGAGTCGAAGGACGCCTGAGCGTTCTGAGACGACTGGGACGGGCCCGCATCACCCTTCGGGGCGGTGCGGGCCCGTTTCGCTGTGTACGGATCTTGAGAGGATCGCTGGTGTGAGTGACGTGGTGGAGCCCGGATTCGTACGGGTGCGGCTGGACCTGGCCTATGACGGCAAGGACTTCTCGGGCTGGGCGAAGCAGACCGGCCGGCGGACCGTCCAGGGGGAGATCGAGGACGCGCTGCGGACCGTGACCCGCTCCCCGCGTACCTACGACCTGACCGTGGCCGGGCGCACCGATGCCGGCGTGCACGCCCGGGGACAGGTCGCGCACGTGGATCTGCCGGCCGAGGTGTGGGCCGAACACGATTCGATGCTGCTGCGGCGGATGGCCGGCCGGATGGCGCTCGATGTGCGGATCAGGCGGATCGAGGAGGCGGCGGCCGGGTTCAACGCCCGTTTCTCCGCCCTGTGGCGCCGGTACGCGTACCGGATCTCGGACAGGCCCGGCGGGGTCGATCCGCTGGTGCGCGGTCATGTGCTGTGGCACGACCGGCCGTTGGACCTCGATGCGATGAACGCGGCGGCGGCGCGCATGACGGGGGAGCACGACTTCGCCGCGTACTGCAAGAAGCGCGAGGGTGCGACGACCATCAGGACGCTGCAGAAGCTGAGTTGGGTACGTGACGAGGCGTCCGGGATCATCACCGGCACCGTGCAGGCGGACGCCTTCTGCCACAACATGGTGCGGGCGCTCGTGGGGGCGATGCTGTTCGTCGGCGACGGGCGTCGCCCGGCCCCGTGGCCGGCCGAGGTGCTCGCGGCCGGGGTGCGCGATCCCGGGGTGCACGTGGTGCGGCCGCACGGGCTGACGTTGGAGGAAGTGGCTTACCCCGCCGATGAGTTGCTCGCCGCCAGGGCGGTGGAGGCGCGTAACGTGCGGACGCTTCCGGGAGCCGGCTGCTGCTGACCGCCGGTCAGGACGCGTCACGTCTTCGGCGGCGCAGCGCGGTCGTGAGGGAGCCCGCCAGGTACAGCGCCGCGCCGCTCAGCAGCGAGGAGCGGAACCAGCCGATGCGCGGGCTCCACCAGGCGAAGACCGCCGCCACGCCGACGGCCACGAGCGCGGCGGTACGGGTCAGCCACCAGCGGGTCGTCCGCGGGGTGCCCTCGTCGGGTGCGGGCGGATGGCTGCCGGTGCTCGTCGTCATGGTGTCGCGCATCCCCGCCAGGATGGAGCGGCGGGCCTGCACCCGGGCGCCGGGGATGTCGCCGAGGATCTCGGTGTCCCCGCCGAAGCCGGGCGGGACGGGCGGCAGCCCGAGGGCGGTCACCAGATCGGCCTGGTGGCGGACCGGGTCGCCGGTACCGCGCAGGATGTGGGCCAGCGGGCGAGGGTCCGCCACCCGGTACAGCCGCGCGAGGTCCCCGGCGGTGTCCTGCACGTCGGCGTGGTCGGGGGCGGCGGACTCGGCGTCCCAGGTGTGCGAGGCGATGTGCCGACCCTGGTGGAGAGCGGTCACGGTGCAGCGCTCGGGGGTGCGGTGCAGCACCAGGGCGGGCCAGCCCTCCCCGGTGGTGAACGTCTCCGCCGCCGCGGTCAGTGGCTCCCGGGGGAGCAGCGCCGCGCGTCGGCCGCGGCTGGCCTCGGGGACCACCTCGACATAGCTGTAGCCCTCGCCCGCCGGGGCCGTACGCAGCGAGAAGCCGCAGATCAGCGCCGCCTGGGCGACGGCGGCCGGGGGCGCGGGGACGATCGCGACCGCGCGCGGGGTGAGGGCCGCCCAGTCGGGGGCGACGGCGGGCGGCTCGGGCGGGCGCGCGAAGAACGGGATCTCCGCGGCCAGGTCGAGCCGGACGTCGGACCGGGCTTCGAGGAACTCGGTACGGGGGTCGCCGAGGCGGTTCCACGGGTACTCGGTGGCGTGGACGCCGATGGCCCGGAACACGCCGAGGGCCTCGGCGGGCCGGTCCGACAGGATGAGGAGCAGGGCCAGTTCGTTGCGGAATCCGGCCGCCTCCCGGTCGCCCGCCCCGTCGTAGGTGTCGGAGAGGCCGAGCGCCCTGGTGATGGCCGCGTCGACCTTGGGTCCGTACGGGTCGGGGCCCTCGGGCTCGTCGGCCTCGGACAAGCGGTACTCCAGCGCCGCCTGGAGCGGCAGTGCGTGCAGCCTGGAGCCGGGCGGGGCCGAGGCCGCCACCCGCTCCGCGTACCGGAACATCTCCTCGTGCGAGCCGTACCACTTGGCGCACAGGTACTGCAGCGCCTGCGCGTGGCAGCCGAAGTGGTGCGGGTCGCGGGCCTCGGCCTCGGCGAGGTACGCGTCGAAGACCTCGCGCGGAGCCTGCGTGCCGCGGGCGTGGGTGAGCGCGATGCGCCAGGGGACCGGGTCGCCGGGATTGAGTTCGGCCGCGGCCCCGATCACGGGCACCGCGTCCTCCAGCAGCGCGAAGAACGCCTGGAACTGGTCCCGTTCGACGTCCTTCGCGCGGGCGCCCGTCCGCACCTTCCAGGCCTGGTGGAGGTGGAAGTCGGCGACGACGAGAAGGGCGTCGGGGTCGTCGGGGGACTCCGCCACCCAGGCGTCCAGCCAGCCGTCGTGGTGCAGCGCGGTCCGGGCCAGCCGGCTCACGTACGCGTCCCGGCGGTCCCACTGGGCGTGGACCCGCGTCGAGGCGAGGAGCTCCCGCGCGGGGGCGTGGTCGCCGGCCGTCGCCGCGGTGAGGGCGGCGCGGAGCGGGGCGTCCGGCGGGTCCAGGACGACGGCCTCGTCGGGTGCCAGGTCGACGCCGATGGCATCACGGTGGCGGAGGATGCGCAGGAAGGAGACCAGGAAGACGGGACGCACAGCAGCGGTCCTCCGCATCCGGGAGAGGTGACTGGGCCGAAGGACGTGCGGCGGGTCAGGTCGTGGGGGCGGTGGCGGCCGCCGACGCCTGGACGTCGCCGCGGTGGCGGATCTGGCGGAAGGTGAAGTCCGTCAGGTCGTCGCCGACGGCGAACACGTTCTTGTCGCCCTTGGTGACGTTCTTGCCGCTGGTGAAGCCGCCCACCGTGAAGTAGGCGTACCGGCCGTAGGAGTTGGCGGTGCGCCGGCAGACGGCGCCGCCGCGGCAGAACGTCGGCACGCCCGATCCGCTCAGCGAGGCCAGGCCTCCGCTGGCCTGCTGGGCGGCCCTCTTGGCCTGGGCCTCCGTCTCGAAGACCGCGAGGCCGATGGTCACGGCCACGCCGCTGCGGCTGTATGTGGCCCGCAGGACCTGGTCGCAGCCGTTGTTCGTGAGGATCGTGCCCAGCGCGCCCTGGGTGGTGGCGGCGCACTGCGTGGTGCGGTGCGTCGCCCCCTTGGAGTAGACGCGGTCACCCATCGTCAGCTTCTTGCCGGGGAAGAAGGCGTCCACGGTGACGGGTGCCCGGTCCTTCTTCACGTCGGATATGTAGTCCTTCGGGTTCGGCGGCGGTGCCGGGGCCACCGACGAGAACGACGGCTCCGGCAGTGCCGTCTCGCTGGGCAGATCGGTCGCCGACGGCAGCTCGCTCGCGTTCTTCCCGGAGGCGCCGCCGGGTTCGTCCTTGTTGGTCGAGATGACCGCGGTCGCCACGATCGCGGCGACCGCGGCGGTGGCCAGCGCGCCTCCGCCGATCATCAGCCACTTCTTGCGCCTGGCGCGTTTCGCCGATGCCTCGGCCAGTGCCGCCCAGTCCGGTGTACCAGTGCCCCCGGGCCCCCAGGAGGGCCCCCCTTGCCCAAAGCTCATGCCGCGAATCCTAGGCCCTCGGTAATCCGGTTGGGCCAGGGCTTCGCGGCCCGTGACAATGCTGTGCATGGGACATCTTGAAGCAGGCCATCTCGAGTACTACCTACCGGACGGGCGGGTGCTGCTCGGCGATGCTTCGTTCCGTGTGGCGGACGGGGCCGTGGTCGCCCTCGTCGGGGCGAACGGCGCCGGGAAGACGACCCTGCTGCGCCTGCTCGCCGGGGAGCTCCAGCCGCACGGCGGTTCGGTCTCGGTGAGCGGCGGGCTCGGCGTGATGCAGCAGTTCGTCGGCTCGGTGCGCGACGAGCGCACGGTGCGGGACCTGCTGGTGTCCGTCGCCCAGCCCCGGATCCGCGAGGCCGCGCGGGAGGTCGACCGGGCCGAGGAACTGATCCTCACCACCGACGACGAGGCCGCGCAGATGACGTACGCGCAGGCACTGAGCGACTGGGCGGAGGCGCGCGGGTACGAGGCCGAGACGGTCTGGGACATGTGCACCATGGCCGCGCTCGGCGTCCCGTACGAGAAGGCGCAGTGGCGCGAGGTGCGCACGCTGTCCGGCGGTGAGCAGAAGCGGCTGGTCCTGGAGGCGTTGCTGCGCGGGCCCGACGAGGTGCTGCTGCTCGACGAGCCGGACAACTATCTCGACGTCCCCGGCAAGCGCTGGCTGGAGGAGAAGCTGAGGGAGACCCGTAAGACGGTCCTCTTCGTCTCCCACGACCGGGAGCTGCTCTCCCGCGCCGCCGAGAAGATCGTCAGCGTGGAGCCCAGCCCGGCCGGCAGCGACGTCTGGGTGCACGGCGGCGGCTTCGCCACGTACCACCAGGCCCGCAAGGAGAGGTTCGCGCGCTTCGAGGAGCTGCTGCGCCGCTGGGAGGAGGAGCACGCCCGGCTGAAGGCGCTCGTCCTGCGGATGCGGCAGCAGGCGGCGAACAGCCCCGACATGGCGAACCGCTACCACGCGATGCAGACCCGCTTCAAGAAGTTCGAGGACGCCGGGCCGCCGCCGGAGCCGCCGCGCGAGCAGGACATCAAGATGCGGCTGCGCGGCGGCCGGACCGGGGTGCGGGCGGTGACCTGCAAGAACCTGGAGCTGACCGGCCTGATGAAGCCGTTCGACCTGGAGATCTTCTACGGGGAACGGGTCGCCGTCCTCGGCTCCAACGGGTCGGGCAAGTCCCACTTCCTGCGGCTGCTGGCGGGCGAGCCGGTGGCGCACACCGGGGAGTGGAAGCTCGGGGCGAGGGTGGTGCCCGGACACTTCGCGCAGACCCACGCCCATCCCGAGCTGCTCGGCAAGACGCTCGTCGAGATCCTGTGGACGGAGCAGGCCAAGGACCGGGGCGGCGCCATGTCCGTACTGCGGCGGTACGAGCTGGAGCGGCAGGGGGACCAGCCGTTCGAGAAGCTGTCCGGCGGGCAGCAGGCCCGCTTCCAGATCCTGCTCCTGGAACTCGCCGGCACGACCGCGCTGCTGCTCGACGAGCCGACCGACAACCTGGACCTGGAGTCGGCGGAAGCGCTTCAGGACGGGCTGGAGGTGTACGACGGGACGGTGATGGCCGTCACGCACGACCGGTGGTTCGCGAAGTCCTTCGACCGCTATCTGGTCTTCGGCTCGGACGGGGTCGTCCGGGAGACGACGGAGCCGGTGTGGGACGAGCGGCGGGTGTCACGAGCGCGGTAGCGCCTCCCCGGGGCGGCGGGGTTCCGTCCTCAATCGCCGGACGGGCTTGGTGGTGCGGGTGCTCCGCGGGGTGCGCTTCTGTCCGGTGGGTGGGGGTGGGGTCCCTCCGGGCAGACTCCTCAAAAATGGCGTGTGCGCCCGACGACGAACAGGTACCCGGGTCGTACGCCATTTTCTGCGGGGACTGCCCTGCACGCCCCCACCCGGTCGCTCCTGCGTCTGCACGCCGGTGGGACGATGGGTGCAGACTCACGGCGGGCGGGTTCGGGGGCGTGCAGGGGAGTCCCCGCAGGACGACGAACAGATACCCGGGTCGGCTGCGGACCCGCCGAACGTTCGTCGTCTGAGGAGACGCCCCGGAGGGGCCCCGGACCCCCACCCACAAACCCAGCCCGTCCGGCGCTTGAGGACGGAACCCAGCACCGAGGAACCCTCAGCCCCCGGACCGGGGCGACCCGTTTTGACCCGTCCGGGCCGCGGCGGGTACTCTCAGGGATTGTTATACGTATTGGCTTCGTCGTTCTCACGCGAAGGGCCCTTACGTAGGTTCTCTGGAGCAGTTACCAGTGGCTCGCATACGGGCAGCGTCCCCGGCATTGTGAGCCCCAGCTGCATTCGCTTCAGAGGTGCCGTGTGTCTGGACCCCATCCACTGAAGAAGCGAAGGCTACAAGGTGCGCACGTACAGCCCCAAGCCCGGCGATGTCACTCGCCAGTGGCACATCATCGACGCCGAGGACATCGTCCTGGGCCGTCTGGCCACCACGGCTGCGAACCTCCTCCGAGGCAAGCACAAGGCGATCTACGCCCCCCACATGGACATGGGCGACTTCGTCATCATCATCAACGCCGACAAGGTTCACCTGTCCGGCAACAAGAAGACCCAGAAGATGGCGTACCGTCACTCCGGCTTCCCGGGTGGTCTCCGCTCCGTTCGTTACGACGAGCTGCTCGCGAAGAACCCCGAGAAGGCCGTCGAGAAGGCCATCAAGGGCATGATCCCCAAGAACACCCTGGGCCGTCAGATGATCTCGAAGCTGAAGGTCTACGCGGGCGACCAGCACCCGCACGCTGCGCAGCAGCCGGTCCCGTACGAGATCACCCAGGTCGCGCAGTAGTTCCGGCCTCCCCCCAAAGACGTAAAGAAAGATCTGAGGAGAATCGTGGCCGAGACCACTGCAGAGACGCCCGTCGAGGGCACCGAGGTCACCGAGGGCGAAGAGACCTTCGCCGAGGTGACCACCTTCGAGTCGGAGGTCCCCGTCGAGGGTGAGTACACCTCCGAGTCGCTCGCGGGCCGCTTCGGCGACCCGCAGCCGGCGGCCGGCCTTGGCCGTCGCAAGAACGCCATCGCCCGCGTCCGGATCGTTCCGGGCACCGGCAAGTGGAAGATCAACGGTCGCACCCTTGAGGACTACTTCCCCAACAAGGTGCACCAGCAGGAAGTCAACGAGCCCTTCAAGATTCTCGAGCTCGACGGTCGCTACGACGTCGTGGCCCGCATCTCGGGTGGCGGTGTCTCCGGTCAGGCCGGTGCCCTGCGCCTCGGTGTGGCCCGCTCGCTGAACGAGGCGGACGTGGACAACAACCGCGCCACGCTGAAGAAGGCCGGCTTCCTCTCCCGCGACGACCGTGCGGTCGAGCGCAAGAAGGCCGGTCTCAAGAAGGCCCGTAAGGCCCCGCAGTACAGCAAGCGCTAAACCGCCTGCTCAACCGCGTTACACGTTCGCCCCGGCGGCACTCTTCGTGCTGCCGGGGCGTTCGTTTATTGAGCACGTCGGGCATATAACGGCATAAGGCGTTCATAGGCTTGATGCGCGTGTTGCTTACTTAGTCTGATTTTTTGCGTTTCGGAGCACCTTCGGAGGACACCAGTGGGACGACTCTTCGGCACGGACGGCGTGCGCGGTGTCGCGAATGCGGACCTGACGGCCGAGCTCGCGCTCGGTCTCTCGGTCGCGGCGGCACACGTACTGGCCGAGGCAGGCACCTTCGAGGGCCATCGGGCGACGGCCGTGGTGGGCCGCGACCCCCGCGCCTCCGGAGAGTTCCTGGAGGCGGCCGTGGTGGCCGGCCTCGCCAGCGCGGGCGTCGACGTCCTGCGCGTCGGCGTGCTGCCGACCCCGGCCGTGGCCTACCTGACCGGTGCCCTGGGTGCCGACATCGGCGTGATGCTCTCCGCCAGCCACAACGCCATGCCGGACAACGGTGTCAAGTTCTTCGCCCGCGGGGGCCACAAGCTCGCCGACGAGCTGGAGGACCGCATCGAGACGGTCTACGAGCAGCACCGCACCGGCGAGCCGTGGGCCCGCCCCACCGGTGCCGGAGTGGGCCGCGTCAGCGACTACGCCGAGGGCTTCGACCGTTACGTCGCCCACCTCATCGGAGTGCTCCCGAACCGCCTCGACGGTCTGAAGGTCGTCCTGGACGAGGCGCACGGCGCCGCCGCCCACGTCTCTCCGGAGGCGTTCGCCCGGGCCGGCGCGGAGGTCGTCACGATCGGCGCCGAGCCGGACGGCCTGAACATCAACGACGGCTGCGGCTCCACGCACCTGTCGCTGCTGCGCGCCGCCGTCGTCGAGCACGGGGCCGACCTCGGCATCGCGCACGACGGTGACGCCGACCGCTGCCTGGCCGTGGACGCGGCGGGCGAGGAGATCGACGGCGACCAGATCCTGGCCGTGCTGGCGCTCGCCATGCGCGAGGCCGGGCAGCTTCGCAAGGACACCGTGGTCGGCACCGTGATGTCGAACCTGGGCTTCAAGATCGCCATGGAGCGCGAGGGCATCCAGCTCGTCCAGACGGGCGTGGGCGACCGCTACGTCCTGGAGTCGATGAAGGCCGAGGGCTACGCGCTGGGCGGCGAGCAGTCCGGGCACGTCATCGTGCTGGACCACGCCACGACCGGCGACGGCACGCTGACCGGCCTGATGCTGGCGGCCCGCGTCGCCGCCACGGGCCGCTCGCTCGCCGAGCTGGCCGGTGTGATGGAGCGCCTGCCGCAGGTGCTCGTCAACGTCCCGGACGTCGACAAGTCCCGCGTGAACACCTCCCCGGAGCTGGCCGCGGCCGTGGCCGAGGCCGAGCGCGAGCTGGGTGCCACCGGCCGGGTGCTGCTGCGCCAGTCGGGTACGGAGCCGCTGGTACGGGTCATGGTCGAGGCGGCCGACATCGAGCAGGCGCGCGCGGTGGCCGGACGGCTGGCCGACGTGGTGAAGTCCGCGCTGGGTTAGCCGTGGGGTGGGCGGGTGCGCGCGTCGCCGCGCCCACCCGCCCACCGTCACCCGTCGGCGGTACGCGGCGTGGGGCGCCCGCCCCGCGGTCGCGCTACGCGTCCGCCGCCGCCGACGGCTGCGCGTGGGCCCGCTGACGGCGGAGGGCCGTCCGCCACAGCGCCTTCTGCGCCAGTAGCGTCAGCGTCCCCGCGAGCACGATCCCGCCGAGGTTCGCCAGCAACTGCTGGAGGGACCCGGTCATCTGGCCGTAGTCCCGGTAACTGAACGCCACCGCCGCGTTGGCCGCGGCCGGCACGGTCGTCACCGAGATCGCGACGCCGATGAGCGCCCCGGATTTCGCCGAGGTGAGCGAGAGCGTCCCGGCGACGCCCGCCAGCAGCGCCACCACGAACGACATCCAGTCCGGCTGCCAGACGAACGCCGTGTTCGGCCGGGGCGCCTCGATCATCGCGGCGTCGAACAGCCCGAGGGCGTTCAGCAGCCAGGCGAACCCGGCCGTCAGCACCATGGCCGCGGCGAAACCGCCGACCAGGGCCCACAGCGACCGCGTCACCAGACGCGGGGCGCGCTGCACCAGGGCCGTGGAGATCCCGGCCAGCGGCCCGAACTCCGGGCCCACCGCCATCGCGCCCACGATCAGGATCGCGTTGTCGAGCATCACACCGCAGGCGGCGAGCATCGTCGCGACCGCGAGGAACGACACGTAGGTGACGCTGAACGTCGAGTCCTCGTGGGTGACGTCCGTCAGCTCTTCCCACAGCACGGCGTCCGCGCCCTCGCCCGGCGCCTCCTCCTCGGCCCGGTCGGCGCGGGCGGAGAGCGTCAGGTCCATGTTCTCGACGGTGATCGCCCCGTACTCGTCGACCCCCAGCCGCCGCAGCTCCGCGATCAGCTCGTCGCCGGCCTCGCGCGCCACGTCGCACAGCACCACGTCGCCGACCGGGTCGCGGGCGACCCCCGGCAATACCGCGAGGTGGGCGGTGCCGACGGTCCGCTCCAGCAGGCCCGTCACCTCGTCCGTACGGTCGGCGGGGACGAGCAGGCGCAGATGCAGCACGGTGCAACCCTTCCGGAGTCAGAGCTTGCGCAGGGACAGCCGCTGGACCTTGTGGTCGGGGCCCTTGCGCAGCACGAGGGTGGCACGGCCGCGGGTCGGCGCCACGTTCTCCACCAGATTGGGCTTGTTGATGGTCCGCCACATCGTCGCCGCGTAGTCCATCGCCTCCGCCTCGGAGACCTGCGTGTACTTGCGGAAGTACGAGGACGGGTCCTGGAACGCCGTGGCGCGCAGCTTGCGGAAGCGGTTGAGGTACCAGGTCTCGATGTCCTCGGGCCGCGCGTCCACGTACACACTGAAGTCGAAGTAGTCCGCGAGCCCGACCCGGGTGCGGCCGTCCTTGCCGGGCAGCGCGGGTTGGAGGACGTTCAGCCCCTCGACGATGAGGATGTCCGGACGCCGTACGGTGAGCCGCTCGTCCGGCACGATGTCGTAGATCAGGTGCGAGTAGACGGGGGCCGTCACCTCGTCCTTGCCCGCCTTGATGTCGGCGACGAAGCGGGTCAGGGCGCGTCGGTCGTACGACTCCGGGAAGCCCTTGCGCGACATCAGGCCCCGCGCGTGCAGCTCCTTCATCGGCAGCAGGAATCCGTCCGTGGTCACCAGCTCCACCCGCGGGTGCTCCGGCCAGCGGGCCAGCAGCGCCTGGAGGATTCGGGCGCTGGTGGACTTGCCCACCGCGACACTGCCCGCGACCCCTATGACGAACGGGGTTCCGCGCTGTGCCCCGTGCCCGTTTCCCGCGTCCCCGAGGAAGGTGTTCAGGGCGCCGCGCAGCCCGGAGGTGGCCTGGACGTACAGATTGAGGAGGCGGGAGAGCGGCAAGTAGACGTCCCGCACCTCGTCGAGGTCGATGACGTCCCCGAGCCCGCGCAGCCGCTCCACCTCGTCGGCGGTCAGCGGTAGCGGCGTCTTGTCGCGCAGCGCGCTCCACTCCGCCCGGGAGAGGTCGACGTACGGCGTCGCGGCGGGCTCGGCGCGTCGGTTCGTGCTCCGTGTGGGCGAGGTGATCACGGGTTCATTGTTGCGGGAGTTCGACGGGAGTTCGAACGGAGCGGGGGGTGGGCTCGGTCACGTGGCGGACGGGGGCCCGGCCCCCGTCCGCCACGGCTCAGGCCTCCTGGGGGTGTTCCTCGGTGGCGCGGGAGTCGGTGAGCGTGAGCGCGCCGCCTGCCGCGACCAGGCCGACGATGACCGCCAGCACGGCGTAGGTGATCCGCTCGCCGTGGAAGAACGACGCGACCAGGGCGTCGCTCCAGGTGCCTGCGGGCAGCTGTGTGGTGACCAGCGCGGCGATCATCGTGCCGACCACGGCGGTGCCGATGCTGCTTCCGACCTCCTGGGCGGTGTCGTTGAGCGCCGTGCCGATCGACGTGCGGTTGTCGGGCATCGCGTCGACGAGTGCGATGGCGCAGATCGTCATGACGGTGCGCAGGCCGACGGTCATCAGGACCATGCAGGCCGCGATGGCGCCGTACCCGTGGTCGACGCCCCAGGACAGGCCGGCCAGCGAGCCGGCCATACAGGCCGCGCCGACCAGGCAGGCGATGCGGTGGCCGAACCTCCCCGCGAGCCACTCGGACAGGGGGGTCGCGGCGATCATCGTCACGATGAGCGGCAGGTTCGCCAGACCGGCGCGGACGGGGCTCCACCCGTAGGCGTACTGGAAGTGGAGGATCAGGCCGAACATCACGGCGGCCATCGCGATGGCCGTGCCGATCTGCGCGATGGCTGCGCCGCGCACGGTGCCGCTGGAGAAGAGGCGGAGGTCCAGCATGGGCGAGGCGCTGCGGCGCTCGTGCCACACGAACGCGATGCCCGCGGCGAGGGCGCCGAGGAGCGAGGCGAGCGTGATCGCGGAGAGCCAGCCGTGCTCGACGCCGCTGGTCAGCGAGTAGCAGGCGAGGCCGATGGTGGTGACGCTCAGCGCGGCGCCCGGCAGGTCGAGCCTGTCGCGGGTCAGGTCCTGCGGCCGGTCGGCCGGGACGCCGAGACGGACGCCGATGGCCGCGATCAGTGCGATCGGGGCGTTGACGAGCAGGAGCCACTGCCACCGCACGTGGGCGAGGGCGGTGCCGCCCAGCAGGGGGCCGAGGACGAAGCCGGACATGCCGACGATGATCATCAGGGTCATCGCGCGCATCCGCAGCGCCTTGTCGTCGAACAGCCGGAAGACCAGCGAGTTGGTGATGGGGGCCATCGCCGCCGCGGCGATGCCGAGGCCCGCCCGCAGGGTGATGAGCTCCCCCGCGGTGGACACGGCGACGACGCCCAGGCTCAGCAGGCCGAACACCGCCAGGCCGACCAATAGCACGCGCCGGCGCCCGAGCCGGTCGGCCATCGACCCCGCCGTCAGCAGCAGACCGCCGAACGTCAGCGAGTACGCGCCGGTGACCCACTGCAGCGCGGTCGTGCCGCTGCCGAGATCCCGGCCGATCGTGGGCAGCGCGATCGAGAGCAGGGTGTTGTCGACCATTTCGACGAAGAAGGCCAGACAGAGCGCGGTCAGGGGGATCCACGCGGCCAGCAGGGACGGATAGGTGCGTGGCGGGGCGGGCGCGGTGGCGGTGGTGGTGGTCATGACGGCCTCCTTCCGGAACGCCGTCGGCTATCGAACGACGTTCTACAATGGAACGTGGTTCGACCATAGAACGTCGTTCGAGAAATGTGCAAGCTGTGATTGGATGGGGACCATGACAGGCCCGCGACCACGACCCGCCGACCGCCCTTCCCGGGGACGTCAGCGTGGATCGCACTCCATCGAGACCGTTCTCTCCGCGGCCGTGGCCCTGCTCGACGAGGCGGGCGAGTCGGCGCTGACCCTCCGCGCCCTCGCGGCCCGGCTCGGCACGGGCGTCGGCAGCATCTACTGGTACGTCTCGGGCAAGGACGACCTGCTCGACCGCGCCATCGACCATGTCCTCGGCGGCGTGCTGGCCGCCGTCGAGGGGCAGCGGAGCAGCGGCGATCCGATCGACGACCTGCGCATGATGGCCGTCACCCTGTTCGACGCGGTCGTGGACCGGCCGTGGCTGGGCGCGCACTTCATGCAGAACATCAACCTCGAGGGCAACGCGTTGCGGCTCTACGAGGAGCTGGGGCAGAAGACGCTTCAGCTCGACCTCACCCCGCGACAGCGGTTCCACGCCGTGACGGCGGTCGTGGGCGTGGTGGTCGCCAACGCCGCCGACCTGGGCCAGGAGCCGCCCCCGGAAGTGGTCGACGGCTTCGTGGACCGCGACGAGTTCCTCGGCCGCTACGCCGCGACGTGGCGCACGCTCGACGCCGGGAAGTACCCGTTCGTGCACGACATCGTCGACGAGTTCGACGGACACGACGACAAGGAGCAGTTCCTCGCCGGGCTGGAGCTGACGCTGACGGGCCTGCGCCTTCAGGCCGGTGCCTGACGCCGGGCCGCCTCGGCTTCTGCGGGTGGGGCATCACCGGAAGCGCCACGTCGACGTGCGCTGAGGCGGTAGCGGGCAACGGCAACGAAAAGGCCGGCCGGGCGCACAGGGCGCCCGGCCGGCCTCTTTCGCGGCGTGCTAGTCCGTACCGGACTCCATCGCCGCACGGTCCAGCATCTCGTCGGCCTCGGAGACCTCGCCGCGGGAGGCGATGGCCTGGGCGCCGCCCTCGGGCAGGGAGCCGATCAGGCCGGTGGCGGCGGCCTGGGCCGCGCCGATGGCCGGGTTGGCGGTGCCGATCAGGCCGAGGCCCGCGTACTGCTCCAGCTTGGCGCGGGAATCGGCGATGTCGAGGTTGCGCATCGTCAGCTGGCCGATCCGGTCGACCGGGCCGAACGCGGAGTCCTCGGTGCGCTCCATGGACAGCTTGTCCGGGTGGTAGCTGAACGCCGGGCCCGTGGTGTCGAGGATCGAGTAGTCCTCGCCGCGCCGCAGCCGCAGCGTCACCTCGCCGGTGACGGCGGTGCCGACCCAGCGCTGGATCGACTCCCGCACCATGAGCGCCTGCGGGTCCAGCCAGCGGCCCTCGTACATCAGGCGGCCGAGCCGGCGGCCCTCGTTGTGGTACTGGGCGAGGGTGTCCTCGTTGTGGATCGCGTTGACCAGGCGCTCGTACGCGGCGTGCAGCAGCGCCATGCCGGGGGCCTCGTAGATGCCGCGGCTCTTGGCCTCGATGATCCGGTTCTCGATCTGGTCCGACATGCCCATGCCGTGGCGGCCACCGATGGTGTTCGCCTTCATCACCAGGTCGACGGCGGAGTCGAACTTCTCGCCGTTGATCGTCACCGGGCGGCCCTGGTCGAAGCCGATCGTGACGTCCTCGGTCTCGATCTCGACCGAGGGGTCCCAGAACTTCACACCCATGATCGGGTCGACGGTCTCCACGCCGGTGTTCAGGTGCTCCAGGGTCTTCGCCTCGTGCGTGGCGCCCCAGATGTTGGCGTCGGTGGAGTACGCCTTCTCCGTGCTGTCACGGTAGGGCAGGTCATGGGCGACCAGCCACTCCGACATCTCCTTGCGGCCACCGAGCTCGGTCACGAAGTCCGCGTCCAGCCAGGGCTTGTAGATCCGCAGGTGCGGGTTGGCGAGGAGACCGTAGCGGTAGAACCGCTCGATGTCGTTGCCCTTGTACGTGGACCCGTCGCCCCAGATCTGAACGTCGTCCTCGAGCATCGCCCGCACCAGGAGCGTGCCCGTGACGGCGCGGCCGAGCGGCGTGGTGTTGAAGTACGCCCGCCCGCCCGAGCGGATGTGGAACGCCCCGCAGGTGAGCGCGGCCAGCCCCTCCTCGACGAGCGCCGCACGGCAGTCGACCAGACGCGCGAGCTCGGCGCCGTAGGCCTTGGCGCGGCCGGGCACGGAGGCGATGTCGGGTTCGTCGTACTGGCCGATGTCGGCGGTGTAGGTGCACGGGACGGCGCCCTTGTCGCGCATCCACGCGACCGCGACCGAGGTGTCGAGGCCGCCCGAGAAGGCGATGCCGACGCGCTCGCCGGTGGGCAGGGAGGTGAGGACCTTAGACATAGGAAGATTATGCATCATCTCGCATGAACATGCAACGAGAGGCGGATCCGGCAGGTTTCCCGGCCCTCGCGGTCACCTCATCCGCCGGCGGACCCGCTTCACCTCGTCGCTGACGGTCCAGGCGTCGGCAACCGGTCCCAGGTGGCCGAGCTTGTCGGGGTTGATCACCGTGCGGATGGTCTGGATCCGCCCGTCGAGCACGTCGAGGGCCAGGGTGTGGAGCACCTTGCCGTCCCTGCCGCGGAAGACCGCTCCGGGCTGAGCGTTGACCTCGTGCGGCTCGAACGTCACGTCGATCCGGGCCAGCAGCGGGAAGACGGAGGCCAGCAGTCGCGTCACGTTCTCGGCGCCGGCGACGGCCCTGGCCAGCTGCGGGGCCTTGCCGCCGCCGTCCCCGACCATCTGTACGTCGGTGGCCAGCAGATCGCGCAGGCCGCTGACGTCGCCTTCGCGAAGCGCGTCGAAGAACCGCCTCGCCAGCTCCTCACGCTTCTGGCGGTCCGCTTCGAAGCGTGGCCTCCCGGTCCGCATGTGCCGCCGCGCCCGTACCAGCAGCTGCCGGCACGCCGGCTCCGAACGCCCCACCGCCGAAGCGATGTCGTCGAACCCGAAACCGAACACCTCCCGCAGGACGAACACCGACCGCTCCAGCGGGCTGAGGCGCTCCAGAAGCAGCAGCGCGGCCATGGAAACCGAGTCGGCCAGCTCCGCCGAGCGCGCCGGATCCTGATACGGATCGCTGAGGAGCGGCTCGGGGAACCATGGGCCCACGTACTCCTCCCGCCGCATCCGCGCGGAGCGCAGCACGTCGATCGAGATCCGCGTCACCGTGGTCGACAGGAACGCCTTGACCGACGTGGGAACGGCCGCCGATCCGTCGAAGCGCAGCCATGCCTCCTGCACCGCGTCCTCGGCCTCGCTCACGCTGCCCAGAATCCGGTAGGCGATCGAGAACAGCAGCGGTCGCAGCTCCTCGAACTCTCCGACCTTGTTCACGCCGTATCTCCCCTGAAGTCTTCCGCCCTGCCGTTTCCTGCGCGGGCACGTTCCGGCTCATCCTGTGCTCGACGGTGGGGCCGTACAAGGCCCTCTGTGGGCACGGGACGTACGACAGCGCCCCAGGCCCTGGCGGACCCTCAGTGGAACTGTCCGGCCCGGTAGTCGCCGGCCGGCTGCTGGGCGATGATGTTCAGCCGGTTCGCCGCGTTCATGAAGGCGATCAGCACCGTGAGGGCGGTGAGCTGCTCCTCGTCGTAGTGCTTCGCGGCCCGCGCCCACACCTCGTCGTCGACCCCGCCGGCCGCGTCCGCGACCCTGGTCCCCCGCTCCGCCAGCTCCAGCGCGGCACGCTCGCCCTCGGTGAAGACCGTGGCCTCGCGCCACGCCACCACCAGGTGCAGCCGGACCGGGGTCTCGCCGGCCGCGGCGGCCTCCTTGGTATGCATGTCGATACAGGCGGCGCAGCCGTTGATCTGGCTGACACGCAGCGCCACCAGCTCCTGCGTCGCGGCCGGCAGCGGCGACTCCTTGAGCGCCTTGCCCGCCGACATGAGGTGCTTGAGGGCCTTGGCGGCGGTGGGGTCGGCGAAGTAGTTCAGTCGCGCGGCCATGGTGTACTCCTCCGTGCTCGTCGATGGTTACACCCCTGAGGACGAGACAGCCCGATGCCCTGTGACACGGGTGGGGAAGACCAGGGTGTCGAGGTCGTCGGCGTGGGTCGTGTCCGTGCGGGTGCAGTCGAAGTGGGTGATGGCCCTGCCGCCCGGAGCAGGTGTGGCGCGGTGATGCCCGCCAGGGGGACCAGTGCCTGTCCGGCGGTGCCCACGGTGCCCGGGACGACGCGCTCCAGCCACGGGCCGAGGGGGCGCGGCTCACGGGTGCGTCCGGTGAAGGCCGCGGTGTACCGCTCGGGGTTTCCGGCTACCCCCGGAACGGCCGGTACGTCAGCTGCTTCACCCGCCGCAGGAACGGCATCGATTCCACGTGCTCGACGCCCTCCAGCGCGCCCAGGCGCTCACTCAGGTAGCGGTACAGATGGCCCGTGTCGCGGGTGATCACCACCGCCACCAGGTTGGACGGGCCCGTGGTCGCCGCCGCGTACGCCACCTCCGGGTGGGTGGCGAGTGCCTCGCCCACCGTGTGCAGGGCGCGGGGCGCGGCGGTGATGCACAGCATGGTGGGGTGGCGGAAGCCGAAGGGGTCGGAGTCGAATTCGACGTCCACGTACAGCGCGCCCGAGGCCACGAGCTGAGCCATCCGGCGCCTGACCACCGACTCGGAGCGGCCCGTGGCCTTCTGGAGTTCGGGGTACGTGGCCCGGCCGTCCGCCTCCAACGCGGCGACCAGGGGTTCGTCCTCGGTGGTGATGACGGCCGGGCCCCGGTGGTCCGGCAGGGGCGCGGGGGTGAGGGCGGCCGACTGTCCGGGCGACAGCGCGCCGCTCTTGTGGAGCCAGCCGGACGGGCCGCCGTAGAAGCGGTGCAGTAGCTGGTGAGCGCGGATGTCGACGATGTGCGGGGTACGCGGCAGCTTGCCGAGGAGCAGGTCGTCCGCGTCGTCACGGGAGCGGACGTTCGCCGTGCACGTCACCTCCGTACCGCCCGAAGTGAGGCCGATCCACGCCGTGTCCGGGCGCTTGGCCAGGGCCTCGGCGATGGCCGTCGCGCCCTCGGGCGCGCAGCGCACGCGCAGCAGCCAGTGGTCGAGCGAGTCCTCGGCGGCCGCGCAGCGGACCCCGACGACCCGGAGGTCCGCCTCGGACCGCAGCCTGCGGAAGCGCCGGGCCACGGTCTGGTCGGAGACGCCGAGCACGGTCGCGATCCGGCTGAACGGGGCGCGGGCGTCCAGCTCCAGCGCGTGCAGGATCTGGAGGTCGAGGGCATCGCCCACCGCGTTGGATTCCATTGTCTGTGGCCCCATCCGTGTCGAATTCCGGCGTCCGGACCTCTCTGGCCGGTGGTTTCGGCCGCGCCTCATCGATCGTACGGGAGTGGTCGCCGGCCACGCCGAAGCCGTACAGGGAGAAACACATGCGCAAGTGGGGGCCGCTCGTCGCGGTCTGTCTGGGGACGTTCATGCTGCTGCTGGACGTCACGATCGTCATCGTGGCGCTGCCCGACATGGCGCGGGTGCTGGGCGCGTCGCTCTCCGACCTGCAATGGGTCATCGACGGCTACGCCCTCGCGCTGGCCGCGCTGCTGCTCGGCATCGGGGCCGCCGCCGACCGGTTCGGGCGGCGCCGGGTCCATGTCGCGGGCGTCGTGCTCTTCGCCGTCGCGTCGCTGGGCTGCGGGCTCGCCTCGTCGCCGGCGCTGCTGGTCGCCGCGCGCGGGGTCCAGGGGGTGGGCGCGGCCGCGATGTTCGCGACCACGCTGCCGCTGCTCGCCTCCGTCTACCGGGACAGGGAGCGGTCCGTCGCGCTCGGGCTGTGGGGCGCGGTGAGCGGGGGAGCGGCCGCGGTCGGGCCGGTGGTCGGCGGGCTGCTGACCGAGGGGCCCGGGTGGCGATGGATCTTCTTCGTGAACCTTCCGGTCAGCGTCGCCGCGATCTGGCTGACGGCCCGGACCGTGCCCGAGTCGCGCGGGGCGCGGGACCGGCGGATCGACTGGGCGGGGACCGTGAGCTTCGCGGTGTTCGCGGCGGCGGCGACGTACGCCGTCGTCCGGGCCGGGAGCCTGGGCTGGACGTCGGCGAGCACGCTCGTCACGTTCGGGATCGCCGCGCTCGCCCTGCTCTGCTTCGTACGCGTCGAGCGACGCGTCGAACACCCGCTGCTGGAACTGTCGTTGTTCCGCAAGTCCGCGTTCACCGGCGTGATGGCCGGAGCGTTCGCGTACAACATGGCCGCCTTCGCCGTCCTGCCGTACACCTCCATCTGGCTGCAGACGGTGCTCGGGCTCAGCCCCGTCCAGGGCGGCCTCGCCCTCCTGCCGCTGGCCGCGACGGCCTTTGTGGTGGCCGCCGTCGGCGGGCGGCTGCTGCACGGGGTGCAGCCGAGGCTGACCATCGGTGTCGGGCTCGTCCTGATCGGCGTGGGCACGCTCGGCCAGGCCGTACTCGGTGCGGGTTCCTCGTGGCCCGCGCTGCTGCCGGGGCTCGTGGTCGCGGGCATCGGTACGGGTCTGGTGACCCCGGCCCTCGCCGGTGCCGCGCTCGCCTCCGTACCGCCGCAGCGGGCGGGCATGGCGGGCGGCGCGGTCAACACCTTCCGCCAGCTCGGATACGCCCTCGGGGTGGCCGTGCTCGGGACGGTGGTGACGTCGCGGATCGGCGAGACCCTCAGCGAGGAGCAGTCGCACGGGCTCGCGGGCGGCGGTGCGCCGGGGCTGCGGGCCGCGGGCGTGCCGGAGCACGCGCTGCGGGCGGCGTTCGCCTCGGGGCTGAACACGGCGGCCGCGGTGGCCGGTGTGGTGGGGGTCGTCGCGGGGGTGGCGGTACTCCTGCTGGTGCGAAAGCCCCCGGAGGGCCGGGAGGGCGGGGCGCCGGAGCGGGTGCGTGGCGGGGACGTCCACCACGGCGGCGCTGTCCGTCCTCGGGACGGCGAGACCACTCCCGCCGCGTAGGTGATGACGACGGGCCTCCCGCCGGCCCCGCCGTTCACCCGGCGGCGGGCGCCGGCCCGTCCGCGGTCCTGTCCGACGCCGTCCTCCCTGACACCTTCCGCAGCTTCTGCGACTATGCGAAGAACAGGGGCTGGTGACCAGGAAAGGACCACTATGTGCGGAATCGTGGGTTACGTCGGTGGGCAGTCGGCGCAGGACGTCGTCGTCGCCGGTCTCAAACGACTGGAGTACCGGGGGTACGACTCCGCCGGGATCGCGATCCTCGCCGACGGGGGGCTGGCCGCCGCCAAGAAGGCCGGGAAGCTTGTCAATCTTGAGAAGGTGCTGGTCGAGAGCCCGCTGCCGACAGGCAGCGCAGGCATCGGGCACACCCGGTGGGCCACCCATGGCGGCCCCACCGACACCAACGCCCACCCGCACCTCGACAACGCCGGACGCGTCGCCGTCGTCCACAACGGGATCATCGAGAACTTCGCCGCCCTGCGCGCCGAGCTCGGCAGGCGCGGCCACGACCTGGTCTCCGAGACCGACACCGAGGTCGTCGCCCACCTCCTCGCCGAGGCGTTCTCGCAGAGCGCGGACCCGGCCGAGGCGATGCGGCAGGTGTGCCGGCGCCTCGAAGGGGCCTTCACACTCGTCGCCGTGTTCGCGGACGCGCCCGACGTGGTGGTCGGCGCCCGGCGGAACTCGCCGCTCGTCGTCGGGGTGGGCGAGGGCGAGGCCTTCCTCGCCTCGGACGTCGCCGCCTTCATCGCCCACACCCGGTCCGCGATCGAGCTGGGCCAGGACCAGGTGGTCGAGCTGCGGCGGGAGGGGGTCCAGGTCACCGGGTTCGACGGGGAGCCCGCCGAGGTGCACTCGTACCACGTGGACTGGGACGCCTCCGCCGCCGAGAAGGGCGGCTACGCCTCCTTCATGCTCAAGGAGATCGCCGAACAGCCCAAGGCCGTCACCGACACGCTCCTCGGCCGGATCGACCGGGAGGGCACGCTCCACCTCGACGAGGTGCGGATCACGCGGGGCGAGCTGCGCGAGGTCGACAAGGTGGTGATCATCGCCTGCGGGACCGCGTTCCACGCGGGGATGATCGCCAAGTACGCCATCGAGCACTGGACCCGCATCCCCTGCGAGACCGAGCTGGCCAGCGAGTTCCGCTACCGCGACCCGATCCTCGACCCGCACACCCTCGTCATCGCCATCTCGCAGTCCGGCGAGACGATGGACACCCTGATGGCGCTGCGGCACGCCCGCGAGCAGGGCGCCAAGGTCCTCGCCATCTGCAACACCAACGGCTCGACCATCCCGCGCGAATCCGACGCCGTGCTCTACACACACGCCGGCCCCGAGGTCGCCGTCGCCTCCACCAAGGCGTTCCTGACCCAGCTCGTCGCCTGCTACCTCGTCGCGCTCTACCTCGGCCAGGTCCGGGGGACGAAGTGGGGCGACGAGATCCGGACCGTCATCCGTCAGCTCTCCGAGATCTCCGGCTCCGTCCACCGGGTCCTGTCGACCATGGAGCCGGTGCGGGAGCTCGCGAGGTCCCTGGCCTCGCACGACACCGTGCTCTTCCTCGGCCGGCACGTGGGCTATCCGGTGGCCCTGGAAGGCGCGTTGAAGCTCAAGGAGCTCGCGTACATGCACGCCGAGGGGTTCGCCGCCGGTGAGCTCAAGCACGGGCCGATCGCGCTCATCGAGGAGGGGCTGCCCGTGGTCGTGGTCGTCCCGTCACCGGCCGGGCGTTCCGTGCTGCACGGCAAGATCGTGTCGAACATCCAGGAGATCCGGGCCCGCGGCGCGCTCACCGTCGTCATCGCGGAGGAGGGCGACGAGGAGGTGGTGCCGTACGCCGACCACCTCATCCGGATCCCGGCAACGCCTACGCTGCTTCAGCCGCTGGTCGCGACCGTGCCGTTGCAGGTCTTCGCCTGCGAGCTGGCGACGGCCCGCGGCAACGAGGTGGACCAGCCGCGCAACCTGGCGAAGTCCGTCACCGTGGAGTGAACAGAGGGAATAACAGTGAGGGTGCGTACGTGATCATCGGGGTCGGGATCGACGTGGCGGAGATCGAGCGGTTCGACGCGGCGCTGGAGCGTACGCCGCAACTGGCCCAACGGCTCTTCGTCGACAGCGAGTTGCTGCTGCCCGGTGGCGAGCGGCGCGGGATCGCCTCGCTGGCGGCCCGGTTCGCCGCCAAGGAGGCCCTCGCCAAGGCGCTCGGCGCGCCCGGCGGCCTGCTGTGGACGGACGCCGAGGTGTACGTCGAGGAGACCGGGCAGCCCCGGCTGCGGGTCCGGGGCAGCGTCGCCGCGCGTGCGGCCGAGCTGGGTGTGCGGCAGTGGCACGTGTCGCTCAGCCATGACGCGGGGATCGCCTCGGCCGTCGTGATCGCGGAGGGGTAGGGGAAGGGATTGTTGCGTACGTTGGAGCCATGCGTACCGCTTACAGCGTCTCGACCGTACGGGCCGCCGAACGGGCCCTGATGGCACGGCTCCCGGAGGGCACGCTGATGCGGCGCGCCGCCGCCGGACTCGCGGCCGCCTGCGCCGATCTGCTGCGGCGCGGCGGCCGGGTCTACGGTTCCCGGGTCGTCCTCCTCGTCGGCAGCGGCGACAACGGCGGCGACGCGTTGTACGCGGGGGCCGGACTGGCCAAGCGCGGTGCCGGGGTCGTGGCCGTGCGGGTGTCACCCGGCCGGGCCCACGAGGGCGGGGTCGCCGCCCTGCTGGCCGCCGGCGGGCGGGTGATGGACGGCGGTGAGGTCAGCCCGCACCGCGACTGGGGCGGGCACATCGACCTCGTCGTCGACGGCATCACCGGCATCGGAGGGCGCGGCGGACTGCGGCCGGACGCCGCCGCCGTGGTGGAGCACTACGCGGCGCACGGGGTGCCCGTCCTCGCCGTCGACCTGCCGAGCGGCGTCGAGGCCGACACCGGCGAGGTGCGGGGGGCCGCCGTGCGCGCCGACGCCACCGTCACCTTCGGCGCGTACAAGGCGGGGCTGCTCGTCGACCCGGCCGCCGAACGGGCCGGGGCCCTGCACCTCGTCGACATCGGGCTCGGCGCCGAACTCCCGGACGTGCCCGACCTGGAGGCGCTCCAGTACGCGGACGTCGCCGCACTGCTGCCCGCGCCCGCCGCGGAGAGCGACAAGTACCGGCGCGGCGTCGTCGGCATCGTCGCCGGATCGGCGCGCTACCCGGGCGCCGCGGTCCTCGCCGTCTCCGGGGCGCTGCGCGGCGGGGCGGGGGCCGTGCGCTACGTCGGCCCGGGGGGCGACGCCGTGATCGCGCGGCATCCGGAGACCCTGATCCACGCCGGCCCGCCGTCGAAGGCCGGGCGCGTACAGGCGTGGGTGGTCGGGCCGGGGCTCGGTGACGGCACGGACGCCGTCGAGGCCGTCTCCGACGTGCTGGCCACGGACGTGCCCGTGCTCGTCGACGCGGACGGGCTGCGGCTGCTGGACGCCGACGTCGTACGGGCGCGCACCGCGCCCACCGTCCTGACCCCGCACGCCGGGGAGGCCGCGGCGCTGCTCGGCGTACCGCGCGAGGAGGTCGAGGCGGGGCGGCTCGCCGCCGTACGCGAACTCGCCTCCCGGTTCCGCGCCACGGTCCTGCTCAAGGGGTCGACGACCCTGGTCGCCACCGACGCCCCGCACACGCCCGTGCGGGTCAACCCGACCGGCACCTCCTGGCTGGCCACGGCGGGCAGCGGTGACGTGCTCTCCGGGCTGACCGGCTCGCTGCTCGCCGCAGGCCTCGCCCCGCACGACGCCGCGTCCGTCGGCGCCCACCTCCACGGCCTCGCCGCCCGGCACGCCTCCGACGGCTCGCCGGTCGCCGCGCTGGACGTCGCGGAGGCGATCGCGTCGGCATGGCGGGACGTACGGGCCTGAGCGAAGCTGGGAACGGAGAAAGGGGTGTGCCGGTGACCGCCAGTAGCGACCTGCGCGTACGACGGGTGTACGACCCCCCGGAGGAGGGTGACGGCACGCGCGTCCTCGTCGACCGGCTGTGGCCGCGCGGCGTCTCCAAGGAGCGGGCCGCGATCGACAGGTGGCTCAAGGACGTCACTCCGTCGGACCAACTGCGTTCCTGGTACCACGAGGACCGCTCCGGGACCCGCTACGACGCGTTCGTCGACCGCTACCGCGCCGAGCTGGCCGACCCGGCGCACACCGCGGCCGTGGACGAGCTGACGGCGCTGGTCCGCGAGGGCGGTCCGGTGACGCTCGTCACGGCGGTCAAGGACGTCCCGCACAGCCATGTCCCGGTCCTCGTCGACCATGTGGAACACGCGTCGCGCCACCACTGACGTGCGCGTCCACCCGCGCGCCGCGCCCTGCGCCGCCCGGCGCCCGGGGGTCCCGCCGGGCGCCAGTGAGACACTGGGCGCGATGAACGAGACAGCGTCCTTGAGAGCCCGTGCCGAGATCGACCTCGCCGCACTCCGCGCCAACGTGCGCGCTCTGCGGGCCCGGGCGTCCGGGGCGCACCTCATGGCCGTGGTCAAATCCGATGCCTACGGACACGGGGCGGAGCGCTGCGCCCGTGCCGCGCTCGAAGCGGGCGCCACCTGGCTGGGCACCGCCACCCCGCACGAGGCGCTCGCCCTGCGCGCGGCCGGTCTCGGCGGGCGGATGATGTGCTGGCTGTGGACGCCGGGCGGGCCCTGGCGCGAGGCGATCGAGGCCGACATCGACGTGTCGGTGAGCGGCATGTGGGCGCTGGACGAGGTCACCGCGGCGGCCGCGGAGGCGGGCCGGCCCGCCCGTGTCCAGCTCAAGGCCGACACCGGCCTGGGCCGCAACGGCTGCCAGCCCGCCGACTGGCCCGAACTGGTCGCCGCCGCCCGTACCGCCGAACAGGCGGGCACCGTCCGCGTCACCGGCCTCTGGTCCCACTTCGCCTGCGCCGACGAGCCCGGGCACCCCTCGATCACCGCCCAGCTCGACACGTTCCGCGACATGGTGGCGTACGCCGAGAAGGCCGGCATCGAGCCCGAGGTGCGGCACATCGCGAACTCCCCGGCGACGCTGACGGTCCCCGAGTCGCACTTCGACCTCGTGCGGACCGGCATCGCCATGTACGGCATCTCGCCCAGCCCCGAGCTCGGCACCCCGGCGGACTTCGGACTCCGGCCCGTGATGACGCTCGCCGCCTCGATCGCCCTGGTCAAGCACGTACCGGCCGGTCACGGCATCAGCTACGGGCACCACTACACGACGTCCGCGGAGACCACGCTCGGCCTGGTGCCGGTGGGGTACGCGGACGGCATCCCGCGCCACGCGTCGGGCCGCGGGCCGGTCCTCGTCGGCGGTGTCCGGCGGACGATCGCGGGCAGGGTGGCCATGGACCAGTTCGTCGTCGACCTGGACGGGGACGAGCCGGCGGTGGGCAGCGACGCCGTGCTGTTCGGCCCCGGGGACCAGGGCGAGCCGAGCGCGGAGGACTGGGCGCGGGCGGCCGACACGATCGCGTACGAGATCGTCACCCGGATCGGCGGCCGGGTGCCGCGCGTCTACCGGGACGACGAAACGCCGGAGGGCCCCTCGGCCGGGTCCTGACCGAACAGGCGCCCCTGACCAGGCACGATCGGAGATGTCCCCGGGCAGCCGGACAGTCGGACAGCAGGGCGGGATCGCAGGAGGCCGGCCGGCCCGGTCCGACGGACACGACATGACACGACCGACGAGGAGCGCGGCACGGTGAGCGAGATCAGCGCGGGGGACGCGGTGGCGACGGCCGCTACGGCGGCCGGCTGGCGCCGGGCGGGTTTCGCCGGGGCCGCCATAGGTGTGATCGCCGCCGGTGCGGCGGCCGGGGTCGCGGTCGAGCGGCTGACGGTCGGCCGCGGCATGCGCAAGCGCGCGAGGCTGGCGCTGGACGCCACCGGACCGTACGGCTCGCTGCGCGGGCTGCCGGGCCGGGCCACCGCCGACGACGGCACCGAGCTGTACTACGAGATCGACGAGGTCGACCCGGGCGGCGGCAGCGGAACGGACGGCGCGCCCCCCGGCCCCGCCGCCGGTCCGCGCAGGCGCCGTCTCTTCGGCCGCAAGGCGCCCGCCCCGGTGACGGTCGTCTTCAGCCACGGCTACTGCCTCAGCCAGGACTCCTGGCACTTCCAGCGGGCGGCCCTGCGCGGCCTCGTGCGCACCGTCCACTGGGACCAGCGCAGCCACGGCCGTTCCGAGCGCGGCCGGGCGCAGGCGCAGGGCGTGCACGTCGGCATCGACCAGCTCGGCCGCGACCTCAGGGCCGTGATCGACGCGGCCGCCCCCGAGGGGCCCCTGGTGCTGGTGGGACACTCCATGGGCGGCATGACGATGATGGCGCTCGCCGACCAGTACCCGGCCCTGATGCGGGACCGGGTCGCCGCCGTGGCCTTCGTGGGTACGTCGAGCGGAAAGCTCGGCGAGGTCAACTTCGGGCTGCCGGTGGCGGGAGTGAACGCGGTGCGCCGGGTGCTGCCCGGCGTACTGAGGGCGCTCGGTTCGCAGGCCGAGCTGGTGGAGCGGGGGAGGCGGGCGACCGCCGACCTGTTCGCCGGGCTGATCAAGCGGTACTCGTTCGGCTCGCGGGACGTGGACCCGGCGGTCGAGCGGTTCGCCGAGCGGCTCATCGAGTCCACGCCGATCGATGTCGTCGCGGAGTTCTACCCCGCCTTCGCCGAGCACGACAAGAGCAACGCGCTGCCGCTGTTCCGGGACGTGCCGGTGCTGATCCTGGCGGGCGACAAGGACCTGGTGACGCCCAGCGCGCACAGCGAGGCGATCGCGGACGAGCTGCCCGACGCGGAGCTGGTCATCGTCCCGGACGCCGGACACCTGGTGATGCTGGAACACCCGGAGACGGTGACGGACCGGCTGGCGGACCTGCTGGTGCGGGCCGGGGCCGTGCCGGAGTCGTCCGAGGCGCGTGGGTGAGGGCGGGGGCGGTACCGGAGTCCGCCGGGGCGCGTGGGTGAGGGCCGGGGCCGTAGCGGAAATCCTCTAACGTTGGCGGGCATGGAAGCACCGCAGAACAGCCCGGCGGCCGAGCGCGCCGGAGGCATCCCCACGGGCACCGTCACCGTGACGCTGGCCGTCGAATCCCCCGAACAGATGCAGGCCCTGGGCCGCCGGCTCTCCGGGGTGCTGCGCCCCGGCGACCTGGTGATGCTCAGCGGCGAGCTCGGCGCCGGGAAGACGACCCTGACCCGCGGTCTCGGGGAGGGCCTGGGCGTACGGGGCGCCGTCACGTCCCCCACCTTCGTGATCGCCCGCGTCCACCCTCCGCTCGGAGCCGGCCCGGCGCTGGTCCACGTCGACGCGTACCGCCTGGGCGGTGGCCTCGACGAGATGGAGGACCTGGACCTCGACGTGTCGCTGCCGGACTCGGTGGTCGTCGTCGAGTGGGGCGACGGCAAGGTCGAGGAACTCTCCGAGGACCGGCTCCAGGTGCTGATCGACCGCGCGGTCGGCGACACGGACGACGAACGCCGCGAGGTGACGCTCGCGGGCATCGGCGCGCGGTGGGCGGGGCTGGGCGCGGAGTCCTGGGCCCCGTGGGACTCGGCCGGCGCCTGAGCGGCCGCGCTCCGGGCCTGTTTCCGACATGGTGTCGGCAAATTGTTGCGCGGGGCGGCACGGGCGTGGTGACATGGAGGGCGAGAGCAGGTTAGGTCTGCCTAACCGTGCCTTCCACCGGAGCCCCAGGAGGCGTCCATGCCGACATCGGAGCGAGAAGCGCAGCCGTCCCCGCGGGCGGTGTCGATGAGAGACCTGCTCGCCGCCGGAGCGGCGGCCGACGCGGTTTCCACCCCGCCCTGCCCGCGACCGCACGGCGGCGCGCCCGCGCCGCGCGAGGGCAAGGGCAAGGGCAAGGAACCGAAGACGAAGCGGGCCTGAGTCCGCGGGGCCGGGCTCGGCAACGGCAGCGCGGGACAGAGGCGTCGCGAGGCGGGCGGGCCGCTGAGAACGCGCCTACGGGACGACGACGACCTTCACGCCCACCGTGGCGAACGTCCACACCGCGCCGCCGTCCGCACGGGACATCCGTACGCCACCCGCCTTCAGCGTCGGGTCCGGGCTCTCCATCGAGCCGTCCTGCGCGGCGCTGAAGCCGATGGCCACGTCCTTGTTGGTCGCGAACCGGACCACGTGCTCGATCGGCACCCCGTCGGAGCCCGTGACGCGGCCCGAGCGCGAGGTCACCTGATAGGTGCCCGGAGCGGCCTGCACCGCGCTCGGCATCACCTTGAAGGTCCGGGTCGACTTGTTCTTCGCGTCCACCAGCCACACCCGGCGGTCACCGAGCGCGTAGACCACGCGCATCCCCGTGCCGGACGCGGCGGGAACCGCGAGGGGGTCCTTCTTCGGCTTCGGCTTGGCACTGCCGGCCGTGGCCGGGGCGCTGCTGGACGCCTTCGGCTTGGCGCCGAGGTCGTCCGGGACGTTCGCCGATGCCTGGTAGGCCAGGAAGCCGACCGCGACGACGGCCGCCGCGGTGAGCGCGGCCACGATTCCCGAGCTGCCCCTAGCCACCGTGCGCCTCTTTCACCGTCGTATGTCGTACAAGCGTTTACACGTACTCCGCGTATACCGGGTGACGGTAGCACCGGAGCGCCCCCGTCCCGGGACGCCGTACGGGGCGCCGTACCGCCCCCGGCGGAGCCGTAGGCTGTTTGCGTGCTCTTGCTCGCTATGGATACCGCCACCCCCGCCGTCACCGTCGCCCTGCACGACGGGACCCGCGTCGTCGCCGAGTCCGGTCAGGTCGACGCCCGAAGGCACGGGGAACTGCTGCTGCCCGCCGTCGACCGGGTCCTCGCCGAGGCCGGAGTGAAACTCGACGCCGTGACCGACGTGGCCGTGGGCGTCGGCCCCGGCCCGTACACCGGTCTGCGGGTCGGCCTGGTGACGGCCGCGACCTTCGGCTCGGCACTGTCCGTGCCCGTGCACGGGATCTGCACCTTGGACGCCCTGGCGTACGCCGCGGGGCGGGCAGGGGTGGCGGGCCCGTTCGCCGTCGCGACGGACGCCCGCCGCAAGGAGGTCTACTGGGCGCGGTACGAGGACCCCCTCACCCGGACCGGTGAACCCGCCGTGGACCGGCCCGCCGACATCGCGGAGCGGCTCGCGGGCCTGCCCGTCGTCGGGGCGGGCGCGGTGCTCTACCCCGAGGCGTTCCCGGACGCGCGCGGGCCCGAGCACGTCGCGGCCGGCGCGCTGGCCGCCCTCGCCGCCGAGCGCCTCGCCGCGGGGACGGAGCTGCTGCCGCCGCAGCCGCTCTACCTGCGCAGGCCCGACGCGCAGGTCCCGAAGAACTACAAGGTGGTCACCCCCAAGTGACCGCCACGACCGCAGCGCTGCGCGAGATGCGCTGGTGGGACATCGATCCGGTGCTCGACCTGGAGCACGAGCTGTTCCCGGACGACGCCTGGTCGGCCGGCATGTTCTGGTCCGAGCTGGCGCACGCCCGCGGGCCGCAGGCCACCCGCCGCTACGTGGTCGCCGAGGACCCGGTCTCGGGCCGGATCGTCGGATACGCGGGCCTCGCGGCGGCCGGTGACCTCGCCGACGTACAGACGATCGGCGTCACCCGCGGCCACTGGGGCGGCGGGCTCGGCTCCGAGCTCCTGACCGATCTGCTGAAGCACGCCACGGCCTTCGAGTGCGCCGAGGTGCTGCTGGAGGTCCGCGTCGACAACACACGGGCGCAGAAGCTGTACGAACGCTTCGGCTTCGAACCGATCGGCTTCCGCCGCGGCTACTACCAGCCGGGCAACATCGACGCACTCGTCATGCGCCTCCATGTACAAGAGCACGTACAAGAGCACGTACAAGAAAACGAGACTGACTGATGGCTGACGAACCGCTCGTACTCGGCATCGAGACCTCCTGCGACGAGACCGGCGTCGGCATCGTCCGGGGGACGACGCTGCTCGCCGACGCCGTCGCGTCCAGCGTCGACACGCACGCCCGTTTCGGCGGCGTCGTGCCGGAGATCGCCTCCCGCGCGCACCTGGAGGCCATGGTCCCCACGATCGAGCGCGCCCTGAAGGAGGCCGGCGTCACCGGACGCGACCTCGACGGGATCTCGGTCACCGCGGGCCCCGGACTCGCGGGCGCGCTGCTCGTCGGCGTCTCGGCCGCGAAGGCGTACGCGTACGCGCTGAACAAGCCGCTGTACGGCGTGAACCACCTCGCCTCGCACATCTGCGTCGACCAGCTGGAGCACGGCCCGCTGCCGGAGCCCACGATGGCGCTGCTGGTCAGCGGCGGTCACTCCTCGCTGCTGCTGGCCCCCGACATCACCAACGACGTACGGCCGCTCGGCGCGACCATCGACGACGCGGCCGGCGAGGCCTTCGACAAGATCGCCCGGGTGCTGCACCTCGGCTTCCCCGGCGGCCCGGTCATCGACCGCCTCGCCAGGGAGGGCGACCCGAAGGCCATCGCGTTCCCGCGCGGCCTGAGCGGCTCGCGCGACCCCGCGTACGACTTCTCCTTCTCCGGCCTCAAGACCTCCGTCGCCCGCTGGATCGAGGCGAAGCGCGCCGCGGGCGAGGAGGTGCCGGTACGGGACGTCGCGGCGTCCTTCCAGGAGGCCGTGGTGGACGTGCTCACGCGAAAGGCCGTCCGGGCCTGCAAGGACGAGGGCGTCGACCACCTGATGATCGGCGGCGGCGTCGCGGCCAACTCGCGACTGCGCGCGCTGGCCCAGGAGCGCTGCGAGCGGGCCGGCATCCGGCTGCGCGTGCCGCGGCCCGGACTGTGCACCGACAACGGGGCCATGGTCGCCGCGCTGGGCGCGGAGATGGTGGCCCGCAACCGGCCCGCCTCCGACCTGGAGCTCTCGGCCGACTCCTCGCTGCCGGTCACCGAGACCCACGTACCGGGCGCGCACCACACCCACGACCACGTGCACGAGGTCAGCAAGGACAACCTGTACTCATGAGCGGCAACGGCACGACCGTCGCGCTGATGTGGGAGGCCCGGGCCACCGAGGGCCGGGGCGCGGAACTCCTGGAGTGGGCCCGCGCCCGCGCCGGCGAGCTGGCGCGCCCCCCGCTGCGCAGCGAGCTGCTGTGCGCCCCGCAGGACCGCGTCCTGGTCCTCACGTGGTGGGAGGGCGCGTACGGCGACGACCTGCCCGAGCTGCCCGAGCCGGACGCGGCGATCGTCACCCGGCCGGTGCACCGCTGGCGCTTCGAGTCCCTCGGGCCCGCCGACCGCTAGTGCCGCGGTCCTCCTTGCCGCCGGTGCAGCACGGCGAGGAGGACCACCCCGGTGGCCGGTCGGCAAGATTCTCGGAAGAATTCCGGGGGGAAGTGTCGATTCGGCTGTCTCCCGTTCGACGCAGGGGTGAGAGGCGGGGAAGAGGTCCCCGCCCTCCCGACCGAGGAGCCACCATGCCGCGCTTCATGTCCCTCATCCGCCTCGACGAGCAGGCGGCCGCCGGTTTCGAGCCCGACCCCGGCTTCGACGAGCGGGTCACCGCCCTGTTCGAGGAGATCAACAAGGCGGGCGTGATGCTGGAGACGGCCGGCCTCACCCCCACCGCCCAGGGCACCCGCGTCCACTGGGCCGGCGGCCGGATCAGCCACACCGACGGGCCCTTCACCGAGACGAAGGAAGTCGTCGGCGGGTACGCCATCCTCCAGTGCAAGGACATGGAGGAAGCGCTGGAGTGGGCCAAGAGGTTCCTCCAGGTGCACCCGGAGAGCTGGACCGTCACCTGCGAGGTCCGCGCCATCGACGAACCCTGAGCGGACCCGGGTCGCGCTTGCCCGCGTCCGGTGCGGCTGCTCTGATGGGTGGCCGTGACGGCAACGGGCGCGGTGGAGACGGTGTTCAGGATCGAGTCCGCGCGGATCATCGCCGGTGTCGCCCGGATCGTCCGGGACGTGGGCATCGCCGAGGAACTCGCGCAGGACGCCCTGGTCGCCGCGCTGGAGCAGTGGCCGGAGTCGGGCGTCCCGGACAACCCGGGAGCCTGGCTCATGGCCACGGCCAAGCACCGCGCCATCGATCTCGTACGCCGCCGCGAGACGTACGCCCGCAAGCTGACCGAGATGGGCCGCGACCTGGACGGCGTCCGGGGCGAACCGGATCCGGGAGCCGCGGACCCCGACGCCATCGACGACGACCTGCTGCGGCTGATCTTCACCTCCTGCCATCCGGTGCTCTCCACCGACGCCCGGATCGCCCTCACCCTGCGGCTGCTGGGCGGTCTCACCACCGAGGAGATCGCCCGCGCCTTCCTCACCACCGAGCCGGCCGTCGCCCAGCGGATCGTCCGCGCCAAAAGGGCGCTGGGCCGCGCCCAGGTCCCCTTCGAGGTGCCGTACGGCCCCGAGCGCGCCGCCCGGCTCGGGTCGGTGCTCGAAGTCATCTACCTGGTCTTCAACGAGGGGTACGCGGCCACCGCCGGCGACGACTGGCTGCGCCCGGGGCTCTGCGAGGACGCGCTGCGGCTGGCCCGGGTGCTGGCCGGGCTGGTGCCGGGCGAACCCGAGGTGCACGGGCTGGCCGCCCTGCTGGAGCTCCAGGCGTCGCGCACCGCCGCCAGGACCGGGCCGGACGGCGCCCCGGTGCTGCTCGCCGACCAGAACCGGGCCCGCTGGGACCGGCTGCTGATCCGCCGCGGCTTCGCGGCCCTCATCCGGGCGAGCGACACGGCCGCGGAGACGGGGCAGGCCCTGGGCCCGTACGCGCTCCAGGCCGCCATCGCCGCCTGCCACGCCCGGGCGGTGCGCTACGAGGACACCGACTGGCCCGCCATCGCCGCCCTCTACGACCGGCTCGCCGCCCTGACCCCGTCACCGGTGATCGAGCTCAACCGCGCCGTCGCCGTCTCCATGGCCGAGGGCCCGGCCGCCGGTCTCGTCCTGGTCGACGCCCTGGCCGCGGACCCCGCGCTCAAGGCGTACCACTTGCTGCCGAGCGTCCGCGGGGATCTGCTGGAGCGGATGGGGCGTACGGACGAGGCACGTGCCGAGTTCGTACGGGCGGCGGAGCTCACCCGCAACGAACGGGAACGGGCGCTGCTCCTGGGCCGGGCGGGCCGATGAGTTCCGGGCTCGCGACCGGTCTACCTTGCACGGCACTCAGTACACCGCGTACCCCGCGTGAGGAGAAGACCATGCAGAAGGTCACCACGTTCCTGTGGTTCGACAACAACCAGGCCGAGGAGGCGGCGGACCACTACATCTCCGTCATCGGCGGCGACTCGCGCGTCCTGGACGTGACCCGCTGGACCGCGGCGTCGCCGGGCGAGGACGGCGCGGTGATGACGGTCCGCTTCCAGCTGGAGGGCGCCGAGTACATCGCGTTCAACGGCGGACCCGAGTTCCCCTTCAGCGAGGCCGTCTCCCTCTCCGTCGAGTGCGCCTCGCAGGAGGAAGCGGACCGGCTGTGGGACGAGCTCACCGCCGACGGCGGCCAGGAGAGCCAGTGCGGCTGGCTCAAGGACAAGTTCGGCGTCTCGTGGCAGATCATCCCGCCCGGTCTCGGCGAGGCCCTGACCGACCCGGACCCGGACAAGGCGGCCCGCGCCATGAAGGCGATGCTCGGCATGAGGCGCCTCGACATCGAGGCCCTGCGCAACGCCTGACGCGTCGTCACACGGTCGGGGCGGTGTCCGGCGCTCGATAGGGTCTGGCCCATGTCCAGTCGATCGGCGCTGCCGCCGTCCCCGCCGCCCGTGGAGATACGCACCTGGCCCGACCGGGGAGCACTGCTCGCCGACCGGGCCTTCATCCTGGGCGCGTTGGTGAAGATGCACATCGGTCCCGGCCGCCTCGGGCTGCTGTGGTCGTGGGGAGCGGTCGGCGCGCTCGGCTGGGCGCTGATCGGCACCGCGTTCGTCGCCTTCGAGCAGTCGTCCGACGTCTTCAGCGCGGTCTTCGGTGTGATCATGCTGGCCATGGGCGCCTGCTGCCTGGTGCCGGCCGTCATCCTCGTCGTCATCGGCCTGCGCCGGGACCAGGAGGTCCGGCGACTGCTCGAGCAGTGGGGGGCGTTGGACCGCGATCCGGCGAGCGACGCCGCGTACCGGCTGCCGGGCCTGAGCCTGGTCTGGCTCCTCGGCTCCTTCGCGCTCTGCGCCTGCGGACTGTACGCCTGCTTCGCCGTCCCGGCGGGCGCCGTCCGGGGCGATGACACCTACGGCCTGATGGCCCTGGTCATGGGCCTCGGGTTCATCGCCTGGCTGATCGGCCTCATCGGCATCACCAAGGCCTTCCGGCACCGGCGTTGGGTCCTGCGGACGCTGCTCGGAGTGCCCGCCCCCGAGCCGCTGATCTCCGTGGGGGGTGGCGCGCACCGCTGAACCCGGCCCTGGCGGCTGCCAGCAGTACGTGGGTCCGCAGCCGCTCTCGCAGGTGTACGCGGAGGATCTGACCGACCTCGCCTGACGCCACGCACCTGAGACCGGGTGCGTGAGGCCACGCACCTGAGGCCGGGCAGCGGTCACCCGAGGCCGGCCTCCGGGCCGGTCACGGGACGGCCGATCAGCATCGTCGGCGCGTCCGCCACCCTGGTCAGGAAGACCGTGGCCGCATGGGGGCCCCGAAGCTTCATCTTCCGTCGCAGTTCCTCCGGTTCGACCGCCGAGCCACGCTTCTTGACCGTGAGGACGCCGACCTCCCGCTCGCGCAGCAGCGCCTTCAGCCGCTTCGTGTTGAAGGGGAGCTGATCGGTGATCTCGTAGCCGGCGGTGTACGGGGAGTCGTGCAGCTCGTCACTCGTGACGTACGCGATCATCTCGTCGAACAGCCGCCCGTGGCACCGCTCCACGATCCCGGCGACCAGATGCGCCCGGATCACCGCGCCGTCCGGCTCGTACAGGTAGCGCCCCACCGGGCCGACCGGCGGGGCGGGCAGCGCGGCGGGAGCGGACAGCGTGGCGCCCGACGGCAGCAGCGTCGCGCGGTAGGAGCCCGCCTCGAAGCCCTCGCCGAACCAGAGCACCGCCTCCTTCACGTCGCCGCCGTCCGAGATCCACTCGGCCTCCGCCTGCGGCCCGATCGCCTCGTGCGGGACGCCCGGGGCGATCTTCAGCGCGGCCGTGGGCGCCTTCAGCGCGGCCGCGGTCGCCCAGGACAGGGGCGGGGAGTACGCCTCCGGGTCGAAGATCCGGCCGCGTCCGCCCCGGCGGGCCGGGTCGACGAACACCGCGTCGTAGGGCGAGGTGTCGATCTCCGTGACGTCGGCGCACCGCACCTCGATCAGCGCCTCCAGGCCGAGCGCGGCGGCGTTCGCCCGGGCCACCTCGGCGGTCAGCGGGTCGCGGTCCACGGCGAGGACGGAGATCCCGGCCCGGGCCAGGGCGATCGCGTCGCCGCCGATCCCGCAGCAGAGGTCGGCGACGCTGCGCACCCCGGCGTCCGCGAACCGCCGGGCGCGGTAGCCGGCCACCGAGGTGCGGGTCGCCTGCTCGACCCCGTTCGGCGTGAAGAACATCCGGTGCGCGTCCTCGGCGCCGAACTTCGCCTCCGCCCGCTGCCGCAGCCGGGCCTGCCCCAGCGCCGCCGACACGAGGGCGGCCGGGTGGGTGCGGCGCAGCCGGGTGGCGGTGGCCAGTTCGGTGGCGGGGTCGTACGCCCGCAGCCCGGCCAGCAGCCCGGTGCCCTCGGGTGTGCGCAGGGCCCGGAAGGCGGCGAGGGGGTCGGGGGCGTCGGACGGGTCGGTCGGGGCGAGAGCGTTCACCCGCCCCATTGTGGGCCAGTCGGCTGCGCGCCAGCCGGGGGACCGTGCGGGGTGGGCGTTGTGTCGTCCCGGATGCCCGGTCCCGGGCTGGCAGGATGCGGCGCCATGCAGCCAGTACGACAAAAGGAAGAACTCACCATGAAGCGGCGCAGACCAGGTGTGGACTCGGCCGGCCAGGGCGGCGGGAAGCG
This sequence comes from Streptomyces sp. NPDC005775, assembly GCF_042871565.1. Lineage (NCBI taxonomy): Bacteria > Bacillati > Actinomycetota > Actinomycetes > Kitasatosporales > Streptomycetaceae > Streptomyces > Streptomyces sp. NPDC005775. The sequence continues at coordinate 296,773 of NZ_JBIAIU010000010.1, read as the reverse complement.
CGGGCAGGGCCACCTGCGGCGCCGCCCGGGCTACGCGGTACTCGCCGCCCTCCTGGTGGCAGCCGTCGGCTCGGGCTGTGCGGCCGAGACCGGCGACCGTGCCCCCGTCGACCCCGGGCGCGCGGCCGCGGCGCAGGCCGGGCAGCCGGGCGGCCCCCCGGCGGGCGCGGCGGGTTCCGTGGCGGCGCAGGCCGAGAAGGCGAGCCGCGCCCGGGCCGCGCGGGCCGTCGCCGCCAAGAAGTGGGGTCTGGCGAGCACCCCGCTGACACCGCCGGCGCCGCCCGCCGTGAAGCCGCACATCACCACCCGCAAGGGCTTCGAGGTCGAGGGCGGTGACGCCTCGCTGCCGCCGGTCTTCACCACGGTCCCCACCAAGGAGAAGATCGTCTTCCTGACGATGGACGACGGGGACGACAAGGACCCCGAGCTGCTGAAGATGATGTCGGACCTCAACATCCCGTACAGCGCCTTCCTCAGCGACTACCTGGTGCGCGACAACTACACGTACTTCAAGGAGGCCCAGGTCCGCGGGGCCGTCCTCGGCAACCACACGCTGAACCACCGTTACATGCCCGGGCTCTCCCATGACGAGCAGAAGCACGAGATCTGCGACCAGCAGGAGATCCTCGAGAAGCAGTACGGCGAGCGCCCCCGGCTCTTCCGGCCGCCGTACGGCAACTACAACGGCGACACCCTGCGGATCGCCAAGTCCTGCGGCATCACGGCGGTGCCGCTGTGGGCGGCGGAGGCGTTCCCCGACCACATGGAGTGGCGGGAGGAGGACCAGGACCTGCATCCCGGCGACATCATCCTCACGCACTTCCGGGGCGAGAAGGACTGGAAGGGCAGCATGCCCGACCTGATCCGGTCCGTCATGAAGGTCATCACGGACAAGGGTTACGCCGTGGCCCGCCTGGAGGACTACGTATGAGGAGGGCGCGCCGGCTGCTGGCCGGGCTGCTGACCGCCGGTGCGCTCCTGACCGCCACCGCCGGCTGCGCGCAGTCGGTGGACCCGATCGAACGGCTGGGCCGGAAGGCGGCGCAGCGGGTGAACCCGCCGCCCGGCGGTCACGGGGCTGGGTCCGCCGCGGTGCGCGGTGATCACGGCGCGCCGGGGGCGATGGTCGTCGTCGCCTGCGGCGGCCCTGCGGCGGCCGGCGGTTCCCGGGTGCGAGCGTCGGTCCACCACTGGTGGCCGGACGGGCGGCCGGCGCGGCACGGCGGGGCGTCCGGGACCGCGGTCGCGGGGTGCGCGAGCCGGTGACCGGAACGTTTCACGGGCGCAGCCTCACGGAGGGCGCCCCCTTCTGACGCCACGAGTCCGACGCCACGAGGGACGTGAATTGGCACTCCGCTTGACCGAGTGCTAATCGCGGTCATAGTCTCAGTGCTGGCACTCCCCACTGGAGAGTGCCAGCAGTACTGTGCGACCAGCAGGTCCGGCACCCGCGACGACGGGCCCACCTGGTCGCCACCCAAGACTGATAACCCCGTGAGATCTCCGAAGGGGGAGACCGGATCGTGTCGACCAGCACCAAGGTTGCGATCAAGCCGCTCGAGGACCGCATTGTGGTCCAGCCGCTCGACGCCGAGCAGACCACGGCCTCCGGCCTGGTCATTCCGGACACGGCGAAGGAGAAGCCCCAGGAGGGCGTCGTCCTGGCCGTGGGCCCGGGCCGCTTCGAGAACGGCGAGCGCCTTCCGCTCGACGTCAAGACCGGCGATGTCGTGCTGTACAGCAAGTACGGCGGCACCGAGGTGAAGTACAACGGCGAGGAGTACCTCGTCCTCTCGGCCCGCGACGTGCTCGCGATCATCGAGAAGTAATTCACCTTACGTTTGCTTCTGTTCTGCGCCCCTGGCCCCCTGCGAGATAACTAGCCGGGCGGCAGGGGCGCAGTTCTTTGTTTTGAGAGGACAGTTCAGCTCCATGGCGAAGATCCTGAAGTTCGACGAGGACGCCCGTCGCGCCCTCGAGCGCGGCGTCAACAAGCTTGCCGACACGGTGAAGGTGACGATCGGTCCGAAGGGCCGGAACGTCGTCATCGACAAGAAGTTCGGTGCGCCCACCATCACCAACGACGGTGTCACCATCGCGCGCGAGGTCGAGCTGGACGACCCGTACGAGAACCTCGGTGCCCAGCTGGTGAAGGAGGTGGCGACCAAGACCAACGACGTAGCGGGCGACGGTACGACCACCGCCACCGTCCTGGCCCAGGCGCTCGTCCGCGAGGGCCTGCGCAACGTGGCCGCGGGCGCGTCCCCGGCCGCCCTGAAGAAGGGCATCGACGCCGCGGTCAAGGCCGTGTCCGAGGAGCTCCTCGCGACCGCCCGCCCGATCGAGGACAAGTCCGACATCGCCGCCGTGGCCGCGCTCTCCGCGCAGGACACCCAGGTCGGCGAGCTCATCGCGGACGCGATGGACAAGGTCGGCAAGGACGGTGTCATCACCGTCGAGGAGTCCAACACCTTCGGTCTGGACCTCGACTTCACCGAGGGCATGGCCTTCGACAAGGGCTACCTGTCCCCGTACATGGTGACCGACCAGGAGCGTATGGAGGCCGTCCTCGACGACCCGTACATCCTGATCCACCAGGGCAAGATCGGCTCGATCCAGGAGCTGCTCCCGCTCCTGGAGAAGGTCATCCAGGCCGGTGCCTCCAAGCCGCTGCTGATCATCGCCGAGGACGTCGAGGGCGAGGCCCTGTCGACCCTGGTCGTCAACAAGATCCGTGGCACCTTCAACGCCGTCGCGGTGAAGGCCCCGGGCTTTGGTGACCGCCGCAAGGCCATGCTCGGCGACATCGCCACCCTCACCGGTGCGACCGTCATCGCCGAGGAGGTCGGCCTCAAGCTCGACCAGGCCGGTCTGGACGTGCTGGGCACCGCCCGTCGCGTGACCGTCTCCAAGGACGACACCACCATCGTCGACGGTGGCGGCAAGTCCGACGAGGTCGCCGGCCGCGTCAACCAGATCAAGGCCGAGATCGAGTCCACGGACTCCGACTGGGACCGCGAGAAGCTCCAGGAGCGCCTGGCGAAGCTGGCCGGCGGTGTCTGCGTGATCCGCGTCGGCGCTGCCACCGAGGTGGAGCTCAAGGAGAAGAAGCACCGTCTGGAGGACGCCATCTCCGCGACCCGCGCCGCGGTCGAGGAGGGCATCGTCTCCGGTGGTGGCTCCGCTCTGGTCCACGCCGTCAAGGTCCTCGAGGGCAACCTCGGCAAGACCGGTGACGAGGCCACCGGTGTCGCGGTCGTGCGCCGCGCCGCCGTCGAGCCGCTCCGCTGGATCGCGGAGAACGCCGGTCTCGAGGGCTACGTCATCACCTCGAAGGTCTCCGAGCTCGACAAGGGTCAGGGCTTCAACGCCGCGACCGGCGAGTACGGCGACCTGGTGAAGGCCGGCGTCATCGACCCGGTCAAGGTCACCCGCTCCGCCCTGGAGAACGCCGCGTCCATCGCGTCGCTGCTGCTCACGACCGAGACCCTGGTCGTCGAGAAGCCGGCCGAGGAAGAGGCCGAGGCCGGTCACGGCCACGGTCACTCCCACTAGCGGTCAGCTTTTCCCGCGCAAGCGGCGAGGTCCGGCACCCCTGGGGGGTGCCGGACCTTTTTGCTTGCGGCCCCCGCGCGGGGCCTTGCGTGTGCGGGCCCTTGCGTGCGCGGGCTCTTCGGGGGCCGCGGCTTGAACACCGCCTGCCGTGCGTGCGGGCCGTAACCGGCCGTTCACTGCGGCCCGTACTTGCGGCCGGTCCTGGAGGTGACACCCCCGAGCAGGCTGCGCGGCGTCACCTTCACCAGTCCCATCAACGCCTTGTAGCGCGGGTCCGGGATCGAGAGCGACTTGCCGCGCGCCAGGTCCGCCAGCGCCGTCGCCACCAGCTTGTCGGCGTCGAGCCACATCCAGCCCGGGATGTTGCCGGTGCCCATCCCGGCCCTCTGGTGGAACTCCGTCCGTACGAAGCCGGGGCAGAGCGCCATCAGCCGCACCCCCGAACCGGCGAGGTCCTTCGCCGCGCCCTGGGTGAACTGCACGACCCAGGCCTTGGACGCCCCGTACGTACCGCGTGGCACGAACGCCGCCACGGAGGCCACGTTCACGATGCCGCCCCTGCCCCGCTCCTGCATGCCGGCCGCGGCCGCCGAGGTCAGCCGCAGCACCGCCTCGCAGTGCACCTTCAGCATCGTCAGCTCGTCGGCCATCGAGACGTCGAGGAAATGGCCCTTGTTGCCGAACCCGGCGTTGTTGACCAGCAGATCGACCGACTGCCTGCGGTCGGCCAGCCTGGTCTCGACCGCGGCGATCCCGTCGTCCGTGGACAGGTCCGCGGTCAGCACCTCGGCCTCGATGCCGTGCCGGTCGTGCAGTTCGGTGGCCTGTTCGCGCAGCCGGTCGGTGTCGCGGGCCACCAGGACGAGGTTGTGTCCCTCGGCCGCGAGCCGCCGCGCGAAGGCGGCCCCGATGCCCGCGGTCGCGCCGGTAATCAATGCAGTCGTCATACGCGGCACGTTAGTGCCCCGCGTGGACCTCGGGACGACCCGCCCGCCCACCGGGCCCGACACCGTTCCCCCAGGCGGCCGGGGGTCCGGCCGCAAGGCCGCCGGGCGGTCAGGACGCCGCGAGCTCCTCCGCGTACGCACGCGCCTTCCGCAGCGCCGCGGGGTGCAGCGCCTCACCGGCCGGGAGGAGCAGCGGCAGCAGATCACGCCGGGTCGTCACGGCCCGGAACTGCAGTTCCACCGTCACCTCGTGGTCCGGGCGGTGCACGATCTCGATGGGGTCGCCGGCCCGGATGCCGCCCGGCGTGATCACCCGGAAGTACGCGCCGGGGGCCGCCGCCCGCGTGAACCGCTTGACCCAGCGCGCCTCGTCGAGATGGCTCGCGAACGTACGGCACGGAATCCGGCCGGAGGTGACCTCCAGGACCAGTTCGGCACCGATCCGCCAGCGCTCGCCGATCAGCGCGCCGCTGACCGTCGCCCCGCTCGTGGTGAGGTTCTCGCCGAACGCGCCGTTGGCCAGCGGGCGCCCCAGCTCCCGCTCCCACCCGTCGAGCTCCTCGCGGGCGAAGGCGTACACGGCCTGGTGCGAGCCGCCGTGGTAGCGCAGGTCGCAGACCGCGTCCCCGGCCAGGCCGCTGCCGCCCTCGCCCGCGGGGCCGGGATCGCAGACCCGTATGAGCCCCTCGACGGGGCGCTTGTCGATCCCGGTCACGCCGCTGGGGGCGTCGGTGTACGAGGCCGCCTCGGCACGCCCGGTGTTCACGGTCAGCACAGTCATCGCAGTCATGCCCGCACGGTAGCGAGTGCCCGCCCAAAGGCGCACGCCGATAATGCGCAGGCAACCCAAGAATCCCTTATATTCGAAGGGTGATCGAAGCCCGTCATCTCCGAGTCCTGCGCGCCGTGGCCGGTACCGGCTCCTTCTCCGCCGCCGCCCGCGAGCTGGGCTGCACCCAGCCGGCCGTGAGCCAGCAGATGAAGGCCCTGGAGTCCTCGGCGGGCACCACGCTGCTCATCCGCACCGGACGCGAGATGCGGCTGACCCAGGCCGGGGAGGCGCTCGTGCGCCACGCCTCGGGCATCCTCGCCGGACTCACCGCCGCGGAGGAGGAGGTCGCCGCGATCGCCGGGCTGCGGGCCGGCCGGGTCCGGCTGGTCTCCTTCCCGAGCGGCAGCTCCACCCTGGTCCCGGGCGCCCTCGCGGCGCTCCGGGCCGCCCATCCCGGCACCCGGGTATCCCTGGTCGAGGCCGAGCCGCCCCGCTCGGTGGAGATGCTGCGCGACGGCGACTGCGACATCGCGCTGGCCTTCCGGTACGGCACGCAGGGCGCCGAGTGGGACGACCTGGTGGTGCGGCCCCTGCTCACCGACCGGCTGATCGGGCTGGTCCCCGAGGGCCACGGGCTGGCGGACCGGGACGAGGTGGGCATCGGGGAACTCGCCGGGGAACCGTGGATCGCCGGCTGCCCGCGCTGCCGCCGGCAGCTGGTGGAGGTCTGCGAGGCATCCGGCTTCACCCCGCGGATCGACTTCGCCACCGACGACTACCCGGCGGTGATCGGTCTGGTCGGCGCGGGCCTCGGGGTGGCCGTGCTTCCGGCACTGGCGATCGAGTCGGTACGCCCCCGGGGGGCCAGGACCGTCACGGTGGAGCCCGCCATCGAGCGCGAGATCGTCGCGCTGACCCTGCCCGACCTCGCGCAGGTGCCCGCCGTGGCGGCCACCCTGGACCAGCTGTCGCTGGCGGCCGCCCGCTGAGCGCTCCGCCGTGGGCCCAGGGGCCTGGGCCGCGCGAGTGAAGGAACGTTTCTGCTCTGATCGGGTGCGGTGGGGTCAGCCGTGTCCGGGCGGGGACGAGGGGGCCGCCGCGCTGATCAGCCGGTTGCGGGCCCGTCCCATGAGCTCCTCGCGCTCGTCCTCGGTCAGCCCTCCCCACACCCCGTAGGGCTCACGTACCGCCAGCGCGTGGGCGGCGCACTCGGCGCGCACCGGGCACCGCATGCAGACCTCTTTCGCGGAGGTCTCGCGGGCGCTCCGGGCGGCTCCGCGTTCCCCCTCGGGATGGAAGAACAGCGAGCTGTCGACCCCTCGGCAGGCCGCCAGCAGCTGCCAGTCCCACAGATCGGCGTTGGGTCCGGGAAGGCGGGAGAAATCTGCCATTGCTTGTCCCCTCGAAACCATGCTGAGTCGGAAACGTCGTGGTCGTCCGTCGTACCGTGCCCATGACCGTACATCTACGGTGTTAGTAGATGTAAATATGACTGATTGCGAATCTAGTCACAGACACCAGCAAAAGGGAAGAAAACCCGCTAAATGGGGCATAAGTTCGTGCGAAGTTTCGGTTGACGCCTGGACGACCCGTGGCGCTCTCCTCCGTACCCGGCCCCTCACGTAGAGTGCCGAACCCGGCTGTCCGACCCGTAACTCTTTCGAGTGACCATCGTTGAGAGTGCGGAGGCGGTTGGCAGAGAAAGCGATCGGGCAGATGTCCGAGAGCGTCAACCGCACAGGTGACGACTTGTAACAGCCTGGAGGCACAAGGTGACGCGCATCAGCTGCGGGGGGCGGTCATGACATCCGTTCTCGTCTGCGACGATTCCCCGCTTGCCCGAGAAGCGCTCCGTCGCGCGGTCGCGACCGTGCCCGGCGTCGAGCGCGTGACGACGGCGGCCAACGGGGAGGAAGTCCTCCGCCGCTGGGGTGCCGACCGTTCGGATCTGATTCTGATGGACGTACGCATGCCCGGTCTGGGCGGTGTGGAGACCGTCCGTCGGCTGCTCTCCGCCGACCCCGGGGCGCGGATCATCATGCTGACCGTCGCCGAGGACCTCGACGGGGTCGCGCTTGCGGTCGCCGCCGGGGCCCGGGGGTACCTGCACAAGGACGCCTCCCGGGCGGAGCTCAGGGCGACCGTCACCCAGGCGCTCGCCGATCCGACGTGGCGGCTCGCCCCGCGCCGGCTGCGGTCGGCCGAGATGGGTGCGGCCCCCACGCTCACGGCGCGTGAGATCCAGGTGCTCGAGGGGATGAGCCACGGCCGCTCCAACGCGGAGATCGGCCGTGAACTGTTCCTCTCCGAGGACACGGTGAAGACGCACGCCCGGCGCCTGTTCAAGAAGCTCGGCGCCTCGGACCGCGCTCACGCGGTGGCGCTCGGTTTCCGCTGGGGGCTGGTCCGCTGAGGGCCGGCCGTGAGCGGCCACCGATCGATTCCCCGTCCGCTCGCGGGCGGACGGGGCGACCCCGGGCCAGGGGTGCGGAGCCGGGACGTCTCCCCGGACACGACCCGCTCGTACCCCGCCCGTGCAGCCCGCCGCCCCGCGGCATGTGACGCTTCCCGGCCGATGACGCATCCTTGAGACGTGGAGTTCCTCGGGAACGATTCGGTCGAGCGGAAGGGGAGGGCGCAGGACATGACTTCCGGCGCACCCGCTCATAACGCTTCAGTGCACAACTACGGACGCGGTGCCGCGGATGACGCGGCGCCGGGGCACCATGGTTCGATGCGCGAGGACGGAACGACGGTGATCGGTGCCCTGGTGCATCGCGCCGTCGAGGGCGACGCGCAGGCCACCCATGATCTGCTGGCCCACGTCCACCCCCTCGCGCTGCGCTACTGCAGGTCCCGGCTGAACCGGCTGCCCGGTGATGCCCGTCACTTCGTGGAGGACCTCGCGCAGGAGGTCTGTGTCGCGGTGCTCATGGCGCTGCCGCGGTACAAGGACACCGGCAGACCCTTCGAAGCCTTCGTCTTCGCCATCGCCGGCCACAAGGTGGCCGACCTCCAGCGAGCCGCGATGCGGCACCCGGGATCGACCGCGGTGCCCTCCGACGAGATGCCGGAGCGGCCGGACGACTCGCTCGGGCCCGAGGAGCGGGCGCTGCTCAGCAGCGATGCCGCCTGGGCCAAGAAGCTCCTCGCCAACCTGCCGGAGAACCAGCGCGAGCTGCTGGTCCTGCGGGTCGCCGTCGGGCTCACCGCCGAGGAGACCGGACAGATGCTCGGCATGTCGCCGGGCGCCGTCCGGGTCGCCCAGCACCGCGCGCTCAGTCGGCTGCGGGCGCTCGCGGAACAGTGACGACGAGCCCTGCCCGGGCCCGTAGGAAGCTACAGAACCTCCCGGTGATCTTGCCCGTGGAATGAGACACCCCCGGAGGCCGTTAGCATGGACATCCGCACCGATCAAGGCCATTTGGGGAAGGTGTCATGACTGCAAACGTCGACGGAGTGCCCGAGAAATTCGCGACGCTCGGGCTGACATACGACGACGTGCTGCTGCTGCCCGGCGCATCCGAGGTGCTGCCGAACGCGGTCGACACCTCGACGCTCATCTCGCGGAACGTACGCGTGAACATCCCGCTGCTCTCCGCCGCGATGGACAAGGTGACCGAGGCCCGCATGGCCATCGCCATGGCCCGTCAGGGCGGCGTCGGCGTACTCCACCGCAACCTCTCGATCGAGGACCAGGTCAACCAGGTCGACCTCGTGAAGCGGTCCGAGTCCGGCATGGTCACCGACCCGATCACGGTCAGCCCGGACGCCACGCTCGGCGACGCCGACGCGCTGTGCGCCAAGTTCCGCATCAGCGGCGTCCCGGTCACCGACCCGGCGGGCAAGCTGCTCGGCATCGTCACCAACCGCGACATGGCCTTCGAGTCGGACCGCTCGCGCCAGGTGCGCGAGGTCATGACGCCGATGCCGCTGGTCACCGGCCGGGTCGGCATCTCCGGCGTGGACGCCATGGAGCTGCTGCGCCGCCACAAGATCGAGAAGCTTCCGCTGGTCGACGAGGCGGGCATCCTCAAGGGCCTCATCACGGTCAAGGACTTCAAGAAGGCCGAGCAGTATCCGAACGCGGCCAAGGACGCCGAGGGCCGCCTGCTCGTCGGCGCGGCCGTCGGCGCCAGCCCGGAGGCACTGGACCGCGCCCAGGCGCTGGCCGGGGCAGGGGTGGACTTCCTGATCGTCGACACCTCGCACGGCCACAACAGCAACGCCCTCAACTGGATGGCGAAGATCAAGTCGGCCGTGGACGTGGACGTCATCGGCGGCAACGTCGCGACCCGCGACGGCGCCCAGGCCCTGATCGACGCCGGCGTGGACGGCGTCAAGGTGGGCGTCGGCCCCGGTTCGATCTGCACCACCCGAGTGGTCGCCGGCATCGGCGTCCCGCAGGTCACCGCGATCTACGAGGCCGCACTGGCCGCCCGCGCGGCGGGCGTCCCGGTCATCGGCGACGGCGGCCTGCAGTACTCCGGCGACATCGGCAAGGCGCTCGCCGCCGGTGCCGACAGCGTGATGCTGGGCTCCCTCCTCGCGGGGTGCGAGGAGTCGCCGGGCGAGCTGCTCTTCATCAACGGCAAGCAGTTCAAGTCGTACCGCGGCATGGGCTCGCTGGGCGCGATGCAGTCCCGCGGACAGGGCCGCTCGTACTCGAAGGACCGCTACTTCCAGGCCGAGGTGTCCTCCGACGACAAGCTCGTCCCCGAAGGCATCGAGGGCCAGGTGCCCTACCGCGGCCCGCTGGGCAACGTGCTGCACCAGCTCGTCGGCGGACTCCGCCAGACGATGGGGTACGTGGGCGCGGCGTCCGTCGACGAGATGGAGAGCAAGGGCCGCTTCGTACGGATCACCTCGGCGGGTCTCAAGGAGAGCCACCCGCACGACATCCAGATGACGGTCGAAGCACCGAACTACAGCAGGAAGTAAGGCGACAGCGCAGGTGAGGGGCGGTCCGGGGTTCCCGGGACCGCCCTCAGCCCGACCGCGACTTGGGGGGCGTCGCTGGGCTGGGTGCGCGCATCTGCGGCGTTGACGTCGGTCCACAACGCTCCGCGTTGCCTCCCTCCTCCGCCCTGCAGCCGCACGCACCCAGCCCCGCTCCTTCACCCACCCCCCATGTCGCGGTCGGGCTCGCTGGTGCGTCGGGGATACTGGACAGCGCAGACGTAGAGGGAAAGGCCACACCATCGTGACTGAGATCGAGATCGGGCGCGGCAAGCGCGGCCGCCGGGCATACGCATTCGACGACATCGCCGTCGTCCCGAGCCGCCGGACCCGCGACCCGAAGGAGGTCTCGATCGCCTGGCAGATCGACGCCTACCGCTTCGAGCTGCCGTTCCTGGCCGCCCCCATGGACTCCGTCGTCTCCCCGCAGCACGCCATCCGCATCGGCGAGCTCGGCGGCCTCGGCGTGCTCAACCTGGAAGGCCTGTGGACCCGGCACGCCGACCCGCAGCCGCTGCTCGACGAGATCGCCGAGATGCCGGTCGAGTCCGCGACCCGCCGGCTCCAGGAGATCTACTCCGCCCCCATCCAGGAGGAGCTGATCGGGCAGCGCATCAAGGAGGTGCGCGACTCCGGTGTCGTCACCGCCGCCGCGCTCTCCCCGCAGCGCACCGCGCAGTTCTCCAAGGCCGTCGTCGACGCGGGTGTGGACATCTTCGTCATCCGCGGGACGACGGTCTCCGCCGAGCACGTCTCGGGTGCGGCCGAGCCGCTCAACCTGAAGCAGTTCATCTACGAGCTGGACGTCCCGGTCATCGTCGGCGGCTGCGCTACGTACACCGCGGCCCTGCACCTGATGCGTACGGGCGCGGCCGGTGTCCTCGTCGGCTTCGGCGGCGGCGCCGCGCACACCACGCGCAACGTCTTCGGCATCCAGGTCCCGATGGCCACCGCGGTCGCCGACGTGGCCGGTGCCCGCCGTGACTACATGGACGAGTCCGGCGGCCGGTACGTGCACGTGATCGCGGACGGCGGCGTCGGCTGGTCCGGCGACATCCCGAAGGCCGTCGCCTGCGGCGCGGACGCCGTGATGATGGGCTCCCCGCTCGCCCGCGCGACGGACGCGCCGGGCCGCGGCCGCCACTGGGGCATGGAGGCCGTCCACGAGGACGTGCCGCGCGGCAAGCTGGTCGACCTCGGCTCCGTGGGCACGACGGAGGAGGTCCTCACCGGTCCTTCGCACACCCCCGACGGCTCGATGAACATCTTCGGCGCGCTGCGCCGCGCGATGGCGACGACGGGGTACAGCGACCTCAAGGAGTTCCAGCGCGTCGAGGTGACGGTGGCGGACTCGCAGCACCGGCGCTGACCGCACGGAACATGACGGGAGGGCCCGGACCGCGATCGCGGTCCGGGCCCTCCCGTGTGCGGTGCCCGCGGTCCGACTAGTCGGACGTCTTGCGGGCGGTGGAGAACGCCACCACGGCCGCGACCACGAAGAAGAGGGCGCCGATGAAGTCGATCTCTTCCTTCCACGCCGTGTTCAGGTCGCTGAAGTGGTCGAAGAAGATCTCGGTGACCGAGAGCGGGACGATGTCGCTGAGCAGGATCGCCGCACCGAGCAGCTGACCGAGGTACACGCCGAGCAGCGCGAAGACGCCACTGATGACCGGCAGGGCGGGGTTGCGGCCGCCGAGCTTGCCGGCGGCGAAGCCGACGAGGGCGCCGACACCCACGGCCGCGTAGCCGATCTCGTGCTCCGTGGCGCCGATGATCCCGCCGTAGATCCCGGCCGCGACGAGGGCCGCCACGAACGCGACGAGCACACCGAGCCCGACGTTGTTGCGCGCCGGTGCCACCGGAGCGAACGGTGCGCCGCCGCCGAACGGGGCGCCGGCCGGCTGCTGACCCGCGAACGGGTTGCCGGTCGGGGCGCCGGGCTGGCCGGGCTGCGGCTGGCCGGGCTGGGCGGCGTACGGGTTGCCCGGCTGCGGCTGCGGCTGGGCGTCGTACGGCTGGTTCGGCGGTGGTACGGGCGTGCTCATTTTGGGTTCCCCCTGGGACTGTGGCGCACGAGTGTGCGATGAGTGACGCCGCAGGCTAGCAGCCGGTTCCGACATCGGCCCACAGAAATCCTTGGGGGAACTGCGATCAGAGCCGGTGTGCGGCCCCCGCCGGGGTCGCGCCACGCGTGTCCAGGAGGAGCTGCGCCTTCACCGCGAGTCCTTGGAGGTCGTAGGTGCGGTGGTGCTGGAGCAGGACCGTCAGGTCGGCGCTGGAGGCGGCCTCGTACAGCGAGTCGGCGCGGGGGACCGGGAGTTCACGTACGCGCCAGTCCAGGACGTGCGGATCGTGGTAGCCGATCTGGGCACCCATGTCCATCAGCCGGGTGGCGATCTCGCGCGCGGGGGAGGCCTCCTGGTCGGCGAGATCGGGCTTGTAGGTGACGCCGAGGAGGAGGATCCGGGCGCCCCGGACGGATTTCCCGTGCTCGTTGAGGAGGGTGGCGCAGCGCTGGATCACGTACTGCGGCATCCGGTCGTTGATCTCCTGGGCGAGCGAGACCATCCGCAGCGGGTGTCCGGGGGTGCGGCTGTTGTACGGGAGGTAGCCCGGGTCGACCGGGGCGCCGTGGCCGCCGACGCCGGGGCCGGGGCGGAAGGGCTGGAAGCCGAAGGGCTTGGTCTCGGCGCACCTGATGACGTCCCACAGGTCGACGCCGAGGTCGTGGCAGAGCACCGCCATCTCGTTGACGAGCGCGATGTTGACGTGCCGGAAGTTGGTCTCCAGGACCTTCGTCATCTCGGCCTCGCGGGGGCCGCGGGCGCGGACGACCTTGTCGGTGAGCCGGCCGTAGAAGGCGGCGGCCGATTCGGTGCAGGCGGGAGTGAGGCCGCCGATGACCTTGGGGGTGTTGGCGTAGACGTGGGCGCGGTTGCCGGGGTCGAGCCGGGTGGGGGAGTGGGCCAGGTGGAAATCGCGTCCGCCGCGCAGGCCGGAGCCCTCTTCGAGGAGGGGGAGCAGGAAGTTCTCCGTGCTCCCGGGGGGCACGGCCGATTCCAGGAGCACCGTGGTGTGGGGGCGCAGCCGAGCCGCGAGGGCACGGGCGGCGTCGCCCACGCCGGTGAGGTCGAGGGTGCGGTCCGGGCCGAGCGGGGTGGGCGCACAGATCACGGCGGTACGGACCCGGCCCAGCTCGGCCTGGTTGGTGGTGGGGCGGAAGCCACCCGAGAGCATCCGGCGGATGTCGGACGCGGTGAGCGATCCCTCGACGGGGGTGCGGCCCGCGGAGATCTCCGCGAAGGCCCGGGGGTCGGTGTCGTAGCCGATGGTCTGGATACCGGCGGCGACGGCGGCTTGGGCGAGGGGCAGGCCGAGGTGACCGAGTCCGATGACGGCGAGGTCTGCAGGCACGTGGGTGGCCGTCCTTCCCTAAGACCATGAGGACAGAAAGCGCAACCGCTGTGGACAGCGCAATGTCAGACTAGGCGTAAATATGACCTATATGTCGCATTGTGGGCTCGTGATCGTCCGGGTGTTGTCCACAGGCGGTGGCTGAAGTCGCCGAGCCCGGACAGAATCGAGAGGTGGGCACGGGCATTCGACCCCGCGGTCGGACCGCATCCCCGTGCCGGACCACCCCGATCTACCGGGAGGCAGCAGTGAGGACAGCGACACTGGGACCCGCGGAGCGCGCCGAGGCGCTCGCCGCGATGGCCGAGCGCGAACTGGACGTGCTGGTCGTGGGGGCGGGCGTGGTCGGCGCCGGGACAGCGCTCGACGCGGTGACGAGAGGACTTTCGACCGGGCTGGTCGAGGCGCGCGACTGGGCGTCCGGCACGTCGAGCAGGTCGAGCAAGCTGATCCACGGCGGACTGCGCTATCTGGAGATGCTCGACTTCGCGCTCGTCCGCGAGGCACTGAAGGAGCGCGGGCTGCTGCTGGAGCGCCTGGCCCCGCACCTGGTGAAACCCGTGCCGTTCCTCTACCCGTTGCAGCACAAGGGCTGGGAGCGGCTGTACGCGGGTTCGGGCGTCGCGCTGTACGACGCGATGTCGGTGTCGTCCGGCCACGGCCGCGGACTGCCCATGCACCGGCACCTCTCGCGTGGCCAGGCCCTGCGGGTCGCGCCCGCCCTCAAGCGGGACGCCCTGGTGGGCGCCCTCCAGTACTACGACGCCCAGATGGACGATGCCCGCTATGTGGCGACGCTGGTGCGCACCGCCGCCGGGTACGGCGCGCAGGTCGCGAACCGGGCGCGGGTGATCGGCTTCCTCCGGGAGGGTGAACGTGTCGTCGGCGCCCGGGTGGAGGACGCCGAGGAGGGTGGTGTCTACGAGGTCAGGGCCAAACAGGTGGTCAACGCCACCGGCGTCTGGACGGATGACACGCAGGCGCTGATCGGCGAGCGCGGCCAGTTCCACGTACGGGCGTCCAAGGGCATCCACCTGGTCGTCCCGAAGGACCGCATCCACTCCTCCACGGGCCTGATCCTGCGGACCGAGAAGTCCGTGCTCTTCGTCATTCCGTGGGGACGGCACTGGATCGTCGGGACGACGGACACCGACTGGGACCTGGACAAGGCGCATCCGGCCGCGTCCAGCGCGGACATCGACTATCTGCTCGAACACGTCAACTCGGTCCTGGCCACCCCGCTGACCAGGGACGACGTCGAGGGCGTCTACGCGGGCCTGCGGCCCCTGCTGGCGGGCGAGTCGGACGCGACCAGCAAGCTGTCGCGCGAGCACACGGTGGCGCACCCGCTGCCGGGCCTCGTCGTCGTCGCGGGCGGTAAGTACACGACCTACCGGGTGATGGCGAAGGACGCCGTCGACGAGGCGGTGCACGGCCTCGACCAGCGCGTCGCGGAGTGCGTCACCGAGGACATCCCGCTGCTGGGCGCCGAGGGCTACCGGGCCCTGTGGAACGCCCGGGCCAGGATCGCGGCCCGGACCGGCCTCCACGTCGCCCGGGTGGAGCACCTGCTGAACCGGTACGGCTCCATGGCCGAGGAGATCCTGGAGCTGATCGTCGCCGATCCGGTGCTGGGTGAACCGCTGCCGTCCGCCGACGACTACCTGAAGGCCGAGATCGTGTACGCGGCCTCCCACGAGGGCGCGCGCCACCTCGACGACGTACTGACCCGGCGCACCCGGATCTCCATCGAGACCTTCGACCGGGGCACGCGGTCCGCCCAGTTGTGCGCGGAGTTGATGGCGCGGGTGCTCGGCTGGGACGAGGGCCGGATCGAGCGCGAGGTCGCGCACTACGAGAAGCGGGTCGAGGCGGAACGGGAGTCGCAGCGCCAGCCCGACGACCTGACGGCGGACGCGGCGCGGCTGGGGGCGCCGGACATCGTGCCGATCTAGTGCCGCGTCCGGCCGGGAGGCGGGCCCGTGTCCAACTGCCCCCGCCGGCACGAGGCGACGGCGGATCGCGCCGGGAATACGGTGGTCCGGAGCGTCGCTGTCCACGACGAGCCGTGGTAGGCAGGGGTGTGCCCGCGTGAGATGTGGTTCGCTGGGCAGGGGTCCGCAGGCGCGGTGCGTTGGCGGACCGCCCCGTACGGGCAGGCCGGGAATCCCTCCCGCCGGCCCCGTCGGGACGGTCCCCGGACCCGGCACCAGGACCGGTCCCGGGGTGAGGGACAATGAACGCTCTGCCAGGGCGGGTTGATCGCAGAGGGGACGCATGTCGGAGGCTGAGCAGGCACGGGAGCCCCAACGGGACAAGGACGGACGTCTTCTCGCGGGGCGGTACCGGCTCGGAGAGGTGCTCGGCCGGGGTGGGATGGGCACGGTCCACCGCGCCGTCGACGAGACGCTGGGCCGCACGGTCGCGGTCAAGGAACTGCGGTTCCCCTCAGCCATCGACGACGACGAGAAGCGCCGGCTCATCACGCGCACCCTGCGCGAGGCGAAGGCGATCGCCCGGATCCGCAACAACGGCGCGGTCACCGTCTACGACGTGGTCGACGAGGACGACCGGCCGTGGATCGTCATGGAACTCATCGAGGGCAAGTCGCTGGCCGAGGCGGTGCGCGAGGACGGCGTCCTGACGCCGAGACGGGCGGCCGAGGTCGGCCTCGCCATCCTCGACGTGCTGCGCTCGGCGCACCGCGAAGGCATCCTGCACCGCGACGTGAAGCCGTCCAACGTGCTGATCGCCGAGGACGGCCGGGTCGTGCTGACCGACTTCGGCATCGCCCAGGTCGAGGGCGACCCGTCGGTCACCTCGACCGGCATGCTCGTCGGCGCCCCCTCGTACATCTCGCCGGAGCGGGCCCGCGGCCACAAGCCCGGCCCGCCCGCGGACCTGTGGTCGCTCGGCGGACTGCTGTACGCGAGCGTCGAGGGCTGCCCGCCGTACGACAAGGGGTCGGCTATCGCCACCCTGACCGCCGTGATGACCGAGCCGCTGGACCCGCCGAAGAACGCGGGCCCGCTGGAGGAGGTCATCTACGGGCTGCTCGCCCGGGACCCCGAGCAGCGGCTCGACGACGCGGGCGCGCGCGCCCTGCTCAACCATGTGATCGACGCCCCGGAGGAGCCGGCGGTTCCGGTTCCGCCGCCTGCGGACGCCACCCAGGTGATGGCGCTCCCCAAGAACGTGGCCGACGCCCCGCCCAGGGCGCCGCAGAAGTCCGGCGAGACGGGCGAGGGCACCCGCGACCGGCTGCGCGGGGCGCTGCGCTCCGCGCGGAACGCGAAGTCGGCACCCGCCGCTGCCGCAGCCGCCGCCGTGGCCTCCGTTCCGGCCCGGCCCGTCACGGCACCCAAGACGGCCACGGCCTCCCCTTCGGGCGCCGTGCCGCCGCCGCGTCCGTCCACCTCACCGGTCAGCCCTCCCCGCGCGTCTCTGACGGACGTGGTGCCGCGCCGCACGCTGGCGATCATCGCCGCCGTCATCGTGCTCGCCGTGCTGGGCACGGTCCTCGCCCTCACGCTCGGCGGGGACGACCAGGGCTCCGGCAACGCGGGCAAGGCCAAGGACGGCACGTCCGCCTCGGCCGGAACCTCCGCGGGCAGCGGCTCCGGAGGTTCCGGCGGCTCCGCCGACACCGAGCAGGGCAGCGGCAAGGAGCAGGACAAGGACGAGCAGGGGAAGGACGACGGCCGGGGCGCGAGCGACGACTCGGGCAAGGGGTCGGACGACGCGCAGGGCGACAAGAAGGATGGCGCCGTGCCCGCCGGCTACAAGGTGGTGAAGAACGAGCAGTTCCACTTCTCCATGGCGATGCCCGAGGGCTTCCGCTTCGACAAGACGGCGGGCGCCAACTCCGGTGCCATCTACAACGTCAGCGGCGGTTTCCCCCGCATCCAGGTCGACTACACCGACTCGCCCGGCGGCGACGCCGCGGCAGCCTGGAACGCGGCCAGGGCCGCCGTCGCGGGCACCAGCAACGGCTACCACCACCTCGGCATAAACAAGGTCCAGTACAACGGCTACCCGACCGTCGCCGACTGGCAGTTCGAGCGCACGCAGCAGGGCCAGCGGGTCCGGGTGCTCAACCGGGGCTTCAAGGTCGACGGCGGTCACGGGTACGCGATCATGATCAGCTGCAAGGCCGACGCGTGGGACGGCGCGGAGTGCCGGGCGATGCGCAAGACGGCGTTCGACACGTTCAAGCCGCTCGGCTGAGGGAAGCCGCCCGGCCGGGTTGCGCCGACCCTGCCGCGCGGCCGCCTCCTGCCACGTATTGTGAGAGTTCGAAGACCGTGCGCAGCCGAAGACACCGGGCAATCGCACAGTAAGTGACCGCAATTGACGGTTTCGTGCGGTCAACGTGACCGGGGGACAGCGCGCTCTGGGGAGGCGTCGTGGACGACTATGCGGGTCGGGTACTTGCCGACCGCTACCGCCTTCCGCTGCCCCCGTCCGATGCGTACGAGCTGGTCGAGACCCGGGCGTTCGACACGTACAGCGGCCAGGAGGTGCTGGTCCGTCAGGTGCCGTTGCCGGAAGTCGTGGACGCCGAGGTGCTCGACGCGGACGGCCTGCCGACGGCGGCGCGGCGGGCCGGTGGGCGCACGGTGCGGCGGTCCACCGACCCGGCGGTGCGGCGCGCCATCGAGGCCGCCCAGGCCGCGGCCCAGGTGCCCGACCACCCCCGCTTGGACCAGGTCTTCGACGTGTTCGCCGAGGCGGGCTCGCTCTGGATCGTGAGCGAACTGGTCGCGGCCCGGCCGCTGGCGGCCCTGCTCGCGGAGCGCCCGCTCAATCCGTACCGGGCCGCCGAGATCGGCTCCGACGTCCTCACCGCGCTGCGCGTCCTGCACGCCCACGGCTGGACCCACCGCAACATCACCGTGCGCACGGTGCTCATCTGCGACGACGGACGCGTCGTGCTGACCGGCCTGGCGGCCGGGGCGGCCGAGGAGGCGCTCTGCGGGTACGTGCCCGTGCCGCGCGCCGACGACGACGGCGAGGCCGAGGACGGCTACGGCGGCCCCGCGGTGGAGTCGGGCGGCGCCGACCCGTACGGCCCGCCGGGGACGACGGAACCGGGCGGCCCCGACCCGTACGGCCCGCCCGCCGTCGAGCCGGGGCGCGATGACCCGTACCGCCGGCCCGCCGTCGAGGCCGCGCACGACGATCCGTACGGCCCGCCCGAGGTGCCCGGCTCCCGTGGGGCCGCGGCCATCGAGTCAGGGGCCGGGGGTGGTCCCGCGCAGCCCTACGGGGCGGGTGAGCCGGACTCCACGCGCCGGCCGTCGCCGCCCGCCTCCGTGCCGGTCCCCGCCTCCGAGGCCGCCGGCAGCGCTCAGGCGCGGGCCGCGCGGGCGGGTGCCATCGCCGCGTACCGTGCGGGCGCCCGCGCAGCCGCCCGCGTCGGCGAGGAGGAGCGCAGGGCCGGTGCGGACGGGGCCGAGGACACCGGCGTCCTCCCGGTCCAGCGCCCCGCGAACCCGCGGCAGCCCCTCGGCCTGCCCGGCGCCCCGGAGGCGTACGGCCAGGAGGCGTACGACGACGAGGATCTCTATGACGACGAGGACCCGTACGACGACGAGGACGACGGTGGCCCGCCGCCCCGCCGGCTCCATCTGACCGGTTCATGGGACGACGGTCCCGGCCGTGGGCGCCCGGTGCCCGCCGGTGGCTCCAACGAGGACGCCCTGCGCGCCGACTCCCGGCGCCGGGGCGCCACCCCGGAGGGCCACGCGCACCTGCCGGCCACCACCAGGGACACCTCCCCGGGCCGCTGGGACGAGATCGTCGCCGGAAGCCGCGAGCCGTCCGCCTACCGCGGCCCCGCCACCCCCCTCGCCGCCGAGCGCGCCCGCCAGGCCCGGATCGCCGTCGTCGGCGCGGTCACCGAACGCTGGGCACCCGAGCAGGCCGGACCGGTCCACGAGAACTGGCAGCTGGCACCGCCCATCGGCCCCTCCACCGACCTCTGGGCGCTGGGCGCGCTGCTCTACCGCGCCGTCCAGGGCCACGCCCCGTACCCGGAGGAGAACGCCGCCGAACTCGTCCAGATGGTCTGCGGCGAACCGCCCGCCTTCGCCGAGGAGTGCGGCGCTCTGCGTCCCGTCGTCGAGTCGCTGCTGCGTCAGGACCCCACCGAGCGTCCGGACTTCGAGGAACTGCGCGGCTGGCTGCGCTCCCTCGTGCGGTCGGCGCCCGAGCCGGAGGCCGGTCTCGACGTCGTGCCGCTGCCGGCCGCGGACGCCACCCGGCTGCCCGTCGTACGCCGCCGCGGCGAGCTCGTCCGCAAGCGCCGAGGCCGCCGGGGCGGGGCGGCCCACGGCCGGCACCGCCACACCAGGGAACGGCTGGAACCCGCGCAGCGGTCCACGCTCCAGCCGCGTGAGCCCAGGAGCCCCAGGCCGCCCCGCGAGCCCAAGGGGCCCAAGGCGCTGCGCACCCCGCCCCGCCCGCACCAGGACGGGGAACGCGCACCGCGCCGGCTCGGCCGGCTGCTGCTCGTCCTGATCCTGCTGCTCCTGGTCGCGGCGATCGTGTACGCCGTGATGTTCATGCCCAAGTCCGGTACGGAGTCCGGGGCCGGCGCCAGTCCCTCCCGTACCGCGTCCACAGCACCCGAGCCGGGCGGGCAGGACACGGGCGAGCCGTCCCCCTCGCGCTCCTCCGGCGCACAGCAGCCGCAGACCAGCCGTTCCGCCGTCGCGCTCGCACCCGGCTACACCCTGCGCAAGGACGCCGAGGGCTTCGAGGTCGGGGCGCCCAAGGGCTGGCAGCGCAGCCCGGCCAACGCGGACCGTCAGATCCGTTACGGCAGCGACGGCTTCAGCCTCCTCGTCGTCCCGGGCCGCGACACCGTGAAGGCGAACGGGGCCGATCCGCTCGACTACCAGCGCAACAAGGAACCGGAGTTGCAGCAGTTCCGCGACTCCAGCTGGGCGTCGGCGAGCGGACTGCGCCGGATCGACGTCGGCCGACAGGCCATGGCGGAGGGCCAGTTCACCTGGCAGGACGCCGGCGGCCGCGAGGTCTACGTGCGCAACCTCGTGATGATCGTCGAGGGCCGCTACCACATACTCCAGGTCATCGGCCCGGAGGACCAGCGCGACAAGGTGACCGAAATCTACCAACAGGCCACTGCCTCCTACCGCGTGACGTAGCGAAGACAACGCGTGAGAACGGCGTGCGGTCCCGAAGCGACAAGCATCACAGTGCGATCTCGTGAGCGGTGCGAGGTTCCGTGGCCGTACTTCCCCTCCGTAACCTGTCATCCGAAGGAACGGGGCGGGGACACGTGGATCGATCGCAGGGCACGGAAGAGGGACTGCTGCTGGCCGGGAGGTACCGGCTGGGCGAAGTCCTGGGGCGCGGCGGCATGGGCAAGGTCTGGCGGGCCCATGACGAGGTGCTGCACCGCACCGTCGCCGTCAAGGAGCTGACCGCTGGGCTGTACGTCGCCGAGGCGGACCGGGTCGTGCTGCACGCGCGTACCCAGAAAGAGGCGCGGGCCGCCGCCCGCATCACGCACCCCGGTGTGGTCACCGTCCATGACGTGATCGAGTACGACAACCGGCCCTGGATCGTCATGCAGTACGTCGACGGCCCGTCACTCGCCGACCAGGCCAAGGAGTCCGGCGAGATCGATCCCCGCGAGGCGGCCAGGATCGGACTGCACGTGCTGGGTGCCCTGCGCGCCGCGCACGGTGCCGGGGTGCTGCACCGCGACGTGAAGCCGGGCAACGTGCTGCTCGCCCGGGACGGCCGGGTGCTGCTCACCGACTTCGGCATCGCGGCGATAGAGGGCGACTCGACCATCACCAGGACCGGTGAACTGGTCGGCTCCATCGACTACCTGGCACCCGAGCGGGTCCGCGGCGGCGATCCGGGCCCCGCGTCCGACCTGTGGTCGCTGGGCGCCACGCTGTACACCGCGGTCGAGGGACGCTCGCCGTTCCGCCGCACCTCGCCCATCTCCACGATGCAGGCCGTCGTCACCGAAGAACCGCCCGCGCCCGAACGGGCCGGCGCGCTGGCCCACGTCATCACCGCGCTGCTCCGCAAGGAACCCGAGGACCGGCCGTCGGCCGAGGAGACGGAGCGGATGCTGCTGGAGGCCATGGAGGGGCGCGCGCCCCGGTCGGCCCAGGCGTACGTCCCCACCCAGCGGGTTCCTGAGGAGGCCCTGCACGCGATGGGCCCCGGCGGCACCTCCGGTGGCGGGATGCCGAGCGGCGGCACGGCCCAGTTCCCCTACCCCGGGCCCCTCCCCGTCCCCGGATCCGCACCGGTGACCCGGCGCGGTCGCGGCCGCTGGCGCACCACGGTCGTGGTCATCGCGGTGGCGGCCCTGGTGGGCGGCGGCGCCGGCATCGCCGCGATGATGTACGGGAACCGCACGGACACGGGCGGCGGCAGCGGCGGTACGGCCTCGCACGGCACCCGGTCGCCGGGCCCGGTCACCACCGGCCCGACAGCCACTCCCACGCCCACTCCGACTCCCACGACCGAGTCGGACCCGGTGAAGGACGGCGTACCGGACGGCTGGCGGCGGGTGGAGGACCCGTCAGGGTTCAGCATCCTCATGCCGATCGGCTGGGAGCGCCGGGTGGAGGGCACCAACATCGACTACACCCCGGACGGCGGTGTGCACTACCTCCGCGTCAGCGTGGACCCGGCGCCCGACTTCGAGCACCCGTACACGCACATGCAGAACCTGGAGACGAGCCTGCGCGAGCGGCTGCCGGAGTACCGGAGCGTGGAGATGAACTCCAACGTCTACCGGGACTGCCCCGGATCCATCTGGGAGTTCACCTGGACCGAGAAGGACGGCTCGCAACGGCACGCCATCGACCAGATGTACTACGCGCAGGAGGGCGGCCCCGAGTACGCGCTGTACATGACGGGACCGGAGGCCGACTGGGACATCACCCGGGACCGGTTCAACACGATGCTGCGCAGCTGGCGCGCGCCGGTCGATTCCAACTGAGCCCGGCCTGCTCCGGCGGGGTCTGTCGCGCCGGTGACTCCGAGGGAGATACCCCCTGATCAGCGGTTATGCCGCCAGTGATCACTGGCTGGATTGCCCGCTCACCGCCGAGGGCTGTTGTGGGGAGTGTGAAAAGCTGTTACCCACGGGTACCCAAAGCATCCGGCTCGACGTACTCTCGCCCTCATGACGGACTCGCAGGCCCCTGTAGCCCCCACCGGCTCGAACCCCGTGGCCGCCACGCCCGCGGGCGTGCGCACGGCCGCCGACGTCGTGACGCCCGAGGTGATCGCCCAGCTGACCCGTGGTGTCGTCGGCTCCGGCCGTACGGCCAACCACACACCCTTCACCGGCGAGAAGCTGGCCGACCTGCCCGAGTCCACCCCCGAGGACGTGGCGACCGCCTTCGAGCGCGCCCGTGCCGCCCAGCCCGCCTGGGCCGCGCTGTCCGTGCGCGCCAGGGCCGCCGTGCTGCTGCGCTTCCACGACCTCGTCCTCGACCGCCAGTCGGAGGTCCTCGACCTCATCCAGCTGGAGACCGGCAAGGCCCGGCTGCACGCCCACGAGGAGGTGCTGGCGGTCTCCGTCGCCGCCCGGCACTACGGCCGCAGGGCGCACGCCTATCTGAAGCCGAAGCGGCACACCGGTGTCGTACCGACCCTCACCAAGGTGACCGAGCTGCGCCAGCCGCGCGGTGTCATCGGCCAGATCGCGCCGTGGAACTACCCGCTCGAACTGTCCGTCGGCGACGCGCTGCCCGCGTTCGTCTCCGGCAACGCCGTGGTGATGAAGCCCGACACGGAGACCGCGCTGACCGCGCTGTGGGCCCGTGACCTCCTCATCGAGGCCGGACTGCCGCCCGAGGTCTTCCAGGTGGTCATCGGAGAGGGCCCCGTCGTCGGCCCCGAGGTCGTCAAGCACGCCGACTACGTCTCCTTCACCGGCTCCACCCGCACCGGCCGCGAGGTCGCCCAGGGCGCCGCGGCCCGGCTCGTCGGCGTCTCGCTGGAACTCGGCGGCAAGAACGCCATGCTCGTCCTCGAGGACGCCGACGTGGAGAAGGCCGCCGCAGGCGCCGTCCGCGCCTGCTTCTCCTCCGCCGGCCAGCTCTGCATCTCCATCGAGCGGCTGTACGTCCACGAGTCCGTCGCCGACGACTTCGTGGCCCGGTTCGCCGCCCGTACGAAGGCGATGCGGCTCGGCACCTCCCTCGCGTACGGCGCCGACATGGGCTCGCTCGTCGGCGAGCGCCAGTTGGAGACCGTGAGCCGGCACGTCGCGGAGGCGGTCGAGAAGGGCGCCAAGCTGGTGGCCGGCGGCGTCGCCCGGCCCGACATCGGCCCGCTGTTCTACGAGCCGACCATCCTCGACGGCGTCGAGGCGCCGATGGCCGTCTGCACCGAGGAGACCTTCGGCCCGGTCGTCTCCGTCTACCGCTTCAGTGACGAGGACGAGGTCATCGCCCTCGCCAACGCCACCCCGTACGGCCTCAACTCGAGCGTCTGGACCAAGGACGGCCGCCGCGGCCACCGGGTCGCCGCCCGGCTGCGGACCGGCACGGTCAACATCAACGAGGGGTACGCCCCCGCGTACGGCAGCGTGCAGTCCCCGATGGGCGGCATGAAGGACTCCGGACTCGGCCGCCGTCACGGCTCCGAGGGCATCCTCAAGTACACCGAGGCCCAGACCGTCGCCCAGCAGCGGCTGATCCCGCTCGCCCCGTCCTTCGGCATGGACGACGCGAAGTACGCGGCGTTCATGAGCCGCAGCCTCAAGGCGATGAAGGCCTTCCGCCTGCGCTGACCCCCGCCCCACCGCAGCATTCCTGTCCTTTTCGTACCGAGGAGAGCCATGTCCCAGGACAGCCCTGCCCAGAATCAGGCCGGACCGGCCGGCTTGGCCGATGACGACGCCGCGTACGACTACGACGTGCTGATCGTCGGCTCGGGCTTCGGCGGCGCGGTGTCGGCGCTGCGGCTGTCCGAGAAGGGGTACCGGGTCGGCGTCCTGGAAGCGGGCCGCCGCTTCACCCCCGGCACGTTGCCCAAGAACTCCTGGGACCTGAAGAACTACCTCTGGGCCCCCGCCCTCGGCCTCTTCGGCATCCAGCGCGTGCACCTGCTCGGCAGCGTGATGGTGCTGGCCGGTGCGGGTGTCGGCGGCGGCTCGCTCAACTACGCCAACACGCTGTACGTGCCCCCGGCGCCGTTCTTCGAGGACGGTCAGTGGGCGCACATCACCGACTGGCAGGACGAACTTAAGCCGTACTACGACCAGGCCACCCGGATGCTCGGGGTCAGGCTCAACCCGACGATGACCCCCTCCGACGTCCATCTGAAGGCGACCGCCGAGGCGATGGGCGTCGGTGACACCTTCCACCTCGCCCCGGTCGGCGTCTTCTTCGGCGACGGCAAGGACGCCGACGGGACGGCGAGGGCGAAGCCCGGCGGCACCGTCGCC
The DNA here is from genome assembly GCF_042871565.1 of Streptomyces sp. NPDC005775. Lineage (NCBI taxonomy): Bacteria > Bacillati > Actinomycetota > Actinomycetes > Kitasatosporales > Streptomycetaceae > Streptomyces > Streptomyces sp. NPDC005775. The sequence continues at coordinate 271,668 of NZ_JBIAIU010000010.1, read as the reverse complement.
GACCCGTACTTCGGCGGCGCGGGCCCGGCCCGCAAGGCCTGCACCGAGTGCGGCGAGTGCATGACCGGCTGCCGGCACGGCGCGAAGAACACCCTCAACGAGAACTACCTCCACCTCGCCGAGAAGGCCGGAGCCGTCATCCACCCGATGACGTCCGTCGTCGGGATCACGGACCACCCGGAGGGCGGCTACCGCGTCTCCACCGTGCCGACCGACCGGCGCGGGAAGGCGAAGCCCACCCCGCTGCGCGCACGGAAGGTGGTCGTCGCGGCCGGCACGTACGGCACCCAGACCCTGCTGCACACCATGAAGGACCGGGGACTGCTGCCGCGGATATCGGCCCGCCTCGGCGAGCTGACCCGGACCAACTCGGAAGGCCTCGTCGGCGCGCAGACCTCCGAGCGCCGCTACCGCAAGAAGCACGGCACCAAGCCCGACTTCACCAAGGGCGTCGCCATCACCTCGTCGATCCACCCCGACGGGAACACCCACATCGAACCGGTCCGCTACGGCAAGGGGTCGAACGCGATGGGCGGCCTGACCATCCTCCAGGTCCCCTACAGCACCCACCGGGTGCTGGCCTGGCTCGGCAACATCACCAAGCACCCGACGCTCGCCTTGCGTTCGCTCTCCAACCGGCGCTGGTCGGAGCGGACCATCATCGGGCTCGTCATGCAGTCACTGGACAACTCCCTGACCGCGTACCGCAAGCCCCGCGGCATCGGGAAGGGACTGCTCACCGCCCGCCAGGGCCACGGCGCCCCCAACCCGACGCAGATCGCCGAGGCGACGCAGAGCGCGTCGCTGCTCGCCGAGGAGATCAACGGTTTCCCGGGCTCCAACATCGGCGAGCTGGTGGGCACCCCGCTCACCGCCCACTTCCTCGGCGGCTGCGCGATCGGCGCGAGTGCCGAGGAGGGCGTCATCGACCCGTATCACCGGCTGTTCGGCCACCCGGGCATCTCGGTCGTCGACGGTTCGGCGGTCTCCGCCAACCTCGGCGTCAACCCGTCGCTGACCATCACCGCGCAGGCGGAGCGGGCCATGTCGTTCTGGCCCAACAAGGGCGAGCGTGACCCCCGCCCGGCGCAGGGCGAGGCGTACGAGCGGCTGGCGGCGGTCGAGCCGCAGGCGCCGGCCGTCCCGAAGGAGGCGTTCGGCGCGCTGAGGCTGCCGTTCCTGGGGATGCCGGTGGTACCGCCGAAGACAACGGCCTGAGCCTTCGGGCGGGAGACAGCAGAAGGGGCTGCACCCCCCTCCGAGTGCAGCCCCTCACGCTCTACCGGTGAAGCCGCGTTACGGATGTGACCGGTGGTTCCGCATGCATGACCTGCCGGGCCGCCGGATGGTTGTCCCCGGACGCACATAATCCTTATGTGACGCCGCTCACATTCCCCTCGCCGCCTCCGCCCTGACGTGCTCAATCCGTGACCTGGACCCGCGCAACTGTTCGTACGGTCCCGGGGTCGAACTCGTATCGCTGCCACGGCAGCCGCACGGTTTCCACCGACCCCCCCAGAAGGTCCCGCGATGAGAAGCACGACCCCGAGAGCCGCCCTGCGCCGCGCCGCGGGCACTCTCGCCGCCGCCGGCCTGCTGGCCGCCGGATCGCTCGCGCTGAGCGCCCCGGCCCGCGCCGCCGGTCCGGTCATGGGCTTCGGCGGCCCGGCCGAGACCGCGCTGTACCCGTACCCGGCGAGCGGCGGACCGCGGCAGGCCTCCGTGGCGATCACCGTCGACAACCTGTCCCGGGACGAGGCGCACGGCCGCTTCGAGGGCGCGTACACCGTGACCTTCGACCTCGGCGGGATCGCGGGCGTCGCCGACGCCGCCTTCGACGCGGAGGGCGGCGCGGAGTGCGAGATCACCGGCACGACCGGCGTCTGCCGCGGCGCGGGCCTCGCGCCCGGGACGAACCCGCTGCCCGAGCTCCGCGTCAGCGCCGCCGCGGGCAGCGAGGAGGGGGACTCCGGAACGATCCGGATCACCGGCACCGCGAGCGGCGCGACCTTCGCCCCGTTCACCACCCGGGTCGGGATCGGCGGCCCCGACCTGGTGATGGAGCGGGCCCCGCTGGAGCAGGAGCTCCGGCCGGGCCGGACCCAGCCGTTCCCGCTCGCCTTCGCCAACCACGGCACCCGCGCCGCCGACGGTGTCGTGCTCACGCTCATGTACACGCGCGGCATCGAGTTCACCGAACGGTACGAGAACTGCGTGTACAGCGAGGACGACGCCGGACAGGGCGTCCCCGTGTGGACCACCGCGCTCTGCTCCGTCGAGGGCAGCTACGAGGCGGGCGCCGTCTACGAGCTGGCCGAACCCCTGGTGCTCCGGGCCACCCCGCGCGCCTACCGCGACACCCTCGTCTACCGCATCAACGAGGCCGGGCCGGCGCCACGCGGCGCCGAGGGGGCGCCCGGAGCGCGGTCCGCCCCGGGCGCCAGGGGGAACGTGCTCACGCTCAAGGAGGCCCCGGCCGTCCGCTCCAGCGACCTCGACCCCCGGGACAACCAGCAGGAGATCGACTTCCGTACCGCGAACACCGCCGACTTCGCCGCGTACGGGGACACGGCGGCCGGCCGGCCGGGCAGCACGGTCGGCGCCGACATCGGCTTCCGCAACGACGGACCGGCCTGGATCGGCGACCTGCGCTCGGGCGAACCCGTCGCCACGGTCGACTTCACCGTCCCCGAGGGCGCCTCGGTCACCGCATGGCCCACCGGCTGCCGGGGCGTGGCGGCCGACGGGGAGTACCGCGAGGAGCAGGCGGGCGCACCGCGCTACGTGTGCGACACGTCGATGGCCGTCCGTGAGGACGCCGACCTCGCGCTGCACTTCGACCTGAAGATCGTCGAGGCCGTGACGGGGGCCTCCGGGGTGGTCGAGGTACGGAACACACGGTCGCGGGACCCGCTGCTGCCGTTCGACCCGGACCGGAGCAACAACACCGCCTCCCTCGTCCTGAACGCACCCGGCACCGGAGACCCGGACGCCGCCGCGTCGGGATCCACATCGGGCTCGGCCGGCGGCAGTGGCGACGGCGGCAGCGGTGGCGGTACGGCGGACGGCGGCTCCGCCTCGACCGGCTCCGCCTCGACCGGCTCCACGTCGGCCGGCTCCGGCTCCACGGGGAGCAGCGGCCCGGCGCCTCAGAAATCCGGCACCGGCGGGCGTCTCGCCGCCACCGGGACCGGCGCCGCGTCGGCGGCGGGCGCCGCGGCGGCGCTGCTGCTGGCGGGCGGCCTGCTGTACTGGGCGACCGGACGACGAGCGACCCGGTAGCCGCGCCCCCGCCGGCAGGTGCGCCGGGCCTCGGACAGAGATGCGGCCGCCCCCTGGCGTCCCAGGAGGCGGCCGTATCGAGTGACCGGGCTGCTGTCCCCTGCCGACCGGTCACGCACGCCGGTGCGCGGTCCCACGGCGTACGTGCAGTACGCCACACGCCCCGGCGGAGCCACGCGTGGTTCTCTTTCCACAGCCGCCCCTGGCTGGCACGGACACCGGGACCAACGAAGCCCCGTGGGGCCCGGTCACGCGCCGTACGGGTGAGAGTCCACCCGAACTGGGATACGCCCGTACAGCCCTGCCGGCCCTTGGTACGCCTGACCTGCGGCGCGTCACACCCGGCCGCGGCACAGCTCCAGGAGGGTCATCGCGAGGGAGGTGCCGGGCCTGCCCAGCGCGTCCCGGTACTGGCCGAGGATCTCCATCTCGCGGGAGAGGCTGACCCGGCGGCCCCCGGAGGTGATCCGCGCCTCCTGGATGACGGTGGAGACGGCCATCCGCTCCTGGACGAGGCCGATGATCCGGTCGTCGAGGGTGTCGATGCGCGTCCGGGCGTCGGCGATCAGGGACGCGGCCTCGTCGGTGTGCGCGCCGGTCACCTCGGCGGCGGTCCTGGCGGGGGTGGGGGTGGTGGTGCTCATGGCGGGTCTCCCTCGGGGAATGCGTGCGGCTCCCGAGGGCCGACCGGGCCCGGAACGCCAGAACGCCCCGGGCCTGTCGGCCCGGGGCGCCTGGAACGTTGCTTGTCAGTTGCTCAAGCAGCACGACCATGGCAGCCGGCGGGCCGGGTGCCATAGGTAAAGACGAAGATCGTGTGCTGACGCATGCGGACAGTATGAACCCCCGCCGGGCCCGGCCCGAGGCCGGGCCCGGATGGTGAGACGGCCGGCGTCCTCCCGGCGCGACGAAGCCCGCTCCCGGCCGCCGGTAGAATCGGAAGAACCGACCCCCCTTCTCCACCGCCGGAAGGCCGCTCCCGTGCCAGCAGCACCCCCCGCCGCCCCCGACATCACCACCGACGTGGTCCTCGTTGTCGACTTCGGCGCGCAGTACGCCCAGCTCATCGCCCGACGCGTCCGTGAGGCCCGGGTCTACAGCGAGATCGTGCCGTCCACGATGCCGGTGGCCGAGATGCTGGCCAAGAACCCGCGGGCGATCATCCTGTCCGGCGGACCCTCCTCGGTGTACGCCGAGGGCGCGCCCTCGCTCGACCGCGCACTGTTCGAGGCCGGGGTCCCCGTCTTCGGCATGTGCTACGGCTTCCAGCTGATGGCCACCACGCTCGGCGGCACCGTCGACGACAACGGTGCCCGCGAGTACGGCCGTACCGAGCTCACCGTCTCCAAGACCGGCTCCACCCTCTTCGAGGGCACCCCGGCCGAGCAGCCGGTGTGGATGTCGCACGGCGACGCCTGCTCCGCCGCCCCCGAGGGCTTCACCGTCACCGCGTCCACGGACGTCGTCCCGGTCGCCGCCTTCGAGAACGACGAGAAGAAGCTCTACGGCGTCCAGTACCACCCGGAGGTCCTGCACTCCACGCACGGCCAGCAGGTCCTGGAGCACTTCCTCTACCGCGGCGCCGGCATCGAGCCGAACTGGACGACGACCAACGTCGTCGAGGAGCAGGTCGCCCTCATCCGCGAGCAGGTCGGCACCAAGCGTGCCATCTGCGGCCTGTCCGGCGGAGTGGACTCGGCGGTCGCCGCCGCCCTCGTACAGAAGGCCATCGGCTCGCAGCTGACCTGCGTCTACGTCGACCACGGTCTGATGCGCAAGGGCGAGACCGAGCAGGTCGAGAAGGACTTCGTGGCCGCGACCGGCGCGAAGCTGAAGGTCGTCGACGCGGAGAAGCGCTTCCTCGACGCCCTGGCCGGTGTGTCCGACCCGGAGCAGAAGCGGAAGATCATCGGCCGCGAGTTCATCCGCGTCTTCGAGCAGGCCCAGCTGGAGATCCTCCAGGAGGACGGCCCCGAGGTCGCCTTCCTCGTCCAGGGCACGCTCTACCCGGACGTCGTCGAGTCCGGCGGCGGCACCGGCACCGCCAACATCAAGTCGCACCACAACGTGGGCGGGCTCCCCGACGACATCGAGTTCCAGCTCGTCGAGCCGCTGCGCCAGCTGTTCAAGGACGAGGTCCGGATGGTCGGCCAGGAGCTCGGCCTGCCGGAGGAGATCGTCCAGCGCCAGCCCTTCCCCGGCCCCGGCCTCGGTATCCGGATCGTCGGCGAGGTCACCAAGGAGCGGCTCGACCTGCTGCGCGACGCCGACGCCATCGCCCGCGAGGAGCTGACCAAGGCCGGCCTGGACCGTGACATCTGGCAGTGCCCGGTGGTCCTGCTCGCTGACGTCCGCAGCGTCGGTGTCCAGGGCGACGGCCGCACCTACGGTCACCCGATCGTGCTGCGCCCGGTCTCCTCCGAGGACGCCATGACGGCGGACTGGTCGCGCCTGCCGTACGAGACCCTCGCCAAGATCTCCACCCGCATCACCAACGAGGTCGCCGATGTGAACCGCGTCGTGCTCGACATCACGAGCAAGCCGCCGGGGACCATCGAGTGGGAGTAGGAGCTCACGCCGATGCCGCCGTCCGTTCCCACGGGCGGCGGCATCGCCGCGTTCCCGGGCCGAATCGATGGCCTACGGCTCTGGTCACCTGCGGCGACCGGCGGTAACTTCCGATCCCGTACGCCTGATCCCGTACGCCCGGGAGCACCCGAGGAGTCGCCATGCCCGAACCCACACCCGTACCCGTGGACCAGCTCCACTTCGCCATGCCGCCCGTGCACGCCTCCGTGGAGGAGGAACGCGTCCACCGCAAGGAACGCCTGGCCGGCGCGCTGCGCCTGTTCGGTGAGTACGGGTACGAGGACGGCGTCTCCGGGCACATCACGGCGCGCGACCCGGAGTTCGGCGACTGCTACTGGGTCAACCCCTTCGGCGCCCCCTTCGACGGGCTGCGGCCCGAGGAGCTGATCCTGGTCAACGGCGAGGGCCAGGTCGTCGAGGGCAGCCGGCACGTCAACCAGGCCGCGTTCGCCGTCCACGCGCAGGTGCACCGGGCCCGCCCGGACGTCGTCGCTGTCGCACACACCCACTCCGTGCACGGCAGGGCGCTGGCCGCGCTGGGGGAGCTCGTGGAGCCGATCACCCAGGAGTCCTGCGCCTTCTACGAGGACCACGCGCTCTACGACGCGTACACCGGGGTCGTCGTGGACGAGGACGAGGGCCGCCGGATCGCGGCCGCGCTCGGACCCCGCAAGGCCATCGTGCTGCGCAACCACGGGCTGCTGACCGTGGGCGACTCGGTGGACGCGGCCGCCTGGTGGTTCCTCGCACTGGAGCGGTCCTGCCAGGTCCAGCTGGCAGCGCGGGCGGCCGGGAAGCCGGTGCGGATCGACCACCGGGACGCGGTCACCACCCGCGAACAGCTCGGCAGCGACCTGGTCGCCTGGATCAACTACCAGCCGCTGTGGACCCGGATCTCTCGAACGTTCTGACGATCCCGCCCGCCCGGTGTGCCCCGATGCGGGAAAGTCCCGCCCCGTACGGCACAATTCGCAGCGATCGCAGTCGAGTTGGGTTGGCCGGCGACTGTACCGGGGCGGGAAAGGGCGGCGTTCTCCGTGGCGTTGGACGAGGCGAGACAGAGCACGCACGGTGGAGGCTGCACGTGCGGCGACTGCCCGCACGGAGCACGCCAGGGGCACCGGCGCGCGGTGGCCGCCTTCCTGGCCAAGCGGGACGAACTCGCCGCCGGTCAGGGCCTCCCGGCCGGGGTCGCCCAGTCCGCGTCCGCGACCCGGCAGTGGGTCTCGGACGAGCTCACCCAGTCGGCGCGCACGGTCGCCGACCGGGGCCGGGAAGCCGGTGACGCCTGGCTGTACCGGGTGTGGCAGCGCACCCTGGTCATCGTCTGGGGGGCCGTCGCCGTGCTGGCGATCGCCGAGGCCGCCACCGCCATCGGGGCCGGCTGGACCCACGCCCGTACCGCGGGCCTGGTCGCCGGAGTCGTCACCGCGGCGCTGCTCACCGCGGCCGCGCACGTCCACCGGGCACGCGGCGGCCTCCTCGCCCCGCTGATCGGTGAGGACAACCGCCTCTCCACCTCCCGCGCGGTCGCCGCGTCCTGGGTGCTGCTCGCCGTCTTCGCCGTCCTGGTCCTCGCCCTCCAACTGGCGGCCGCCTCCGGCCACGCGCAGCGCGACGCGCTGATCGAGGGCCTCGACCTGGCGCGCGGCGCCGGCGTGGTGAGCGTGCTGGCGCTGGTGTGCGCCATCGCGGTGGTCGTGCGGCGGGTGGTGAGCGTACGGGTGCTGTCCGGGCGGCTGCAGAAGCTGCGGGCGGACCGGCCGCGCGCCGCCGACCTGCTGACCGACGACTCGGGGCGCGCCGCGTTCACGGACGTGAGTTACGTGCTGGTGTCCACCGTCGCCGTGGTGTTCGCCGCGGTCCGCCTCGCCCGCCGGCCCGAGCAGTTGCCCGACCTGCCGTGGGGGCTCGCCCTCCTGGTGGCCGTCTCGGCGGCGGCCTACTTCGCCGGGAAGTACACCGAGGGCGGGCGGCCCGTGGTGCTGTCCGTGGTCCGGGCCCGCGAGGCCGGCGACCTGGACGCGCCGATCCGTACCGGCGACGACATCGAGATCCGGGGCGCGGGATTCGTGCCGCCCGGCGCCGGGGCCCCGGACCGGCTGGCCCGCATGGTCGTGCGCATCGGCCCCGTCCATGTCCACGTGCCCATGGTGCCGGTCACCGGCGGTTTCGCGAACCCGACCGACACCGTGCTGACCGTGCCGGTACCGGTGGAGGTGGAGCCCGGGGTGGTCGAGGTGCAGGTGGTGACCGCGTCCGGCGCGGAGTCGAACCGCGTCGCGATCGACGTGACGGACTGAGAGGCTGCCGGCAACTCGGCCGCACACCTGGTGAGCCGCGCCCCGGGGGCGTACGTATGGTCAGGTGACGGATCGAACGGTCCGGCGAGGGTCGAACGGCCCTGTTGGCGGACCGGGTGGTCCGGCGGCGGGCCGCGGAAGGCGGGAGAACCATGCACGGGTACGGCACGAACGGGCGCGTTCCGGGCGAGGCCAAGGGCCTGGGGGAACTGGCGCGGGAGCACGCCCTGCTGCCCCTGCGGATCTTCCTCGGCGTCACCTTCATCTACGCGGCGCTCGACAAGCTCACCGACAGCGCCTTCTTCCACGCCACCGGCCCGGGATCGATCGGCGAGCAGATGTCCGCCGTCCGCGACTCCGCCGCGATCCCGGCCCTCGTCGACCTCGCCCTGAAGAGCCCTTCCGGCTTCGGATACGCCATCGCGTTCGGCGAACTCGCCGTCGGCATCGGCACGCTGCTGGGCCTGTGGACCCGGATCGCGGCACTCGGAGGGGCGCTGATCTCGCTCAGCCTGTGGCTGACCGTCAGCTGGCAGGTCTCGCCGTACTACCTCGGCAACGACCTGATCTACCTCATGGCCTGGCTGCCGCTGCTGCTCGGCGGGGCCACGTCGTTCTCCGTGGACACCTTCCTCGCGACGCGACGGCGACGGATGCGGTAACCGATCCAGGTCACCAGGACGGCCGCCCACAGGCCGCCGACGAACAGAGCGACGAAGAACTGCGGCGGGGCGTCCCAGAGGCCGCCCGCGTCCGTGGCGTACCCGGCCGCCAGGGTCAGCATCACCAGGCCGGCCACGGCCCGTCCCGGCCGGATCTCATGTCGCGGCACGTGTGACCTCCACCTGTCCGTAGCCGACTTCCAGATCGAGTTCGATCGTGCCGCCCGGTGTGCTGCCCCCGGCCGGCTCCAGCGTCCGGCGCGCGTCCTGCGAGACGCGGACGTCCAGACCGGTCCTGTTGTGCCCGTCCATCACGACGAACGCGCCGAGCTCGGTCCTCGTACGCACCTTGACGGTGGTCTCCGGCGGTACGTGCACGATGACCCGCCCGGCCCTGGCCTCCACCCCGGTCCGGACGGTCTCGCCCCCGGGGACGGTGATCCGGGTGAGGTCCAGCTCCGCCTGCCCGGTGCCGACCGCGTACCGCGGCTGTACCGCGGCGACGGACGCCGGGCGCCACTCCTCGTTCACCCAGTGGGTGGTGATGTCCTTGGGCAGCGCGGAGGCGCCCGCCAGCAGGCCCGCCGTGATCATCGCCAGCAGCAGGGTGCCGAAACCGGTCCGTCCGACGAAGGCGGTGACCACCATCGCCAGCCCGAACACCGCCAGCGCGGCGGCCAGCCCGATCTGCAGACTCGTACCCAGCGGCTGGGAGGTCCAGCTCAGCCATACGCCGAGGCCACCTGCCACCACCGCGGTCAGGAACACCGGAAAACCGATGGACCACGGCCGCCGGATCTCCCGCGACCTCGGCGGCGGCCGCAGGGGCTGGTACGCCGAAGAACCGCGCGCCGCTCCGTCGGCCACGGCCTCCGGCGGCCCCCACAGATAGCCCGAGCCGACCGGTCCCGTGGTCCCGTCCTTGACGATCGGGTCGCGCCACCAGGACGGGCCGGACGGCTTCGGCGGCGCCTTCACCTCGGGCGGCGCGTCCGACACCGCCCGGTCGGCCGCCGGATGCGTCCGCTCCTGCGGATCGGCCGTCCTGCGGTACTGCGTCCAGACGGTGAAGCCGATGACGGCCACCGAGAGCATCGCGGAGAACGCCAGCGTGCCGCTGTTGCCCAGCATGGACAGGAACAGACCGCAGCCGATCAGCGCGCACAGCACCGCGATCAGTGACGACCCCTCGACCCGGCCCGACAGCAGCCGGCGCGCCTCGTTCTCCTCCTCGCCCTCCAACGGGATCAGCAGCCACGCGAAGCCGTAGAAGATCAGCCCGAGGCCGCCGGTCACGGAGAGCACACCGAGGACGATCCGGAAGATCACCGGATCGACGTTGCAGTACCGGCCGAGCCCGCCGCACACCCCGGCCACCACCTTCTGCCGCGAGCTGCGGCGCAGCTGCGGTACGGGCCCGGGGGGCGGTACGACGCCGGGCGGCGCATCCTGGGGAACGGTCATGGCTCCATGGTGACGGGCGCCGGTCCCTTCCGGCACCCGCCCCGACCCTGGCCGGTCCCTGATATTGGCCCGGCCGACCCTGAGGGGCACGGGCGGTCCGCCGCGCGGTCTCAGGGTCGATGTGGGGGCCGACCCTGATGCCACCACCCGCACGGACGTGTGACGATCGGGGCATGCCAGCCGCCACGCCCCGAGCCGCAAGCTCCCTCGCCCCCGACCCGGAGGAGCCGCCCCAGCGCAAGCTGTACCGCAGCGCCGACGGACGGCTGCTCGGCGGCGTCGCACGCGGGCTGGCCGGACACCTCGGGCTGCCGGTCGCCTGGGTGCGCTTCGTCTTCCTCGGACTGTTCTTCGCGGACGGTCTCGGCGCGCTCCTGTACGCCGTGTTCTGGATCATCGTCCCGCTCGGCGTCGGGGGAGTGGACGGCCCGCGCTCCCTCTTCGAGACCGCCCCCGACGGCAGCCGCAGACTCCGCAAGCCCGACAAGGGCCAGGTCTTCGCCCTCATCGCCCTGCTGTTCGGCGCCCTGATCTTCGTCGGCAACGTCGACATGGGCAGCAAGGCCGACCGCTACATCTGGCCCACCCTGCTCATCGGCGCCGGCTCCGTCCTGGTGTGGCGCCAGGCCGACAACGCCCGCCGCGCCCGCTGGATGGAGGTCGGCAGCCGCCGCCGGGTCCTGCACCTGGCCCGGGGCCTGGCCGGGGTCGCCCTGGTGGGCCTGGGCCTCGCCGGCTTCATGGTCGTACGCGGCTCCGCCGCCCAGCTCGGCAACGTCATGACCGCCGCCATCGCCGTGCTCACCGGCATCGCCCTGCTGGCCGGACCCTGGCTGGTCCGCATGACCCAGGACCTCTCCGAGGAACGCCTGATGCGCATCAGGGCCCAGGAGCGCGCCGAGGTCGCCGCCCACGTCCACGACTCGGTGCTGCACACCCTCACCCTGATCCAGCGCAACGCCGAGGACGCGGGCGAGGTCCGCAGACTGGCCCGCGCCCAGGAACGCGAACTGCGCAACTGGCTCTACAACCCCGAAGGCACCGGCAAGGACGAGGGCGACGAGCCCGGCACCCTCGCCGAAGCCGTCAAACGCGCCGCGGCCGAGGTCGAGGACAAGCACGGCGTCCCGCTGGAGGTCGTCGTCGTCGGCGACTGCCCACTCGACGAGAAGCTGACCGCACAGATGCAGGCCGCACGCGAGGCAATGGTCAACGCCGCCAAGTACGGTGGCGAGGGCGGCGCCGTCCAGGTCTACGCGGAGGTCGAGGGCCGCACGGTCTTCGTCTCGGTACGCGACCGGGGCCCGGGATTCGACCTGGAATCCGTACCGGGGGACAGAATGGGCGTACGAGAATCAATCATCGGCCGGATGCAGCGCAACGGCGGTACCGCACGGCTGCGTTCGGTGCCCGGCGGGGGCACGGAAGTCGAGCTGGAGATGGAGAGGACGAGCGATGAACGGGACCACTGAGGCGACCGGGGGCCACGAGGGCCCGGAGCGCCGGGTACGAGTCGTGCTCGTCGACGACCACCGGATGTTCCGCACCGGAGTACAGGCCGAGATCGGCCGCACCGAGGAGACCGGTGTCGAGGTCGTCGGCGAGGCCGCCGACGTCGACCAGGCGGTCACCGTCATCACGGCGACCCGCCCCGAGGTCGTCCTCCTCGACGTCCACCTCCCGGGCGGCGGCGGCGTCGAGGTGCTGCGCCGCTGCTCCCCCTTCATGGGCGCGGTCGAGAACCCGGTGCGCTTCCTGGCGCTGTCCGTCTCGGACGCCGCCGAGGACGTCATCGGCGTCATCCGCGGCGGCGCCCGCGGCTACGTCACCAAGACCATCACCGGCGCCGACCTGGTCGACTCGGTCTTCCGCGTCCAGGACGGCGACGCGGTGTTCTCGCCCCGGCTGGCCGGTTTCGTCCTCGACGCCTTCGCCTCGACGGACGCGCCCCCGGTCGACGAGGACCTCGACCGGCTGACCCAGCGCGAGCGCGAGGTGCTGCGGCTGATCGCCCGGGGCTACGCGTACAAGGAGATCGCCAAGCAGCTGTTCATCTCGGTGAAGACGGTCGAGTCGCACGTCTCGGCGGTGCTGCGCAAGCTCCAGCTCTCCAACCGGCACGAGCTGACGCGGTGGGCGACGGCCCGCCGGCTGGTCTGAGTCAGACGCGTTCGCTCTCCGGGTCGAGCGAGATGTTCAGTTTCTCGCCGACCCGGAGGTAGCCGATGGACGCGTAGATCCGCTCTACCTCGGCGTCGCCCGGCTCCAGCCACACCACCCGGCAGCCCCGCGCGAACGCGGTCTCCGTCAGGTGGACGGAGAGGGCGGCCCCGATGCCGCGACGGCGGAACTCCGCGCCCACAGCGAGACCCGCGAGCTCACTGAGCCCGTCGACCGGGACGGAACAGCCGCCCGCGCCCGCCGGGACGCCGTCGACGGTGGCGAGGGCCGCGACCCCGCCGTCCGCCGCGGCGGTGCGCAGCCACTGGACCGTTCCCGCCTCGGGTTCGCCCGTGCCGCCGTAACCCAGGTGCTGGACGAGGGCCGCGGCGTCGAACTCCGCGTCCGTGGCGGGCTCGGCCATCACCAGACCGTCCACCGGCTTCGGCGGCAGCAGACCGCCCGGGGCGCAGGCCAGGAGCGGGGCACGGTTCTCCACCGTGAACCCGGCGGCCAGCAGCGCGGGTTCGACAGCGGGCGCCCAGGTGGGCAGGAACTCCAGGCGCGGCATCCGGTCCAGCTCGCGGAAGGCCGCGACCAGCGCGTCGAGTTCGGCCGGTGTCGGCTCGGCGCCCTGGTCGGGGATCGCGTAGTTGGCGTACTTCAGGGACCAGTTCGGGTTGTGGCGAATCGCGAAGGGCCCCACCCGGACGTGGTCCGGGGAGCGGAGCGTGAGCGTACGGGCGTGGGTCTGGACGTCGACGTCCAAGGGCATGTGCGCGTGTCCTTCAAGCCGTTCGGGTGCGGAGGCCGGGATCCTATGCCACCCGGGTCGCTCCCGCGAAAGGCATTTGGTCGATCGGCGCGACGCGGACCGGGGCTCCCGGGCGCGGGGCGTGGATCATCTGGCCGTTGCCGATGTACAGGCCGACATGGCTGATGCCCGAGTAGAAGAACACCAGGTCCCCGGGCGCGAGTTCGGATCGCGGGACGCGCCGGCCCGCTTCGATCTGCGTGTACGTGGTCCGGGGGAGCGAGACACCCGCGGAGCGGTAGGCGGCCTGGGTGAGGCCGGAGCAGTCGAACGAGGAGGGGCCGGTGGCGCCCCAGACGTACGGCTTTCCCAGGGCGGTGTACGCGAAGGCGACCGCTTCGGCGGCGCGGGCGTTGGGCGCCTGGGCCGTGCCGCGCGGGGCACTGCGGTCGGCGTGTGCGCCGTCGCGGCCGCCCTCGGAGGCGTCGAAGGCGGCGCGGTCGGCGGGGGAGAGGCGGGCCAGCAGTTCCCGGGCCTCGGAGAGCTTGGTGCGGACCGTGGCCTTGTGCTTCTTCAGGGCGGCCCGGCGGGTGGCGAGCTCGGTCAGCCGGCCGGCGGCCTCGGCGCGGACCTGGGCCACGTCCGCGACCTGGCGCCGCACGGTGCGCACCTCGGTGGCGCGCCGCTCGCCGGCCCGCTCCACGTACGAGGCGCGCCGGAGGTACTGGTCGGGGTCCGAGGAGAGCGCCAGCTGCACGGCGGGGTCGAGGCCGCCGGAGCGGTACTGCGCGGCGGCGTACGAACCCAGCGCCTCGCGCGCGGTGTTGAGCCGCTCGGTCCTGCGGGCGGCCTCGTCGCGCAGGGCGTCCACGGACTTCTCGGTGGCGGCGGCCTTCACCTTGGCGCCGTTGTACTGCTCGGTGGCCACCTCCGCCTCCCGGTACAGCCGGTCCACCTCGGCTTTCACCTGGGCGGGGGTCGGCGCCGGATCGGCGTGCGCGGATCCCGGCAACGCGGCGGCGGTTGCGGCCCCGGCGAGGGCGAGCGTCGCCGCGGTGCGGGCAGCAGAGCCGGTGTACGGGCGCTGCTTGGGTTTCCGGTGCGCTGCCACGAGGGCGGGCGTCCTTCCTGTCGACGGCCCGCCGGGGTCTACCGACGGGCCCGCCCGGCCCGGCGGCGGGCCGTCAACAGGGGGGACGGCCCACCGCCGGATCCTCGGCGGGGTGACCGGGAACGCCGCCCGGGTACGGATCGGCGCTGTGCCGGTCACCTGCCAGGGACGCTAAACCCGGGACACGGGGAAGAGTTGTAATGACGCTTATTGCGCGAATTTGGCGTTGCGTTGCTGCGGGGCGATCGGAAAAATTGCATCAGAGTCAGGCAATTGGTGCATCTCGCGGTCAAGTGGTTGCTAAGGCCCACCTGGGTGCGGAGTGCTGATATGGCCGCGGCTAGGCTGCGGAGCCATGCGTGTACTCATCGATGTCTTCGTCGCCCTGCACATCATCGGCATCGCCTCCCTGCTGGGCGGTTTCCTCACCCAGATGAAGGCGATGAGGGCGGGCACGGCACGCTTCGTCCCGGCCATGCTGCACGGCGCGCTGACCATGCTGGTCACCGGAATCGCGCTCGTCGGACTCGACCAGGCCGACGACCACCCCGTGAACAACGTCAAGATCGGCATCAAGCTGCTGATCCTGGTCGTGATCCTCGGGCTCGTCTACGTCAAGCGCGACGAGGAGAAGGTCGACAAGGGCCTCTTCGCCGCCGTCGGCGGACTGACGATCGTCAACATCTTCATCGCCACGCTCTGGACCTGAGCCGTCGCCGACGCCGCTGCCCGGACCCGCGAGGGCCCGGGCAGCGGCGTTTCCAGGACGTGGGCCGAGAGGCCTCAGCCCGGTCGCACACTCCCGTAGATCGGCATGTAGTAGATCGACTCCTCGCGCACGTTCGCCCCCGGCTTCGGTGCGTGGATCATCATGCCGTCGCCCTTGTAGATGCCGACGTGGCTGATGTCGTCGTAGAAGAAGACCAGGTCCCCGGGCTGCAGATCCGCCGTGGCGATCCGGGTGCCGACGTTCACCTGGTCCCAGGTGGTCCGCGGAATGTCGACGCCGGCCGCCTTCCAGGCAGCCTGGGTGAGTCCCGAGCAGTCGTACGAGGACGGGCCGGTCGCCCCCCAGACGTACGGCTTGCCGACCTGCGCCCTGGCGAACGCCATGACCTTCTCGGCCTTGGTCGAGGCGGAGGCGTCCGTACCCGAGCCGGTCCCCGTACCGCTGCCGGTCCCGCTCCCGGTGCCCGTCCCCGTACCGCTGCCGGACTCCTTGGCGGCCTCCTCGGCCTCGCGGTCCGCCTCGGCCTTCGCGGCGGCCTGCTTCTTCGCCAGCTCCGCCGCCTTGCGCTTGGCCTCCGCCTCCTTCTTGCGCTCCAGATCGGCCAGGCGCGCCTTCTCCTCGGCGGTCAGCTTCGACAGCAGGCCGCGGGCCTCGGACAGCTTCGTCTGGACGTTCTGCTTGCTGGTGCGCAGCGTCGCCTGCGACTCGGTGAGCGTCTCCAGGCTCACGACGGCCTCGGCCCGCTGCTCGGACGCCTTCGCCTGCTGCGTACGGAAGTCCGAGACGGCCCGCGTCTGGCGCTCGGTCATCCGGTCCATGAGGTGCGTCTGGTCGAAGAACGACTGCGGGTCGTCGGCCAGGAAGAAGGTGGCGGTCGGGGCGAGGGCGCCGCCGCGGTACTGGGCGGCCGCGTACGTGCCGAGCGTCCTGCGCGCCTCGTTCAGCTTCTCGGTGCGTCGGGCGACGTCGTCCAGCAGCGTGTCCACCGTGGAGCGCTGCTTGGCCGTCGCCTCCTTCGCCTGGTTGTACTGCTGGGTCGCGGTGCCCGCCTGCCGGTAGAGGTCGTCGACCTTCTTCTGCACGTCCTCGATGCTGGGCCTGGGTGCCGGGGCGGCCAGTGCGCTCTGCGTGGACAGCAGGGTCACCGACGCCAGCGCGGCCGTCGTGAGCCCGACGGCGGGGCCGGTGCTGCGCACCAGGGTGCGCGGTTTGCGATGCGACGCCAAGGCCGGCATCTCCTTCCGTGGACCGCCTACCGGGTTAGCTGTCGGGTTCGGGCGGAACGGAAGGCTGCCCTACGGTCCTGGTGGGGGATACGGACCGATTCACCCCGGTGATGCGTGTGGGTCTCCGGTTCCCGGCTCCCGTACGGGGAGCCCGGATTCGGCGTGGACGCCCGCTCGGCGTGGATCGCCTCTGGGGTTACGGGCCGCCCGAACGAGCACGCTAGCCAACTCATGGTGCCGCTGTGAAGGTTGATGTTCGATATGCCCGATACATTTTCGTTACCTCGGCGGATTGAGGCCCTGCGGGGCAGGTGGGGCCCCGGGTCGCTGCACGCAGTGCGGTCCGGCGCTCGCTCTGCGTGCCTGCCCGGGGGTGCGTGCTTCGTCACTCGGCCCCGGAGTGTCAGTGCGGCCGCCTAGACTCGGACAGCGATGAGCAGCCTCTTTGACGACAGTTTCCTGGCCGGCCTCCAGCACACGGAGGAAGGGCCCCCGCCGCCCCCCGAGGACTCCGCACCCGAAGCGGTGCCGGAGGGCCTCTTCGCGGGCGTTTTCGAGGGGCCCCCGCCGCCCCGCGAGGCGTACTACCGCGACGGGGCCCACCGCCCCGTCATCGACGCGGCCGCGCTGCTCGACGGGCTGAACACCGAGCAGCGCGCAGCCGTCGTGCACGCCGGGTCCCCGCTGCTCATCGTCGCCGGTGCCGGTTCGGGCAAGACCCGCGTGCTGACCCACCGCATCGCCCACCTGCTGGCCGAGCGCGGGGTGCACCCGGGCCAGATCCTGGCGATCACCTTCACCAACAAGGCCGCCGGCGAGATGAAGGAGCGCGTCGAGCAGCTCGTCGGACCGCGGGCCAACGCCATGTGGGTCATGACCTTCCACAGCGCGTGCGTACGCATCCTGCGCCGCGAGTCGAAGCGGCTCGGCTTCACCTCCTCGTTCTCGATCTACGACGCCGCCGACTCCAAGCGCCTCATGGCCCTGGTCTGCCGCGATCTCGACCTCGACCCGAAGCGCTTCCCGCCGAAGTCGTTCACGGCGAAGGTGTCGAACCTGAAGAACGAGCTGATCGACGAGGAGACCTTCGCCGGACAGGCCACGGACGGTTTCGAGAAGACGCTCGCCCAGGCCTACGCGCTGTACCAGTCCCGGCTGCGCGAGGCCAACGCGCTGGACTTCGACGACATCATCATGACGACGGTGCACCTGCTCCAGGCGTTCCCCGACGTCGCCGAGCACTACCGCCGCCGCTTCCGCCACGTCCTCGTCGACGAGTACCAGGACACCAACCACGCCCAGTACACGCTCGTACGGGAACTGGTCGGCCCGGCCGGCCCCGAGGACACCCCCGCAGAGCTGTGCGTCGTGGGTGACGCGGACCAGTCGATCTACGCCTTCCGCGGCGCGACCATTCGCAACATCCTCCAGTTCGAGGAGGACTACCCGAACGCGACCACGATCATGCTGGAGCAGAACTACCGCTCCACGCAGACGATCCTGTCCGCGGCCAACGCGGTCATCGAGCGCAACGAGAGCCGCCGCCCGAAGAACCTCTGGACCAACGCCGGCGCCGGTACCCGCATCACCGGTTACGTCGCGGACACCGAGCACGACGAGGCGCAGTTCGTCGCCGACGAGATCGACCGGCTGACCGACGCGGGCGACGCCAAGGCCGGCGACGTGGCGATCTTCTACCGGACGAACGCGCAGTCCCGCGTCTTCGAGGAGATCTTCATCCGCGTGGGCCTGCCCTACAAGGTGGTCGGCGGCGTGCGCTTCTACGAGCGCAAGGAGGTCAGGGACGTCCTGGCCTACCTCCGTGTCCTGTCGAACCCCGAGGACACTGTCCCGCTGCGGCGCATCCTGAACGTGCCCAAGCGCGGCATCGGCGACCGCGCCGAGGCGATGATCGACGCCCTGTCGATGCGCGAGAAGATCTCCTTCCCGCAGGCACTGCGCCGTGTCGACGAGGCGTACGGCATGGCGGCCCGCTCGTCGAACGCGGTGAAGCGGTTCAACACGCTGATGGAGGAACTCCGCACGGTAGTGGAGTCCGGCGCGGGACCGGCGGTCGTGGTGGAGGCCGTCATGGAGCGGACCGGCTATCTCGCCGAGCTCCAGGCGTCCACCGACCCGCAGGACGAGACCCGGATCGAGAACCTTCAGGAACTCGCCTCCGTCGCCCTCGAATTCGAGCAGGAGCGGGCGGAGGACGAGGGGGCGGGCACGCTCGCCGAGTTCCTGGAGAAGGTCGCGCTCGTCGCCGACGCCGACCAGATCCCCGACGAGGACGAGGACGGCTCCGGTGTCGTCACGCTGATGACGCTGCACACCGCCAAGGGCCTCGAATTCCCGGTGGTCTTCCTGACCGGCATGGAGGACGGCGTCTTCCCGCACATGCGGGCGCTCGGACAGACCAAGGAGCTGGAGGAGGAGCGGCGGCTCGCCTACGTCGGCATCACCCGCGCCCGCGAGCGGCTCTACCTCACCCGGGCGGCGATGCGCAGTGCCTGGGGACAGCCCTCGTACAACCCGCCGTCGCGGTTCCTCGAGGAGATCCCGGACCAGCACCTGGAGTGGAAGCGCAAGGGCCCGATGGCGGCACCGGCGGGACCGACGTCCGGCATCACCTCGTCGCTCTCCGCCTCCCGCTCACGCTCGGGCCCCTCGGGATTCGCGACCCGGCGGACCTCGGACAAGCCGACGATCACGCTGGTGGCCGGCGACCGGGTCACCCACGACCAGTTCGGTCTGGGCACGGTGACGGCGGTCGAGGGCCTCGGCGACCAGGCGAAGGCCACGGTCGACTTCGGCGACGAGCGCCCGAAGAAGCTGCTGCTGCGGTACGCGCCGGTCGAGAAGCTGTAGCGCCGGGCCGGCCCTGGGGTGGGCGGCCACGGCCGGCCCACCCGGGCAGCGGTCAGTTCGGGTTGACGTTGTGGCTGCGGAGCCAGGGCAGCGGGTCGATGGCCGCGCCGCCACCGGGCCGCACCTCGAAGTGCAGGTGGGGGCCGGTCGAGTTGCCGGAGTCGCCGGAGTGCGCGATGACGTCACCGGCCTTGACCGAGCCCGAGCGGATCCGGGTGCTGCTGAGGTGGCAGTACCAGGTCTCGGTGCCGTCGGCCGCGGTGACGATGGCCATGTTCCCGTAGGCGGTGTTGAACTGCGTACGGACGGTGCCGTCGGTCGCCGCCATCACCGGGGTGCCGTAGTCGACGGGGAAGTCGATGCCCGTGTGCACGGACATCCAGTTGACGCCCGCCTGACCGAAGTACGCGCTGAGCCGGTGGTCCTTGACCGGCATGACGAACTTGGGGCGCAGGGCCTCCTTGCGGGCGGCCTCGTCCGCGCGCCTCTTCTTCTCGGCGGCCTGCCGCGCCTTCAGGTCGATGCGCTCCTGGGTACGGCTGGCGCGATCGGCGAAGTTCTCGGCGTCGGCGCTGAGGTTGGCCAGCTGGGTGTCCAGCTTGTTGTTGGCCGCGACGGGCTTGACCGTGCCGGGGTCGGCGGCCGCCATCGACGTCGTCTCGTCCTTCTTCTCCTCGCCGCCACCCATTCCGCCCACGGATGCCGCGGCGATGCCCGCCACGCTCATCACACAGGCGGAGGGAACGGCGACGGTGAGAAGGGCGGAACGCTTCGCGGGGGAACGCCTGCGGCTGCGGTTCCCGCCACCGCTGCGGGTGACGGGGCGGCTTGCGGGGCGGTGGCTCCCGGCCGGAGCGGGGTCCGGGCCGGCGGCGGCGTCGTGGCCGTCGGACGGGGTCGAGGGCTCGGACTCGAACTCGGTGCTCGCCGTGCCCTGGGTGTCCTGGCTGCCGTGGGTGTCCTCGGGGGTTTCCGCGCCGAGGTCCGTCTCCGGGAGGCCGAACTCGGAGGTCCGGTGGTGCTCGTACGGGTCGTACGGCTCGTACGCGTCGTAGGAGGCCTGATGTTGCTCGTAAGCCTCGGTGATTCCGTACGCGTACTGGGCAGTTTGTTCGGCTGCGTTCGGCAACGTCGCCATGTGCGAGGTTTGCGCGGTTTGCTGTTCGTGCTCGGGCGTGGCGCCGGTGCCCGTGCCGGTGTTCCAGGCGGTGGCGTCGTAGGCGCCCGTGTCGTACGTGCCGGCGTCGTACGCACCGGTGTCGTAACCCGTCGTGCCGGTGCCGGCCCACTGGCCGCTCTGCTGCCAGGTGGTGGTGTCCCACTGGCCCGAGGAGTCCGGGGCGCCGTGCTGGGCCGGGATGTGGCCGTAGCCCCCGTCCGTCGGGATCCAGGTCGCGCCGGTGTCGTACTGCTGCCCGGTGTCGTACGGGTGCTGCTGGGGCTGCGCGGTGGGGGCCGTGTAGTCGGCGGTGTGGCCGTACCCGGCCGTGTGGTGCGCGCCCGTGTCCCACGAGGAGGTGTCGTACGTCCCGCTGTGACCGGCCTGGCCGCTGTCGTACGGGGCGGCGTAACCCGTCGTGGTGTCGTACGAGGTTTCGTAGCTGCCGGGGAGGGAACCGAAGAGCGGGTCGCTGTCGAAGCCGCCCGTGGGGTGGCCGTCGTGTCCGGCGTACCCGGCGTGGGGGTGCTGGTCGTTCACCAACTTCTCTCTCGCCTCGGCAGCAGGACCAGTGTCCGGGGTCCGGTGGGGACTCCGGGGGAAGCAGTGGCCGCGACTGTACCCGGCGGTATGCGACGCCGACAATCTTCGAAGGCCTCCCGGCGCTCAGGAAACGGGCAATCGGCCGTCTTTCGACGAGCTGCTCACACAGCCTTGGCTCTATGTTCGAAACCCGTTCTATTTGTGGCGCGGTGGAGCGTTGACCGGGCGGGGTTGCCGGCCCGTCCTGGGCCACTTTCAGGCCACGGACGCGGTACCGGTGGACGCCCGGTCCGCCTCGTCTGCGTCGAGCGCCTCGCGGACGGCGGCGGCCACGGAGGGGTGCACGGGCAGGGCGAGATGGCCGACGCCGCTCACGCGTACGTTGACCGCGTCGAGGTCCGGGTGGTCGATACGGGCCGCCTCGACCGGAACGATCACCTGGTCAAGCTCGCTCCAGAAGCTGACGAACCGGGTGCGGCAGCCGGGCGCGGGCAGCCGCAGCTCCTCGATCGGCGCCGAGTCGCTGCGCATCTGGCGCACGATGGGCAGGGCGCCGGCCAGCGGGGCGACGGCGGTGCCGCCGTGCGGCGTGCCGAGGGTGACGAGGGTGCGGACCCGCTGGTCACCGCCCAGCCGCTGCACGTAGTAGCGCGCTATCAGGCCGCCGAGGCTGTGCCCGACGATGTCGATCTCGCGGTGGCCGGTGCGGGCGCAGATCTCCTCGACGTGCCGGCCGAGCAGCTCGGCGGCCGTGCGGATGTCGCAGGTCAGCGGGGAGTGGTTGAGCGACTCCAGGTGGCGCCAGCCGTGCCGGGCGAGCGACCGGCGTAGCAGGACGAAGACGGAGCGGTTGTCGATGAAGCCGTGCAGCAGTACGACGGGCGGCCGCTCGGGGTGCCCGACGGGGAGGGCGGTAGTGCCCGCGGGAGCGGTCGTGGCCGTGGATGCCCGGCCCGTCTGCCCCGGCGAGCCGGACGCAGTGCCCTCAGCCGCTCCGGCCCCCGGGTGCCGCTCGCCGGTGATGCCGGTGGGATACAGGAGCGCGTGCCCCGCGAGCACCACCAGCTCCAGCGCGGTCGCCCTCAGCAGGGCCGCGGACACCCGGGTGGGCGATGACGCGGTGGATGGCGTGCGGGCGGACGGCAGCAAGGTGGTGGCGCCCGCGCACAGCCGGTGCAGCAGTAGGAAGGGGAGAAACGGCACGGTCTGGAGGGTCTTCATGGTCGACCTCCTGCTCCGGCATCCGGGGCGGAGCGGCTCGCTGCCCCGTCTGCCCTCGTGGGGCGCCGTGCGGGAGGTCCGGGCGGGCGGTCGCCGTCCGGGACTCGCCGCCCGCCGTGTCCTCCGGATCACCTGCGGTGACCGGCGTACGGGCGGGTGGTGAGCCGTACCACCGTGCCGTGCGGCTGACGGCGCGGTGGTACGGCGACCTCGTCGCGGCTCCCCTGGCGGCCGGTCCCGCACGGCAGGACTGCCGCGTGCTGCGGGAACGGTGCCCGGTGAACATGTCCCACATGTGATTTCCCCCTCCCCGTCCACCGCGAAACGGCGGCTTGCGGGATGCTGTCGATAACGTTCGTTCACATCCCCGGCCCTTCAGGCACGGGAGACGCATGTGGAGGCAGTGATGGGTGTGACCGGTCCGATCCGTGTGGTGGTGGCCAAGCCGGGCCTCGACGGCCATGACCGCGGGGCCAAGGTGATCGCGCGAGCGCTGCGCGACGCCGGTATGGAGGTCATCTACACGGGGCTCCACCAGACGCCCGAGCAGATCGTGGACACCGCGATCCAGGAGGACGCCGACGCCATCGGCCTCTCGATCCTCTCCGGCGCGCACAACACGCTCTTCGCGAAGGTGATCGAGCTGCTGAAGGAGCGCGACGCGGCGGACATCAAGGTCTTCGGCGGCGGCATCATCCCGGAGGCCGACATCGCACCGTTGAAGGAACAGGGCGTCGCGGAGATCTTCACGCCGGGTGCGACGACGGTCGCGATCGTCGACTGGGTCAACGCGAACGTCCGCCAGCCGGCGGAGGCCTGAATCCGAGGGTGAGGGCCGCGAGCCGCGAGCCGCGAGCCGTGCGGTGCGCGGTCCACAGCGGTGTGCGGTCCACAGCGAGGTGCGGTGCGTGCGGTGTGCGGGCTGTGTCGGTGTCCGAGGTGTGCGGTGCCCGGGACCGGCTGCCCCGGGCCGGGGCACCGCACACCGCCGCCCCCGCCTCAGTGGTCCGGTATCAGCTCGCTGTCCATCGCCGCGCGCAGCCGCAACGTGGAGACCAGGCGCCGGAACGCCTCAGACCAGTAGCCGTTCGCACCCGGTGACGCGTCCGCGGGCTCGTCGGGCGTCGTGGTCAGGACCTCCAGCCGGTCCGCCTCGGCCGGTTTCAGGCAGCGCTCGGCGAGGCCCATCACCCCGCTGAAGCTCCAGGGGTAGCTCCCCGCGTCCCGGGCGATGTCGAGGGCGTCCACCACGGACCGCCCCAGCGGCTCCGCCCACGGCGTCGGGCAGACCCCCAGCAGCTGGAACGCCTCCGACAGGCCGTGGGCCGCGATGAACCCGGCCACCCAGTCGGCCCGTTCGGCGGCGGGCAGAACGGCCAGGAGCTTCGACCGCTCGGCGAGCGACGCCGTGCCGGGGCCGTTCGACGGAGGCGTGGAGGGGGCACCGAGCAGCGCCCGCGCCCATGCGGGGTCGCGCTGTCGCACCGCCGCCCGGCACCAGGCCGCGTGCAGTTCCTCGCCCCAGCCGTCGGCCACGGGCAGCCCGACGATCTCCCGCGCACCACGGCCGCCGAACCGTGTTGTCCAGACGGAGAGCGGCGACGACTCCACCAGCTGGCCCAGCCACCACGACCGTTCGCCCCGCCCGGACGGCGGGAGCGCGACCACTCCGTCGCGCTGCATCGCCGCATCGCATTCGTGCGGGGCCTCCACGGCCACGGACGGCCCGGTGCCGGTGAGACCCGGGCTCACGCAGGACAGGGCGCGGGCCGCCATCCGGTGGGCCAGTGCCGATCCCGGGAGAGCGGACAGCAGCTCGGCCGCCGTGGCGCGCACATTGCGGCTGCGGTCGGCGAGGGCCTGCTCCAGGAACTCCTCGTCGGCTCCGGACAGCCCGGTACGCAGCGAGTCGATGAACATCAGCCGGTCCTCGGCCCGCTCCGTGGACCAGGTGGTGGCGAGCAGCGCGAGGGCGGCGTTCGCGTCATGCGCCCGTACGGCGGACAGCAGGGCGACACGTTCGGCGAACAGGCCCTCCTCCCACAGGCGGCGCACCGCCTGCGGGTCCGTCACCTCGGGCAGCAGGGCACTGCCGGACGCGCCGCGCAGCGCGAACTTCCAGTCGGGATTCAGGCCGGCCAGCCACAGACCGCGCGGCCCGGCGAACACCAGGGCCTGGGGCCGCAGATCGGTCCGCGCCCGGGCCGCGTCCAGCAAGGGCGGCAGCGCGGCGTCCGGAGCCCGGTATCCGTGCAGATTGGCGGTGGCCAGCCACTGCGGGATCAGCTCCGTGAGATCGGGAGCCGTGCCGCGCCTGCCCCCCGAACCGCTGGGCGCCGCCCGGTCCGCGAGCAGTTGTGCCAGCCGGCTCCGGGCGGCGTCCGGAAGAGCCGGCCGCGGGTCGGCGGGCGCGAGGCCGGGCCGGGGCGCGGCGGGTGCGGGCAGCAGACCCGCCCGCCGCCGCACGGTGTGCAGCGCGGCGGCGTCCAGCAGTGCGGCCGCCGCGCCGTCCGGGCCCGAGCCGGACGCGTCCCCGGGCGGCCTGCGGTCGGTGCCCAGCAGCGCCGAGGTGACGAGCTCCTCCCACGGCGGGGGCACCGGTCCGCCGGAGGGCGCGGTCGCCGTACCAGCCGGATGACCGGTGCGGGGCGGGGTCGTGTGCGCGGTCGTTCTCGCGGTCGTGGGGACGTGTGTGTGCGTGGTCGTGGGTACGGGCGGGGTGGTGCGGGGCATCGCTCCTCCTCCGAATTCAGATGAGCGGGGTCAGATGAGCGGCACGGTCTCGGCGGCGTCCGGCCGGACGCGCGACGACGGATCCGCCGACGCTGCGCCCTCGCCCCCGCGGCCTGACGCCCATGCCGCGAGCGGGTCGAAGCCGCGGTGGCCGCACTCCCCGAAGACCGTGACCGGGCCACCGCCGGAGAGCGCGACGAGCTTCCACAGCGCCGGCCGGGACAGCGCGGCAGCGGCGACGGGCAGGGCCGCATCGCCCTCCGCATCCGTCAACTGCCAGCCGTCCGCGGACGGCACGGGTATGACATCGCGCAGCGTCACCGGCCAGGAGTCCAGCCACGGATCGTCGCGCAGCGCCACGCCGTAGGCGGTGATCGCGCCGGTGACCGTGACTCCCGGCGGCGGTCCGGCCGGCACCGGCAGGCCGAACTGCCGCCCCAGCTCCGCCCGCAGCTGCCCCGACCCCGGATAGGGCGTGACCTCGGCGTCGAGCGTGGCACCCACCGGCAGGGCCTGCGCCGGGGAACGCCCGGCGGCCCCGAAGGACAGCAGCAGCGCGATGCGGCCCGAGTCCCTGCCGTACAGCCAGATACGGCGTGTGACGATCTTGGCCTCGGGGGTGTCGTACTGCGCGAGGACCAGCCAGTGGTCACGGACCGGCGGTCCCGCCGCGGGGGCCGTGAGGCCCACGCGGGTGCGGACCGTCGCGGCCAGCGGCGGCGGCAGCCGGTCGATGCCCAGCCACGCGGTGTCCAGCAGGTGGAGCAGCGCGCACTCCTCCAGCAGCCGCACCGGCCAGCCCGGACCGGACGCCGGGATCGCGCCCAACTCCCGCACCCTGCCCGCCAGACCGGGTGCCTGCGCGTCGACCATGCGGGCCGCCGTCTCCTCCCACAGCCCGTAACCCGACTGCTCGGCCGCGGCCAGCCCGCCGCGCAGCAGGTCGGTCAGGCGCTGCTCCAGCTCCCGAGCGCCGCCCCCGATCCGCTCCGCCCTGCGCTCGGCGCGGCGTCGGGCCGCCTCCGGATCGGCCGGCCCCCCGCCCGAGGGCTCTTCCTTCACCTGGGCGCGGGCGCGGCGGCCCGCCAGCCACTCGCCCGCCCAGTCGGGCGGATCGCCGGCGGGCAGATCCGATCCGTCGGAGGCGAGGAGGAGCAGCAGACCCAGCGCGTGCTTGCACGGAAACTTGCGACTGGGGCAACTGCACCGGTACGCCGGACCCGTGGGGTCGATCACGGTCCGGTAGGGCCTGCTCCCGCTTCCCCGGCACAGCCCCCACACCGCGCCCGAGCCATCCCCTCCGGTGTCCGACCACGGACCGGCCGAACCCAGCTTGTTCCCCGCCTTGCGTGAAGCGTCGTCAGGAGCCAGGGCCAGGACCTGCTCCACCGTCCAGCGCGCCGCCGGAGCAGCGGCGCCCAAGGGTTCTCCCCCGTCAGTCAGCAGCATGGGAACGACGGTAGGCCGCACCACTGACAATGCGTCCTGACCTGCGGGAAGGCCGATTGTCAGTGCCATGGTGCACGGTGGGAACCACATCAGGTCGACCGATCTGGAGGGGGATCCATGACCGTGTCCGAAACCACCGCGGCCACCGGCGCCGAAGTCCTGCGCCCGCATGCCGAGGACGCCTTCGCCGATGAGCTGAAGGCACTCGCCGCCGCCGACGACCGACCCCGGCCCGAGCGTTGGCGCCTGTCGCCGTGGGCCGTCGCCACGTACCTGCTGGGCGGCACCCTGTCCGACGGCACGGTGATCACACCCAAGTACGTGGGCCCGCGCCGCCTCGTGGAGGTCGCCGTCACCACACTCGCCACCGACCGTGCGCTGCTGCTCCTCGGCGTGCCAGGCACCGCCAAGACCTGGGTGTCCGAGCACCTCGCGGCCGCCGTCAGCGGCGACTCGACCCTCCTCGTCCAGGGCACGGCCGGCACGCCCGAGGAAGCCGTCCGCTACGGATGGAACTACGCACAACTGCTCGCGCACGGCCCCAGCCGTGACGCGCTGGTGCCCAGCCCGCTGATGCGCGCCATGTCCGACGGCATGACCGCCCGGATCGAGGAACTCACCCGTATCCCCGCCGATGTGCAGGATTCCCTGATCACGATCCTGTCGGAGAAGACGCTCCCCCTGCCCGAACTGGGCCAGGAGGTCCAGGCCGTCCGCGGGTTCAACGTCATCGCCACGGCCAACGACCGCGACCGCGGGGTCAACGAACTGTCCAGCGCGCTGCGCCGCCGCTTCAACACCGTGGTGCTGCCGCTGCCGGCCACCCCCGAGGCGGAGGTCGACATCGTCTCGCGCCGCGTCGACCAGGTGGGGCGCTCACTCGACCTGCCGCCCGCGCCCGACGGCCTCGCGGAGATCCGCCGCGTGGTCACGGTCTTCCGTGAGCTGCGCGACGGGGTCACGACGGACGGCCGCACCAAGCTCAAGTCCCCCTCGGGGACGCTGTCCACGGCCGAGGCCATCTCCGTCGTCACCAACGGCCTCGCTCTCGCCGCCCACTTCGGCGACGGTGTGCTGCGCCCCGGGGACGTCGCCGCCGGCATCCTCGGCGCGGTCGTCCGCGATCCGGCGGCGGACCGCGTGGTCTGGCAGGAGTACCTGGAGACCGTGGTGCGCGAGCGGGACGGCTGGAAGGACTTCTACCGCGCCTGCCGTGAGGTCTCCGCATGACCGCCGCCCGCTCGCCGGGGCCGCTGCTGCTCGGGGTCCGGCACCACGGACCCGGTTCCGCCCGCGCCGTCCGCGCCGCCCTGGACGCGGCCCGCCCGCAGGCGGTGCTCATCGAGGGCCCGCCCGAGGGCGACGCGCTGTTGCCGCTCGCCGCCGACGAACAGATGCGGCCGCCCGTGGCCCTGCTGGCGCACGCGGTGGACGACCCGGGGCGGGCGGCGTTCTGGCCGCTCGCCGCGTTCTCGCCGGAATGGGTCGCGATCCGCTGGGGCCTGGCGCACGGCGTACCCGTCCGCTTCATCGACCTGCCCGCGGCGCACTCCCTGGCCATGGTGGAGGAGGGGGACCTGGGCGGCCGCACGGACGGCCGCCCGGAGCAGGACGACGAGCCCCGGCCCGCTCCCGTCGACCCGATCCGGGTGCTCGCCGAGACGGCGGGCTACGACGATCCCGAGCGCTGGTGGGAGGACGTCGTCGAGCACCGCACCCCGGGCGCGCCCGGGGCCGCGGCCGGCGACCCGCTGGCCGCCTTCGCCGCGCTCGGCGAGGCGATGACCGCCCTGCGCGAGGTGTACGGGGACGGCGGGCACCCCAGGGACGCGGTCCGTGAGGCGTACATGCGCGGCCGGATCCGCGCCGCGCGCAAGGAGTTCGGCGGGGCCTTCGCCGTGGTCTGCGGCGCCTGGCACGTTCCCGCACTCGAAGCGAGGACGACACAGACCGCCGACCGGGCACTGCTCAAGGGCCTACCCAAGGTCAAGGCCGAGCTGACCTGGGTGCCCTGGACCCACCAGCGGCTCGCCCGGCACAGCGGATACGGGGCGGGGATCGATTCGCCCGGCTGGTACGAGCACCTCTTCGCCTCCCCGGACCGCCCGGTCGCACGCTGGATGACGAAGGTCGCCGGACTCCTGCGCGACGAGGACCGGTTCGTGTCCTCCGCCCATGTCATCGAGGCGGTCCGGCTCGCCGACACCCTCGCCGCCATGCGGGGCCGGCCACTCGCCGGACTGAGCGAGACGACCGACGCCGTCCGGGCCGTGATGTGCGAGGGCTCCGACGTGCCGCTCGCGCTCGTCCGGGACCGGCTGGTCGTCGGGGTGACACTCGGCGAAGTGCCGGACACCGCCCCCGCCGTGCCGTTGCAACGCGATCTCAACCGCCGGCAGCGCACCCTCCGGCTCAAGCCGGAGGCGGCGGAGCGAGAACTGGACCTCGACCTGCGCAAGGAGACCGACGCGGCGCGCAGCAGGCTCCTGCACCGCCTGCGCCTCCTCGGCATCGGCTGGGGCGAGCCCGCCGCGGGCCGGGGGAGCACCGGCACCTTCCGGGAGAGCTGGCGGCTGCGCTGGGAGCCCGAGCTGTACGTACGGGTCGCGGAGGCAGGCGTCTGGGGCACCACCGTGCTCTCCGCCGCCACCGCACGCGCCGAGTCGGACGCCCTGGCGGCCACGTCGCTCGCCGAGGTGACGGCCCTGGCCGAGCGGTGCCTGCTCGCGGGGCTGCCCGAGGCGCTTCCCGTCGTGATGCGGATCCTCGCCGACCGCGCGGCCCTCGACGCCGATGTCGGCCACCTCGCCGACGCCCTGCCGGCCCTGGCCCGCACACTGCGTTACGGGGACGTCCGCGCCACGGACACCGCCGCGCTGGGGGAGGTCGCGGCCGGGCTCGCGGAGCGGATCTGCGTCGGACTCCCGCCCGCCTGCACGGGACTCGACACGGACGGGGCCGCCGCCCTGCGCCACCAGGTGGACGGCGTCCACACGGCGATCGGGCTGCTCGCCGGCGCCGTACCGGAGAACGCGGACGGGCTGCGCGAGCGCTGGAGAACCGTGCTGCGCCGGCTCGCCGTCCGCGACACGGTCGCCGGTGTGATCCGCGGGCGGGCCGCCCGGCTGCTGCTCGACGACGGCCACCTCGCACAGGACGAGGCCGCCCGCCTGATGGGCCTCGCCCTGTCGCCCGGCACACCTCCCGCCGACGCCGCCGCATGGATCGAGGGTTTCGTCGGCGGCGCGGCCGGCGGCGGCATGCTCCTGGTCCACGACGAGCGGCTGCTCGCCCTGGTCGACTCCTGGCTCACCGGCGTCCCCGCGGACACCTTCACCGATGTGCTGCCGTTGCTGCGCCGCACCTTCTCGGCGTACGAGGCGGGCGTGCGGCGCACCTTGGGCGAGCTCGTCCGCCGCGGGCCGGCCGCCGGCACCGACCCGGCCGCCGGGGCGGCCCCGGGCCGGGAGGCCACTGCGCCCGGGTTCGGCCCCGTCCTCGACGCGGAGCGTGCGGACGCGGTGGTGCCGGTCCTGCGCCTGCTGCTGGGCTCAGGTCCTGTACGGAGTTCACCACCGGATCTGGGCGCCGGGACGACGGCGCGGACACCCGAACACCACGAGCGAGGGCTGGGGGCCACGGGATGACGACGGGCATCGATACGGACGCGACCGGCGCCGCGGACGTGTCAGCGACGACAGGGGCAACGCCGCAGCCCTCCTCGGGCGACGGGGAACGGCTGCGACGGTGGCGCATGGTGCTGGGCGCGGACAGCGCGGAGAGCACCGGCTGCACCCTCACCGGCCGTGACGCCGCGATGGACGGTGCGCTGACCGCGCTCTACGAGGGCGGGGGCCGGTCCGGCGGCCGGGGCGGCAGCGGACGATCGGCCGGACTCGGGGCCTCCGCCCCGTCCGTGGCCCGCTGGCTCGGTGACATCCGTACGTACTTCCCCACCTCCGTCGTCCAGGTCATGCAGCGCGACGCCATCGACCGGCTCGGCCTCTCCGCGCTCCTGCTGGAACCGGAGATGCTGGAGGCCGTCGAGGCAGACGTCCACCTCGTCGGCACGCTGCTCTCACTCAACAAGGCCATGCCCGAGACGACGAAGGAGACGGCGAGGGCCGTCGTGCGCAAGGTCGTCGACAAGCTGGAGAGGAAGCTCTCCACCCGTACCCGGGCCACGCTCACCGGCGCACTGGACCGCTCCGCGAAGGTCACGCGGCCCCGGCACCACGACATCGACTGGGACCGCACCATCCGGGCCAACCTCAAGAACTACCTGACCCTGCCCGGCGAGGAGGGGGCAGGCACGATCGTCCCCGAGCGGCTCATCGGCTACGGGCGGGCAGCGCAGTCCGTGAAGAAGGACGTCATCCTCTGCATCGACCAGTCGGGTTCGATGGCGGCGTCCGTCGTGTACGCGTCGGTTTTCGGTGCCGTCCTCGCCTCCATGCGCGCGCTGCGGACGAGGCTGGTCGTCTTCGACACGGCGGTGGTCGACCTCACCGACCAGCTCGACGACCCCGTAGACGTGCTCTTCGGTACCCAACTCGGCGGCGGCACCGACATCAACCGGGCGCTCGCCTACTGCCAGTCCAGGATCACCCGCCCCGCCGACACCGTCGTCGTGCTCATCAGTGACCTCTACGAGGGCGGTATCCGCAACGAGATGCTGAAGCGGGTCGCCGCGATGAAGGCGTCCGGGGTCCAGTTCGTCACCCTGCTCGCCCTGTCCGACGAGGGCGCCCCCGCCTACGACCGCGACCACGCGGCGGCACTCTCCGCTCTGGGCGCTCCCGCCTTCGCCTGTACGCCGGACCTCTTCCCGGACGTCATGGCGGCGGCGATCGAGAAGCGTCCCCTGCCCATACCGGACAAGGAGACCCATCAGTAACAGGGGACTTGCGCGACCCCGGGCGTCTCGTGCAAGCATCGTCCCGACGTCCGCGGAAGCTCTCATTCCGCGGTCCACGCCATCCTGAGAGGGCTCGCTCCCCGTGACCACCGCAGTCGCCGGTCCCGCGACCGCCCCGCGCCCCCGGCGCGGAGCGGCGGGCCGGCGCGCGCTGCAGGTGGTGCTGTTCCTCGGCGGACTGCTGGCACTGGGTCTGCTCTTCGGCGCCCGTGCGCAGGCGGACCAGCAACCGGTTCGGCAGCCGGAGCGCCATGCGGTCCAGCAGCAGCTCCAACGGCCCGTCCAGGAGCGGCAGCCGCTCCGGACGGCGGTGGCAGTGGCGGACGTGGTGGCGACACCGGATGCGGTGGCAACAGCGGATGCCGGGGTAACCGCGAAAGCCGTGGCACCGGAAGCCGTCACGCCCGCGCCTCCCGTGCCGGAGGAGGAGAAGAGGCGGACCGAGGCCGCCGCAGCGCCCGTCGCGCGACCCGCGCCCCGGCCCGCAACCGGGCCCGCGGCCCCGGGCGTAACCCGGTCCGCGCCCTTGCCCGCACCCGAGTCCCTGCCGGTTGCCCGCCGAGATCAGACGGACGTCACCAGCGGAACGGGCGGCGTGACCCACGCCGTGTCCGTGCTGCGCCCGGTCACCGAGCCCGTACGCAACAGCGCCCGGCAGGTGACCCGGCCCGTCGGCCAGGTGGTGGAGAAGACCATCGGCGCGGCCACGACCGGCCTCCGCGACATCACGGTGGACCTTCCGATCCTCCCGGCCCTCCCGCTCCCGGCCCCATGGCCGCTGCCCGGGCCCTCGTTGCCGGCCTCACCGGAGGTGCCCCAGACCGGTCCCGCACCGATACCCGGTGCGCCCGGCGGCGTCGCGACGGCCCCCTCGGCCGCGCCGCGCTCCAGCACCGCGCCCGTCTCCTCCCCTCTCACCCTCATACCGGTCGTGCTCCCCGCGCCGCGTGAGGCGGCGGCGGTCCCTCACCGGGAGGCCGCGACGGGCCACCGTCCGGTGCCCCGGGGGCCGTTCGGGCCCGACGGCGGGCAGAGCCACTCGGCGTCCGCCGAGATCCACCCGCCCCGCGGCGGGGACCAGCAGGCCGTTCCTCCGGTGGACGGTTCCTCCTTCGGACTCGTGCGCGGCGCCGGTCTTCCGGCGACCGCCGCACCGGTGCGCGACCGATCCGGCGACATCCTCGAATTCCCCGGCTAGGGCAGGCCTTTCACCCGCCTCGACCTGCCGCGCGGGGGCGGAACAGGTCTGCCCGCCGTCCGGACGTACTCCGGACCGCCGAACACGTTCGAAGGATCTGACACACACATGCACAAGAACATCCGCCGTTCCATAGCCGTCGCTGCCACGGCCACCGGTATGTGGGCCCTCGGCACCGCAGCCGCAAGCGCGGACGAACTGCCCGTGTCCCTCCCGCTGTCCACCCCCGACCACGCGGCCGACGTCGCCGACGCGGCCGATGTGATCGGCGGCGTCGACGGTGTGGACGCCGTCGGCAAGGCCGGAGACCTCCAGGACACCGTCCGGGCGAAGGCGGCCGACGTGACGTCCGCCGTCAGCGGTATCGAGGCCGGCACCTCGGTAGCCCGCAGCGTCGAAACCGGCAGCTCGGCAGCCCGCAGCACCGAAGCCCGCAGTGCCGTCGCCGGCCACACCTCGCAGGTCCGCGACCAGGTCAGCGACCGAGTGCGCGACCAGGTCGCGGGGACCGTGGGAGAGGCCGCGGGCGGGACCGTCGGCACCCCCGCCCCCGAGGCGCCCGTCGACTACCTCTTCGGCCCCATCGAGCAGCTTCCCGGCTACGGGCAGCACACAGGGCAGCGCGTCGGCCCGTACCTGGGTCAGAACATCGGCGAGCACCTGGGCCAGAACATCGGCGAGCACCTCGGCCAGAACATCGGCGAGCACCTCGGCCAGAACATCGGCCAGGACTACGTGCGGAGCGCGACGCCGTACGCACTCGACACCGCCGGCGCCACGGCCGGGGGAGCCCTCGCCCAGGCCGCGCCGGTCGTGGGACAGACCTCCGACGCCGTGCTGCCGCCCCTCGTCGCCGACGCCGTCTCCTCGGTGCTGCCCGTAGTCGGGCAGGCCCTCGGTGACGTCTCCACCCTCGCTCAGGGCGTCACCGGCGAGGTCACGCCGTTCGTCGACGGAGTGGTGTCGCAGGCCGCCGTGCCCTTCGTGCAGGGGGTGACGACAGAGGTCCAGCCCCTGGCGTACGGAGTGACCGGCGCGGTCCAGCCGTTCGCCGAGGGGGTCGTCTCCGAGGTCCAGCCGCTGGCCGGGGGCCTGACCGGCGACGCCGTCGCCCCGTTCGCCCAGGGAGTGACGGGCCAGGTGATGCCGCTGGCCCAGGGCATC
The DNA here is from genome assembly GCF_042871565.1 of Streptomyces sp. NPDC005775. Taxonomy (NCBI): domain Bacteria; kingdom Bacillati; phylum Actinomycetota; class Actinomycetes; order Kitasatosporales; family Streptomycetaceae; genus Streptomyces; species Streptomyces sp. NPDC005775. The sequence goes on along the minus strand of NZ_JBIAIU010000010.1, from coordinate 238,131 downwards.
GGCTCCGAGGCCCGTCCCTTCGCGGGCGGCCTCGTGTCCACCGTCGGTGACGACGCCCGTCCGGCCGTGGCGCACGCCGCGTACGGCTCCCAGGGCCTGACGGCCGTCACGCCCGACTATGTCTCCGACACCGTGTCGTCGGCGACGGCGACCGTCTCGTCGCTGCACCCGGCGCACTCCGTCACCACTCCGGCGTACCCGCTCCAGGGCATCTGAGAGTGCTGGGCGGTCTCCCGCACGCGTCCGGGCCCCGCACGGGGTCCGGAGCAGGGGGACCGCCCGGCCCGCAGGGCGCCGTCCGGCCCCCGCCCGTGCCGATTTGTCCACTGCGACCCGGCCACCAGGGCGATCTGTGACCGTAATCACCGCCCAGGTGTGAGCTGCGATTTAGGGTCATGCGGGGCTCGGGGATAACCTGCGAGACGGACATGCCGCGTATTCGGTCACCGTGTGCGCCTTCCTTGTGACAGAGCAGTCACGTTGCCCCTCGCGGCACGCCCACGCAGAAAACCAACCGCGAGACCATTTGATAAGGGACGGACGCGCGTGGACCTGTTCGAGTACCAGGCGAGGGACCTCTTCGCCAAGCACGGTGTACCGGTGCTGGCCGGTGAAGTGATCGAGACGCCTGAGGCAGCCCGCGAGGCGACCGAGCGGCTGGGCGGCAAGTCCGTCGTCAAGGCGCAGGTGAAGGTCGGTGGCCGCGGCAAGGCCGGCGGCGTGAAGCTGGCCGCCGACCCCGACGAGGCGGTCGCCCGGGCGACCGACATCCTCGGCATGGACATCAAGGGCCACACGGTCCACAAGGTGATGATCGCCGAGCTGTCCCCGGAGATCGAGGCGGAGTACTACGTCTCGTACCTCCTCGACCGCACCAACCGCACCTTCCTGGCCATGGCCTCGGTGCAGGGCGGCATGGACATCGAGGAGGTCGCGGAGAAGACCCCCGAGGCCCTCGCGAAGGTTCCGGTCAACGCCGTTGACGGTGTCGACATCGTCAAGGCCCGCGAGATCGTGGCCCAGGCGAAGTTCCCGGCCGACGTGGCCGAGGGTGTCGCCGAGGCCATGGTGACCCTGTGGGACACCTTCGTCGCGGAGGACGCCCTCCTCGTCGAGGTCAACCCGCTGGTGAAGACCAAGGACGGCCGCATCCTGGCCCTCGACGGAAAGGTGTCTCTCGACGAGAACGCCGACTTCCGTCAGCCGGGTCACGAGGCGCTCGAGGACAAGGCCGCGGCCAACCCCCTCGAGGCCGCCGCCAAGGCCAAGAACCTCAACTACGTCAAGCTCGACGGCGAGGTCGGCATCATCGGTAACGGTGCCGGTCTGGTCATGTCGACCCTGGACGTCGTCGCGTACGCCGGTGAGAACCACGGCAACGTGAAGCCCGCCAACTTCCTCGACATCGGTGGCGGCGCCTCCGCAGAGGTCATGGCGAACGGCCTGGAGATCATCCTCGGCGACCCGGACGTCAAGTCCGTGTTCGTCAACGTCTTCGGCGGCATCACCGCCTGCGACGAGGTCGCCAACGGCATCGTCCAGGCGCTCGAGCTGCTCAAGACCAAGGGCGAGGCGGTCACCAAGCCGCTCGTCGTGCGCCTTGACGGCAACAACGCGGAGCTGGGTCGCAAGATCCTTTCCGACGCCAACCACCCGTTGGTCCAGCGCGTGGACACCATGGACGGCGCGGCCGACAAGGCCGCCGAGCTCGCCGCGGCTGCGAAGTAAGGAAGAGGGACTCAGACCACCATGGCTATCTTCCTCACCAAGGACAGCAAGGTCATCGTCCAGGGGATGACCGGCTCGACGGGCATGAAGCACACCAAGCTCATGCTCGCCGACGGCACCAACATCGTCGGCGGCGTGAACCCGCGCAAGGCCGGCACGACCGTCGACTTCGACGGCACCGAGGTACCGGTGTTCGGCTCCGTCGCCGAGGCGATGGAGAAGACCGGCGCGAACGTGTCCGTCCTCTTCGTGCCGCCGGCCTTCTCGAAGGCCGCCGTCATCGAGGCGATCGACGCCGAGATCCCGCTCGCCGTCGTGATCACCGAGGGCATCGCCGTCCACGACTCGGCCGCCTTCTGGGCGTACGCCGGCGCGAAGGGCAACAAGACCCGGATCATCGGCCCGAACTGCCCGGGTCTCATCACCCCCGGCCAGTCCAACGCCGGCATCATCCCGGGCGACATCACGAAGCCGGGCCGCATCGGCCTGGTCTCGAAGTCCGGCACGCTGACGTACCAGATGATGTACGAGCTCCGTGACATCGGCTTCTCGTCCGCCGTCGGCATCGGTGGCGACCCGGTCATCGGTACGACGCACATCGACGCCCTCGCGGCGTTCGAGGCCGACCCCGAGACCGACCTGATCGTCATGATCGGCGAGATCGGCGGCGACGCCGAGGAGCGTGCGGCGGACTTCATCGCGAAGAACGTCACCAAGCCGGTCGTCGGTTACGTCGCGGGCTTCACCGCCCCCGAGGGCAAGACCATGGGCCACGCCGGCGCCATCGTCTCCGGCTCCTCCGGCACCGCGCAGGCGAAGAAGGAGGCCCTCGAGGCCGCCGGCGTCAAGGTCGGCAAGACGCCGACCGAGACCGCCAAGCTGGCACGCGAGATCCTCGGCGCCTGACGCCCCACCGCGTCGGAGCACCACCGCAGGAACGCGTCACCGCACGAGAACGCGGGCCCGTACCCCGATCAGGGGTGCGGGCCCGCGTCTTCGTGTGCCGGGCGGGTACGGGCGCCCCGGTCGCCCCGCTCGTGGATCAGCCGGTCCGGGGGACCAGCCGGCCCGGGCCGCGCCCCAGTTCACCGCCGAGCTTCTTCTGCAGCTTCTTGTCCTGCGGCGTCAGCTTCTGCGGACCACCGAGCGGAGGCACGCCCTGCACCTTCTGCGGGGGCGACTCGGGCGTCTCGTACTGCCTCGGGGCCGTCGCCAGGGTGATCAGGGTGAGCCCGATCAGCAGCACGGTGAAGGCGATGGCCGCCCGGGTCCAGAGCTGCGCCTTGCGCTCGCACCCCGTCCGGATCACGTCCGGGACCGGGAGCGAGGAGGTGGGCTGGGTGAGGGCGAGCGCGCCGAGGTGTTCGTGCAGCAACGCGGACTGCGCGGCCGGTGCCGCCGGCTCCGCGAGTTCGGGCAGCTTCTCGGCGACGGCGGCCCGGGCGTTCAACAGCCGCCCCGCCGCAGCCGGACTGCTGGCCTCGGTCTCCGCCGCGGTCTCGGGCAGCCCCAGCCCGACCCCGTCGTGCAGCAGCAGGGTGCGCCGGTACGAGGGCGGCAGGGCCAGCAGCGCGTCGAGCAGCGCGCGCGGGCCGGGCGCCTCGGGCGCGGGGTCCGGGTGGCGGTGCTCGCGGCGCAGCCGGTGCCACGGCGACATCGCGTACTCGTGGGCGGCCGCCCGCACCCACCCCATCGGATCGCGGTCCACGGCGACCTCCGGCCAGCGCTGCCAGGCCTGCTCGAAGGCCTTGCCGACGGCCTCCCGGGAGAGGGCGCGGCGGCCGGTCAGCAGGTAGGTCTGACGGTAGAGCGCGGGGGCGGCGTGCCGGTACAGCGCGTCGAACGCCTCGGCGGGGGAGAGGCCCGCTCCTTCGGCGGCCGCGGCTCCGTCGACCGCGACTGCCGTAACGGCCGCTTCGTCAGCCTTACCGTCTGCGACGGCCTCGTCCACGACGGCCTCGTCCACGACGGCCTCGTCCACGACGGCCTCGTCCACCACGGCCTCGGCCGTGAGGGGGGTCTTCGCCGGCTCGGGGGCCTCGGCGGTGGCGGTGGGCTCGCTCGGGTCCATGGCGTTGCTCCCGGTGGCTTCGACGGGGGCCGGCGGACAGGGCGTGGGGGAGGGTGACGGGGGTTCCGCCGGCAGGGCCTGCCGCGCGGCGGCGGCCCTCGGCGGGTTGTGCGGGGTGGCCGGTTCGGCGGGAGAAGGGTGCGAGGCGGACCGTGTGCCACCGGTACCGATCAGTCGCGCGTACGCCTCGCGCTTGCGTCCGCGTGGGCTGGTGCGGCCCGTCTCCCAGGCCCGGACGGTGGCCCGGGTGACCCCGACGGCCGCCGCGACCTGCGCCTCACTCAGCGACTTCGCCTTTCGCAGCCTGCGTCGCTCCTTGGGCGAGGGGAGCGGAGGGGAGGCGGGCGTCCCGGTCGTGCTCTGGGTCATGAGGGCCCCCCGCCCGGCCTGCGCTGGGTGAAAAAGTACATAAACGTATATTGGGCGACACAACGGCCGTTCGCCCGTTACACGGAATAAGCGCGTGTCGTTGGGAGCATGGCGGCGTGACCCAAATGACCGAACGCGGCCCGTCGTTGTCGGCAGAGCACGGACGGTCCGCCGTGCAGGCCCGGGCGCTGCTGCGCGGGGCGCTCGCGGCCGGGCTGAGCCTGGGCTCCGTCGTCGTACTCGTCGTGGTGATGTGGATCAGTTCCGCCAACCCCGGCAGTGGCCCCGGCGAGGCCTTCCACGCGGCGGCGGGTGTCTGGCTGCTCGCACACGGAGCCGAACTGATCAGGACCGACACCCTGACCGGGGCCCCGGCCCCCGTCGGCGTCGTTCCGCTGCTGCTCACCGCCCTCCCGGTCTGGCTGGTGCACCGGGCCGCCCGGGATGTGCTGGAGCCCGAGGAGGGGCGCGACGCCCCCTCGACCGGAGGCGCCTTCGCCCTGGTGACGGGGGGATACCTGCTGGTCGGCGCGGCCGTGGCGCTCTACGCCCGAGGCACCTCGCTGTCGGCGCGGCCGCTGTCCCTGCTGTTCCCGGCGACCCTCGTCGTGGCGGGTGCGGCCGCGGCCGGTGTGTGGACGGCCTCGGGGCGTCCGCTCGGGCCGCCGCCCCCGTGGGCGCCGGTGCGGCTGCACGAGGCGATGGCGCGCTCCCGGTTCGCGCGCCGCGCGGAGGTGGTGGGCCGGTCGGCGGCGGCCGGAGTGGCGGCCCTGCTGGGCGGGGGCGCACTGGTGGTCGCGGCGGGGCTGGTGGTCCACGCGGAAGCGGTCCAGGAGTCCTTCCTGCGACTCTCCGGCGACTGGTCCGGGCGGTGGGCGGTGCTCCTGCTGGCGCTGGCGCTGGTGCCGAACGCGGCGGTGTGGGGCGCGGCGTACGGGCTCGGCCCCGGTGTCGCGTTCGGTACGGCGTCCACGGCCGGCCCGCTCGCCTTCACGGGGCGCCCGTCGTTGCCGGACTTCCCCCTGCTGGCCGCGCTGCCGGCGCAGGGGACCGGGACGCCCCTGAACTGGGCGGCCGGGGCGGTTCCGGTCGCGGCCGCGGTGACGGTGGCCTGGTTCACCGTACGCATGGCGGCGCCCGCCCAAGGCAAGCGCGAGGAGGTGTGGAGCCTGGGGGAGACGGCGCTCACCACCGCGCTGGCGGCGGCCGGGTGCGGTGCCGGCGCGGCCCTGATGGCGGCGGTGGCGGGCGGGCCGCTGGGGACGCACGCGCTGGCACGGTTCGGCCCCGTCTGGTGGCTCACCGGCGCCGCGGCCCTCGTGTGGACGGCGGCGCTCGCCGTACCGCTGGCGCTGCTGCTGCGGGCCTGGCGGCTGCGGGGACGCACCCCGGACGGAGAACAGGCGGCCGAGGCGGCGGGCGCCGGCGGTACGGGCGAAGCGCGAGAGCCCGGTGACGCGGCGGAGGGGGAGAACGGTAAGGCGGCCCGTCGCGGGTGGTGGCCGAAGCGAGGCGCCCGGCCGGAGGAACCCGGGGCGGACGAGCCGCCGGTGTCCGTGCCCCGCCCGGCCGGCCCGGTGGCGTCCCGCGAGGCCGACGCGGACGAAGACTTCGAGGCGTACGACTTCCTGCCGACCGACCCCTGGCACGCGAAGACACCTGCCGCCCCGGCCCCGAGCAGTGAGCCGGCCGCGAGCGCCGCACCCGCCGCGCCGGCGGCCGCCCCGGCCACCGACTCCACGCCGTCCGGACCGGCCGGGCCTCCGGGCCCGGCCGATCCGGAGGACGCTACTTCTTGACGCCGAAGAAGGGTTCCAGCGGCTTCGGCAGCTCGTCGTTGCAGGACAGCTGGCCCGACTTGGTGAGTGCGTCGTTCACGCAGGTGTAGTAGTCGCGGTAGACCAGCTGCACCGTGAACGTCGTCGCGACGATCGACAGGGCGATCAGCGCCGTCACCAGTCCACTGACCGCGGCCGTCGTCTGCTGCCGGCTGCCGCGCTGGAGGTAGTTGGTGCCCTGCGGGCCCGCCGAGGGCGTGTCCCCCGTGGTCGGCGCGGGAGCGGACGGCGCACCGGGCGCGGCCGCCTGACCCCCGGTCCGGCCGGCCGGCTCCCCGGCAGCCGACGGCTCCTTGGGCTTGGCCCGGAGCGCGCTGATCGACCAGTAGGTGGCGAGAGCGCCGAGCAGCAGCGCGATCTCCGGGAAGTCGAAGAGCGCGAAGAAGAAGGCCCACATGCCGGAGAGCAGCGAGTAGCGGGCGCGGCGCTGCACCGGGTCGGTCGGGTCCCAGCGCACACCGCGGGAGCCCTCGGGGCCGCCCCGCCCGCCGCCCTGGCCGTTCGGTCCGCCGGGTCCGGTGGGGCGCCCGCCGAAGTTGCCGCCCTGGCGTCCCGGCTGGTGGCTGCTCCACTGGCTGCCCCAGACGGGCCGGTTGTCGGAGGAGCCGCCCTCGGGCGCGTCCCCGGAGTCGCCGTTGCCCTCGCCGTTGCCGTTCGCGGCGCCGTTGACCGGGTGGCGCGGCTGCCACGGCTGGTCGGGTCGGTCCTCGGGCGGCGGGGCGAAGGGGTTGTCGTCCTGCGGACCGGAGGACCCCGAGGAACCGGCCGGTGAGGAGGAGGAAGAGGAGGAGCCCGTGGGGGACTGGCGCTCCCGCATCAGCATTGAGGACCGCTCGGGCAGCGGATGGCGGAAGGCGGTGCGGCGGCGTCGGTCCGGCATATGGTGAACGTCTTCCCCATCTCGTCATTTCCGCCCTGCGGACGGATCGCTGTCCCCTGACGCTACCCTCCGGCGAGGACGGGCCGGAAGCTGGGCGCAGGGGCGCGGTGGTCGTGCACCAGGTCGTTACCCCGTCAGACGAGGGCCTCCCGAGGTGCCGGTATCGTTGCTGACGGTCGGCCCGTTCGTAGAGTTCCCCGTATCGAGGGGTGCGATTCTTTCGTACGACCGTACAAACAGCATGGCCGTCGTGCCGCCGGTCCCGCAACGCGGCGGGTGGTGCGGCCGCTTCGAACTGCTCCACACGCGAGAAAGGGCCCAGCCGTGGCCTCCCCGCTCTCCTCCGCCGGACCGGCCCGCCTGGTCGTCCTGGTCTCCGGCTCCGGTACGAACCTCCAAGCCCTGCTCGACGCCATCGATGCCGACCCCGACGGGTACGGCGCCCGGATCGTCGCGGTCGGTGCGGACCGCGACGGCATCGCCGGTCTGGAGCGGGCCGAGCGGGCCGGGCTCCCCACCTTCGTGTGCCGGGTCAAGGACTACGGGACGCGCGAGGAGTGGGACGCGGCGCTCGCCGCGGCCACCGCCGAGCACCGCCCGGACCTCGTCGTGTCCGCGGGCTTCATGAAGATCGTCGGCAAGGAGTTCCTCGCCGGGTTCGGCGGCCGGTTCATCAACACCCACCCCGCCCTGCTCCCCAGCTTTCCCGGAGCCCACGGTGTGCGCGACGCGCTCGCGTACGGCGTGAAGGTCGCCGGGTGCACCGTCCACTTCGTCGACGACGGCGTCGACACCGGTCCGATCATCGCGCAGGGCGTGGTCGACGTGACCGAAGAGGACACCCCGGAGGGCGAAGCGGCCCTCCACGAACGCATCAAGGAAGTCGAGCGCCAGCTGCTCGTCGAGGCCGTGGGGCGGCTCGCCCGTGACGGCTATCGCATTGAGGGACGAAAGGTTCATCTCGCTCATGTCGGTGAATAAGCCCATCCGCCGTGCCCTGATCAGTGTCTACGACAAGACGGGGCTCGAAGACCTCGCGCGCGGTCTCCACGAGGCGGGTGTCGAGCTGGTCTCCACCGGCTCCACCGCCGGGAAGATCGCGGCCGCCGGGGTGCCGGTCACCAAGGTCGAGGAGCTCACCGGCTTCCCCGAGTGCCTCGACGGCCGCGTCAAGACGCTGCACCCGCGCGTCCACGCCGGCATCCTGGCCGACCTGCGCCTGGACACCCACCGCGAGCAGCTCGCCGAGCTCGGTGTCGAGCCGTTCGACCTGGTGGTCGTCAACCTCTACCCGTTCAAGGCGACCGTCGCCTCCGGCGCCTCGGACGACGAGTGCGTGGAGCAGATCGACATCGGCGGCCCGTCGATGGTCCGCGCCGCCGCCAAGAACCACCCGTCGGTGGCCGTCGTCACCAGCCCCGAGCGGTACGCCGACGTGCTGGCCGCCGTCAAGGGGGGCGGCTTCGACCTGACCGCCCGCAAGCGGCTCGCCGCCGAGGCGTTCCAGCACACCGCCGCGTACGACGTGGCCGTCGCCTCCTGGTTCGCCGCCGACTACGCCGCCGCCGACGACTCGGGCTTCCCCGACTTCACCGGTGCGACCTACGAGCGCAAGAACGTCCTGCGCTACGGCGAGAACCCGCACCAGCCCGCCGCGCTCTACACCTCCGGCGAGGGCGGCCTCGCGGAGGCGGAGCAGTTGCACGGCAAGGAGATGTCGTACAACAACTACACGGACACCGACGCCGCGCGCCGGGCCGCGTACGACCACGCCGACCCCTGCGTCGCGATCATCAAGCACGCCAACCCGTGCGGCATCGCGATCGCCGACGACGTCGCGACGGCGCACCGAAACGCGCACGCCTGTGACCCGCTGTCGGCGTTCGGCGGCGTCATCGCCGTCAACCGGCCGGTGACCGTCGAGATGGCCGAGCAGGTCGCCGAGATCTTCACCGAGGTCATCGTCGCCCCGGCGTACGAGGACGGCGCCGTCGAGGTGCTCTCGCGCAAGAAGAACATCCGGGTGCTGCGCTGCCCCGACGCCCCGTCCGCCGAGGTCGAGGTCAAGCCGATCAACGGCGGCGCGCTGCTCCAGGTGACCGACCGCCTCCAGGCCGAGGGCGACGACCCGGCCAATTGGACGCTCGCCACGGGTGACGCGCTCTCCGCCGACGAGCTCCGTGAGCTCGCCTTCGCGTGGAAGGCGTGCCGCGCGGTCAAGTCCAACGCGATCCTGCTCGCCAAGGACGGCGCCTCGGTCGGCGTCGGCATGGGACAGGTCAACCGCGTCGACTCCGCGAAGCTCGCCGTCGAGCGCGCGGGCGAGGAGCGGGCGCGGGGCGCGTACGCGGCCTCCGACGCCTTCTTCCCCTTCCCCGACGGGCTGGAGATCCTGACCGCGGCCGGCGTCAGGGCCGTGGCCCAGCCGGGCGGTTCGGTCCGCGACGAGCTGGTGGTCGAGGCCGCGAAGAAGGCGGGCGTGACGATGTACTTCACGGGCACGCGGCACTTCTTCCACTGACACGCGCCGCACGCGGGCCGCTCAGCGCCGTACCCGGGCCGCCCGGGTACGGCGAAGGCCGCCCATTCCCCGGAACCGGTGGGGAGTGGGCGGCCTTCGCCGCAGTGAGGGTGGTTACACCGTCAGCATGTTCACTTCGTCTTGATGACGAGCGTGCTGCCGGCGCGGTCGTGCCAGCCCTGCAGCTTCCCCGAGTTGTCGAAGAAGGGGGAGAGGTAGACCAGCAGTGCGCCGAGACCGCAGAAGAGCGAGCCGACCATCGGGATGATCCAGCGGATGAAGCCCGCGCCCAGACCGGGGGCCTGGCCGGTGTTCTCCCTGACGACCTTGAGGTTGAGCACCATCTTGCCGAGCGTGGCGCCCCAGATGGAGACCATCAGCCACTCGTAGAGCAGAGCGATCAGGGCGAACAGGGCGATGAAGCCGAGGAAGCCCGCGAGGATACCGACGCCGGCGTCGGCCGCGTCGTTCACGCACTGGGTGTGGGCGGCGGTGCCGTACTGGGTGCCGCTGCAGTCGTCGATGGACTCGGACGCGCCCACGAGGCTCGCGACGCCGATCACCGAGAAGAGCACGTAGAGGATGCCGTATGCGACGGCGTCCAGCGCACGTGCGCCCAGACGACGACCCATCGTGGCGAGTTCGACGGTACCGAGGCCGGCCACGTTGATGTAGCCGTTGTTGGCCTGGAGAGTGCCGCCGGGCGTCTGCTGCGGGTAGCCGTAACCGGGCTGCCCCTGCGGCGGCACGCCGGGCTGCTGCTGCGGGTAGCCGTAACCCGGCTGGCCCTGCGGCGGGACGCCCTGGGGGGCCTGCTGGGGGTAGCCGTAGCCCGGCTGGCCCTGCGGGGGCTGCCCCTGGGGCGGCTGACCGGGCTGCTGCCCGTAGGGGTTGTTCGGATTCGGGTCGCCGAAGCTCATCTGGGGCGTTCCTCCAACGGACGTACGGGGACGAATGCGGCCGCACGGAGGAAAGAAAACATCAGCGGTCCGCCCCCCGGGTACTTCTGCGGCACTGCGGCCTTCATCGTTATAAGCGGGACGTAAGTTTGTCCAGCCGCAGTCGGAGAAGTTGTCCAAGTGCAACCTTGTGTCCACGCTCGGCACCCGCAATTGGTATGGGGGCGGGGTCATCCGCGAGTATGGGGAACATGACTGCCCAGATTCTCGATGGCAAGGCCACCGCAGCCGCGATCAAGTCCGATCTCACCGTCCGCGTGGCGGCCCTCAAGGCACGGGGCATCACCCCCGGCCTGGGAACCCTGCTGGTCGGGGACGACCCGGGCAGCAGGTGGTACGTGAACGGCAAGCACAAGGACTGCGCCCAGGTCGGCATCGCCTCCATCCAGCGCGAACTCCCCGACACCGCCACGCAGGAGGAGATCGAGGACGTCGTCCGCGAACTCAACGCCGACCCCGCGTGCACCGGTTACATCGTGCAGCTGCCCCTGCCCAAGGGCATCGACACCAACCGCGTCCTGGAACTCATGGATCCGGCCAAGGACGCCGACGGCCTGCACCCGATGAGCCTGGGCCGCCTCGTACTCAACGAGAAGGGCCCGCTGCCCTGCACCCCGCAGGGCGTCGTGCAGCTGCTCCGTCACCACGGGGTCGAGATCAACGGCGCGCACGTGGTGGTCGTCGGACGCGGTGTCACCATCGGCCGGTCGATCCCGCTGCTGCTGACCCGCAAGTCCGAGAACGCCACGGTGACCCAGTGCCACACCGGTACCCGTGACCTCTCCTCGCACCTGCGCCGGGCCGACATCATCGTCGCCGCCGCGGGAGTGCCGCACATCATCAAGCCCGAGGACGTGAAGCCGGGCGCGGCCGTGCTCGACGTCGGCGTCAGCCGCGACGAGAACGGCAAGATCGTCGGCGACGTGCACCCGGGCGTGGCCGAGGTCGCCGCCTGGATCTCGCCGAACCCGGGCGGCGTCGGTCCGATGACGCGCGCCCAGCTGCTCGTCAACGTGGTCGAGGCGGCCGAGCGTGACGCCGACGCCGATGTCGTCTCCGCCGGCTGATCCGGCCCGGAAGGAACCCCATGGCTGCTGATACGAGTCCGGCCGACCGGGCCGCGTCGGCGTCCGGGCCGGACGCCGACGGAGCCGGGGCCCCGGCGGAGCCGGAGGCGGCCGAGGCCCGGACCGGTTCGACCGCGTCGGACGCGATCGCGTCGGACACGAGCGCATCAGACACGACCGCGTCGGAGACCGGTGAGGCCGGCGGGACGCGCCGGGGACGTCGGTTCTCGCTGACCCGCGACACCGCCCGCCCCGAGGGCGGTGGCCGGGCGGCCGGCGGGGACGCCCCCGCGCCCGCCCGTCAGTGGCCGCTGCTCGCGGTGCTCTGTACGGCCGGGGCCGGGCTCCTGATCGTGGCCGCCGACCCGTTCGACCAGGCCTTCCGGATCGGCACGATCCTGATCGGTGTGGCGCTCATCGGGGGTGCGGTCCTGCGTCTGGTGGTCCCCTCGGTGGGCATGCTCGCGGTGCGTTCCCGCTTCACCGACCTGGTGACGTACGGACTGCTGGGCGTCCTCATCGTGATGCTGTCGCTCATGGCGCAGCCCAAACCGTGGCTGGACATCCCGTTCCTGGAGGACGCGGTCCACTTCACGATCCGTTGAGCGGAGCCGTCAGGCGCGCAGTCCGTGAGCGCGCAGTCCGTTGAACGCGCAGTCCGTTGAACGCGTAGTCCGTTGAACGGTGTCCGTCCCCTCCCCCGAGAAGGGACGGACACCATGGACGAGGCATACCGGAGCGAAACGCCCCGGAAAGTGGCGACTTGAGCGGCCTTGCCCCGTCCTGGTGTCAGCCTTGTCGAACGGGATCACGGGTTCAAGGGATGGCTGTGGCCTGTGGCACGGAAGTGACCATTCCGCCACGGTGTGATCGCTGGGCAACGGTGGCAGACTGGCCCGGCTGCCACGGGCGGGCGCGCGAGGGCGCGCCCGGACGCCCGAGTGCCACCGTGCGCTCCCTCCTCAGGAACTGGCAGCCTGCGTTCGCGCATCTACCTGGGTAGTCCGGAACGGCAGACCACCGGTTCCGGACAGGTGGGCAGACCGTGCGCGGCGCAGCAAGCCCGTTGGTGAGTGGGGGAAGTGGGGAAGTAATGCCTCGTTGGAAGGCACTGCCGGAGGAGCTCGACCCGCAGATCCGGGAGTTCACCGGCCAGCTGCGCAGACTCGTCGACCGCAGCGGCCTGAGCATCGCCTCGGTGGCCGACCGCACGGGTTACAGCAAGACGTCGTGGGAGCGGTATCTGAACGGCCGGCTGCTCGCTCCGCGCGGGGCGATCGTCGCGCTCGCCGAGGTGACCGGCACCGACCAGTCCCACCTCAACACCATGTGGGAGCTGGCGGAGCGGGCCTGGAGCCGGGCCGAGATGCGCCACGACATGACGATGGAAGCCATCCGGATCACCCAGGCACGGGCCGCGCTCGACGAGGCCGGGGGCCCGCGCGGCCACGGCAGGAGCCGACCCTCCGGCGCCGTCGGTACGTCGCGGGGAGCGGCGGCGGGACCGGTGCCCGCTGAGGGCGGCTCACCGTCCGTGCCGGCTCAGCGCGGGCCCCTCCCCCGGGTGCCGCAGCAGCCGCAGGCCGGGCCGGGCGCCGCCCCGGGGCACGGCCTGCCACCCGCCGTGGCCTTCGCCGCGGGTATCGGTGGACACCAGCCCCCGCCGCCCACGCGCCGCGACGGCAGGGGCAGCCGCAGGACGGCCGTGATCGCGGCGGTCGTGGGCGTCCTTCTCGTGGCCGCCGGTGCGGTGCTGCTGGTCGGCCGGGGCGGCGACTCCAAGGACGACGAGGCCGCGACCACGCCCTCCCCGACGCCGACGACCGGCGCTCCGGTCCTGCCCGCCGGCGTCGAGTGCGGCGGACTCACCTGCGCGGGCGGGGACCCCGAGGAGATGGGCTGCGGCGGCGAGCACGTCCGTACGCTCTCCAGCGCCACCGTCGGTACGAGTGTCATAGAGGTGCGCTACAGCGAGACCTGCACGGCGGCGTGGGCGCGGATCACCAAGGCCGCCCCCGGTGACATCGTGAAGATCACCGCGGGCGGGAGGGGGCAGAACAGCGCGGTGGACGCGACGGCCGCCGCGTACACGCCGATGGTCGCCGTGAAGCGGATCGCCGACGTCCGGGCGTGCGCCACGCTCGTCTCCGGTACGCAGGGGTGCACGACCGGAACCGCCGGGTAGGCGAGACGACCGGGTTGCCGCGAGTGACGGGTTGTGTGCGGGGCCACAGGGGGGCGGGCGGCCGGGGGGTTCCGGGTCCGATAGCCTGATCGCCGGATATCTCTTCACATCAAGATTCAGGGATGTCCAGCACCAGGGGCCAGGAGCCCCCACCGCCAGCTGTCTAACGGAGATCGCCATGACCCGCACTCCCGTGAATGTCACCGTGACCGGCGCAGCCGGCCAGATCGGCTACGCGCTGCTCTTCCGCATCGCCTCCGGCCACCTGCTCGGCCCGGACGTGCCGGTCAACCTGCGTCTCCTGGAGATCCCCCAGGGCCTGAAGGCCGCCGAGGGCACCGCGATGGAGCTCGACGACTGCGCCTTCCCGCTGCTGCGCAACATCGAGATCACCGACGACGCCAACGTCGGCTTCGCCGGTGCCAACGTCGCTCTGCTCGTCGGTGCCCGCCCGCGCACCAAGGGCATGGAGCGCGGCGACCTGCTCTCCGCCAACGGCGGCATCTTCAAGCCGCAGGGCAAGGCGATCAACGACAACGCCGCGGACGACATCAAGGTCCTCGTCGTCGGCAACCCGGCCAACACCAACGCGCTCATCGCGCAGGCCGCCGCTCCGGACGTACCGGCGGAGCGCTTCACCGCGATGACCCGTCTGGACCACAACCGCGCGATCTCGCAGCTGGCCGCCAAGACCGGTGCCGCCGTCTCCGACATCAAGAAGCTGACGATCTGGGGCAACCACTCGGCCACCCAGTACCCGGACATCTTCCACGCGGAGGTCGGCGGGAAGAACGCCGCCGAGCTCGTCAACGACGAGGCGTGGCTGGCCGACACCTTCATCCCGACCGTCGCCAAGCGCGGCGCCGCGATCATCGAGGCCCGTGGCGCGTCCTCGGCCGCCTCGGCCGCGAATGCCGCCATCGACCACGTGCACACCTGGGTCAACGGCACGGCCGCCGGCGACTGGACCTCCATGGGTATCCCGTCGGACGGCTCCTACGGCGTGCCCGAGGGCATCATCTCGTCCTTCCCCGTCACCACGGAGAACGGCACCTACAAGATCGTCCAGGGCCTGGACATCAACGAGTTCTCCCGTGCGCGCATCGACGCGTCGGTGAAGGAGCTCACCGAGGAGCGCGACGCGGTTCGCGAGCTCGGCCTGATCTGATCCGTCACGTCCCCCGGGGACCACGCGGACGCCACCGCCCCCGGCAGCAGTCACTCGCTGCCGGGGGCGGTGGCGTCTTCGCGTAAGGGGGCTCGGCCTCACGCCTCGCGGAGCCCGTGGGCGAACTCACCCAGGGCGGCCATGGCCCGGCGCTGGAGCCCGGGGCCGAACGTGACGCGGCCGGCGCCCAGTTCACCCAGGCGCCGCGGACCCGGGCCGTCCGGCCGGGCGAGGGCGTTCAGCGGTACGGGAACGGCGGCGGCCAGGCGGGGGAGCGCCTCGGGCGGCGCCATGATCGGGTAGACGCCGTCGGCGCCCGCCTCCGCGTACAGCAGGGCGCGGCGCACGGTCTCGGCCTCCTGGTCCGTGCCGTCCGGGACGCCGGTCACGTACGTGTCCACCCGGGCGTTGACGAACAGCTCGTCGCCGGCGGCCGCCCGCACCTCCGCCAGCCGGTCCGCCTGCCACCGGGCGTCCACGAGGACCCCGTCCACCGTGTCCTCCAGATTGCAGCCGACGGCCCCGGCGGCGAGCAGCCGCTCCATCAGCTCCCGGGGCGCCAGCCCGTACCCCGCCTCGATGTCGGCCGAGACCGGTACGGGGACGGCGCGGGCGATCCGCGCCACGGCCGCGAACATCTCGGCGGCGGGTGTGGCCCCGTCCTCGTACCCGAGCGAGGCCGCGACGCCCGCGCTCGGGGTGGCGAGAGCGGGGAAGCCCGCGTCGGCGAGGACGCGGGCGCTCGCGGCGTCCCACGGGCCGGGGAGGACCAGCGGATCGCCGGGGGTGCGGCCGTGGTGCAGCGCGCGGAGGGCGGAGGCGGTCATCGGAAGGCTCCTGCGGTGGACGGAGTGGGAGTGGGCGGCTCGATCAGTGGTCGCCGGGGGTGTAGTGGCCCGGGACCATGCGCGTGGACACGGCGAACCGGTTCCAGGCGTTGATCGCGATGATCGCGGCGATGAGGTGGGTCAGCTCGGTCTCGTCGAAGTGCTTGGCGGCCTTCGCGTACACCTCGTCGGGCACGAAGCCGTCGGTCAGGACGGTGATCGCCTCGGTCAGCTCGATCGCCGCGATCTCCTTCGGCGTGTAGAAGTGCTGCGACTCCTCCCAGGCGCTGAGCTGCACGATCCGCTGGATGGACTCGCCCGCGGCGAGTGCGTCCTTGGTGTGCATGTCGAGGCAGAACGCGCAGTGGTTGAGCTGCGAGGACCGGATCTTCACCAGCTCGGCCACCACCGGGTCGAGCCCCTTGTTGGCCGCGGCGTCCATGCGGGCCATCGCCTTGTAGACGTCGGGGGCGTGCTGGGTCCACTGCATGCGCGGGGTGTGCTCGGCGGTGTACTCGGAGGTCGTGTGGCTGTTCTCGTTCGTCGTCATGGATATGACGCTACGCGGCCAGTGGCGCACCTGTATGGTCCATTTCCATGACGGAACCCTGGGCCACTTTCGGTGCCGACCTCCACCTCGACCTGACCGGATCGACGGGGCTGCGGGCCGGTCTCATGGACGCACTGCGGGAAGCGGCCCGGACCGGCCGGCTGGCGCCCGGCACCCGGCTGCCCTCGTCCAGGACCCTCGCCGCCGACCTCGGCATCGCCCGGAACACCGTCGCCGACGCCTACGCGGAGCTGGTCGCGGAGGGCTGGCTCACGGCCCGGCAGGGCTCCGGCACCCGGGTCGCGCGGCGGTCCGAGCCCCGCCCGTCCGCCTCCAGGGCGCCGCGCACCCGGCCGCCCCGCAGCAGCCCCGCGTACAGCCTGATGCCCGGCTCGCCCGACCTCGCGACGTTCCCGCGCGCCGAATGGCTGAAGGCGGCCCGCCGCGCCCTCACGCGCGCGCCCAACGACGCCTTCGGCTACGGCGATCCGCGCGGCCGCATCGAACTGCGCACCGTGCTCGCCGACTATCTGGCTCGGGCCCGCGGGGTGTACGCGGACCCCGAACGCATCGTGATCTGCGCCGGCTTCGTCCACGGGCTGAGGATGATGGGCAAGGTGCTGCGGGATCGCCGCGTGCGCGAGGTGGCCGTCGAGTCGTACGGACTGGACCAGCACACGAGCCTGCTCACGGAGGCCGGACTGCGCATCCCCTGCCTGCCGCTCGACGGACTCGGCTCGCGGACCGGCGAACTGCACGGGATGCGAGGCGCGGGCGCGGTGCTCCTGACCCCCGCCCACCAGTTCCCCACCGGGGTGCCGCTCCACCCCGACCGGCGGGCCGCCGCGGTCGACTGGGCGCGCAGCACCGGCGGCCTGATCCTGGAGGACGACTACGACGGGGAGTTCCGCTACGACCGCCAGCCGGTCGGCGCACTCCAGGGCCTGGACCCCGAACGCGTCGTGTACTTCGGGACGGCCAGCAAGTCCCTGGCGCCGGGCCTGCGGATGGGATGGATGGTCGTGCCGCGGGCACTGGTGGGCGACGTGAGCGCGGCCAAGGGCTGGAGCGACTGGGCGTCGAGCGCGCTGGACCAGCTGACACTGGCGGAGTTCATCGCCTCCGGTGCGTACGACCGGCATGTGCGCTCCATGCGGCTGCGCTACCGCAACCGCCGCGACCAACTGGTCGCGGCACTGGCGGAACGGGCCCCCACCATTCAGGTCAGCGGAATCGCCGCCGGCCTGCACGCCGTGCTCGAACTCCCGGAGGGCACCGAGGCCGAGGTGATCCGCGCGGCGGCCTGGCAGGGCCTCGCGGTGGAAGGCCTGTCCTTCTTCCGCCACCCGGACGCCGAGGTGCGACGCGAGGCGCTGGTCATCGGGTACGGCACACCGACCGACAGCGCGTGGGCGGGCACACTGGACGCGCTCGTGCGGGTGCTGCCGTGAGCGGGGTACGGGCCGTCAGGCGGTCGTACCCGGGACCGCGGGCTCCGGGGCGTCCGCCGGCGCCTCGCCGAACCGGGCCAGGGCCAGTGCTCCGGCCACGGCCACCGCGAAGCCGGTGACCGCCAGCCAGCCGAGGCCGTCGCGGGTGCGGTCCCCGAGCCAGACCACCCCCACCAGCGCGGGCCCGATCGTCTCGCCCAGCACCATCCCGGCCGTCGCCGTCGTCACCGAACCGCGCTGCAGCGCCGAGGTGAGGAGCAGGAACGCCGAGCCGCCGCCCACCAGCAACGCGTACACGGCGGGATCGGTGACGAGCGCGGACGGCGACACGTCGTCGATCAGCCGGACGGCGACCTCCACCACGCCGAAACCGCAGCCGGCTCCGAGCCCCAGGACGAGGGCGCGCGCCCGCTCGGGCAGCCGGCCCGCCGCCGTGCCGATCAGCAGGATGCCGACGGCGATGCCCAGCATCGACCAGCCCAGCGCGTCCGGTCCTGCCGTGTGCCCCTCCTCGCCGGAGGAGAGCCCCAGCATGCCGAGGCCCGCGCAGACGACGGCCACGGCCGTCCACTCGGTGGAGCTCAGCCGCACCCCGAGCAGCCGGGCGGCGACGACCGCCGTCACGGCGAGACTCGCGGCCAGGGCCGCGCCCACCGCGTAGATGGGCAGGGAGCGCAGGGCGATGATCTGGAAGACGAAGCCGAGGCCGTCGAGCGCGAGCCCGGCCACGTAACGCCACTGGCGGAGCGCCCGCAGCAGCAGCGCCGGATCCACCCCCGCGCCGGCCCCCGGCTGGGCCGCGGCCCGCGCGGCGACGGCCTGAAGGACGGAGGCCGTGCCGAAGCAGACCGCGGAACCGAGCGCACAGATCATCCCCAGGAGCACACAGCGACTCTACTGGCGGGGCCGGACCACTCCGCGCGGTCTCGGCATCAGCCCCGGAGCACCTCGCGCAGCTGCTCCAGGCCCCAGTCCAGGTCCTCCTTGCTGATCACCAGCGGCGGGGCGATCCGGATCGTCGAGCCGTGCGTGTCCTTCACCAGCACCCGCCGATCCATCAGCCTCTCGGAGATCTCCCGGCCCGTGCCGCGGCCCGGCTCGATGTCGACACCCGCCCACAGCCCGCGGCCCCGCACCGCCTCCACCGCGCCGCCGCCCACCAGCAGGCCCAGCTCCTGGTGCAGGTGCTCACCCAGCTCGGCCGCACGCTGCTGGTACTCGCCGGTGCGCAGCATCGCGATGACCTCCAGCGCGACCGCGCACGCCAGCGGGTTGCCGCCGAACGTCGAGCCGTGCTCGCCGGGCCGGTGGACCCCCAGCACCGCCGCGGACGACACCACCGCCGACACCGGCACCACACCCCCGCCCAGCGCCTTGCCGAGCACGTACATGTCCGGAACGACACCCTCGTGCTCGCACGCGAAGGTCCTCCCGGTCCGGCCGAGGCCCGACTGGATCTCGTCCGCGATGAACAGCACGTTCCGCTCGCGGGTCAGCTCCCGGACCCCGGGGAGGTAGCCGGACGGCGGGACGAGCACCCCGGCCTCGCCCTGGATCGGCTCCAGCAGCACCGCCACCGTGTTCTCGGTCATCGCCTCCCGCAGCGCGGTCAGATCCCCGTACGGCACGATCTCGAACCCCGGGGTGTACGGACCGAAGTCCGCCCGCGCCTCGTGGTCCGTGGAGAAGCTGATGATCGTCGTCGTCCGGCCGTGGAAGTTGTCGGCGGCGACGATGATCTTCGCCATGCCGTCCGGGACGCCCTTGACCCGGTAGCCCCACTTGCGGGCGGTCTTCACCGCGGTCTCCACGGCCTCCGCCCCGGTGTTCATCGGCAGCACCATCTCCATGCCGCACAGCTCGGCGAGCTCCGTACAGAAGTCGGCGAACCGGTCGTGGTGGAAGGCCCGCGACGTGAGGGTCACCCGTTCCAGCTGGGCCTTGGCCGCGTCGATCAGACGCCGGTTGCCGTGGCCGAAATTGAGCGCCGAGTAGCCGGCGAGCATGTCGAGGTAGCGGCGTCCCTCGACATCGGTCATCCAGGCGCCGTCCGCCGTCGCGACGACGACGGGAAGCGGATGGTAGTTGTGCGCGCTGTGCGCCTCGGCGGAGGCGATGGCGGTTTCCGTGGTCGACACGGGATCTCCGTTCGTCGTGCGGCGTGGGCCGTGGATGGGCCCACTTTGTATCGTCGGTCGGATCTCCCGCGAGGAAACCTTCACTACGCGGCGCGCCCGCGTTTTCCGCTGTCCGGTGCCATCCGAGCGCCGCCCGTGCGCCCCCTCCGGCGTCCTCACACCTTTCCCGCACCGGCTGCCCGGGATGGGCCGCGTACCTGAGACAATGACGTCCATGGCCTCTGAACGTCCCCGTGTGCTCTCCGGAATCCAGCCCACCGCCGGCTCGTTCCACCTCGGCAACTACCTCGGCGCGGTCCGCCAGTGGGTGGCCCTGCAGGATTCCCACGACGCCTTCTACATGGTGGTCGACCTGCACGCGATCACCGTCCCGCAGGACCCCGCGGAGCTGCGCGCCAACACCAGGCTCGCCGTCGCCCAGCTGCTGGCCGCCGGAGTGGACCCGGAGCGCTGCACGCTCTTCGTTCAGAGTCACGTCCCCCAGCACGCCGAGCTGGGGTGGGTCATGAACTGTCTGGCCGGGTTCGGCGAGGCGTCCCGGATGACGCAGTTCAAGGACAAGTCGGCCAAGCAGGGCAGTGACCGCACCACGGTGGGTCTGTTCACCTACCCGCTGCTGATGGTCGCCGACATCCTGCTCTACCAGGCCGACCAGGTCCCGGTGGGCGAGGACCAGCGCCAGCACCTGGAGCTCACCCGCAACCTCGCCGAGCGTTTCAACGGCACCTACGGGGACACCTTCACCGTGCCGGACCCGTACATCCTCAAGGAGACGGCGAAGATCTACGACCTGCAGGACCCGTCCGCGAAGATGAGCAAGTCGGCGGCGACCACCAAGGGCCTGATCAACCTCCTCGACGAGCCGAAGGTGACCGCCAAGAAGGTGAAGAGCGCCGTCACCGACACCGACATGGTGATCCGGTTCGACCAGGTCGAGAAGCCGGGTGTCAGCAATCTGCTGTCCATCTACTCGACCCTCACCGACACGTCCGTCGCCGACCTGGAGCAGAAGTACGAGGGCAAGGGCTACGGTGCGCTGAAGACGGACCTCGCCGAGGTCATGGTCGACTTCGTCACACCGTTCCGCACCCGCACCCAGGAATATCTCGACGACACGGAGACGCTGGACTCCATCCTGGCCAAGGGAGCGGAGAAGGCACGGGCCGTCGCCGCCGAGACCCTGGCGCGGACCTACGACCGGATGGGCCTCCTGCCCGCCAAGCACTAGCGGCTGTCGGGTGACCTGTGTCCGGGAAGCGTGCGTGCCGGGGTGCGGCCGCCCGGTCGCGGGTCACCGGAGAGCCTCCGGGTCCAAGGACCCTGGCGCCAGGGCCTTCACAGGCGGCACACTGGCGGCGTGAAGCATGCGGCCGACAGTGGCTGAAAACAGATGCTCGAGGATTGAGGAGAACGACGTGGGGACCGTAACGCTCGGCGTTTCGATCGCGGTCCCGGAGCCCTACGGCAGCCTGCTCCAGGAGCGGCGCGCGAGCTTCGGGGACCCTGCCGCACACGGCATTCCCACCCACGTCACCCTCGTCCCGCCGACCGTGGTCGAGGCGGCCCACGTGCCCGCGATCGAGGCTCACCTCGCCGCGATCGCGAGCGGCGGCCGCCCCTTCCCGATGAGGCTCTCCGGGACGGGCACCTTCCGTCCGCTCTCGCCGGTCGTCTTCGTCCAGGTCGTCGAGGGCGCCTCGGCCTGTTCCTGGCTCCAGAAGCGGGTCCGTGACGCCTCCGGGCCGCTGGTGCGCGAGCTCATGTTCCCGTACCACCCGCACGTGACCGTGGCGCACGGCATCTCCGAAGCGGCCATGGACCGGGCCTACGCGGAGCTCGGCGACTACGAGGCGTCCTGGACCTGCGGTTCCTTCGGGCTGTACGAGCAGGGCCGGGACAGCGTCTGGCGCCAGATCAACGAGTTCCCGTTCGGAGGGGGCGGGGGCAGCCCCGCCGTCCCCGCGCAGAGCGGCAGCTCCATGGACGCCCCCTCGCTCCGTACCTGAGCGGGGCCGTCACATCGGCAGGCGCCGGAACAGCGGCCGCGGCACGTGCCGCAGCGCCGACATCACCGCCCGCAGCGCCCCCGGCACCCACACCGTCTCCGAACGCCGCCGCAGCCCCGTGACGATCGCGTCCGCGACCGCGTCCGGCGTGGTCACGAGCGGGGTCCGGGTGAACGGGATCATCGCGAGCGGTGCCCCGGCCGCCGCAGCGCCGGATCCGGCCGGTGCGGTCGCCGGCCGGACGAGGCCGGGACGTACGACCATCACGTGCACGCCCGTCCCGTGCAGGGCGTCCCCGAGTCCCTGGGCGAACGCGTCCAGGCCCGCCTTGCTCGACCCGTAGATGAAGTCCGCGCGCCGGGCGCGCTCCCCGGCGACGGAGGAGAGCACCACCAGCGAGCCGTGCCCCTGCGCCTGGAGCGCACCGGCGCACACCAGGCCCGCGGAGACCGCCCCCGTGTAGTTCGTCTGGGCGACCCGGACCGCGGCGAGGGGTTCCTCCTCGTCGCGCTCCTGGTCGCCGGGGATGCCGAAGGCGAGGAGCACCATGTCGATGTCCCCCTCCGTGAAGATCTTGCCGAGGCCCGTCTCGTGGGACTCGGTGTCCAGGGCGTCGAAGTCGACGGTACGGACGTAGGCCCCCCGGCCGCGCAGTTCGGCAGCGGCCGAGTCCAGGGCGGGGGAGGGGCGTCCGGCCAGCCAGACCGTGCGGGTGCGGCGGGCGATCAGGCGGCGTGCGGTGGCGAGCCCGATCTCCGACGTGCCGCCGAGGATGAGCAGGGACTGCGGGGCACCGAAGGCATCCTTCACGGGAACGCTCCTTAAAGGCGGATGGCGGAAGAGGGAAGGGTGCGTGGCGGCCGGGGTGGCCGCCGTCGCGCCGTCAGAGGGACAGCCGGCGCGAGAGGTCCGAGCGGAACG
This sequence comes from Streptomyces sp. NPDC005775, assembly GCF_042871565.1. Taxonomy (NCBI): domain Bacteria; kingdom Bacillati; phylum Actinomycetota; class Actinomycetes; order Kitasatosporales; family Streptomycetaceae; genus Streptomyces; species Streptomyces sp. NPDC005775. Next base: position 215,452 of record NZ_JBIAIU010000010.1, on the reverse strand, counting down.
CCCCGGTCGGGTCCAACTCAGCCCTCAGCTGCCGGAATTCGCCCAGCCGGGGGTACATCGCGGCGACCGTGTCGGGGCGCAGCCGGGAGTCGGCCGTCAGACAGACCCGGCCGCCCGCCGCCGCGACCTCCTCGTCCACACGGTCGAGGAAGCGGGCCAGCCCCGGCAGGCCCGCGGGCAGGTCGACGGCGAGACTCCAGCCGGGTGCCGGGAACGACAGCCAGCCGGGATCGCTCGGCCCGAACCGCTTGAGCGCGGCGAGGAACGAGGGGCAGCGCCGCTGCGAGAGCTGACCGACGATCCGGCGCAGGGTCTCCGCCCGCTTGTCCGCCACGGCGAACTCGTAGTGCACGAAGCCGGCCCGGCCGCGGAACCGGGGGGCGTGCGGGACGGCGTCCAGCGGGTGGAAGAACGTGGAGATCCGCTGGAGTTCACCGGTGCGGGACCTGGGCGCGCGGCGGTAGCGGACCTCGTTGAGCGCGGCGGCCGACACGCGGCCGAGCAGCCCGCCCGGCACGAGGTCCGGTCCGAGGAAGGGGGTGGGCGGCAGGGGGGCGGGGCGCAGGGCCAACGGTGTGCGCCGGGCGTGCGCCGGGAGCATGTTCAGGGGTGCGTGCTCCCCCAGCGTCAGCACGCCGCGCCCGGTCGACCGGCCGCGGGCGGTCAGGTCGACCCAGGCGGACGCGTAGTGATGGCGTCGGCTGCCGGTGGCGAGCCTCGTCATCAGGTCGTCGAGATCGAGGGCCCGCTCGGTGTCGACCGACATCAGGGACGTCGCGACAGGAAGGAACCGGAGCGTGGCCGAGAGGATGACCCCGGTCAGGCCCAGGCCGCCCGCCGTCGCGTCGAAGAGCGGCGTGCCGGGGCGGACCGTGCGGATCGCGCCGTCCGCGGTGAGGAGCGCCAACTCCGTGACGTGCCGGGAGAAGGAGCCGGCGGTGCGGTGGTTGTGACCGTGGACGTCGGAGCCGATCGCCCCGCCCACGGTGATGTACCGGCTGCCGGGCGCCACCGGCAGGAACCAGCCGAGCGGCAGCAGCATCTCCATCAGCCGGTGCAGGCTCACCCCCGCGTCGCACACCACGAGTCCGGCCCCGGCGTCGATGGTGCGGATCCGGTCCAGCCCCGTCATGTCGAGGACGGAACCCCCGGCGTTCTGCGCCGCGTCGCCGTGCGCCCGGCCCAGGCCGCGGGCGATCGAGCCGCGCGGCCCACAGCCGCGCACCGCGACGACCGCCTCCTCGGGACTACGGGGGTGGAAGCGGATCGCGGTCGTCGGGGCGGTACGGCCCCAGCCGGTCAGGGACACGGTGTCGACAGACATGAGGGTGACCGTATCGCCCGAGAAAACACCTTTGAGGGATTTGTTACAACACTCACCGAAATGGGTGATTGAGGGGTCGTCATCAGGCCCTCGGCAGAACGGGCGCCGGTTTTCGGCGCCGGGGAGGGTAGTCGTACGTCATGGACTGGCTGAAGAAACTCCCCGTCATCGGGCCGATCGTCTCCCGGCTGATGGAGACGCACGCCTGGCGCAGCTACGAAACGCTGGAACGGGTCCACTGGGCCAGGCTCGCCGCGGCGATCACCTTCATCAGCTTCCTGGCGCTCTTCCCGCTGATCGCGGTCGCCGCGGCGATCGGCGCGGCGCTGCTCTCCGACCAGCAGCTGGACAAGATCGAGGACAAGCTCGCCGACCAGGTGCCCGGCATCTCGGACCAGCTGGGCATCGACAATCTGGTCGCCCACGCGGGAACGGTCGGGCTGGTGGCCGGTGCGCTGCTGCTCTTCACCGGCGTCGGCTGGATCGGCTCGATGCGGGACTGTCTGCGCGCCGTCTGGGAGAAGGACGACCAGGACGAGGGCAATCCCGTCCTGCGCAAACTCAAGGACGCCGGGGTGCTGTTCGGGCTGGGCGGGGCCGCCCTGGTGACCCTGGCGATCTCCTCGGTCGGCTCCGTGGCCGTCGGCCGGGTCGCGGATCTGCTCAACATCCCGGAGAACGGCGCGGGCGGTGTGCTGCTGCGCGTCGCGGCCCTGCTGGTGGCCGTACTCGCCGACTTCCTGCTGCTGCTCTACCTGCTGACCCTGCTGCCCGGCGTCGAACCGCCGCGGCGCCGGCTCGTGGTGGCCGGGCTGATCGGCGCGGTCGGCTTCGAACTGCTCAAGCTGCTGCTCGGCAGTTACATGAACGGCGTCGCCTCGAAGAGCATGTACGGCGCCTTCGGGGTGCCGATCGCGCTGCTGCTGTGGATCAACTTCACCGCGAAGCTCCTGCTGTTCTGCTCCGCCTGGACCGCCACGCGGAGCAAGGGCGAGGCCGGACCGGCGGCGGACGCGGAGCGGGACTCCGGGCCCGCCGTCGGCGGAAAGGCCGGTGGCAGCACCCTCAGCGGCGGGGGAGGCGCCGCATCAGGTCCGGCAGCGGCCAGCGCCGGTTGACCAGGAACACCGCCCCGGCCAGCAGCACCAGCACCCCGCCGGTGATGCCCAGGGCGATCCCGGCCCCGCCGGAGCCGCCGGTGGCCGCTGCGGCCTTCGTCGTCCCGGGCCCGTTCCGGCCCTTGGCCACGGCCGGCTTGTCGGCCTGGGCGCCCTTGCCCGTACCCGTCCCGGTGTCGGCGGACTGCGGCGGTACGAGTTCGCCGACCGGGGTGACCTTGCCACTGGCGGCGAAGCCCCAGTCGAGCAGCCTCGCCGCTTCCTTGTAGACGGCGTGCGTCTCGTCGGACGACGGGTTCATGACGGTGACGAGCAGCACCTTGCCGTTGCGCTCGGCGACACCGGTGAAGGTGTTCCCGGCGTGCGTCGTGTAGCCGTTCTTGACGCCCGCGATGCCCTCGTACTGGGTGACGCCGTCCGCCCCGGTGAGCAGCCGGTTGGTGTTCTGGATGCCGAAGCTCTCGCGCTTCTTGCCCTTCTCCTGCTCACCGGGGAACTGCGCGGTCGCGGTGGCGCAGTACTCGCGGAAGTCCGCCTTCTGCAGCCCGCTGCGGGCGAACAGCGTGAGGTCGTACGCGCTGGAGACCTGGTTGGGGGCGTCGTACCCGTCGGGCGAGACGACCGTGGTGTCCAGGGCCTGCAGCTCCTGCGCGTGCGCCTGCATGTCGTTGACGGTCTTCGGCACGCCCCCGTACATCGAGGCCAGCACGTGCACCGCGTCGTTGCCCGAACGCAGGAAGACCCCGAGCCACAGGTCGTGCACCGTGTAGCTGAGGTCCTCCTTGACGCCGACCAGGCTGCTGCCCTCGCCCATATCGGCGAGGTCCTCGTCCTTCACGGTGTACGAGAGCGTCTTCGGCTGGAGCGCCGGCGCCTGGATCAGGGTGTCGGCGAAGAGCATCTTCAGCGTGGAGGCGGGGGGCAGTCGCCAGTGCGGGTTGTGCGAGGCGAGTACGTCACCGGTCTCCGCGTCCGAGACCATCCAGGACCTGCCCGTCAGGTCCTTCGGCAGGACCGGTGCGCCGGCGCCGAGATTGACCTGGGTTCCGCTCCGGCCGAGCTGCGCGCCGCCGACCTGTGACATGACCGAGGGCGGCTTCGGTTCCTTGTCCGCGGTGTCCTGGCCGACCGCGGACGCGGGACTGACGAGGAAAGCGGACAGCAGGGCGGCAGAGGTGACCGACAGCGCGGCCTTCTTGAGAGCTGACACGGTCGAAAACGTACATGCCATTGATGTGATTATCGGCACCGGAGGTGTGACCCGCCGTGCGTACCGCCGGGACAGCCCACCCCGGGCGAGGCGGCCGGAGCGTGCCGGAGATACTGATGCCATGAAGCTCAGCCGCCCCGTCTCCTGGTTCCTGCTCGCGTTCGGGGTGTGGAGCTGGTTCATCTGGGTCACTTTCGCTAAGAATCTCTGGCAGGACGGCAGTGGTCTCGCCTTCGACGACGCGGGTGACCCGACTGCCTACTTCTGGGTGCATCTGCTGCTCGCCATCACGTCCTTTCTCCTGGGGACGGCAGTCGGCGTGATCGGGTTCCGTGGCGTCAGGTCCCTGCGCCGCCAGGACGCGTAGCACGTCGACTTCCGGCCGGAACCGCACGCGGGACAAACAGGGACGAACGGGGCGAGGGGGCGCGCATGGCGGTCGTGGGGTTCGCTCTGGTGGCGGTCGTGGTGCTCGCCCTGCTGGTCCTCGTCCACCGCTACGTCTGGCGCCGCTTCGTCGGTGACACCACGACAGCGGGCAGCCTCCCGCGCAGGGCCGGCACGGTGGCGGCGTACGTCCTGCCGCTGCTGAGCGTCGGCGCCCTCGTCTCCGGGCGGGCGGGCACGCCCTTCTGGCTCCAGCGGGTGCTGGCCTGGCCCGGCTACCTGTGGCCGGCCGCCCTCCTCTATCTGACGCTCGCCCTGCTGGCCGGGGAGTTGGTGCGGCCGCTGCTGCGCCGGCTGCTCGCCCGCCGGGACCGCGGCGCGAGGACGGCGGAGACCGCTCCCGCCGAACCGGCCCACGCCGCCGGCGCGTCCACCCTCACGGCCGCGGTCCCGCCGGCCCCCGCACCGCCCGCCCCCGCCACCCCCTCGCGCCGCCTCTTCGTCGCGCAAACCGTCGGGGGCGCCGCCGCCGTCGCGGGGCTCGGTACGACCGGATACGGCGCCTACGGGGTGCTGCGCGGGCCCCGCGTCAAACGCGTCACCGTCCCGCTGGCCAGGCTGCCCCGGTCCGCCCACGGCTTCCGGATCGCCGTCGTCAGCGACATCCACCTGGGCCCGATCCTCGGCAGGGACCACACCCGCCGGATCGTCGACACGGTCAACCGGACCCAGCCCGACCTGATCGCGGTCGTCGGGGACCTGGTCGACGGATCGGTCGCCGATCTCGGGCCGGCCGCCGAACCGCTCGCCCGGCTCCGCTCCCGGCACGGCGCGTTCTTCGTGACCGGAAATCACGAGTACTACTCCGGAGCCGCCGAATGGGTGGACCACGTAAGGGAATTGGGACTGCACCCGCTGGAGAACGCCCGGGTCGAGATCGGCGGCTTCGACCTCGCCGGGGTCAATGACATCGCGGGCGAGAGTGAAGGGCAGGGCCCCGATTTCGGCCGGGCGCTCGGTGACCGGGACCGAACCCGCGCCGCCGTCCTCATGGCCCACCAGCCCGTCGTCATCGACGAGGCCGTCGAGCACGGCGTGGACCTCCAGCTCTCCGGGCACACCCACGGCGGCCAGCTCTGGCCGGGCAACTACGTCGCGGAACTGTCCAATCCCACGGTCGCGGGCCTCGAACGGTACGGAGACACCCAGCTGTACGTCACCCGGGGCGCCGGTGCCTGGGGCCCGCCGGTACGGGTCGGCGCCCCCTCCGACATCACCGTCGTCGAGCTCGCCTCCCGCCAGGCGTAATCACCGTCGAACGCCGCCGGAACGGTGATCGGGTGACCGGTGATGAACCCTCTGTATTCGGTCTATCGGCCCAAGGTTTCAAGTATCGAACAAAAGGCTATGAGCCTCCGATTTCCTCTTCCAGATGTGAAAATCGTGTGATTGGCTGAGCACGAACGTGCGGTGATCTGCGTATCTGAGCGCGACGCCGAGGTGGGGCTGTTAAGGGAGAGCACGGCAATGCGGTCGATCCGGCTACGGATTCTCGCGATTTTCGCGGTATTGGTCATCGCAGGCGTGGTCGCCTGGCAGTTGCTTCCCTCGGACGAGGGGAAGAGTGATCCGGTCACCGTCGGCACGACCGACGAGGTGACCTCGCTGGACCCGGCGGGGGCGTACGACGCGGGTTCGTGGGCGATGTACAGCAACGTCTACCAGTCGCTCATGACGTTCAAGTCCGGGGCGATCGTCCCCGAGCCGGACGCCGCGGAGAGCTGCGGGTTCATCGGCGGGAAGCTGCAGACGTACCAGTGCAAGCTCCGTGACGACCTGACCTTCTCCGACGGCAAGGAGATCACCGCGGAGGACGTCAAGTACTCCTTCGACCGGATGATGGCCATCAAGACGGACGTCGGTCCGTCGGTCCTCTTCCCCAGTCTGAAGAACGTGGTGACCGAGGGCCGGACCATCACCTTCAACCTCACCGCGCGCGACGCGACCTTCCCGCAGAAGCTCGCCACCGGCGCGGGCTCGATCGTCGAGCAGGACGCCTACGCCGAGCACAAGCTGCGCAACGACGGCCATGTGACCGGCTCGGGGCCGTACGTACTGAAGTCGTACGAGCCGGGTGTCTCCGCCGAACTCGTGCCGAACACGAAGTACAAGGGCGCGCTGAAGGGCACCGGTGGTCCGGTCACCGTGCGCTACTACAAGCAGTCGGAAGAACTGCTGGCGGCCTGGAAGTCCGGCCAGGTCGATGTCACGCACCGTCAGCTCCCGCCGTCCACGCTCGCGGAGCTGGACCCCGGCGCCGTCGACCAGCACGTGACGGAGGCCGACAGCGCCGAGATCCGCAACCTGGTCTTCAACGTCCGGGACAACTCGCCGCTGGCCGACAAGAAGGTCCGCCAGGCCATCGCGGCGATCATCGACCGTGCGCCGCTGGTGACCGATGTCTACAAGGGCACCGTCGAACCGCTCTACTCGCTGATCCCGCAGGGCTACATCGGACACAGCACCCCGTTCTTCGACGCGTACCCCTCGCCGAACCCCGAGCGGGCCAAGGAACTGATGCAGGAGGCGGGCGTCAAGCTGCCGCTGTCCGTCACCTTCGCCTACCGGGAAGGCGACGAGTACACGACGGAGACCGCGGAGATCCGCCGCCAGCTGGAGGCGGACGGACTCTTCAAGGTCAAGATGAAGGCCGTCGAGTGGACGAGGTTCCAGAAGGGCTACGCGGCCGGTGAGTACGACATGTACACCGTCGGCTGGCTCCCCGACTACCCGGACCCCGACACCTTCAGCCAGCCGCTCGTCGGCCGCGACAGCAGCCTCCACAACGGCTACACCAGCAAGAAGATGGACCAGCTGATCAGCTCCACGCTGCAGTACAGCGACCGCAGCCGCACCTCGGCCGACTTCAAGGAACTCCAGAAGCTGGTCGGCGAGGACGTGCCGCTCGTACCGCTGTGGCAGAAGAAGGACTACGTCCTGGCCAAGCCCGACATCTCCGGATCGCAGTACCTCTCCGACGGCACCGGCATCTGGCGGCTGTGGGAACTGGGCTGGATCTGATCCGGCATCACAGCACGACAGCGAGCGGCCGCCCCCGGATCATCCGGGGGCGGCCGCTCGGCCGTTTTCCCGCGCTACTTGCCCGGCACCCGGCGTGCCACTCCGGGCAGGAACTCCTCCAGTACCTCGTACACCTGCCGCACGAGCGGCCGCAGCACCCGGAACCGGGACAGGGCGATGGCCCGCGCGACGATCGGGGCGGTGCGCTCGACGAGGCGGCGGCTGCGTTCGGCGTCGTCCGTCCGGTCGTACACCCAATACAGCACCAGACCCATCTGGTTCAGCCACATCAGCTGGGGCAGCAACTCGGCCAGCTCGGGGTCGATCTTGGTGTCGGAGCCCGCCAGGCAGCGCTCGTGGATGGAGATCGCCGCCTGACGCGCGGAGACCGAGTCGGGCGAGAACGGGCTGAGCGGACTCTCGGGGTCGGCGGCGTTCTTGAAGAACTGCGCGGCGAAGCGGTGATACGGCTCCGCCACGTCCAGCCAGCTGAGCAGGACCCCGCGGATGCGCACCGCGAGGTCCTCGTCGCCGGCCAGGACCGGCTGGACCGCCGCCTCGTGCTCGGCGGCGATCCGGTCGTAGAAGCCCTGGACCAGGTGCTCCTTGGACGAGAAGTAGTAGTAGGCGTTCCCCACGGAGACGCCGGCCTCCTGGGCGATGGCCCGCATCGTCGTCTTGTCGTAGCCGCGTTCCTGGAAGAGCCGGAGCGCGGTTTCGAGGATGAGTGTGCGGGTCTGCTCGCTCTTGGGAGCCCTGACTTCCTTCACGGCCTTCTCTTCCTTCACCACGGTCCCGAGGGTATCCGGACCGGCTACGTCGCCGGGCCGGGGCCCCGCACCCGGCACCCGCCGTCCCCGGCGTCGCCCCCGTCCGCGCGGCACGGCTCGGCCGTCAGCGAGCGGTACTTGGCGGCGGCGAGGACGGTCGCCCGGGCGAACGGCCGGCCCGCAGGGGTGGTCAGCCAGTGGGCCTTGGGCCGGTGCTCGGCCAGTGCCCAGAGGCAGACGATCCACGCGGAGGTTCCGCGGTAGACCTGACCTCCGTCACCGATCACCGTGATCTCCTCCAGGGTTCCGGCGTGGTCGAGACCGGGGAAGCGGCGGTGCGCCTCGGCCGAGTCAGCCGGGACGAGGTCGAGCGGGACCAGCTGACGCTGGTTCATCAGCCACTGGCGCAGATGGACGCAGAGCGAGCACTGTGCGTCGTAGAGCACGGTGAGCCGCTCGACGGACCACCGCCCTCCACCGGTACGGGGCGTCATGACCGGCCCTCAGGCCCTGGGAGCGGGGGCGGCCCACGGTCCCTGTCCCGGTCCCGTCCAGCCCTGCGGAGCGACGGGCGGGGTCTGCTCGCGTTCCATCAGGCCGCGACGGCGGATCTTGTTGAGTACGTAGACGTTGCCCAGGTGCAGGACCCCGAGGACGAGCAGGACCACGCCGACCTTGACCGACAGGGCCTCGAAGAGCTCCCGGGCGTCGGTGACGCCGTCGGAGTTCTTCAGATAGAGCGTCACGAACCCCAGGTTGACCAGGTAGAAGCCCACCACCAGCAGGTGGTTGACCGCGTCGGCGAGCTTCTCGTTCCCGTGCAGCACATCGGCCAGGAAGACCCTGCCGTTGCGGCTCAGTGTGCGGGCGACCCAGATGGTGAGCGCCACGCTGATGAGCAGGTAGATGACGTACGCGACAACAGTGAGGTCCATGCCCCACCCTCCCTTGAACGCGTTCAAATGCTGTTGTCATGGACTGTAGACCCGTCTTTGAACATGTTCAAGCCGGGGCCCCCGTGGTCCGCGTCACCGCCTCGGCGGGCCTGTCGGACGCCTTGAAGTGCCGCACGCCCGGCACGGCCGCGGTGGCTACGCAGGCCGCTCCGACCAGCAACCCGGCTACGGCGAGCGGGACTTCGACACCCCACGCGGAGGCGGCGAGCGGGGCCAAGGCGTATCCCAGCGGCATCGCCCCGAGCGAGAGCAGCCAGTCGTACGAGGTCACGCGGGCGAGCGCGTGCGCGGGGACGGCGGACTGGACGGCGGTCTCCCAGACGGGGTTGAGGAAGCCCAGCCCGGCCAGCGCGATCCCGTACGCGGCGACGGAGACGGCGACGGGTGCGTGGGCGGCCAGCAGGCAGAGCGGGAGGGCGTAGAGGGCGCCGCCCAGGTTGGCGGTCAGGACCGGGCGGCGCGGCCGGACCCGGCCGGCCACCAGTGAGCCGATGAGCAGGCCGACGGCGCCGGTCTGCAGGAAGGTGAGCCAGACGCCCTTGCCGCCCAGGTCGCGCAGGAAGAGGGCGGGGCCGAGCGTCATCAGGACGGCGGCCGCGCCGTTCCACGCGGCGTGGGCGAGCAGGCTCGTCCAGTACCAGTCGCGGCCCCGGACCTCGCTCCAGCCCTCCTTGAGGTCGCCGATCAGTGAACGCCGCGGGATGGGGACGTGCCGCACCTCGATCGCGGCGAGCAGTGCCGCGCTCACCGCGAAGCTCGCGCCGTCCAGGACGAAGGCCCAGCCCGGCCCCGCGGTGAACACCAGCGCTCCGGCGACGGCCGGGCCGCCGATCCGGGTGGCGCTGTTGACCACCGCCATCAGGGCGTTGGCGCGCAGCAGTTCCGACGCCGCCACGGTGCCGCGGATCAGTGGCGAGACGGTCGGCATCGAGAAGGCGCCGGCGGCGCCGCCGATCGCCTCGGCCAGGGCGATCTGCCAGAGCGCCGGTGTTCCGGAGAGCAGTTCGGCGCCGACGAAGAGCTGGGTGACGCACCGCACGAGGTCGGTGGTCAGCGCCACCGTGCGGGCGTTGAAGCGGTCGCCGACCACGCCGCCCAGGGGCAGCAGGAGCAGCTTGGGCACCATCGCGCAGGCGAGCACCAGGGCGAGGGCGCCGGTCGAGCCGGTGGCGAGGTAGACGGCGATGCTGAGCGCGGCGGGAATCGCGGCGTCACCGAGCAGCGAGAGGCTGCGTCCGACGAAGAGCAGGCGGAAGGAGCGCGTGCGTAAGGGGTGGGACATGAGCGGGAATCTATTTCGTCACCGAACTATTCGTCAACGAAATATTAGTTTCCGAAGCGTGTAGGGCCCCGGCGTAGGCTGTCGTGCATGCAGCAACGCGACTGGACCGACGGCCACGTGGAGCGGTGGAAGCCGGTCCTCCCGGAACTCGACCCCGATGTCGAGGGCGCGGTGACCCGGATGAAGAAGCTCTCCGTCCATCTGCGCCGGGTGCGCGAGCAGTCCCTGGTCGACTTCGACCTGGACCGTCAGGAGTTCGACACCCTGCACAAGCTCGCCGGCCGCGGCGGCACGGCCGCCCCTTCCGAGCTCGCCGCCGACCTCGACCTCGCGCCCGCCTCCGTCACCGGCCGGCTGGACGCCCTGGAGCGCCGCGGCTTCGTCCGACGTACGCCCTCCGTCACCGACCGGCGCCGTGTCGACGTGGAGCTGACCGACGAGGGCCGCTCGACCTGGGTCGGCGCGATGAAGTTCCTCGGCAACGAGGAGGACCGGCTGCTGGGCGTCCTCGCCGAGGACGAACGCGCCCTGCTCAACGACATGCTGCGGCGCATCATGGTCGTCGCGGAGCACAAGGGCGGCGCGGACTGGGACTGAGCCGCCCCGGGTGCGCCCCGGGTACGGCAAGAGGCCCCGCCCTCCGCAGTGTTCCTGCGAGGGGCGGGGCCTCTGGTGCGCTCGGGGAATCCCGGGGGATCAGAAGCGACGCGTGATCAGCGCGCGCTTGACCTCCTGGATCGCCTTCGTGACCTCGATGCCACGCGGGCAGGCGTCCGTGCAGTTGAAGGTGGTGCGGCAACGCCACACACCGTCACGGTCGTTGAGGATCTCCAGGCGCTGCTCGCCGCCCTCGTCACGCGAGTCGAAGATGAAACGGTGCGCGTTGACGATCGCCGCCGGGCCGAAGTACTGGCCGTCGTTCCAGAACACCGGGCACGAGGACGTGCACGCGGCGCACAGGATGCACTTGGTGGTGTCGTCGAAGCGCTCGCGGTCCTCGGGGGACTGCAGACGCTCGCGGGTCGGCTCGTTCCCCTTGGTGATGAGGAAGGGCATGACGTCGCGGTAGGCCTGGAAGAACGGGTCCATGTCGACCACGAGGTCCTTGAGGACCGTGAGGCCCTTGATGGCCTCGACCGTGATCGGCTTCTCCGGGTTCAGGTCCTTGATCAGCGTCTTGCAGGCGAGCCGGTTCTTGCCGTTGATCCGCATCGCGTCGGAACCGCAGATGCCGTGCGCGCACGAGCGGCGGAACGTCAGCGTGCCGTCGGTCTCCCACTTGATCTTGTGAAGGGCGTCGAGCACACGCTCCTTCGGGTCGATCTCGATCTGGAAGTCCTGCCACTGCGCCTCGTCCGAGACCTCCGGGTTGAACCGGCGGATGCGGAAGGTGGCCGTGATGTACGGCGAGTCGGCGAAACCGGCTTCGGGCTCGGGAGCCTTGTCTGCCTTTTCCAAGGTGGGGGTAGCCATCAGTACTTACGCTCCATCGGCTGGTAGCGGGTCTGGACGACCGGCTTGTAGTCCAGCCGGATCGACTCGGTGCCGTCGTCGGCGACCTCGCGGTACGCCATGGTGTGGCGCATGAAGTTGACGTCGTCGCGGTTCGGGTAGTCCTCGCGGTAGTGACCGCCGCGGGACTCCTTGCGCGCCAGCGCCGAAGTCGCCATGACCTCGGCGAGGTCGAGCAGGTTGCCCAGCTCGATGGCCTCCAGCAGGTCCGTGTTGAACCGCTTGCCCTTGTCCTGGATGGACACGTTGAGGTAGCGCGCGCGCAGCTCCGCGATCTTGTCGACCGCGGTCTTGATCGTCTGCTCGGTGCGGAACACCATCACGTTGGCGTCCATGCACTCCTGCAGCTCCAGGCGGATCGCCGAGACGCGCTCGGTCCCCGTGGAGCCGCGCAGCCGCTCGACCTGGTCGATGACCATCTGCGCCGGGTTCTCGGGAAGCTCGACGAAGTCGTTCTTCGCGCAGTACTCGGCGGCGGCGATGCCCGACCGGCGTCCGAAGACGTTGATGTCGAGCAGCGAGTTGGTGCCCAGGCGGTTGGCGCCGTGCACGGAGACACAGGCGACCTCGCCGGCGGCGTAGAGGCCCGGGACGACGGTGGTGTTGTCGGCCAGCACCTCGCCCTGGACGTTGGTCGGGATGCCGCCCATGGCGTAGTGCGCGGTGGGCTGGATCGGGATCGGGTCCGTGTAGGGCTCGATGCCGAGGTACGTACGCGCGAACTCCGTGATGTCCGGGAGCTTGGCGTCCAGCTGCTCCGGCGGCAGGTGCGTGAGGTCGAGGTAGACGTGGTCGCCCTCGGGACCGCAGCCGCGGCCCTCACGGATCTCCGTGTAGATGGAGCGGGACACGACGTCACGGGACGCGAGGTCCTTCATGACGGGCGCGTACTTCTCCATGAAGCGCTCGCCGTCCTTGTTGCGGAGGATGCCGCCCTCACCGCGGGCGCCCTCCGTCAGAAGGATGCCCATGCGCCAGATGCCCGTCGGGTGGAACTGGAAGAACTCCATGTCCTCCAGCGGCAGACCGCGGCGGTAGCAGGCGGCCTGGCCGTCACCGGTCAGGGTGTGCGCGTTCGACGTCACCTTGAAGAACTTGCCGGTGCCGCCGGAGGCGTAGATGACCGACTTCGCCTGGAAGACGTGGATCTCGCCGGTGGCCAGCTCGTAGGCGACGACGCCGGCGGACTTCTTGACGCCGTCCTCCTCGACGACCAGCTGGTCCAGGACGTAGAACTCGTTGAAGAACTCCACGCCCTCCTTGACGCAGTTCTGGTAGAGCGTCTGGAGGATCATGTGGCCGGTGCGGTCGCCCGAGTAGCAGGCGCGGCGGACCGGGGCCTCACCGTGGTTGCGGGAGTGACCGCCGAACCGGCGCTGGTCGATCTTGCCCTCGGGCGTACGGCCGAACGGCAGGCCCATCTTCTCCAGGTCGAGAACGGCGTCGATGGCCTCCTTCGCCAGGATCTCGGCGGCGTCCTGGTCGACCAGGTAGTCGCCACCCTTGATCGTGTCGAAGGTGTGCCACTCCCAGTTGTCCTCCTCCACGTTGGCGAGCGCGGCGGCCATGCCGCCCTGCGCCGCGCCCGTGTGGGAGCGGGTGGGATAGAGCTTGGTCAGCACGGCGGTGCGGCTGCGCTTGGTCGACTCGATGGCCGCGCGCATGCCGGCGCCGCCGGCGCCGACGATGACGGTGTCGTACTTGTGGATCTGCATGGTTTACCTCTGGTCCTTCGGGCCCGGCGCCTAGCGGATGTTCGGGTCGAAGGTGAAGATCACCAGCGTGCCCAGCAGGACGGTGAACACCGTGGCGGTGTACAGCAGCATCTTCAGCCAGAAGCGGGTGTTGTCCCGTTCGGCGTAGTCGTTGATGACCGTACGGAGGCCGTTGGCGCCGTGCAGCATGGCGAGCCACAGCATCGCCAGGTCCCAGACCTGCCAGAACGGCGAGGCCCAGCGGCCCGCCACGAAGGCGAAACCGATCTTGGACACGCCGCCGTCCAGCACCAGCTGGATCAGCAGGTGGCCGATGACGAGGACGACCAGCACGATGCCCGACAGGCGCATGAAGAGCCAGGCGTACATCTCGAAGTTGGTGCGCGAACCCTTGGGGGTCTTGCCGGTCCGCTGGCGCGGCGGCTCGATCACGGGCGCCGGGTTGTCGACGTCGTAGAGGGCGGAGCCTTCGACGTCGCCGATCGCGGAAGTTTCGGTGGACATTGGCCTCAGCTCCCGAATACTTCGCGTACGGCGTGGCCGAGGACGGGGTACAGGGCCCCGACCATCAGCACGATCCAGATACCCAGCACGGCCCAGAGCATCTGCTTCTGCACGCGAGGGCCCTTGGCCCAGAAGTCCACGGCGACGATGCGCAGACCGTTCAGCGCGTGGAAGAGAATCGCGGCCACCAGGCCGTATTCGAGGAGCGCGACGATGGGCGTCTTGTACGTGGACACGACGTCGTCGTATGCCTCGGGGGAGACGCGGACGAGTGCGGTGTCCAGGACATGTACGAACAGGAAGAAGAAAATGAGGACACCGGTGACTCGATGAGCCACCCAGGACCACATGCCTTCCCGGCCGCGGTACAGCGTTCCAGCCGGCACGGAAGAACCCTCCGGGAGCGGGGATTGGGGTCGGCCGGCTTGACTGTCGGTCTGACCCGGCCGGGTACGGTCCACCGGCCCTGGCCATCGTAGCGACGGTTTGTCGGTTCGATCGCGCGGGGGCCTGTGGTGTGATCAAAGTGGCAACGAATCAGGCACGGACGGACTATGGACAGGCTTCCGGGAGCCTGTTTGCCCGCCTCTGGCAGGGAATCCGCCCGTCGCGCACCGCTGCCAAGCCGTTACTGACTCGATACCAGCTCGATGATGCGGCCCCGGGCGAGTCGCCGCATCTCGTCGGCCGTCACCACCCGCTCCTCCTCGGGTTCGTGCCCCAGCCGGGTGCGGATGCCGGCCAGCACCTGATCGGGGTGCTCGGCGGACCGGAAGTCGTCCAGGCAGATCACGAAGACATGGCCGAACCTGCATTCGTACGCGGCGTGCGCTGCGGCCAGCGCGAGGTGGGCGGAGTGCGGCGCGTCCGGGGGCAGCCCGGGGGAGACCTCGGCGGCCAGTGCCTCGGCGCGATCGGCGGGGGAGAGGTCGTAGCCCGCCTCGTCGGCGGCGGCCAGCAGCGCGTCCAGATCCGGGTAGGGACGGTGGTCCGCCAGCCGCTTGGCCCAGCGGCGGCTGCCGTAACACTCCAGCAGGGCGGCCTCGGCCTCGGCGGTGGAGGCGGCGTTGAATCCCGGCAGGCCGAAGGGGCCGCGGGAGGCCCGGCCCGGCACGGATCCGCAGCTCTGCACGGGTACGGCGGTCCGCCGGGCGGACGGGGACGGCTGCGCGGGGAGGCCGGCGTGGGACTCGCTGGACCTGGACAGCGTGGGCTCCTCGAATCAACGGCATCTGTGAACCTGGAGTGGGGAGGGACCGGAGGGACCAGGTGGATGCAGGGTGAAGGGAGAGACGAATGTGCCTCAAAGCTAGCGACGCCGGGCAACGGTCGTCCGACGGATGAGCGAATTTCACCCGGACGGGAGAGTTTTGCGATGCCTGCCGGGCAAATGGGCGACGAGAATACCCGCCTATCTCCTGACATCTGCGCTGTTCCCTCTCGCTTCTGCTCCCATTCCCCCTCGAACCGGAGGTTTCTGACTGATGGCACCCTCACGTGGCGCCCTCATGGCCGTCGCGACGGCCGCTGCGGCGACCCTCACCGTCGCCGCCTGCGACAGCTCCGGCACCGGACACGGGAACGGATCCGAGACGTCCCGCTCGTCCTCGGCGCCCCCGTCCGCGTCCCCCACGCCTTCCCCCACCCGGAGCTACCCCCTTTCGAAGACGCCCCGCACCATCCCCTCCGTACGGGACCACACCCCCGCCCGCGGCCCCGGCTGGCAGCCCGGCAAGGACAGCGGCGTGGTGATCGCCAAGGGCGACAAGGCGCTCGCCGACGAGGGACGGATGCTCGCCGGGGAGCTGAAGATCCGCTACCGCGGCGAGGTCGCGGCCCGCGCGGGTGACGTGGAACTGGCCCTGAACCCGAAGGGCGGCGGCGGCCCCGAGTCGTACACCCTGCGCACCCACGACGGACGCGTCACGATCAGCGGTCCGGGGGAGGCGGGCGTCTTCTACGGAACCCGCACCCTCAAGCAGTCCGTGCGCGCCGACGGGAACATGCCCGAGGGCGAGGTGCGCGACCGCCCCGGCCGCCCGCAGCGCGGGCTCAACCTCGACATCGCGCGCAAGCACTACAGCGCAGGCTGGATCGAGGACCGGCTGCGCGGGATGGCCGACCTCAAGCTCAACCAGCTCGGCCTGCACTTCTCCGACGACCAGGCCTTCCGCATCGAGTCCGACACCCACCCCGAGATCGTTTCGCGCGACCACCTGACCAAGGCCGAGGTGCGGCGCATCGTCGCCCTGGCCGACCGGCTGCACATCGAGGTCGTCCCCGAGATCGACTCGCCGGGCCACCTCGGGGCGGTCCTGCTCGCCCACCCCGAGCTCCAGCTGCGCAACGTCTCGGGTGTGCCCTCGAAGGGATCGCTCGACATCTCGAAGCCGGGCGCGGCGAAGCTCGTCGACGAGCTCCTCGGCGAGTACACCGAACTCTTCGGGGGCGCCTACTGGCATCTGGGCGCCGACGAGTACCAGGCACTCACCGTGAACGATCCCGCCGCCTCGTACCCACAGCTCCAGCGCGCGGCCGTGAAGAAGTACGGGGCACAGGCCGGGATCGAGGACCTCGCCACCGGCTGGCTCAACGACCGGGCGGCGGTGGTCCGGCCGCACGGCATGAAGCCCAAGGCGTGGAACGACGGTCTCTTCCGCGACAGCACGGTCCGGGCCGACAAGGACATCGAGATCGAGTACTGGACGGGCAAGGAGTACGGCGCCCGCCCGCCGGAGCAGTACCTGCGTGAGGGGTTCAAGATGCTGAACCTCAACGACGAGTTCCTCTACTACGTCCTCGGCCAGCCCAACGCCTTCGTCTATCCCACGGGCAAGCGCATCTACGAGCAGTGGACCCCCCTCGTGCTGCGCGGCACGAGCCCCGTCCCGGCGAAGTACTCGGACCAGATCCTCGGCGGACGCTTCGCTGTCTGGGGCGACTTCCCGAACGCCCAGACCGCGGCCCAGGTGGCCGAGGGCATCCGGATGCCGCTGCGGGCGACCTCCCAGAAGCTGTGGGACCCGGACAAACCACAGTTGACCTGGGACGGGTTCAAGGCACTGGCGAAGGAGATCGACCAGGGCTGAGGGCTGAAACGCGTGGACAGCGCGGAGAGCGGGGGCTACGTTCCGCTTGCCGCGCGGTCCGGGGAGGGACGCGCGCTCCATGCGTAGACGTCCGAATCCTGGGGGGTTCCACTTTCATGCTCTGCTCACTCTGCGGTACGAGACCTGCCCGCACCGCCGACGGGCGGTGCACGGTGTGCGCCGCCTTCCGCCGTTCACGGGCGGGCGGGCTGATGCCGACGCCGGTGGGACCGCAGTCCACGAGGTCTTTGCGGTCACCGGTCGGGCTGGGCAAGGCGGTGTGCGTGCTGCTGGGCTCGGTGGCCGTGGCGGACGTGCTGGCGCTCGGCGCCGGTGTCCACTCGCGACAGGTGCTCAGCGAGGGGATGGCCGATGACTTCCTGACGTACGACGAAGCGGTCGGGGACCGTGCCGACATGCTGTACCAGGCCTCCGGATCGCTGCAGGTGCTGACCTTCCTGGCCACCGTCGTCGTCTTCCTCATCTGGTTCCGCCGGGTGCGGCTCAACGCGGAGGTGTTCGATCCGTACGCCCACTCGATGCGGCCCGGCTGGGCGATCGGTGGCTGGTTCGTACCCATCGGTGCTCTCTGGCTGCCCCACCGCGTCGCGGGAGGTGTCTGGACCGCGAGCTCCCCGGGCGGCAGCAACCGGCCGACGGCCCCGCGCGGGCTGCTGCATGCCTGGTGGGCGGCGCTTCTCGGCGCCGAGATCTTCTCCCGGTACGCCGGGGAGGTCTATTCGGACGCCCAGGAGCCGGACGAGGTTCTGAGCGCCTTCGCCCTGGTCATGACCTCCGACGCGCTCGACATCGCCGCCGCCGTGCTCGCGATCCTGTTCGTGCGCCGGCTGACCGCCATGCAGGGCGAGCGGGCGGCGCAGGGGCCGGCTTCCGTCACCCCGCCGATCCCGGCGGAACGGGCCGGCTGGGGCCGGGCGCACTGACGGGCGGGGGTCGGCGCGTCAGGTCGAGCAGCGGTAATCAGACGGAGTCAGTGACGCTTTTCGGCCATTCGGCGCTGAACGCGATAAGACGACGCGCCGCGTCCCCGTGCGTCCGGTTACGGGGAGGCCGACGGGAGACGCCGATGAGCCTGCTCGAACTGATCGCCGCCGCTGACGCGCGGGGGCTCGCCGCAAGCGCGGCCGCCTGCCTGGACCGCTGCCTGCCGCAGCCGGCCGCCGGGGCCGATCCGGATCCGCTGCGACCGCTGTGGCCCGGCTGCGCCGACCCGGAGGACTGGCCGGACCGGCTGGCCGAGGCACGCGCGGCGCTGGACGCCCTGTCCGATCCGCCGGAGGGCCTCCTGCGCGTCCGGACCCTGCTCGGCGAGGCACCCGCGGACCGGTCGGGGGAGGGGCTGCGCACCTGGGCGGACGCCTGCTCGGTGCTGGCCCTGGACACGCACCGTCGGCACGACGCCGAACGCGCCGACGCCGCGGAGCTGGTGGCGCGCTGCCGGGCGGGTGATCCGGCCGGGGCGGGACCGCTGCTGTCCGGGGAGGCCGCCCGCCAGGTCCGCATCCTGGAGATGCTGGCGGAGACCGGGGACGGCGCCCCCACGGGAGCCGGACTGCGCCAGGTGAGGGACGTCTCGACCGAGGGCCAGCGGGTGCTGCGCGCGGCGGTCTCACGCCGGGCACGGGTGCGCGGCTGACGGGGTGCGGTCCGGTGCCCCGCGGGGCACCGGCGGTCCGGCAGGGTGAGGAGCGGTCCGGTCATGGCCGAGGTGAACGGAGCCATGACGACCATGGAGCCGGACAGGGCCGGGCCCGGCCGGTCGGCCGCCGGGCCCGTGCCTCCCGCCGGGGGAACCCGCAGGTCAGGCGGCCAGTGCCTGGCGCCACCGTACCGGCGCACCCACCCTCAGCACCGAGTTGCGATAGATCCGCGCGGCGAGAGTCATGCAGCCGGCCGTGACCACCAGCAGGATGCCGGCGGCGGCAAGCTGCTCCGACACCGTCGCCGTGCCCACGGAGGCCTTGAGCGGCATCAGCAGGCCGGAGAAGGGCGGTATGTACTGCACGACCGACACCCAGGGCGCGGAGAGATGGGCCGCGGCCGCCGTCGCCGCGCCGACCGGCGCCAGGGCGAGCAGCATCACCGGCGTCAGTACGCCCTGCAGGTCCTCGGGCCGGGACACCAGTGATCCGGCCGCCGCGTACAGAGAGGCGAACATGGCGAAGGTCAGGAGGAACCAGAGCACCGTCACCACCAGGGCCCCCGGGCCCGGCATCGCGGTGCTCTGCTCGGATACCACCGACTGCGCCCCCGCCACGGCGCCCACCATCATGGCCACCTGTGCCATGCCGGCCGTGACGATGCCGGAGACCTTGCCCAGGAGCAGCTCCAGCGGAGTGAGCGTGGCGAGCAGCACCTCCACCACCCGGGTGGACTTCTCCTCGACCACGCCCTGCGCGATCACCGATCCCTGATTGACGATCTGCATGAACAGCACGATGATCAGGCTCGCCGCGGCGCCCAGTTGGAGCGTGCCCACGGACTTCCCGACGGTCACGACGGTGGGCGCGGCGGCCGCGGTGTCCCGTGCCAGTCGGCCCAGATCCACGTCCTGCCGGAGCATGGCCTGCCGGCCGGCCCAGGTCCCGGCCAGCGCGTCGGCGCTCGCCCGCGCCTGCTCGCCGGTGTCGGCACGGGCCAGGAGGGATGCCCGGCCTCCGGCGACGACCACCGCCGCGTCCGCGTCCTTGTTCTCGACGAGCTCGCGCGCCTCGGCCATGCCGTCGCACGACGTCACCCGCACGCCGGGCGGCGCGGTGCCGAGCGATGAGACCGGGGTGCCGCAGACGGCCACGGTGGCGGACGAGCTGCCCCCGATCAGGTTGAAGCCGATCACCAGACCGAAGGTGACGAGGGAGAGCAGAACCAGGCTGACGAGATAGCCCCTGGTGAACATGCGCGCCCTCAGTTCCCGGACGTACACCAGGCGGACGCGGGTGGGGCGGGGCGAGCGCCGCTCGGATCCGGGGCGCTTCATGCGGACACCTTGCCCGAGCCGGAGGTGCGGGCCGGGGCCCCGGTGGCCGCGGAGCCCGGCGGCGGCGGCTCCTCGACCGGATCGACCAGGTCCCGGAACAGTTCGGCGAGACTGGGTACGTGTCGCCGTATCTCCTTCACGGTGCCGTGCCGCACGGCCTCCACGAGCAGGTCGTTCTCGGTGTGGCCCACTGCGGGCTCGACCAGGACGCCCTGCTGGTGCGTCCGGAATCCGGCAGCCGCGGTGCAGCCCGCGAGCCAGTTCTCGTCGGCGCCCTCGACCTCGATGTACACCTGTCCGTTCGCCTCCGCGGGCCGCAGCTCGGCGAGGGTGCCACAGGCCACGCGGCGGCCGGCGCGCACGATCGAGACCCGGTCGCAGAGTTGCTCGACCAGATCCAGCTGGTGGCTGGAGAAGAGGACGGGCACACCCTGCGCCGCCTTGTCGCGAAGGACGTCACTCATGGTGTCGACGGCGATCGGGTCGAGCCCCGAGAACGGCTCGTCCAGGATGAGTACTTCGGGATCGTGCACCAGGGCGGCGGCCAGCTGGACGCGCTGCTGGTTGCCCAGGCTCAGGGTGTTCACCCGCTTGTCGCGGTGCTGGGCGATCCGCAGCCTGTCCGTCCAGCGGACCATCGCCTCACTGGCATCGGCATGGGACAGCCCGTGGAGCTCGCCGAGATAGACCAGCTGCCGCGCCACGGTCATCTTGGGGTACAGCCCACGCTCCTCCGGCATGTAGCCGAACCGCGCCGACTCCAGTCTCCCGACCGGTTCCTCACCCCAGAGCACCTGTCCGCTGTCCGGAGCGAGCACCCCGACACCGATG
The DNA here is from genome assembly GCF_042871565.1 of Streptomyces sp. NPDC005775. Taxonomy (NCBI): domain Bacteria; kingdom Bacillati; phylum Actinomycetota; class Actinomycetes; order Kitasatosporales; family Streptomycetaceae; genus Streptomyces; species Streptomyces sp. NPDC005775. The sequence continues at coordinate 194,675 of NZ_JBIAIU010000010.1, read as the reverse complement.
CGCATGGCCGTGGTCTTGCCTGCCCCGTTGCCGCCGACGAAGCCGGATATCTCCCCCGGTCCTACGGTCAACGTGAGTGCGTCCAAAGCCTGTTGGGATCCAAAGCACTTCGAGACTTCCTCAAGTACCAAGGGTTTCACGGGTCCTCGCCTTCCGCTTCCTGTGGCTGCCGATCTGTGCGCGGAGTCTACTTTCCTGTCAGGAAAATACCTGTTACTTTCTCAATAGGAAAGTAGAAGTGCAGGAGGAGCGATGGCGCCCGACGACACGTACGACAGGAACCCCGGAGACCGGCAGGCCGTGACACCGGTCGACGCCGAAGCCGCACTCGAGGACATCCGCAGACGGCAGGAGCAGTCCGGTGTGGCCGAACTGCGGTTCGGTCTGTCCCGTTCTTCCCTTCTGACGGCGGCCCTGCTGCTGTTCATCTCGTTCGCGTCCTTCGACCTGCCCAACCCCTGGGGCGGTGCGGTGCTGGTCCCGGGGCTGCTGCTGGTGGCGCTGATCGTGGTCCGCCACACGCACCGCGCGCCGGTCCGCAACAGGCCGGGGGTCGGAGCCGCGCTGGTGGGGTCGGCCTGCGGGATCGCCGCGTACGGGGTGTTCCGGGGGCTGGCGGCCGCACTCTCCTCGGGCGGGGTGCCGACGCCTCATCTCATCGCCGCCGCGGTGGTGGTCGGGGCCTGCCTGCTGGTGGCGCCCCGTGTTCGCGGGGCCGCCGAGGCGCGGCTGCGGCGCCGGGCGGAGCGGCGGTTCTGATGGACGCAGACTTCGACGCCTTTCTGCACCCGGCCCAGCGGCTGACGATCGTCGCCCTGTTGGCGCCCGCGGGATGGACCGAGTTCGGATTCATCCGGGATGCGATCGACACGAGTGACTCCGCCCTGTCCAAGCAGTTGTCGGCACTCGCGGCCGAGGGGTACGTCGAGGTGCGCAAGCAGGTGGGCGTGGGTGGCCGGCGCACGCTCGCACGGCTCACGCCGAAGGGGCGGGAGGCGTTCGCGCGGCATGCGGGGGCGCTGGAGCGGATCGCGGCGACGGCACGGGCCGCGCGACCGGCCGACTGATCACGTGTGACGTCCCGGTGATCCGGGAGGGTACGGGCGCCTGACGCTCGCCGACGGGCCGGCATCGCGCGTCCTGTCGCGCCACCGGGACGGACGCGGCGCTGCCGAACGGTACGTGGGGCACCCGCCCGGCCCTTCCCTGCCCATGTTCATGTACGGAAAGTCAACAAGGGGAGACTCGGTGTGATGATCGAAGTTCGAAACCTGACGAAATGGTACGGAAAGACTCGGGCGGTCGATCAGCTCAGTTTTCGCGTCGAGCCGGGACGGGTGACGGGATTCCTGGGGCCCAACGGCGCCGGAAAGTCGACGACGATCCGCATGATGATCGGTCTCGACCGGCCCACCTCGGGCGAAGTGCTCATCGACGGCAAGCGGTACGAGGAGCTGTCCCGCCCCCTGACCCGCGTGGGCGCACTGCTCGACGCCCGCGCGGTGCACAACGGCCGGAGCGTGCGGGGACACCTGACGGGCCTGGCCCGCAGCAACCGGCTGCCGCTGCGGCGGGTCGACGAACTCCTGGAGATGGTCGGGCTCGCGAGCGTCGCGGACAAGCGGGCGAAAGGGCTGTCGCTGGGCATGGCCCAGCGGCTCGGCATCGCTGCCGCTCTTCTCGGCGACCCGCAGGCACTGCTGTTCGACGAGCCGGTCAACGGCCTCGATCCGGAGGGCGTGAAGTGGATCCGCGACCTGATGAAGCGCATGGCGGACGAGGGACGTGTGGTCCTGGTCTCCAGCCACCTGATGAGCGAGATGGCGCTGACCGCCGGGCACCTGGTCGTGATCGGACGCGGCCGGCTCCTCGCCGACACCTCCGTGGAGGACTTCATCGCGGGCAACTCCCGGTCCTACGTGCTCATTCACACACCTGAGCCCGAGCGCATGCGCGACCTCCTGACCGCCCGGGGCGTCCAGGTGGACGCGGGGCCCGACGGATCACTCGAGGCGGTGGGCACCGACCCGAAGACGGTGGGCACCCTGGCTGCCGAGAACCGGATCGCCGTCTACGAGGTCAGTCCGAGGACCGCCTCCCTGGAGGAGGCGTTCATGCAGTTCACCGCGGATGCTGTCGAGTACCGCGCAGGGCAGGAGGCAGTGCGATGAGCGACGATCTGCACGCGGCCGTCGGTTTTGAGTGGTCCAAGGTGCGCACCCTGCGTTCCGTGCTCTGGAGCCTTGCCGTCTGCGCCGGCCTCAGCCTTGCCTTCGCCCTGCTCACCGGAGTCGTGGTCCAGCACCAGTACGCCGACAAGCCCGCCCCCTCGTCCTTCGACCCGGTCTCCGCCGGCTTCAGCGGGCTGAGGCTGGGGCTGATCGGGCTCGTGGTCTTCGGTGTGCTGGTCGTCACCAGCGAGTACTCCTCCGGGACGATTCGCAGTTCACTGGCCGCGGTGCCCCGGCGCGGGGTCTTCTACACGGCCAAGATGCTCGCCGGCGGCCTGACGGCCCTGGCCGTGTCCGCCGCCGCCGCGGTCACCAGTTTCTTCCTCGCCCAGGCGACCATGGGGGACGAGGGCGTGTCCCTCACGGACGACGGGGTGCTGCCCGCCCTGATCGGGGCGGTGCTCTACGCGACCCTGCTCTGCCTGTTCTCGATGGGCGTCGCCGTCCTGCTGCGCTCCTCCGCCATCAGCATGGGCATCCTCGTGCCGCTCTTCTTCACGATCTCGACGATCCTCACGAACATCCCCGGCGTCGGAAAGGTCGCACAGTTCCTCCCCGACCAGGCCGGCGGGCTGGTGCTCTACCGGAACGTGCCCGACGAGTACGTGCTGAACGCGTGGTCCGGACTCGCGGTCCTCGCCGCGTGGACCGCGTGCGCGGCCGGCGCCGGCTATCTGGCCCTGAGGCGACGCGACGCCTGACGGTGCGGTCCGTGTGCCCCACGCATGCGGACCTTATGCGGGGCCGATGCGCGCTCTCCCCTGTCGGTCATGCGGCGGCTGAATGCGGGCCTCCCATGATCGGTGCGGGCGCCGATGGCGAACGGAAGTTCGACGCCCGCATCGACCACATAAGGGAGAACCTCCATGTACCAGGGCGACCTGTCCCTCCTCGAGGAGATCGACGAGCAGGACTTCGACGGTGTGGCGTACGGAGCATGCACCACGAACACCTTCTCGCTCTCGGACGCGCTGGGCAACGGCGGCGGCTGGTGCACGCTCACCAAGGAATGCCAGCCCAACTGCAACTGACCTTTACCAGAATGAGGAGAAACACCATGCAGAACGAGAAGGACATCATCGGGGCCTATGACGAGCTCGAGCTCATAGAGCTGAGCGAGGCGGACGTCACCGGTGGCACGACGCCGGTCTCCATCGCGGTGACCGTGGCGGCCAGCGTCGCCTTCTGCCCGACCACCAAGTGCACCAGCTCCTGCTGATTGCTCTGTAGGCCGGTGTAAGCGGGTGGGGGCGGAATGAATCGAAACCCCAAAGATCCATTCCGCCCCCGCCTTTGGGGTCACTTCACATCGCGTGCAGAAGGACAGCAATGAGATCTGCGATCAACCTCTATCCGGAGTTCGACGACACGGAGATCGGTGAGACGATCACGCCGCTGGCGCCATTCGACGACCATGTGCTCGCCGTGCTCGCCGGTGAGCCGCAGAAGCAGACCGTGGTGTCCGCCCTGCCCGGCGTCGTCAAGGACTGGCTGACACGGCCTGAGGAGTACCCGTTCCAGCACGTGGTCAGGGCGATCGCGGCCGAGGCCGCGGACGGAGATCCGTTGGCCGCCTTCCCCGGCCTGTTCGCCGACCCCGACGACGCACTCGTCGAACTGCTCGGCCGGGCGGAGATCCGCGTCCGCGAGTTGCACACCCGCCCGTTGGTGGTGGCCGTCAACCACGCCCGCGAGCAGGGACTTCTCGAAGGGGACAGCCCGCAGGAGCGCTACCGGTACTTCGTGGACGAGGCGATCCGCAGTTCGCTCACCGCCGCCGGGGGCCTCAGCTTCCCCGTGCTGCGGGATCTCACGCCGGTGGTGCTGGCCGGCACCGTCGACGCCGTCGTCGAGCTCTGCTCCAGGCTGGTGGCCGACAGGGAGGCTCTCCGCGACGCCTTCGACCTCGCACCGGGCGACCGGCTGGTCTCCTTCGGCGCCCCCGAGGGAGACACCCACCATCACGGCCGGGCGGTCTGCGTCCTCACCTTCGAGTCCGGCAGGCGCCTTGTCTACAAGCCGCGCGACGTGTCCTGCGAGGCCGCCTTCGTCCGGCTCGCCGCGGAACTCAACACCGCATTCGGCACCCGTCTCGTCGCCGCCGAGGCGCTCGCCCGTGACGGTTACGGATATGTCGAGTACATCGAGACCGAGGACGTCTCCGACATCTCCGAGAGCTTCATGCGCGACAGTGGCGAACTGGCCGCGGTCCTCTACGTGCTGAACGCGCGTGACATGCACTTCGAGAACATCGTGCCGACCCGCCGCGGTCCCGTCCCGGTGGACCTCGAGACTCTTCTCCATCCGGAGCGGGTCCACGACGGGCCGGTCCCGGAAGCGGAGGGGAACGCGTACGCCACGATCGGGCAGTCGGTCTACGGGGTCGGCATCCTGCCGCTGGTGATGGCGGGCAGGAAGAAGGACCGGGGCGGACATGTGGACCTCGGATTCCTCGGCGGGCCGGGGCGCGGCATGTCCCCGTTCAAGCGGATGAGCTTCGACGCCCCCTACACGGACCGGATCAAGCTTTCCCTCGAACCGCAGAGGGTGCAGGGGCGCAAGACCGTCGTGGGCGAGCAGACCGAGGAGGCGATCCTCCGCCTGGGCCGGGAGATGGCGGACGGCTTCGCCCGTACGTACCGTGCGGTCCTCGCGGCACCCGACACCTGGACCGCACTGTTGCGGACGTTCGCCGACGGCCTGCGGATCCGCTACGTCCACAACCCCACCGCGCTCTACTCGCAGACCCTGCGCATGACCACGGGGCCGAGCGCACTCGACGACCCGGGCACCTATCTCGCGCTGCTCAAGCGCATCGCCATAGCCAGCAAGACCTCGGCCCGGCCGCTGATCGTCTCGGAGCTCCGGCAGATGGCGGAGCGTGACGTCCCGTACTTCACCGTCAGCGCCACCGGCACCGAGATCCGCGACGGAGACGGCCAGGAAGTGGGCGCCGCCTTCAGCCGCTCCCCGCTGGAACTCGCCCTCGGCAAGGCGGACCGCCTCGGCGAGACCGATCTCGTACAGCAACTGCGGCTCATCCGGTCGGCGTTCACCGCACAGTTCCCGGACAACCACCTGTCTCCCGCACGGGACGCGGATGCCCCCGCGGTGGCCGGCGGCCCCGGCAACGACGAGCGTCAGGACCTCGTCGCCCTCGCGCGGGAACTCTGCGACGGCCTGGTCGAGACCGCCCTGCCCGACCGCTTCGCGCACCTGCCCAGGACGTGGATCGGGCCGCTGGCGTCCGCGGAGGCGGACCGCCCCTGGCCGCCCGGCGTACTCGGCTACGACCTGTACACCGGCCGGACCGGTATCGCTCTCACCCTCTGCGCGGCCGGACGTGTCCTGGACGACGACCGTTACCTGAGTGCGTCTCGGCAGGTCTTCTCGGCGACCGCCGACATCCTGGCCACACACCGCTACGAGTCCCGCAGCCTCCAGCAGGCCGGTTACGGCGGCTACACCGGAATGGCGGGCATCCTGTTCTGCCTCTCGGCGGCGGGCCGCCTGGCCGGTGAGGACGACTGGGTGCGCGCCGCCCGGGGAGCGGTACCCCTGATCATCGATCAGATCCGCGCCGAGCCGGCCGACGAGCTGCCGCTCGACGTCATCAGTGGTCTCGCGGGTGTGCTGAGCTGCCTCACGGACATCGTGGGACCTGACTCGCCCGAAGCGATCACCGAGGTGGCGCTCCTCCTCGCCCGGGCCGTCGAGGGGGACGGGGCCTACGCCCGGTCGCTCCTGGACCAGTCGGGGTTCGCCCATGGCATCAGCGGGGTCGTGCACGCCCTCGGCCGCGCCCACCCCCTGCTGCCGGCGGAACACCGGCCACCCGTCGAGAAGGTGCTGACCGCGCTCGTCCGGCGGCTCGACACGTTCTACGACCCGGCCGAACGGAACTGGTCGTCCCGGGCCTCGCAGGACGGAACCTTCGCGACGGGCTGGTGCCACGGCTCGACCAGTGTCGCCCTGGCCCTCACCACCTACGGGACGGTGGCCGGCAGCGAGGACGTCACGGCCCTGCGGGACCAGGCGGTCAGCAACACGCTGCGTCTCGGTTTCGGCCGGAACCTGACCTGGTGCCACGGTGACCTGGGGAACCACGCCGTCCTGCGCTTCGTCGCCGGCCCGGACAGCGCGCCGCTGCACGCCGAGGTGCGGGAAAGGGAACACCGGTGGCTGCGGCCGGAGGTGTTCCGCCGCAAGATGGCCGACCCCGACAGCCGCTACGCGCACACCAACAGCCTCATGGTCGGCAGCGCGGGCCTGGCACTGCACCTGCTCAACCGGATCGATCCGGACCTGCGCCTGTGCCCGGTCACCCTCACCACGGGAGGGCGTCGGCCATGACGAATTCCCCCCGGGAGAAGATCTCCACGGCACGCCGCGTGCCGACCGTGACCCAGGTCACGCAGACGGAGTGCGGTCTGTGTTCGTGCGTCGCCCTGCTGCGGTACTACGGGCGCGCGGAGGAGATCGTCAGTGCCCGCGAGGTCATGGAAGCGGGACGTGACGGCCTGTCGGCCAGCCAGTTGGCGCAGTTCCTGGAATCACGCGGCATGCGGGTCAAGCCGTACCGGGTCAGGAACGTGGCCGCCCTCGAGAACTTCACCTCACCGGTGATCCTCTACTGGGAGAACTACCACTTCGTCGTCCTGGAGAGCTTCGACGGCCGGACGGCCGTCGTCATGGACCCCGCGGTCGGACGGCGCAGGATCGGCCGCGAGGAGCTGGAGAAGAGCTTCACCGAAGTCGTCCTCGCCGCCGAGCCGGCCGAAGGATTCGAGAAGAAGCGCGCGAGGCCGTTCTCCGAGTGGCGTAAATTCCTGCTGCTCACGGCGGACGCGAAGAAGCGCATCGGCATGGTGGCCCTGCTGTCGCTCAGCGGGTACGGGACGGTCCTCGGTATTCCCATCCTCACCCGGTGGGCCGTCGACCGGCACACCCAGTGGGACGGGCTCGGTGATTCGGCCGTTCTCCTGGGCGTCGTGGTGGCTGCCGCGCTGTGCTACTTCCTGCTGCACGTCACGAGGGTCCTGCTGCTGTCCTCGCTGATCGCCGTCCTCGGCAAGGACCTGATGAGTCAGACGTTCACCAGGCTCCTCAACCTGCCGTACAAGTTCTTCACCACACGGCCGCCAGGTGAACTGATCTACCGGCTCAACAGTGTGACCGCGGTACGCGACCTGGTCTCGTCACGGATGGCCCAGGGTGTGCTCGACGTGGGCACACTGCTCTGCGTCACGGTGTACCTGCTGGTCACGGAGTGGCGCCTGGGCCTGGTCGCGGTCGGCCTCTTCCTGCTCAACGCCCTGTATCTGATGAAGACGCGCTACCGCGTCACCGAGGCGGTCGACTCGGAGATCGCGTACCTCGCCAAGAGCCAGGGAACCCAGCTGGACGCCATCGTGTCGATCCCGGCGATCAAGATGGGCGGCTACGCCCAGGAGTTCCTGGCCGGCTGGAACGAGACGTACAGCAACTCGCTGAACGCGATGAAGACGCGGATGCGTCTCCAACAGGGCCGGATCGCCGGACTGTCGACCACGACACAGATGTTCGCGCCCCTGGTCCTGCTGCTGTTCAGCCTCTACCTGGTCAGCCACGGGGGCATCTCCCTCGGGGCCGCCGTCTCGGTCCAGGCGATCTCCGCGACCTACTTCTCCCTGGCCAGTTCGGTGTTCCAGACCTGGACCTCGTTCAACGAGGTGACCCGGTACGTGTCCCGGCTGGCGGAGATCTCCGAAGAGGAGCCGGAGGCCCCCGGCGGCAGCCGTACCGAGCTCGGCTCCCCCTCCATCAGCCTCAAGAACGTCAGCTTCCGCTTCACCAAGCACAGCGACCTGGTGGTCCAGGACGTCACGATGACGATCGGCGCCGGAGAACGCGTGGCCATCGTCGGACCCTCGGGATCGGGAAAGAGCACGCTCGGCCGCATCATCTGCGGGCTCTACGGGGCCACGAGCGGATCGATCGAGTTCGGCGGCCACGACCTCGACGCCTACGACAAGACCGCCCTGCGCCGCAACATCGGCTACATCCCCCAGGAGGTGCACATGCACAACCGCACCATCCTGGAGAACCTGACACTGGGCAAGAACCTGTCCGAGGAGCACGTCCGGGCGTTCTGCGACCGTCTGGGAATTCTCGACTTCGTCGACGACCTGCCCATGGGGTTCAACACCCTGATCTCCGACATGGGAGCCAATTTCTCGGGCGGTCAACGCCAGCGGATCGCCATCGCCCGGGCCCTGCTGGGAAATCCGAAGATCCTGGTCATGGACGAGGCCACGGCGGCACTCGACAACATCAACGAACGCCGCGTCATGCGGGTCATCTCGGAGATCGGGGCCACCCAGGTCGTCATAGCGCACCGCCTGGCCACCGTGAAGTCGGCCGACCGGATCTACGTCCTCGACAAGGGCACGATCACGGAAGCCGGAACCCATGAAGAACTGCTCGGCGAGGGTGACTTGTACGCGAACCTTTACGGTGAAGACCAGCGGGAGGAAACGCTGGTGGGGGGAGAACGAGCGTGACCGACCCGCAGGTGGCAGTCGTCGACTTCCTGCCCTTCTACACGAACCGCATATCCCGTGGGGCAGTCGTGGCCCGACTGCACGTTCCCCTGTCCCAGGTGGCCACGCCCGAACACGCGGAAGAACTGACCGACCAGATCTGGGAAGACCTCGTCACCACCGTGGAGGGGCACTCCCTTCGCGTGCTGATAGCGGAATTCCACGCCTTCCGCGAAGCTCAGGGACTGCCCATGGCAGCCGAGAGCGACGAGGCGCTCCAGAAATTCCGCCGGCATCTGGACGACCCGCCCAACTGTCGTGAAATCCTGTCCCGTTACGAGGTATTGCGCCGTCGGATCACGGTGGTCCTGGACCACTTCCTCGATGCCTACGACGACCTGTTCACCGCCTTCCGCCAGGACCGGCCGCGGCTCGTGGCGGCCGGTCTGATGGAGGACGGGAACGACACGCTCGCCTCGCTGATCACCACGGGCGGGGATCCCCACAACGACAACCGGCGCGTCGTGGGCGCGCGCCTCGCCGGCGGCGGGAAGCTGGTCTTCAAGCCGCGCACCCTGGCGGCCGACGACCTGGTCCGTGACCTGTACGCCGTGGCCGAGCCGTATCTCGCCCACTCCCTCGACGGATGCGTGCCGGCCTCGCTGTCCGTCGGGGACCACGGATGGCAGGGGTTCGTCACCCCCCGCGCCATGACCTCACCGGAACAGCCGGCCCGGTACTTCTACCGCTTCGGTGCGCTGTGCGCGCTCTTCGGCGCCATCGGCGCGTCCGATCTCCATGACGAGAACCTGCTGGCCGCCGGGGAGCACCCGTGCGTCATCGACACGGAGATGATGCTGCGGCCGGGCGCCGGGTCCGGGAACGACTCGCTGGAACACCGGCTGATCAACCACCTCGAGGTCTCGGTGGCCTCCACCATGCTGGTCCCCAACGTCAGACCCGAGTCACCGATCGACGTGATCATGGCGGGCGTCGGCGTCGGCGGCGAGCAGGTGTCCGGCAAACTGAAGAAGACCGTGATCCAGGACGGTGGCACTGACGCCGTCCACCTGCGCTGGGAACCCGTCGTGTACCGGCACAAGGAGAACGTGCCGCGGCTCGGCGAGGAGAAGCTTGCAGCGGTGCGGTACTACCGCGACATCGTCGCCGGATACGTCGACGCCCTGGGAGCCGTCCGGCAGCGCGAGGCCATCGAGGGCGTCCTCGACCGGTACGCCGATCTGCCCGTCCGCTGCCTGATCCGTTCGACGATGGTGTACGGGCGCTTCCTCGACGCGGCCACCCAACCGCGGTACCTGAGCGACGCCGGGGAGACCGAGCGCCTCCTGGGGCTGCTGAAGGGCTTCCCCCGGCATCTGACGCCCGAGGCCCGCGTGTTCGCGGGCGAGGCAGAGCGCGCCGCGCTGGACACCGGGAACGTGCCCTACTTCACGGCACGGGCCGGCTCCACGGAGCTGGCCACGAACAGCTCCCGGCAGGAGGGGGCCCACCCGTCGTCACCGGCCGACTTCGCCCGGGCGGGCCTCGCGCTCCACGCCGGGCAGAGCGACGCCTACCACCGGTTCGTGCTGGAGGAGTGCTTCGGTGAACTCGCCGAGGGAGCACCGGGCGTCATGCCGCCCCAGAGCGTCTTCGCCCCGGTCCTCCACACCGCCGCGGACGGGGCGTGGTGGCCTCAGGTGGCCCGCACGCTTCAGGAGCTCCAGGTGACCCACCAGGGCGAGCAGGGTGCGGAGTCCGGGTGGATCGGCGGGGTGGGGCCCGACCGCGGAGCCCCCACCATCGTCCCGGGCAACTTCCTGTCGTTCCACGACAACGGCGGGATCGTCACCTTCCTCCAGGACGCAGCGCGGCACGACCCGGAGCTGGAAGAGTCGCACCTGAGCGCCGACCGCGGCCTGAGCGCCCTTCTCGAGGTGTACGGCGAGGCGCTGCTGCGGGCCCCGGAGAGCGTGTTCACCGGAGCGGCCTCCCTGCTGCTCACCCGGCCTCGCCGGCAGGACCGTGCCTGGGTGGCCCGGCTGCTGGAGCGGCTGCCGGAGCGAATCGAGGCCGGCACCGTCGAGAAGGACCTGGTCAATGGTCCCGCCGGTCTCCTCATGGCCGTGCTGGCCCGCCTCGAAGCGGGTCAGGACCCCCTGATGGACGAGGCCCGGCTGACGCGGCTGTGCGACCTGGTGCTCGCACAGGCCGGGACGAAGCTGGACCGCGCGTGGTTCGACGTCGCCCACGGCGACATCGGCATGCGGTGGGCCGTCTCCCGGATCGGCCGGCACCTGGGCGACCCGGCCCTGACCGACGCGGCCGCGGACTGGCTGACAGAGCGCCTGGCCGACGGAGGGCTGCCGCCGGTGCCGGGATGGTGCAACGGCAACGCCGGGCTGCTGCTGGTCGCGGCGGAGATCCTGACGTCGGCGGGCCGGCCGCGGACACTCACCGACGGCCGCCTCGCGGAACTGGCCGACCGGGCGACGTCGTTGCGGGAGCAGCACCCGGTGGACCTGTCGGTGTGCCACGGCTCCAGCGGCGTCATCCAGTCGTTGATCGCGGCGAGCGACCTGCTGGACGACTCCTCCCTCCTCGACCGGGCAGCCGACTACCGGGGCCGCGTGGCGCGGGCGGCCCGCAGACAGGGGTTCCACACCGGCTGTCCGGGAAGAACCTCGCTGCTGGGCTACATGTTCGGCTGGTCGGGCATCGGCCATACCGATCTCATGCTGAGCAGGGCACTCGACGGCAGGGCCCCGGACTTCGTGCCGGTCGCACTGACCGCCTCAGGCGTGCCGGAACCGTCGTCGCCGCGGCCACGCGGCGCCGGTGCCGTGACGGGAGGCCTGCGATGACCACCGAGACAAGGGAGAACCCAGTGATGAGCCGGAACCAGAAGAAGGGCATGGCGCCCGCCTTCCCCCTGTTCATCGGGGCGGTGATCGCGGCCGCGGCCTTCAGCCAGGACAACCGGGGCGGTGCGGTGCTGGGTCTGGTGGCCGGCGCCGTGATCTCCCTGATCGTGTCGGTGCGGCGGCGGAAGCGGTAGCGGACGATGAAGTACTCGATACTGCTGCCGGTGGTGCCGGCCCGTCCCGAGCAGGCGGTGCTGTTCGCGAACCTCGTGCAGTGGACCGCCGCCGAGCGCCTGTGGCAGGGGCAGTCGCTGCTCCTCGACCCCCACCACCTGGCCACCTGGCTCGCCGGGATCGGGGTGCGCGTCCCGATGGGTTTCGGGGTCTCCCTGATGCCGCTTCGATCGCCCTACCAGGCCGCACTCGAGGCGCGCTCGGTCGCATTCGCCACCGGGCACTCCGTGGTGGCCGGGTTCGGGCCGGGGCCCGTGTCCTTTCAGCGTGCTCTCATGGGGAAGCCGTACGCCAGTCCGCTGCGGGCCTCGCGGGAATACGCGACGATCGTGCGCTCCCTGGTGTCGGGTGACGACGCCATGGTCGAGGGCGAGGACTTCTCGGTGGCCGCCCGGTTGCTGAAGCGCCCCGCACCACCGGTGGAGGTGGGCCTCGGGGTGCTGCGCCCGAAGATGGCGGCCCTCGCGGGCGAGGTGGCCGACCGGGCCATCACCTGGCTCCTGCCGGCCGGACACCTCGGCGAGACGCTGATCCCGGCGATGCGCGGTGCCGACCGGAAGCTGGAGAAGCCCGTGCACACCACGGCCATCGTGCCGCTGGCGGTCGCCCGCCAGGGGCGGGACGTCACCGCCCTGGTCGAAGCGACCTGCGGAAACCATCTGAAGGCGCCCCACTACCAGGACGCACTGCGGAAGGCCGGGATCGCCGTGTCCGACCGGGGCGACGCCCAGGATGCCGCGCGGGTCGTGGACGCGGGCGCGTTCCTGTACGGCACCGTGGAACAGATCCACGGCCGGCTCGCCGAGTTCGCCGATGCGGGGGTGGACGAGATCGTCCTCAACACCATCGGCGTCGCGCAGACGTACGGACCGAAAGCGGCTGCCCAGGACCTCCTGCAGGTCCTCGGCAGCGAGACGGGTGTGTCGGCAGCCGAGGTCGGACTCACCTGACGTGTGGCCGGGCGGCGCCCGCTCGCCCGGCGTCGCCCGCGGGAGCCATTTCTCCCGGCCCGGCACGCGCCACCGAACGCGTGTCACTTCTTCATGCCGTGATCACACAATTTTCCGACAGCAGAGAGGGTGACCGCACATGTCCCGCACTGAGAGCGTCGATGTCGTCGTCGTGGGAGGGGGCCCGGCCGGAGCCACGGCCGGAAGCCTGCTCGCCAAGGCGGGCCACACGGTGCTCATCCTGGAACGCGAGACGTTCCCCCGGTACCACATCGGGGAGTCCATGGTGTCCGGCATGGCTCCGCTCATGGAGGAACTGGGCCTCGTGGAGGAGCTGGACGCCCGCTTCCGGCCCAAGAGCGGGATCACTCTGCGGTGGGGCAGGGATCCCGAGCCGTGGCGCAGCGACTTCTCCGCGGCCTTCTCCGCGACCGGCAGCCACTTCACCCACGCCTGGCACGTCACGCGGAGCGAGTTCGACGAGCTGATGCTCGACAACGCCCGCAAGCTGGGCGCCATGGTGCACGAGGCCGCCCAGGTCACGAAGGTCCTCCAGGACGAGACCGGCAGGGTGACGGGGGTGGCCTACACGCAGGACGGGGAGACCCACCAGGTCACCGCCCGGTTCGTGGTGGACGCCTCCGGCCAGGGGCGCCTGCTGACCCGTCAGCTGACTGAGACCAGCTGGCAGGAGGACCTGCGCAACGTCGCGGTGTGGACCTACTTCGACTCCTACACACCCATCGAGGACAAGGACGACATCCTTGTCGAGGCCATCCAGGGCGGTGGCTGGGTATGGGGCATCCCGCTCTCGGAAACCAAGCTGAGCATGGGGTACGTGCTGCCCGCGGAGATGCTCGCCGAACAGACCCGTGGCGGCCGTACCCAGCGGGACGTCTTCCTCGACTGCCTGAAGGACAGCCACGTCGCGAAGAAGATGGTCGACGTGGCGGCCCTCGGTGACCTGAGCACCACGCGCGACTGGTCCCATGTGTGCGACACCTTCCACGGTCCGGGCTGGGCCGCGGTGGGGGACGCCGCCGCGTTCATCGACCCCCTGTTCTCCTCCGGCGTGTGGCTGGGCACCTCCGGGGCCTGGCTGGCCGCCCGGGCGCTCGACGCCGCGCTGAAGGACGAGGGCCGGGAGGAGCAGGTCCTGGAGCGGTTCGACTCCCTGTACCGCCAGTTGTTCAAGGACATCCTGGCCTACGTGCGCTTCTTCATGGACCCGACCCGGCTGCGCGAGGAGTACGAGGAGCGGGCGCGGGAGATCGGGAACATGGTGACGCAGAGCTCGCGCGTCGGGTTCGTCTCGATGATCTCGGGCGTGAGCGCCGTCGCGGATGTCGTGGACTTCGACCCGATGAGTGCCGAGGAGGTCGAGGGCGTCATGCAGGAGTGGGACGAGCAGGCCGCCGCGAGCCAGGAAGCCGGCGAAGGCGACGAAGAAAGGTCCCTCGCACAGGAGGCGCACGCGTCCTGACGCGCCCTCGGGGCACCGGCACGGACCGGTCGGTCATGCGAATCGCGTATGGCCGGCCGGTCCGTGCCCGCGGTCCGGGTCCTGCCTAGTGCCTCGGCAGGCAACGTTCGCCCTGTCGCGACGCCCGGCACGCACTCTCGCCGCACCGGCCGAAAGCCCGAGTACGTCCAGTACGGGGGCTTCCGGCCGGCACGCCGAGAGCACGCACCTGACGCCGCTCCTTACCGGGCGAACGTTGCCTGCCGAGGCACTAGATCCACTGTCGGCGAGCGGCCTGCACACCTGCCTCGAAACGGCTGGAGACGCCGAGCCGCTCCATCAGCGTGGCCAGCTTCCGTCTCTCCGTGCGCACACTGATGCCGAGTATTCGTGCCACCGCGGTGTCGGTCAGCCCGGCGGCCAGCAGCTCGAGCAGCCTGCGGTCCTGGGGTGTGATCTCGTCGCGCTCCGCCTCGTGGGGGGCGGCTGCCTGGGACAGCGGGTTCGCATGGTCCCAGTACGCCTCGAACAGGGCCCGCATGGCCAGCACCATCGGTCTGTTCCTGAACAGCAGCGTCGAGCTCGATCCCTGCCCCGGCAGCCCGTCGACCACGGCAGCCGTCGTGTCCACGATCAGGAGCCGCATCGGCAGGGAAGGGGCGGTGCGGACCTCGCAGGTGTGCTCGTCCATCCATCGGGCCTGCGATCTGGTGACGGGATCGCGCATGATCTTGTCGACGTAGATGGAACGAAAACGCGCGCTGCGCCCGAACGCCCGCTTTTTCAGGAGGCGGCAGGTCTCCAGCGACTCCTCGGTCGGTCCTCCCGCCGGGTGGAGGGCCAGGCTTTCCTGCCGGCAGGACTTCAGCAGGGTCTCCACCCGTGTACGGACATCGTCGACGTGGTGCAGTTGCTCGACGCCGTCGGCATGGGCCGATCTTCCGTCAGCGGCGTACTCCGCGGCTATGGTGCCGAGCACCGTCGTGTTCTGCTGGATGCGGCGGGCTCGCCCTGCGAGCGTCTCCTGTTCCCGTTGGAGCAGGGTCCTCATCCCGCACAACGGGTTCACGGCCCTCAGACCCCTGGGCGAGTCCTCGGAGGGGGCAAGCAGTGCCAGGTCGATGAGCTTCGCTATGGCCGCCTCGGTGGTGCCGGCGTCGCCGTTGGTCAGCCGGGCCAGCTCGTGCGCGTCCTGTTCGTCGTGGAACAGGAACGCGCGATACACCTGGAGTGCCTCTTGGTCGAGTGCGAGCGCATCCATGAAGTCCCCCTTGGGCTGCTCTGAGAGCTGACGCGCGTGGGCCACGACCACGCGCCTGGATCGGAGCGCCAGCTTGTGTGTTCCTGGTGAACTTCCGTCAACAGTTTGCAAGATCTTCACATGACTCAGAGCCCATCGCTTTGCGGTTCGGTGACCCTGTGTGAGTCATGTGCGGTCCTGTCCGAGGCTGGTGGGGTGCGGGAGCGGCACGAGGCCCGCACGGGGAGACCTGGCCGCCGTCGCGCGGCCCACCGGGCCGGAGGGCCGGGCCGAATGACCGTCGGGCCCCGGGTTCCTCCGCCGGCTGTAACGTCGCCCGTCGCTTCGTCACAGGCTGCTTCAAAACCCCGTACGCCGGACGTGTCCTCGACGAGAGAATTCGCGAGTTCCGACGACTCGTCACTTCCCCGCCTTACGCGCCAGAAAGCATTGCGGGAGTGGGTCGAAGAGATCTCGGTCGACCGGCAGTAGTGGCGGACGGCGCCGGTTCGTCCTGCCATGTCCGGCTCGACGTATCCGTGGGCTGCTCCAGCGGCTCTCTGGCAGCTTCCTGACAGATCCCGGATGTAGACAGGCGGGATGCTGAAATGGTTCCCTTTCCTGGATAGGCGATGCCACTGGAAGAAGGCGACAGTGGCCGTAGTGAAGGAGTGTCACCGACCCAATGCTCCTAAACGGCCGCTGCGTTCGCATGAAAGGGAGTGGCGTCAAGTTCCCGGAAGTCGCACTCTCCGCGGCCTTCGCGTCGAGCTCCTCGCGCCGACGGTGGCCATGAGTGACCACGCACCGTCAGGGTGTGCTCCGCCTGCCCGTCCGTAGACCGTGCCGCAGGCGATCTGGACAGATCATTATAATGAGGAATTATGGGGGACAATGATGACCTCGACCGCACGACGCTGCTCGCTCTTACCGAAATTCTCTCCCCGGAGGAAGGCGTTTTTTGCAGCAATGTGCTGCCCACTCCCATGAAAGGGATAGGTGACACGATGCTGTTCAGAATTCTGGGACACCTTCGAATTCAGGAAGAGGTCGAGGTCCGTTCACCCACGCGGCGGGCGATTCTCACGGCCATGCTCCTGCGGTCCGGTCATCCCATCGGGATGACGGAATTGGCCGAACTCCTCTGGGACGATCCGCCCTTGTCGGCCAGTGCGAACATTCGCAGTCACTTCACTGGACTGCGGCGCGACCTCGACCGTGCCCTGCCGGGGCTGAGCCACAGGATCAAGACATGCCGCGGCGCCCAGAGCGGCTACCGGATCGAGGTCGGGCCGGAAGAGGTGGACCTGCCCGTGTTCGTCCGGGCCTCCAGGCAGGGCCGCATGTGCTGGGCGCGGGGCGAAGTCGAGAGCGCCATTGCCGTACTCGAGGATGCGCTGGCTCTCTGGCGCGGCCCGTTCGGGCAGGATCTGCCGATGACGCGCTGGTTCGACGCACACGCGACGGGACTTCGCAACGGGTGGCTCGACACGTACGAGGACCTCTTCACCGTGCTCCTCAGCGCGGGCAGGACGGAGATGCTGTCCTATCGCATCGAGACGATCATCGCGGAAGCGCCCTACCGGCAGCGTCTGTGGGAACTCCTGGCAGCGGTGTACTGCGTCCAGGGCGACTCGGCGGGCGCGTTGAACGTCCTCAAGCGATGCAGGGCGGTTCTGGTCGAGGACCTGGGCCTCGACGTACCTCCGAGCATCGAGGCCATCAGGGGAGCGGCGCTCGCCTGGGACGGCGACGAGGCCCTGCGCCTGGTCGTACGCGCCGCCTGAGGGCCTTCGTCCCGCGCCCGGTGTTGACCCGGGGCGACGAACAGGGCCGAGATCCGGACCGGCGGGTGGAACGCCGCCGTCGCGGTGCTCTCGTGTCTTTCGAACGTACTGGCGCACGGCAACGCGTCCCATGTTCCGCGGCGGCTCATACCGCAACCGATGGGCGTGCGCCGATGGTGAATCACGGAGGAGTCATGGAACACCCGAGAGGCCTCTCGAAGGCAATAGATGATTTCGTTTCCACGCTGACGGGCGGCGACTTCCTGTCGGAGGTCTACCACCACGATCACCGCGTATTACCCGGTGCCGCGGAGGAGATCAGGAGCCTCTTCGGCTGGGGCGACCTGAACGAGATCCTGGAGACGCACCAACTCAGGTCCCCCCAGATGCGGTTGTCACGGGACGGCAAGCAACTCCCCGAGACCTCCTACCTGGAGGTGGGCGCCGCCCGGCGCGGACGCCGGCGCATCCGCGTCGATCCGGCGAGGCTGCGAGCGGCGTTGTGCGCGGGCCACACGCTCGCGATGCGGTACGTGGACGAGATCCACCCCGGACTGTCGAAGCTCTCCGAAGCCTTCGAGCGCGTGCTGCTCAGCGACTTCGAGTTCAACCTCTACGCCTCGTGGGCGCCCACCGGCGGTTTCAACGCCCACTGGGACAACCACGACGTGTTCGCCATCCAGCTCCAGGGCAGGAAGCGGTGGCGCATCTTCGGGCGCAACGAGTTCTCCATGCGTCCGAGGGATTCGGCGATGGGTACTCCGCCCACCGAGGTCGTCGACGACGTGGTGCTCTCTCCCGGCGACGTTCTCTTCCTGCCCCGGGGCTACTGGCACGACCCGGTGACCGAGGAGGGCCCCTCCCTCCACATCACCGGTTCGATCCCCTGCACCACCGGCCTGGACCTGGCCCGCTGGCTGCTGGAGCAGCTCCGGGAGGACGAGGCCATGTGCGCGGAGCTGTTGCGCTTCGGCGACCCGCAAGGCCCGCAGGAGGTGCTGCGGAAGGTGCGGGAGCGGCTGAATGGAGCGTTCGCGGAGGAGGACCTGTTGAAGCGGTTCTTCGCCGTCCGGGACGGTGCGCAGTTCGGGAGGTTCGCCATCGGGCTCCCGGACATCGGCCCCACGTCCCCCGCGCCGGGTGGCCCCCCGCCAGGGCTGTGACCACGGCTGCCGCGAGTCCCGGCTGCCGCGGCACGGACACGCGGCTCGTCATGCACCGGCACGTGCGCAGGGCCGTGACGCGCTGAGGTCCGGGCGGTCTCCGCCCTCTCGGATCCTCTCCCGACCGGGCGAAGGCGTGGCCGTGGACGTCACTGCCACGACTGCCACCACCCCACCGGGTACCTGTCGTTACCCGGTGGGGTGGTGGCCGAGGTGGGCGGCGATCAGCTCCCGCAGCCGGTCCGAGTCCTGCGGTGCGGCCAGACCGCGTTTGGGCAGGATCATCACCCCGGCTCTCGACGCGTCCGGAGTGAGCAGCACGAATACTCTCCGGCCCTCGACGCAGCGTCCGTAGAACTGCCAGCCGGTCTCTTGCGCGTGCCGCTCGGTCACAGTCCTGATGCCGGACGCGTCGACAGTCACGCGGTGCTCGCCCAGATGCCGGGCGTAGCCCAGCAGCCCCAGAGCCGACACCCAGCGGACGCCCGCCAACAGGAGGCACGTGACCAGGAACGCGATCCATGTGCTCGCGTCCACGGCACCGATGCCCCGGGTCAGCACCGTGGCGGCGACCGCGAAGGCGAAGAACGCACCCAGACCCCACATGATGCGATGGCACCACCGCCCGATCGGACTGTGCCGCAGTTGGATCTTCAACCCGTCGGATATCTCCCGCCACGTCACTGTGTACGTCAGCTGCACCGGCACATCAACGGCCATGCTTTCTCCCCCGGAGTTGATGGGCAGGGACTGTACCGGTGGGTGGCCGGCGTCGGCGGGCGCCCGCTGAAAGAGCGGCAGCCGGCACCGGACGAGCCCGGTGCCGCGACCTGACGCCGTGACGTTCGACACCAACCCGAAGGGACGGTCGTACCCGACAGGACCGATCGTCTTGTCCTTTGAGGCACAGGTCCCGACCGGCCCGGGCCCCGACTGCCGTGCGCGGCCGAGCGGCTCGGTGTGCGGCCACGGCAACGCCGGGCTGCCCGGCATCGGGGCGGCGAGGCGCCCCGATCCGAGTCGGGGTGAATGGAAGGACGACCGGGGCCGCCACCCCCCACAGGAGAGGCCCCGGTCGTCTTCCTGGGGGCCGCAGGACGACCCCGTACTCATCTCAGCGCCGTGACTGCGTTTTCTGTCACACCGTGCGGTGCCGGAGGAATGTTGCGGGTTGTACAAGTCATGGACGCGATGCCCGCCCAGGACGTAGCGTGCTGAGTCGCGCAGGGTGGCGCGGCAGTGGTGACCAGCTGCGATTCAGGACAGCAGGGCAGGTTGAGGGAGTGCTGGGGGACGACGCGGGGCTTACTGCCGCGGTGCTCGCGGCGCAGGACGGGGACGAGGACGCCTTCCGTACTGTGTACCGCGCTGTGCAGCCGCGGCTGCTGGGCTACATACGGACGCTCGTGGGGGAGCCGGACGCCGAGGACGTGGCGTCCGAGGCGTGGCTGCAGATAGCCAGGGACCTCGGCCGGTTCAGCGGTGACGCCGACCGGTTCCGGGGGTGGGCGGCTCGGATAGCGCGCAATCGCGCCCTGGACCATCTGCGGATGCGCGGCAGGCGGCCCGCCACCGGCGGCGACGAGACGGAACTGTCCGAGAAACCGGCCGGGTCCGACACGGCCGATGAGGCGATCGAGGCGCTGGCCACCGGCCGCACCATGTCGCTCATCGCGCAGCTGCCGCAGGACCAGGCCGAAGCCGTGGTGCTGCGCGTGGTGGTCGGCCTCGACGCCAAGAGCGCGGCGCAGACACTGGGCAAGCGGCCCGGGGCGGTCCGCACGGCCGCTCACCGGGGGCTGAAGCGGCTCGCCGAACTGCTGCGGGCGGACGGTGCGGACGGCCCGGACGGCGCCGGGCACCCGGGCGGTGAAGGCGGCCTGTCGGACGCCGGCCGCGCGGAAGGGAGCCGTCCGCGGGGCGACGGGCCGGCCGGGGGAGTCGGCGCACCGAGGGGACAGGCCGAGGGCACGGCCCCGGCGCAGTCGCCGCAGGGGAACGGGGCGGGGCGGTCGCTGGAACTCGGCGCCGTCCCCGCGCAACGCCCCAACCGCACCGGCCTGGTGGCGCCCGCCGGTGTGACGCATTCGCGTCTGTGGACGCAGAAGGACATGTGATGGCCGACGAGCAGCACGAATGGCTTGACAAGGAAGCGGCGGAGAAGATGCTCCGCCGCGAACCGGTCGACCCTTCCGACGGCCGCCCCCGACACGAAGCCGAGAGGCTCGCGGCCGCCCTGGACGCCGTGGCCCGCACCGCCCGCCCCGCCGCGGGGGAGCTGCCCGGCGAGGCCGCGGCGCTGGCCGCCTTCCGTGCCGCCCGAGGCTCCGCTCCCCGTACCCCCGCCCTCTCCGCGCCGGCGGACCGGGTGCGGGCCGCCCGGACCACGGGGGCGGACGACTCCGCCGAGTCCGGGATGCTCGCCCCCGTACACATACGCCCGGCCGGTTCCGGCACGCCGGCGGGGGCCGCGGACAGCCGCGGCCCCCGCCCCATGCGCTGGAGCCGGCCCATCCGCTTCGGCCTGGTCGCCTCCCTCGCGTGCTGTGCGATCGGCGGGGTGGCCGTGGCCGCCGGGACCGGGATGCTGCCCGGCCCCTTCGGCCGGCACGCGCCGACGCCGGCCACCTCGGTGTCGGCCGCCGCGTCCCCCGAGGAACTGGGCTCCGGACTCACCGGCGACGACGAGATGTCCGCCCCGCCGCCCCGGTCCCCGGGCGAGGGCGCGGCGTCGCCGGACGCGCCCGGGGCCGGTCCGACCGCCGGGCCGGAGAGCGGCCGCCCCGACGACGGCGACCGCACCACCGGCGAGGACCCTGCGGGCGACAGCACGGACGGCGGCGAGAGCCGCTCCGGTGGCGCCCAGGACGACCCGGCGGACGGCACCGGTGCGACGAAGGGCTCGGCCGGCCAGGACGGCGACGGGACGTCCGGTGACTCCGACACCACCGGTGACACCGGCGACAAGACGTCCGCCTGGTACGCCAAGACGCTGAAGGCCTGCCGCGCCTACCGCGACGGCAAGCTCGACGACGAGAGCCGGAGCCGCCTCGAAGCGCTGGCCAAGGGGGCCCGCAACCTCGACCGCTTCTGCGACCGGATGCTCGACCAGGCCGATGGCAAGAACGGCGACGGGAACAACGGCAACGGGAACGACGGCAACGGCCAGAGCGACGACGACCAGGCCGGCGGCGACGGCGCGTCCGGCGGTTCGGGCACTCTGCCGTCGATCGGGTTCTCCACCGCCTCCCCGGAGCCCTCGGGGGCCGCGGGTTCCACGGACTCGGCGACCTCGCACTCCGCGTCGCCGTCGCTCCCCCTCGCGGCCCGCTGAGGGCGCGCACCGCCCCTCCGACGCCGGCGTACACGCTCTCACTCCGCCGTCCGCACCGCCCCCGCCACCAGGGGTGTGACGTTTTTCGGCCTGCGGACGCAGTAACAAGTGAGCCGACTGGTCATCGGCAGCGCCCGGAGCCGGGGTTCCCCCCGTACCTACGGCTCGGCGCAATGGCGCGGGCGGGACACGTTCCCCCGGTCCCGCCCGCGCCCCTCATTCATGGCCTCACTTGTAGACCACGACCTTGTCGCCGTCGCGGACCTGGGCGAACAGCGACGCGATCTTCCCCTCGTCCCGGACGTTGACGCAGCCGTGCGAGGCACCGTTGTAGCCGCGGGCCGCGAAGTCCGACGAGTAGTGCACCGCCTGGCCGCCGCTGAAGAACATCGCGTACGGCATGGCCGTGTGGTAGATCGACGACACGTGGTGCCGGGACTTCCAGTAGACGGAGAAGGTGCCTTCGCGGGTCGGCGTGTACTGCGAGCCGAACCGCACGTCCATCGACGAGACGACCTTGCCGTCGATGATCCAGGACAGCGACCGGCTGTTCTTGCTGATGCAGATCACCCGGCCCGTCATACAGCGCTTGTCCGGCTTCGCGGCCGGCCGGGTGGTCGGCGGGTGCAGCTCGGCGGCCGTCGGCTCGTGTGTCATGCCGAGCAGCTTCTGCCAGGTGAGCGTGTCCGTCCTGCCCGTACGGGACAGGCCGCGCTTGCCCTGGAACGACTGCACGGCGGTGACCGTGACGGAGCCGTAGTAGCCCGTGGGGCTGCGGTCGAAGTGGCCGATCTGACGCAGCCGGGCCTGGAGCTCGCGCACCTGCCCGCTCTGCGCGCCGCTCGCCATCAGCACCTCGGCCTGCGGATCGGCCGACGGCGTGGATTTCGGTGGTGTCCCGGGCTTCGTGCTCGGCCTCCCGCTCGGCTTCGCGCTGGCGGACGGTGTCGCCGACCGGGTGCGGTCCGTGCCCGGTTTGGCGTCATCGGTGGGTGTGCGGCTCGCCGACGCCGCCGGGGAAGCGGCCGGTGCGCTGCCGGCGGGCTCCGCCTTGCACCCGGCGGTCACGGCGACGAGTGCGAGTACGGCGACAGCCGCGGAGACCGTGCCGGCTCCCCGGCCGCCTCGGCGTGCGTGGCCGCGCCCGGTCCTGCTGCTGCGTATCATCCCGGCCCCCTGAGTCTGCGGTATCTCATGAGACGGATTCCCGCTCTGCCCGGTTGCCGAATCCTGCGCATGATGGGGAAAGCGGCATCGAGGACCGGAGGATGTCAGGCATCAGGGCTGTGAGCAAGGTCCCGGCCCGGGCCCCTCCGACGGTTGCGGAGCCGTCGCTACCGTCGGTCGCGAGGGCCATCGGTCACCAGCGAGCAGCTCCAGCGGGAGGCACAGCAGATGACGCGCGAGTCGGAATCGGGACTGCCCATCGAGCCGGTCTACGGGCCGGACACGCTCGACGGATGGAACCCCGCCGAGAAGCTGGGCGAGCCCGGCGCCTACCCCTTCACGCGCGGCGTGTACCCGTCCATGTACACCGGACGCCCGTGGACGATGCGCCAGTACGCCGGCTTCGGTACGGCCACCGAGTCCAACGCCCGTTACAAGCAGCTCATCGCCAACGGCACGACGGGCCTGTCCGTCGCCTTCGACCTGCCCACCCAGATGGGCCACGACTCCGACGCGGAGATCGCGTCCGGCGAGGTCGGCAAGGTCGGCGTGGCGATCGACTCCATCGACGACATGCGCGTGCTGTTCGGCGGGATCCCCCTGGACCAGGTCTCCACGTCCATGACGATCAACGCCCCCGCCGCCCTGCTCCTGCTGATGTACCAGCTGGTGGGCGAGGAGCAGGGCGTCCCGGCGCAGCAGCTCACGGGCACCATCCAGAACGACGTGCTCAAGGAGTACATCGCCCGGGGCACGTACATCTTCCCGCCCGCGCCCTCGCTGCGGCTGACCGCCGACATCTTCAAGTACTGCCGGGCCGAGATCCCGAAGTGGAACACCATCTCGATCTCCGGCTACCACATGGCGGAGGCCGGGGCCTCGCCCGCGCAGGAGATCGCGTTCACGCTCGCGGACGGCATCGAGTACGTCCGTACCGCCGTCGCGGCCGGCATGGACGTCGACGACTTCGCCCCGCGGCTCTCCTTCTTCTTCGTCTCGCGGACGACGATCCTGGAGGAGGTCGCCAAGTTCCGTGCCGCCCGTCGCATCTGGGCGAAGGTGATGAAGGAGGAGTTCGGCGCGGAGAACCCCAAGTCGCTGATGCTGCGCTTCCACACCCAGACCGCCGGCGTCCAGCTCACCGCCCAGCAGCCCGAGGTCAACCTGGTGCGCGTCGCGGTACAGGGCCTGGCCGCGGTCCTCGGCGGCACGCAGTCCCTGCACACCAACTCCTTCGACGAGGCGATCGCCCTCCCCACCGACAAGTCCGCCCGCCTCGCCCTGCGTACGCAGCAGGTCCTGGCGTACGAGACGGACGTGACGGCCACCGTCGATCCGTTCGCGGGCAGTTACGTCGTCGAGAGGATGACCGACGACGTCGAGGCCGCGGCCGTGGAACTGATGCTCCGGATCGAGGACATGGGCGGTGCCGTCCACGCGATCGAGCGCGGCTTCCAGAAGGACGAGATCGAGCGCAGCGCCTACCGCGTCGCCCTGGAGACGGACAGCGCCGAACGAGTCGTCGTCGGCGTCAACCGCTTCCGGCTCGACGAGGAGGAGCCGTACGAGCCGCTCCGCGTCGACCCGGCGATCGAGGCCCAGCAGGCGGCCCGGCTGACGAAGCTCCGCGCCGAACGCGACCGGGGCGCCGTGGACACGGCCCTGGCAGCCCTGCGCAGGGCTGCCGGGGGCACGGACAACGTGCTGTACCCGATGAAGGACGCGCTCAGGGCCCGCGCCACGGTGGGCGAGGTGTGCGACGCGCTCCGGGAGGTATGGGGGGCGTACGTGCCCACCGACGCCTTCTGAGGCGCGGGGTGAAGGTGGGGCGCGGGGCGCAACATGCCTCCCCGCGAACCCAGTTGTGACGTGAGGAACCCGGCCTCCTGTCACGCGCCTGTGACACGGAACGGATGGCTCCGCTGCTGTATGCACCTAGATTTATCCATGCAGCCCGCCCCACCTCACGGCCCCACACTTCGAGGAAGCGGCATGCGACTCTCCCAGCCTTCCGAGCCCGCCAGGGCCATTCCTCACGGAGTCGATCATGTCTTTCCGTCCCTCGTACCGCCGTGTCTCCCTCCGTACCGCCGTTGTCGCGGCCGCACTGGGGGGCGCCGCCCTCGTCCCGGCCGGCGCGGCTTTCGCCGACACCGTCCCGGCCACCCCGGCCGGCCGGGTGCAGCAGGTCACCGACGAAGGCACGCCGGTCCGCACCGACGAACTCGAGGGCGGCCTGACCGCCAAGGTGTACAAGCACGGTGACCAGCACATCTACTACACCGCGACGGTGCTCGAGGGCGCCAGGGAGCTGGGGGTGCTCACCGCGGGCGGTGGTTACGCTCCCGAGGAAAGCAAGGTGTTCGGCAACGGCGTCAAGGTGACGCTGGACTTCACCGGCGCCGTCACCTCCGTCGTCGACGCGGGCAGCGACGGCCAGGGGCCCGAGACGCCGGCGGGCGTGCTGGTCCACACCGACGAGCTCGAGGGCGGGCTGACCGCCAAGGTGTACAAGCACGGCGACACGGACGTGTACTACTCCGCCGACATCGACCGGGAAGGCAAGGTGCTCGACGGCCTCGTGGCCGGATTCGGGTACGCGAAGCAGGACACCAAGGTCTACGGCGACATCTCCGTCACGCTCTACTCCGACGGCCGGATCACGTCCGTCGACGACCACGGCAGCGACGGCCAGGGCCCCGTCACTTCCGTCAAGTGCGTCGCCACGGTGACGAAGAGCATCGGGGCCGGCACCGTGGCCGAGCTCAGCATCAGCCCGACGGGCCCGTCCGCCGTCTTCAAGGGCGCGGGGGAGGACACGGTCATCGGCCGGCTCGACCGGCTGCACCCGAAGCTGCCGGTGAGCGCGGGCTTCCTCGGCGAGATCATCGACCCGAGCGGCCCCGCGCCGCGGCTGCGGACCAACATGGAGGGCGGCGGCCAACCGGCGTCCGTCACGGACTTTCCGAAGCTGCCCAAGGGCTGCGGCTTCACGTACGCCACGACCTCGGGCAACGGTACTCAGACGCGGACTCAGACCTCGCAGACGTCCGTCGTCCCGAAGGGCAGTGTCGCCGCCGGTGCCGAGATCGAGCAGAGCGGCAGCCCGGTGCTGATCGCAGTCGGCGGTGCGGCGGCGGTCGGCGCGGCGGGCCTCGGCTTCGTCCTCATCCGCCGTCGTACGGCGGCGTCCGCCCGCTGACCCGGTCGTCCCCTGCCGAGGGAGGGGCTGTCGCACCGCGCGGCAGCCCTTTCCGGTTCCGCCTGTCGGGAGTCCCCGTATGCACACCTCTGTCTCGCGCCGTCTCCTGACGGCCCCGTTCCTCGCCCTCGTCTCCGCCGCCGCACTGACCGGCTGCGCCTCGGGCGACGGCGGGCCCGCCACCCCGCCCGCGCACATCGCGGCCCCGGCCACCGCACCGGCGTCACCCGCCCCGTCCACGTCCGCAGCCCCGCTGCCCGCCTCCGAGCCGGTCCGGGTCCGGATCCCGTCGGCGGGCGTCGACACCGGCCCGGTCCTGAAGCTGGGCCTGGCGTCCGACGGCACCGTCGAGGTCCCGTCCGTGGCGCAGGCGGACCGGATCGGCTGGTACACCAAGGGCGTCACCCCCGGAGAGACGGGACCCGCCGTCCTCATCGGCCACTTCGACACCGCCGAAGGCCCCGCCGTCCTGAAGAACGTCGCGAAGATCGCGGCCGGTGACCGGATCACCGTCACCCGGGCGGACGGGTCCGACGCGGTGTTCGCCGTACGGAAGCTCCAGCAGGTCGACAAGGGCGCCTTCCCGACCGACGAGGTCTACGGCGACACCTCCGGCCCCGAGCTGCGTCTGATCACCTGCGGCGGAGAGCTGCGAGGCGGCCACCGGCCGGACAACATCATCGTCTTCGCGGATCTGGTGGGCTGAGACCTCACCGGGGCGACAGTGCCGGAACCCCCGTCCCCGGAGTGTCGTACCCCCGTGCGACACTCCGTTTCATGCTGGGTGTCACCGACCTTCCGACCTACCTCGCCGGCCTCGTGCTGATCGTGCTGCTGCCGGGGCCGAATTCGCTGTACGTGCTGTCCGTCGCCGCCCGGCGCGGGGTGCGGACCGGCTATGTGGCCGCCGCCGGGGTGTGGACCGGGGACACCGTCCTGATGACCCTGTCCGCACTCGGGGCCTCGTCCCTGCTGCAGACGACGCCGGTGCTCTTCGCCGTGGTGAAGTACGCCGGCGCGGGCTATCTGACCTGGATGGCCATCGGGATGCTGCGTGCCGCGGTGTCGATGTGGCGCGAGCGCCACCGCCGGGTGGCCGAGATCACGGGCGAGGCGGCGGCGGACGGGGCCGGGGCCCCGGGGGCCATGGAGCGGCCCTACCGGCGGGCGCTGGTGGTCAGCCTGTTCAACCCGAAGGCGATCCTGTTCCTGATCTCCTTCTTCGTGCAGTTCGTCGATCCGGGGTACGCCTACCCGGCGCTCTCCTTCCTGGTGCTGGGCACCCTGCTCCAGATCGCCAGCTTCCTGTACCTGTCGATGCTGATCTTCGGCGGCACCCGGCTGTCCGCCGCGTTCCGCCGCCGCAAGCGGCTCTCGGCGGGGGCCACGTCGGCGGCCGGGGTGCTGTTCCTCGGCTTCGCGGCCAAGCTCTCGCTCAGCAGCGTCTGACTCTCACGCCGCCTCGGGGCACAGGCCCAGCGGTGCGGCGTACTCCACGAGTCCTGACGTGTCCTCGCCCGCCCAGCCGACGTAGCCGTCCGGCCGGACCAGGAAGAGCCCCTTGCCGTACGCCTCGTAGGCGTCCATGCGGTGCACCCGGACCGCCGGGGTGTCGAACTCCGGCAGCTCCGCGTCCGTGCCGACCGCCAGCAGCGTGAAATGCGGGCCCCTGAAGACGTCGAACAGCCGCTGGTCGCCCGTGGGGCCGTCGGGGGCCCGGTCGCCCGCCTCCAGGACGCCCGCCCGGCCCGCCGACAGCGGCCCCTCCCGGTAGCCGAGGCCCAACTGCTGGACGGCCGCGCCGCGTTCCTGCTGGCCGCGGTGGATACGGGTGGACAGGCCGAGCACCTCGGCGGCGATGGGGCGGCGCTCCTCCTCGTAGCTGTCGAGCAGCGCCCCGGGCGTCCCGTGGCCGAGCACCTGGCCGAGCTTCCAGCCCAGGTTGTACGCGTCCTGCACGCTGGTGTTGAGCCCTTGGCCGCCTGCGGGGGAGTGGACGTGGGCGGCGTCCCCGGCCAGGAGGACCCGCCCGTCGCGGAACCGGTCGGCGAGGGCGGCACGCGGGCGGAAATCGGAGGCCCATAGCACCTCGGTGACGTCCTGCGCGTCCAGGTGGGTGCGCTCCGCGACGACGGCCCGCACGCCCTCCGGGGAGGTGTCCGGCGCCCCCTCCTTGAACTGGGCGACCAGCTGGAAGTCCGTCGTACCGGGCAGCGGGCACAGCGCGATGAACCCTGCGTCGGTGTTCATCATGTGCCAGTTGAGCCGGTCGAGCGCCTCCTCGGCGACCCGGACGTCCGCCACCAGCATCGGCGCCGGGTCGACCGTCTCCCCGGTCATCGCGATGCCCAGCGCCCGCCGCACGGTGGAGCGCCCGCCGTCCGCCGCGACCAGGTAGGAGGCGCGGACCGGGCCGGTGGAGAGCTGTGCGGTGACCCCGTCGGCGTCCTGCGCGAGGCCGGTCAGCGCGGTCGAGAACACCACGTCGCCGCCCAGTTCGCGCAGTCGGGCGAGCAGGATCTCCTGGGTGCGCCACTGCGGCATCATCCACGGCTCCCCGTACGGCTCGGCGTCCGTCGGGGCCGCGACCCGGAACATGGGGTGCTCGCCCATCCGCTCCCCGTCCTGCCAGGCCATCCCGACCGGCGCGGGCCCCCCGTGCTCGCGGACCGCGTCGCCGACCCCGAGGTCGTCGAGGACCTCCCGGGTGCGGGGCTGGATGCCCTTGCCGCGTGAACCGGGGAAGAGCGTGGGCGCCTGCTCGACGAGGAGCGCGGGGACACCACGGCGGGCCAGGTCGCACGCCAGGGCGAGGCCGCAGGGACCGGCGCCGACGATGAGGACCTGGGCCTCCCCGACGCTTTCCTTAACACCGTTAAGTTCCATGGCCCGGAGTCTGCGCTTAACGCTGTTAAGTTGTCAAGGAGGGGCTGTTAACTTGTCGAGGTGGGTACGACGAAGATCGACCGGTCCCGAGTGGCCGACACGGCACTGCGGCTGCTGAACGAGGTGGGCCTCGACGGCCTCAGCCTGCGCGCCATCGCCAGGGAGCTGGACGTCAAGGCGCCGGCCCTCTACTGGCACTTCAAGGACAAGCAGGCACTCCTCGACGAGATGGCCACGGTGATGTACCGCCGGATGCTCGACGAGGGCCTGCCGGGCCCGACCCCGGAGAGCTGGCAGGACCAGCTCATCGCGTACAACAGCGGGCTGCGCACCGCACTGCTGCGCTACCGCGACGGGGCCAAGGTCTACGGGGGTGCGCAGTTCACCGGCACGGACCACGCGGACGGGCTCGAAGGCCATCTGCGGACCATGGTCGACGCGGGCTTCGAGCTGTGGCAGGCCGTCCGGGCGGGCACCACCGCGTACTCCTACACGATGGGCTTCGTCAGCGAGGAGCAGGGCGTCCGTCCGATGCCGGACCAGCGGCGCGAGGGCTTCGACATCGGCGAACGCGCGGAACGCATGGCCCGCTACCCGCTGGCCGCCGCGGCCGGTGAGGAGATCTTCGCCCACTACGACGAACGGTTCGAGGACGGCCTGCGGCTGATCATCGCGGGCATCGAGGCGCGGTACGGGGGACGGGTGTGAGGCGGCGACCCCGCTTGCGCGCCCAGGGGACCAGTGCGGTCGCCAGCAGTGCCGCCAGGGCCCCCGCCCCGGCGACGGACCCGGCCCGCAGTCCCGGCGGCCGGAACGTGCAGTCCACCACGGTCCGGTCGCCACGCACCGGTACGGCGACCAGGCCGAGGTAGGAGTCGGCCGGACGGCCGTCGCAGCTCCACCCGGCGATCCGGGGCGCGGCCAGCACGGCCACTCCCGCGGAATGAGCGGGGAGTCGGGCCCGTACACCGCTGTCGGTGACCTCGGTGCTCGTCGCGCCCGTCCGCTGCAGCGCGGACACCGCACCGGACAGGCGCCGCCGGTCCAGGCAGCCGACGGACTCGTGCGGAACGGTGCCCGCCCTGGCGGCCCGCAGTGACACGGCGAGCTGTCCGCCGCCCGTACCCAGGACGCGCATCTCGGCGCGCCGGCCCGGCAACTCCCCTCGGAAGTCGGCCGGTTCGCCCGCCGCTCCCAGCTGTGCCCGGCCGAACAGGTCGGGGGCCCACAGGTACACCTCGCTGTTCGCAGGGCAGTTCACGCTCAGGGTGTACGTGCCCGGCCGAACCCGGTAGTCGTACGCACCCTCGTCCGTGGCATCCGTCCCGTCCGCGGAACGCAGCGTGGTCGCGGGCACCGTGTACACGGACGCGCCCAGCAGCTTCTCCTGGTTGCGGAACGGCGAACGGCCCAGCCCCGCACCGGCGTCGGCGGCGGGCCGCACCGTCACCAGGGGCGGCACGTCCTGCCGGGTGACCGTGACCGGGCTGTCGTCCGGGCGGTTCCATCCCTGGTGCGGATCGCGCGGCACGTGGACCCGGGCACCGACGGAGAACACCGCGTCGGTCACCGGGTTGTCCAGGCTGTGCAGGGCCCGGCCGTTCGACGTCCAGCCGGCGCCCAGAGCCAGGAACGTGCGCGTGAGCACGTCCGGTGTGTGACTGCTGTAGTAGGCACCGCCCTGGCCCCCGACCAGCAGCGGGTCGTTGGCGGTGGACTGCTCCAGGCCGGGGTCGGTGCGGTAGCGCGGCCAGCCGTCGGCGCGGGCGACCGCGGCGGCCTGCAGGTCCTGGCGCTCACCCCACGGGGCGTAGTCGTCGAGCCGGTTCAGCCGCTGCCGGTCGGCGTACGCGGTCGTCGCGGCGGCCTGACCTGCCTGCGCCCCCACCAGCAGCAGCGCCGCGAGCACGGCGAACCTGCCGTCGCGCGCCAGGACCAGCGCACCGATCACGGCCAGCAGGCCCGCGGCGAACAGCGGATACGTCCATCCGGTGATCAGGGTGCTGGACGCGGCGCCGGCCGCGATCAGTGTCAGGACCATCGCCCCGCCCAGCAGGGTCCGCCGGTCCGGCCAGGCGGTGGCGACCGAGGTCCAGGCGGCGATCACGACGAGCCCGGAGAGGACGAAGGTCTGCCGGAACGGGCTCCCGTTCGGCGTCGCGAAGGCATGCCACAGCAGATGCGTGGGCCCCCACTGCAACGACAGGGCCACCGCCGCCACCAGCCCCGCCCAGACGAGGCGTTCGGTGCGCGGCACCGCGCGGTGGAAGGCCAGCGCGCAGGCCAGCAGCAGGGCGCCCGTCCCCAGGAACAGCGCCGGGCTGAAGAAGCTGTACGTGGCCGGCAGCAGCCGCGCCGCGACGTCCGGCCAGGCGGCCGGGGCGAACGCCCGGTTCCAGCCCGGGTAGGCGTGCTTGGTGCCGAGGAACACCGGGATCAGGACGGGAGCGGCCAGCCCGATGCCGATCAGCACCGTCCGTACCGCACGCACCAGGCCCCGGACCCGCTCCCGCGACGTCCCGTCCTCCAGCAGCAGCCGTACGACCAGCACCAGGGCCGCGCCGAGCGTGGCCATGTACGCGGTGTAGAAGTTGGACACCCAGGCGAGCGTCACCAGGAGCGTCCCCCACACCGGCCGCCGCGCGGTACGCGCCCACTCGCCGGCCAGGCACAGCAGCGGGAACGCGATCAGCCCGTCCAGCCACATCGGGTTGTACACGGCCTCGACGACCGACCAGCCGCACAGCGCGTACGAGGCGCCGAGCACGGCCGCCAGCCACTCCCGGCCCCGGCCCCTGCGCAACGCGGTGAGCAGCCAGGTCATGGCCGCCGCCGCCACCCCGGTCTTCACCAGCGTGACCGCGTACACGGCCAGGTCGATGCGGTCCCGCGGGAAGACACCGACGAGCAGGGCGAACGGGCTGCTCAGATACGTACCGAAGTCCGGCAGGAAACTGCTGCCGAAGCCGGACTGCCAGTTCAGCAGCAGCCCGCCGTCCGCCCGCCCGTGCAGCAGGTCCCAGAGCCGGGCGTGGAACGGGACGAACTGATTGCCCAGGTCGTTCACGCTGCGGGTGTGCGGGCCGAACGGGTAGCTGCGGGCCACGGCGTCCCCGGCGCAGACGATCGCGACGGTGAGCAGTGCGGCAAGGGCGGCACCCCGGGCGCGCGGCGAGCGGAGCATCGGCATCGACGGAGTTCTCATGATGAGTCGAATATGTCATCGGACATCGTGAAATCACGGGCGCGGAAGGCTGGTTCATGCAATGGACGGCCGGGCTTCACGCAGCCGTCCCTGCCCGGTCACGCGCCGCGCCGGTGCCGGGGGGAGCCGTCGCCGCGGCCCCGCCCCGGCCGCTGGGTCAGCTGCCGGACGGCTCGGGCAGAACCCGGGACTCGAACGCCGGTGCGGTCCCGCTCGTGGCCGCTGCCGTGCGCGCCGCGAAGCTCTGCTGGACCTGGTAGACGCGCGTCTGGTTGTCGGCGGTGCGGAAGGTGTAGGCCCAGGTCGGGCCGTTGCCGTTGGTGTAGGTGAAGGCCGTCGGCACGGTGGCCGCCGCCTCGTTCGACGGCTGCTGCCAGGCGCGCCAGGTGCCACTGCCCTGGGTCGTCTCACCGGTGTTGTGGATGAAGCCGTCGGTGCCGCGCGCGGCGATCTCGGTCAGGCCGGTCAGCGGCGAGATGACGGCGCTGGGCTCTCCGTCGGCTGCCAGCCCGGCGACGGTGTCCCAGGAGCCGTATGCGCCGTTCTCGGCGGACTGGGCCGCGGTGATGATGTGGCCCTGGCCGTCGTTGGCGAACACCCGGACGCGGTAGCCGGGGTAGACGACGACCGACGGCGTGCCGCTGACGTTCTGCGCGCCGAGCCCGGTCCAGGCGGAGAGCGTGCCGCTGGCGGAGAACGTGGCCGTGCTCAGCGTCCCCGCGGTGGTCGTGGCGAAGAGCTGGATGCCGTCGCGCGCGGTGACCGCCTGGAGGGTGCCGGAGAGCCCGGTGCCGGTGAGCGGCATCCAGCCCATGAAGTCCACGTTGGCCCGCTGCTGGATGCGGTACCAGGGCTTGCCGTCGCCGTCGACGGCGAACTGTACGAGCAGCCCGTCCGGGGTCTTCGCGGTGACCGGGTGGTGGGCCATGGCGCCGCCCAGGTCGATCCAGTCGTTCCAGTCCGCCGAGGCCTTGGCGGTCTGGTTGCGCTGCCAGATGCCGCCGGACGTGTTCTGTGCGGTGAGGACCACGCGGCCGTCGGTGTGCTCGGCGAGGGTGGGCCGGCCGGTGAACGCCTCGTTGCCCGACACGGTGGTCCACTGCACGCCGTTGAAGTCCGAGGCGTCCGCCATCCGGCCGTGCACCAGACGCCCGATGTTGTCCGTGTAGGCGAACTCCAGCGAACCCGTGGCGGACTGGGTCACCGCGGCCGGCGTGTAGCTTTCCAGCGGCGCCGAGGGAGATGCCGGGGTGTGGTTCGTGGTGATGCGGCAGGCGTCCGGGGCCCCTGACACGTTGGAGTAGTTCTGCCAGCCCGCACTGCCGACGGTCTTGTTGTACACCGGGAAGTCGCGGATGTTCTCGTCGAAGCGGTAGTAGTCGGCGACGCCCGCCGCGTTCACCCCGACCAGGGTGTCCCCGCCGATCGAAGTGATCCCCCTGCTGTACTGGCGCCAGTCGGCCAGGCTCTCCACGACGTGGCGCTCGATCCATCGCTGGCTGGCGAAGTCGTAGCGCGAACGGTAGAGCCGCCCGTCGGAGGCCGCACGCCCGTAGACCACGCCGGAATCGGCGGCGACGATCAGGTCGTAGCGCTCCCAGCCCTGGTCGATGATCTTCCCGCTGTCGGCGCTGAAGGTGCCGGCGGCGGAGTCGTACTTGTACGTGCGCAGGGCGCCCTCGTTGTCGAGCACCCAGATCCGGTCGCCCCGGTCGATGGTGACCTGGTTGCGGTCCGCGGCCTTGGTCAGCCAGCCGAAGTTGGGGCTGATCTTCTTGTGGTGGATGTCCCAGGTGCCGGTCGCGCTGACCCGATGACTCAGATAGAGACCGTCGGACTTGATCCCGTAGAAGCGCGCGCCCTGCCCGGCCATCATCCGCCCGTAGCCGGTCCAGCCGGTGTCGATCGTGCTGGGAGAGGCGAGATTGCCGCCGCTGACCGGCGTGGGCATGTCGTATCGGAGCAGTTTGCCCGCGGAGTCCAGGGCGTATACGGGGCCCGTGGCCGTGCAGGTGGCGGAATCCGCCGCCTGTGCGGTGCCGGGCAGGGCCACGAGCAGCGGGAACGCGGTGACGGCGGCAGCCGCGACGGCGGCCCAGCGTGCCGTACGTCGATCGGTGTGGGAAGTCATGAAGTCGGACGCTAGGCGAGCGGTGGTGAACGGGGCGGTAGCGGCCGGGTGAAGAAGACCTGACGCTGATTGACGGGTACATGAACACTTCGTGCAACCGTCGACACACGTCCCTCACGGTCCTCAACATCAATTGGTCCGTTCCATCACGCACTTGGGGGAGCCGTGCCTGCGTACCGAATAATCGCGCGACGTCTGATGATGCTTCGCGCGGTACGTGGGATCTGGGGCACGGGCGTCGGGCTGGCCGTCGCCGTGACGCTGGCCGTCGGTTCACTGGCCCTGGCCGGTTCCGGATTCCCGTTGTTCCCGGACAGGCCCGGGACGGCCGAGGGGCCCGAGCAGCGGTGGGCGAGCGCGGAGGGGCGTAGCCACGTCGCAGGCGGACCGGGCAACACCGACTCTCCGCTGTCGATGCGCGCCAAGTACCCGCTGAAGCCCCCGCAGCCGGCCCGGCCGGTGACCCGCCCGAACGTCGCCGCGGTCACCGCGCCACCCGTCCCGAGGGCCACCGGCTTCGACCGCGCGACCAGCACGGAGCTCGTCTCCGAGCGCGACGCCCGCAGCCGCACCTACGCCAACCAGGACGGCACACGCACCACCGAGATCTCCACCACGTCCCTCAACTACCGTGACGGCAAGGGCGACTGGCGCCCGATCGACTCCTCGCTGGCCGAGCGCGAGAAGCCCGCCGGAACCGCCCGAGAGGGTGAGGCGGGCGCCGGGTGGACCAACACGGCCGACTCCGTCGGCCTCGCACTGGCAGCGCGGGCCGACGCCCCTCGGCTCGCCGCTCTCACCCTCCCGTCCGGGGAGTCCTTCTCCTACGGGCTGAGCGACGCCGCGCCCGTACCGGGAAGCGCGGACGGCGCCAGAGTCAGTTACGAGAAGGTTCTGCCCGAAACCGATCTGTGGCTGGACTCGCAGGCCGGCGGGGTCAAGGAGACCCTCGTCCTGCGCTCCGCCGCGGCCCCCGCCGAGTTCCTCTTCCCGCTGGACCTCGACGGCCTCGACGCCACCGTCCGGGACGGCGCTGTCGTGCTCACCGGGTCCGACGGCCGCACCCGGGCAGTCATCCCGGCCGGCTTCATGACGGACGCCCGCGGCGCCACCTCGTACGCCGTCCGCTACACGCTCGTCGAGCGGGACGGCCACCCGGTCCTCAAGGTGAACGCCGACCGCGGCTGGCTCACCGACCCGGGCAGGGCCTTCCCCGTCCGTGTCGACCCGTCCGTCGAGACCGGCGCCGCCGCCACTTCCCTGTACGTCAGGGACGGGGGCCCCTCCGTGGTCGGCGCCGACGAACTCCAGGTCGGGCGCGGCCCGTCCGGCGCGACGGCTTCCTATCTCGGCTTCCCCGGTCTCGACGAGCGGCTGCGCAACCACCGGATCTTCGGGGCGCAGCTCCAGATCGTGAACTTCGACTCCGCCTCCTGCAAGCCGCGGCCGGTCTCCGTCCACCCCGTGACCCAGTCCTGGACCGCGGGTACCACCACGGCCTACCCGGGACCGGCGGTCGGCGGGGCGCTCGCCACCAGGTCGTTCGCGTACGGGCACGTCGCCTTCGGCGCCTCGAGGTCCAACTGCCCCGCGGCAGGCGAGCTCTTCGACCTCGGCAAGGGCGGCCGCGACCTCGTCCAGCGCTGGGCCGACGGCACCCAGGCCAACAACGGCCTGTCGCTGCGGGCCTCGGCCACCGACACGCTCTCCTTCAAGAAGCTCACCGGCCACGCCACCGCGAACCCGCCCAAGCTGTTCGTCACGCACTCCCCGTACAGCGCCACGTACGCCTTTCCCAAGCCCGTTCCCGACCCGCCCGTGCTCCAGAACCAGGCGGGCAAGGTCAAGGTCGCGGTGACCAACACAGGTGCCGAGACCTGGACTCCCGGCACCTACTACCTCGCCTACCGCGCCTATGACGCCAAGGGCAAGCTCGTCACCCAGCAGCGCGCCGCCAACCTCACCGGCAGCGTCGCCCACGGGGCGAAGGCCACGCTCGACGCGACCATCAAGGCGCTGCCCCCGGGCACGTACCTGGTCGACTTCACCATGGTCCGCACCGGTGGCAAGGTCTTCACCGACGAACAGGTCCCACCCGGCCGGCTCACCCTCCAGGTCTTCGACATCGCCCCGGTGGTCAAGGAGCAGTTCCCGCCCAACGGCTACCAGGCCCAGACCCTCACCCCGCAGCTGTGGGCGGCCGGGGTCGACATCGACGCCCCGCCCGGCTCGGCCCTCCAGTACAAGTACGAGATCTGCGAGGCGGACAAGGACGGCAAGCCGACCGGCTGCACCACCTCCGCCTACCAGACGTCGTCCGCCTACCCCGTCCCGGCCGGCCGGCTGAAGTGGGGCACCACCTACCTGTGGCGCGGCTTCGTCAAGGACGCGTCCAACGAGGTCCCCACCGCGCAGATCGCGTTGGTCG
Source organism: Streptomyces sp. NPDC005775 (assembly GCF_042871565.1). Taxonomy (NCBI): domain Bacteria; kingdom Bacillati; phylum Actinomycetota; class Actinomycetes; order Kitasatosporales; family Streptomycetaceae; genus Streptomyces; species Streptomyces sp. NPDC005775. The sequence continues at coordinate 157,870 of NZ_JBIAIU010000010.1, read as the reverse complement.
CCGCCGTGCCGCAGCCCGAGATAACCTCACGGCTGTCCGAAGCTCCGGGCAAGGAGTTCGACCCCAACGTCGGCAACTTCACCTCCTCCGCCATCGACGCGTCACTCACCACGACCGGCCCCGACCTGACCCTGGTCCGCACGTACAACAGCCTCGACCCGCGGCGCGACCTCGCGTTCGGCGCGGGCTGGTCGACCCGGTACGACATGCGGCTCACCGACGACGGCGACGGCAGCGGCAACGTCGTCATCCGCTACCCCGACGGCCAGGACGTCCGCTTCGGCAAGAACCCGGACGGCACCTTCGCCCCGCCGCCCGGCCGCTACGCCAAGCTCACCCTCGACGCCGCGACGGCCACCTACCGGCTCCAGGACAAGTCCGGCACCAGCTACGACTTCAGCACCGGCGGGCTGCTGGCGAAGATCACGGACGCCTCGTCCAACGTGGTCACCTACACCTGGTCCGGCGGGAAGATCCGGAGTGCGACGCACCCCCGCAGCGGCCGTTCGCTGAACTTCACCTGGACCGGCTCCCACGTCAGCGGGGTGTCGACCAACCCGGTCGACGGTGCCCCGCTCACCTGGTCGTACACGTACACCGGCGACCTGCTCGACCATGTCTGCGACCCGACCGGAGGCTGCACCCGCTACGCGTACGGGGAGGGCAGTCACTACGGCACCACCGTGCTCGATTCCCACCCCGAGTCCTACTGGAAACTGGGCGAGGCCGAAGGCACGGCGGCCGACAGCGCCGTCGAGGCCAACCTCGCCAAGGACCGCGGCACCTCCACCGACGTCACCCTCGGCGTGACCGGGGCGATCCCCGGGGACCCGGGCACGGCGGCCGGGTTCAACGGCAGCAGCTCCCGCGTCGTGCTGCCCTCCGGCACGCTCAAGAAGAGCCGGGACACGGCCGTCGAGGTGTGGTTCAAGACGCCTGCCACCGGAGTCGGCGGCCCGCTCGTCGGCTACCAGAACAAGGCATGGGGCACCGCACCCGGGACCGGGGTGCCCGCGCTGTACGTCGGCAACGACGGCAAGCTGCGCGGCCAGTTCTGGACCGGGGCCGTCGCCCCGATCACCGACACCACCAAGAACGTCAACGATGGCAAGTGGCACCACGCCGTGCTCTCGTCCTCAGGGTCCAACCAGAGCCTCTATCTGGACGGGAAGCTCTCCGGAACCCTCACCGGCAGACAGCTCGCCGCCGGCGACCTGACCTACAACCAGATAGGCGCCGCACACGCCACCACCCCGGCCTCCTGGCCCGGCTGGGGCAGCACCGCGGCCCGTTCCTTCGCCGGAACCATCGACGACGTCGCCGTCTACCACCATCCGCTGGGTGCGACGGCCGTCGCCGGCCACTACCGCGAGGGCACCCGGACCTCGGACATGCTGACCCGGACGACGCTGCCCTCCGGCCGCGTGGCCTCCGAGGTCACGTACGACACGGCCCGCGACCGCGTCCAGGAGTACACCGACCGCAACGGCGGCACCTGGAAGATCGGTACGCCCGCGGTCTTCGGTGACGACAGCGACCTGCGGCGCACGGTCGAGGTCCACGACCCGGTCGACTCGCCGTACTTCTACGAGTACGACGGCCTGACCTCCCGCATGCTGCGCTACGGCGAGCCCATGGCGCTCGGCGCCCGCGAACCCGGCCCCTCGCCGAGTCCGTCGGACACCGACCCGCCGCAGGAGGTCTGCACCGAACCCGACCCGGGCGACCCGGCGTTCTGCACCGATCCGCCCGGTGACGGCGGCAGCGAACCGGACTTCATCCGGCACCCCGCCGACGGCGTGGCCATCCGCCTCTTCGCGTACGACGACAAGGGCTTCCAGACCGGCATCACCAGCGAGAACGGTGACCGGGTCACCCTCGGCTACGACGACCGGGGCAACGTCACCACCCGGACCACCTGCCGGACCAAGGACGACTGCCAGACCACGTACACCACCTATCCGACCCCTGCGGGCGACATCGACCTGCGCGCGGACCAGCCCTCGCAGACGCTCGACGGCCGGTCCTCAGGACCCACCGACACCCGCTTCCGCACCCAGTACCAGTACGACACCCGGGGGCTGCTCACCCTGCAGACGTCCCCCGACGGCGGGACCGTCAAGAACAGTTACACCACCGGCGCCGAACCCGCCGTCAACGGCGGCAACACCCCGACCGGACTTCCGCTGACGTCCACCGACCCGCGCGGCAAGATCACCGGCTACCGGTACTTCAACAGCGGTGACCTCGCGCAGGTCACCGAACCCTCCGGCCTCGTCACGAAGTTCACCTACGACGCACTGGGCCGAAAACTCACCGAGACCGCCGTCTCGGACGCGCAGCCCGACGGCGCCACCGTCACCCTCGCCTACGACAAGCTGTCCCGCCTCGTCTCCACCACCGAACCGGCCACAACCAACGTCGTCACCCTCTCCAGGCACCAGCAGCGCACCGTCACCGGCTACGACGCCGACGGCAACACCGTGCGTACCGAGGTCGGCGACGTGCTCGGGGGCGATGCGGCACGCGTGATGACCTTCGAACACGACGCCTACGGCCGGCCGGAGAAGGTGACCGACGCCGAGGGCAGCGAGACCACGTACGGCTACGACTCCCTCGGTAACAGGACTTCGATGGTGGATGCCAACGGCAACCACTTCGACTACGTGTACACCGCGCGCAACATGATGGCCGAGACCCGGTTGCGCGACTGGGACGACGACGGCGGAAACCCGGACTACACCGTGGTGCAGTCGTACGCGTACGACATGGGCGGCCGGGTCGTCCGCAACACCGACGCGATGGGACGCGACCTCGTCTACGAGTACTTCGGCGACGACCTGCTCAAGTCCCTCACACTCAAGGGATTTCACGACCCCGACGGCACGCGACGGGACATCGTCGTCGAATCCAACACCTACGACGGCGCCGGCAACGTCCTGACCGAGAAGGCGAACAACGGCAAGCTCGTCACCGAGTACACCTACGACGCGGTCGGCCGCGCCAAGTCCGAGGTCACCGACCCGGCCGGACTGGCCCGCCGGACCACGTACGGCTACGACCTCGCGGGCAACGTGGAGACCACCACCTCCAACGGCGCTCCGTCCAACGTGCCGTGGCCCACGAGCGTCACCCCCGAGACGGTCCGGTACGTCTACGACAACGCGGGCAACGCCGAGCAGGAGATCGTCCAGAACGGCACCGAGAGCCGTGCCACGGTCTACGCGTACGACCAGCGCGGCCTCGTCACCGCCCGTACGGACCCGGCGGGCAACCGCACCGACTACGCCTACGACGAGGTCGGCCGACCGCTGTCGGCCACCGCGCCCGCCGTGGACACCGAGTCAGGCGGCGCGGCTCCCGTGAGCTCCCGCCCCACCACCTACACGGGCTACGACACCTTCGGCGCGGTCACCGAATCCGTTGACGCGCTGGGCAACACCAACCGCACCACCTACGACCGGCTGGGACGGGCGCTCACCGCCACCGCCCCCGGCTACCGCGCCCCCGGCTCCGCGGAGACCGTCACCCCGACGACCTCCCGGAGCTATGACGCACTGGGCAACGTCACCACCGCCACCGACCCGCTCGGCCGGGTCACCGAGTTCGGCTACGACCGGCAGAACCGGCTCACCACGAAGGACGTGCCCGTAGGCAAGGACGACGAGCAGGCCCGGTGGTCGTACACCTACACCCGCACCGGTGAGCCCCTGTCGGTCACCGGCCCCGACGGATCCCGCGCCGAGACCACGTACGACGATCTCGACCGCCCCGTCACCAGCACCTCGATCGAACGCAGTCCGGAGCCCGGCGCGTTCACCACGCGCAACGACTACGACGACGCCGGCAACGTCGTCAAGCAGACCGCACCGGGCGGGGGCGTCAGCCTGTACGGCTACGACGGCCTGGGGCAGCTCACCCGGGCCACCGACCCGGGCGGCGTGGTCACCCGGTTCGGCTACGACATGAGCGGGCGCGAGGTCCGCAGCACCGACGGCATGGGCCGCACCTCGGCCAAGGTCTTCGACGCCTTCGGCCAACTGGTCCAGGACTCCGACCTGGACGCGGACAACAGCCCGTTGCGCAAGGTGGACTACGGCTACGACACCGCCGGCAACCTCACCACCTCCACCGACCCGCTGGGCCGCACCACCCGCTACGCCTACGACGCGCTGGGCCGGCTCACCGAACAGACCGAACCGGTCTCCGCAGCCGAGTCCATCACCACCTCCTTCGGCTACGACGCCCTGGGCAACCGCACCCGCTACACCGACGGCCGCGGCAACAGGAGCCTCTACACGGTCAACACCCTCGGCCTGCCCGAGTCCGTCGTCGAACCCGCCACCAGCCGCGACCCGGAGCCGCAGGACCGCACCTGGACCACCGCGTACGACGTCGCGGGCCAGGCGGTGAAGGCCACCGCACCCGGCGGCGTGGTCCGGAGCCGGGCCTACGACCGTGCCGGTCTGCTCGTCCACGAGACGGGCAGTGGCGCCGAGGGTGCCACCGCGGAGAAGTCCTTCGGTTACGACACGTCCGGCCGGCTGACGAAGGCGTCCTCCCCCAAGGGCGACAACACCTACGCGTACAACGACCGCGGCTCCCTGACCGAGGCGGACGGGCCGTCCGGCAAGGCGTCGTACACCTACGACTCCGACGGCCTGCTCACCTCCCGCACCGACGCCGCGGGCACCGCGAGCTTCGGCTACGCCCGCAGTCAGCTGACCTCCGCCACCGACCCGCTCACCGGCACCGCCCAGACCTACCGCTACGACGGGGCGGGCTCCGTCAAGCAGATCGACTACGGCGCGGGGCAGTCGCGCACCTTCGCCTACGACGACCTGGGCCGCATCGACACGGACACGGTCACGAGCAGCGGCGGCGCCACGATCGCGGCGACCGACTACGGATACGACACCGACGACCACCTCACCGCCAAGAAGACCACCGGCACGGCCGGAGCCGGTGAGAACACCTACGGCTACGACGACGCCGGCCGTCTCACCTCCTGGACGGAGAACGGCGCCACCACCGAGTACGGCTGGGACAAGGGCGGCAACCGCGTCAGGAACGGGGACAAGGCGGCCACCTTCGACGAACGCAACCGGCTGCTGTCCGACGGGGACTACACCTACGACCACACCGCGCGCGGCACCCTGGCCAGTCGCACCAGCTCCGGCATGACGGAGGAGTTCACCTTCGACGCCTTCGACCGGCTGACGAAGGCGGGGGAGTCCGGGACCGAGTACACCTACGACTCCCTCGACCGGGTGGCGTCCCGCAACGAGGCGGACTTCAGCTACGCGGGCCTGGCCCCCGACCCGGTGCAGGACAACAACTCCACCTACGGCAGAGGTGCGTCGGACGAACTGCTGTCGGTCGCCGAGGGCACGGGTGCGGCGCAGCTGACGGTGACGGACAAGCACGGCGATGTGGTCGGCGACCTGTCGGCGAGCGACGGCGCGGCCACCTCGCTGACCGGCTCCACGGCCTTCGACCCGTTCGGGCAGGCGTCCGCGGCGAGTGACGCGCAGCCGGGCACGGCGGGCAACGCCGGCTACCAGGGCGACTGGACCGACCCCGACACCGAGCAGGTGGACATGGGGGCGCGCTGGTACGACCCGGGGACCGGTGTCTTCGACTCGCGGGACTCCTACACGTACGCGTCCGGGGCCTCGATCCTCGCGAACCGGTACACCTACGGGGCCGGGGCGCCGATGGACTACACCGACCCGGACGGTCACTGGCCCAGCTGCGGCTGGTGCAAGAAGGCGTACAACAAGGTCAAGAAGAACAAGTACGTCCGGGCCGCCGTCAAGACGGCCAAGAACATCGGCAAGGCGGTCGTCTACACGGTCCGCCACCCCATCTCCGCTCTGAAGAAGGCCCTCAGCTACGTCGGCAAGGCGGCCGGCTACGTCTACCGCAAGTCCGGGCTCAAGACGATCGTCGACGCCGGCGTGCGGATAGCGAAGAGCGTCGGACGCAGTACCGGGGCCACCCAGTGGGCCCGGGAAAAAGCGGCTGAGGCCCGCCGGATCTACCACGAGACCCGGGCCGCGGTCAGCCGCAAGGCCAGGGCGGCGGTCGCCTTCGTGGCCAAGCACAACCCGATCCCCGACATCGTGGCCGCGGCCCGGCCCCTCATGGCGGTCGCCAAGGCGATCGTGACGGCCGATCCCAATCTGCCGGCGATTCTCGTCGGCGCGGCGCGCGACGTGATCGCCGACGTGGCGAAGGCGACGGACGCCATTCGCGAGGCCGTGGTCGAGCAGGTCGGTGCCGTCGTCGAGACGGTCCGCGACTCCGTCGAGTGGGGCGCGGTCTGGGAGGGAGTCAAGACGGTCGGCAACGTCGTCGGCGACGTCACGGGCTTCAACGACATCAGGGACTGCGTCACCACCGGCGACATGGAGGCCTGCGCCTGGGCCGTCGCGACGGTGGCGGGGGTGGCCCTCGGCGGGGTCGGCGCGGGTGCGGTCCGGGCGGCGAAGGCGGGCCGGATGGCGACGAAGGCCGCGAAGTACGCGAACGACATCGCGAAGGCCGCCAGGAAGGCCGACGACACACTCGACCGCGTCGAGTCGGCGGTCGAATGCGTCCAGCTCGCCTCGGACCTGGTGGGCAACAGCTTCGTGCCCGGCACCGAAGTGGTGATGGCCGACGGCAGCCGGGAACCCATCGAACAGGTCGAGGCGGGCGACGAGGTGCGGGCCACCGACCCCACCACCGGCAAGGCCTCCAGCCAGGAGGTCACGGCCACGATCAAGGGCAAGGGCCTGAAGAAGCTTGTCCGGGTCACCATCGACACGGACGGCGACAAGGGCGACGCCACCGACACCCTGACCGCGACCGCCGGCCACCCGTTCTGGGTTCCGTCCGCGCACGAGTGGCTGACCGCCGGGGAACTGAAGCCGGGCCAGTGGCTGGAGACCGGCTCGGGCACCCGCGTCCAGGTGGCGGCGGTCCGCGCCTGGACGCAGCAGGCGGCGGTCTACAACCTGAGCGTCGCCCGGGCGCACACGTACTTCGTGGCAGCGGGCGCCACTCCGGTCCTGGTGCACAACTGCGTGGCCAGCCCCCATGCGCTGGAGCGCACGGAATCGCTGGAAGGCGCCTACTCCCGGCAGCACGTGGACGAGATCGCCGAAAGCATGAGCCGCGACGGATGGAGCGGGGACCCCATCGAGGTCCTTGAGCACAACGACCGCAAGTACGTGATCAACGGACACCACCGGGTCGCCGCTGCCAAGAAGGCGGGAATCGATGTCCAGTACCGTTCGCTCAGCCTCGAAGAGGTGCAGGCCTACGGCTACAAGGATGTGGACCAGGTGGTCTGGTCGGCGGTCGAGGTGGGCCGGGACTTTCCCACCAACCGAAGGGGGAGGCGCAGGTGAGCGGTACCGGAGAGGAAGCCGGGACCACGGTCGTCGCGTTCCTGGAGGACCTGCACCGCATCAGGCAGGGCCTGCTGCGCGAACTCCCGGAGTTCACCCGCCTGGAGGCGGTCCTGCGCGGCGTTCGGTCGGGCGGCCTCCCGCGGAGGGGACGGACAGCCGGAGGATTCACGTATTCCGTGCACGGACGGGGCTGTCTGCTCATGGCCCCGGACGGCACGGAAGTCGATGTGGACCTCCTGCCGGACGGGTGCGAGGCCTTCGACGTCTGGCGGCTGGCCAGATTCGAGAAGAGCCGGGGCACTCAGCCCGTCCCCGATGACGCCGCTCTGCTGCGCGAGTGCCGTCGGTTCGTCGACCGGGGCTTTCTGACCGAACCGCTCCCCGGCTGGTTCGGCCCCGCTGCTCGGCAGCGGTAGAAGCCCCCGCTGCTCGGCAGCGGGGGCGTGCATGGCGCCCGGGTCAGCCCGCCGCGGCCCGCTTCAGCGTGCGGGCCCTGCGGGCGAGGCGGCGGACCGTCGCGTTGCGCGGGATGAACGCGAGCTGGGCGGGTATGGCCCCCGGCAGCCCGAGCGCGGTCAGCCGGCGCCGTTTGAAGTACCGCCAGAGGGTGTCACGCTGCCCGCTGAGGTAGCGCTCGGCGTCGGGGCGCAGGACGGCCTGGATCTGCGGCTGCATCGCGTAGCCGACGGCGGCGACGAGACCGGTGGTTTCACCCCGGACCTCCTCGGCGGACGGGAGCGACCAGCCGGTGACCGCGGCCGGGTCCTCCAGATCGGGCAGCAGGGCGTCGACGATCGTCAGGGGGATGCGGTTGCTGTTCTGGTACGGACTGAGCTGTTCCAGCAGCGGGCCGGTGCCGACCCGGGCGACCGGGAGCCCGTAGAACGAGGCGGCGGTCAGCAGGGCGGTGGAGAAACAGCCGACGACCAGGGCGGGACGCATCGTGTCGAAAAGCGTCTCCGCGAGGACCGGGCTGTCGAGCACGGTGAGGTCCGCGCCCAGCCGCTCCGCCTCCTGCTCCAGCGAGCGGGCCCAGTGGGCCGGTGCGCTGGGGTGCGGCTTGAAGACGATCCGGGTGTGACCGAGGGCGACGGCCCCGCGCAGCATCCGCGCGTGCTGCTCCTCCTCCTGCTGGGGCGTGAGGATGCCCAGCGTGGACAGGTACTGGCCGAGCAGCAGGGCCGCACCCGGGCCGGTGTGGGCGTCGGGGAGATCCGCTGAACCGGCGAGCTCGGCCAGGACCTTCAGGAAGACATCCGTCGGCACGATCTCCGGCTCGACGCCGAACTCGGTGAGCAGCAGCGGCCGCAGGCCCGGCACCAGGTCGAGGTGGAGCAGCCGGCGGATGCGGGTGCCGACCAGCTGGTCGAGCTTGCTGCGGGTCGGGCCGTAACTCATCAGCCCGTCTGCGTAGATGTGCACCGGGCTGTCGCCGAAGATCACGGTGAGGGCCTGGGCGGGATTGGCCTGGATGGACTCGCAGGCGATCTCGACCGGACCGTCGCCGATCTCCCACGCGGCGCGCACGGCCCGTTCCCACAGGGAGGCGTCCTGGTCCCTGGGCGACCAGCCCGCCGGATGGAACGGCCGGATGAAGTCGTTCCAGGACCGCACCGCGTCGAACTCGGCGGCCAGCGCCTCGAATCCGGGCCGGTGGTGAAGCGGGGTGCCGAGCTCGGGGGAGGGCGAGGTATCGCTGACGACGAGGATGCGCCGGTGTTCGTCGCGCGGACCGAACTGACCCGCGCGCAGGGCGGCGACGAGCGTGGCGGCCGCGTACTGCGTGCACGCGGAGAAGATCTGGGTGGTGGACCGGCCGACCGGCGCGGTGTACGTGCCGGGCATCAGGCCGCGACCTCCCGGGAGACGGAGCGGCGGCGTACCCGTCGCAGCTGGTCCGCGCGGCGGTCGCCCAGCGAATTCAGGGTATCGGCGAGAACTTCCTGAGGCATGCGCCGCAGGGAAGCCGCGCTCATGGAGCGCAATTTCCGTGCCACTGCCGGTTCGAACCTTTCGATGGATTCCAAGTGATGCGCCATGACCGCGCAATAGGTGCGTACGGCCTTCGGTAGCAGTCGGTCCGCCTCCGGGTCCCGGGACGTTTCTTCCAGGACCTGGTCGAAAGCCCGGATGAAGTCGAGTTGGCGCACATCGCCGATCTGCGTGAGCGAAGAGGCGACGCCGCGCCGGTAGAAGACTCCCGGCAGGCCGACCACCGCGAACGATTCCGCCTCACGGTGCAGCCGCCAGATCCAGGGCCGGTCCTCCGCGGTGCGCAGCCCGTCCCGGAACCGGAGCAGCCCCGAATCCGCGAGCCGCCGGTGATAGGCACCGGCCCAGGCGTACGCGTAGTCCACCGGCGTCGACCGGTCGGAGGGCAGGATCACGTCCCGCGGACGCAGAACGGTGTCGCGCAGGCCGTGCGGGACCCGGTGCACGGTGCGCACCCGGTCCGTGAACTGCACGTGATCCGTACGGACGAAGTCGCACCCCAGCCGCGTGATGGCGGCCAGCAGCCGCTCGTAGTGGCCGGGAACGACCCAGTCGTCGCCGTCGAGGAAGGTGAGGTACTCGCCACGCGCCGCATCGATCCCCGTGTTGCGTGCGGTGGCCAGGCCCCCGTTCCTCTCGTGCGCGACCAGGACGGCGCCGGGGATCTCGCGTTCGGCGCGCCGGAGGATCTCCAGAGTCCCATCGGTCGAACAGTCGTCGACGAAAATGAATTCGAAGTCATCACGGGTGTTGGCCCGCAGACTTCGCAAGGTATCGGGGGCATAGGCCCGTACGTTGTAGAACGGCACGATGACGGAGAGCTTAACCACGGGTCACACGCTAGGCGGAGGTCCGGCATTTACCCTGGCCCCGATGGGGACGGCAGGTGAACGACGCATGTCGAAGTGATGAACCGGGTTCACCGCTCGCCGTCAGTGGGGCGGGCAGGAGGGTGATTCGCCAATAGTCGGCAGGCTGTTAACCCGCTGTTGCCGTCACGTTGGGCTGCGAATCGGAATGCCTTCCTAAGTTTTGGGACGTGCCCCCACGTACCGAAAAGACGACCGCCCTCCGGGTAGCCGTACTCGCCGACTCCGACACCCGATGGAAGTGGGGCGCGCTCACCGCGCGCCGGCTGACCACGGGCGACGGCGGCGCGCCCATGCCCCGTGCGGAGATCAGCGGACTGCTGCTGCGTGGCCGGGCGACCCCGACACCCCGCCAGCTCGCCGAGGTCGGCGACGTCGGCATCGACACCGGCCGGGTGCGCGAGGTGACGGCCCTGGAATTCCTCGACGCGGTGCGCGAGGAGGAGTACGACCTCGTGGTCCTCGCCCTCGTCGGCGGCGCCGTCCAGGCGATGCTCCACGGGCTCGCCGCGCTTCGGACGGAACCCCGGCCCGTCGTCGTCACCGGCTACGTGGGAGTCGTCTACGAGAAGCTCGCCGACGGACTGCTGCTGCGGCACGGCGCCGACGTCGTCCTCGCCAACTCCCGTCACGACGCGGAGCGTTTCCGTACCGTGTACGAAGGGGTGGGCGCCGACGCCTCGGCTGTCACGGAGGCCGCCCTGCCCTTCCTCGGCGGCGCCCCGCACACCCCCGAACAGGGGCGCGACACCGTCGTCTTCGCCGCCCAGCCGTCCGTGCCGGCCTCCCGCGCCGACCGTACGTACCTGCTGCGCAGGCTCGTCGAGCACGCCAGGCTGCACCCGCACCGCGAGGTGCTCCTCAAGCTCCGCTCCAAGCCCGGCGAGCACACCACGCACATCGAGGAACTCCCGTACCAGCGCCTCGCCGAGAGGCTGCCCGGCGGGCTCCCGCCCAACTTCCGCCTCGTGTACGGACACATGGGCGAGGTCCTGGACCGCACGGACCTGCTGGTCACCGTCTCCTCGACCGCAGCCCTGGAGTCCCTGCACCGGCGCATCCCCACGGCCGTACTCACCGACCTCGGGGTGCGCGAGACCCTCGGCAACCACCACTTCATCGGCTCGGGGCTGCTCACCTCCTGGGACCACCTCGACGGCGGCGCCCACCCGCGGCCCGACGCGGCCTGGCTGGCCGGCCAGGGCGTCGCCGCCGACGGCACCTACGCCACGGCCTACGACACCGCCCGGGCCCGGGTCACCGCCCTGCTGGCCCAGGACCGGCTGCCGGACCTCGCCCCGTACTACACACCCGCCACCGCCCCCGGCTACCTCCCGGGCATCCTCGCCCGCCACCACCTGGCCCCCGACGGCCACCCGCTGCCGGGAGCCGCCGCGCCCAGGGAGGCCGGCCGGGTCAGGGGAGCGGTGCGCGAGGCGGTCCGGGACGCGGCCCGGGGCGCGTACCGCCACGGCGTCCAGCGGGTCGCCCCGGTCATCCGACGGATGGGCGAGCTGTGAAGACCACCACCCCGACCCCTCCTGGAGCAGCGATGACGCAGCCCACCAAGCAGCACGCGAAGCAGCCCGCCAGGCAGCCCACCGTGCTCGCCGTGATCCCCGCCCGCGGCGGATCCAAGGGCGTACCCGCCAAGAACCTCGCCCGGGTCGGCGGCGTACCGCTCGTCGTGCGCGCGGTCCGCGCCTGCCTCGCGTCGAGCGAGGTGACGGACGTGGTCGTGACGACCGACGCCCCGGCCGTCGCGGAGACGGCCCGGGCAGCGGGCGACGCGCTCGGCGAGACCGGCCGGCTGCACTGCGTCCAGCGCCCCGAAGCCATCGCGGGCGACACCGCGACCAGCGAGGCCGCCGTCCTGCACGCCCTCGACACCTACGAGGCGGAGCACGGCCGGACCGTGGACGTGGTCCTGCTCGTCCAGTGCACCAGCCCCTTCATCACCCGCGAGGACATCGACGGTGTCGCCGCCGCGGTCGCCCGCGAAGGCGCCGACACGGCCGTCACGGTCGCCCCGTTCCACGGCTTCCTGTGGCGCGACGGCAGCGCGGTCGAGGACCACAACTACGGCGTCAACCACGACAAGGCCGTCCGCCCCCGCCGCCAGGACCGCCCCGAGGACCTCCTGGAGACGGGCGCCGCCTACGCGATGGACGCGGCAGGATTCCGCACCCACCGCCACCGCTTCTTCGGCCACACCGCGCTGGTGCGCACCGACCCGGCCCGCGTCCTGGAGATCGACGATCCGCACGACCTGGCCCGCGCCCGCGCCCTGGCCCCGCTCCTGGACCCGGCCCCGCTGCCCACCCGCGACGACATCGACGCGGTCGTCCTCGACTTCGACGGCACCCAGACCGACGACCGGGTCCTCATCGACTCCGACGGCCGCGAGACGGTCGCCGTCCACCGGGGCGACGGACTGGGCATCGCCGCCCTCCGCAAGGCGGGCCTCCCCCTCCTGATCCTCTCCACGGAACAGAACCCGGTCGTCGCGGCCCGCGCCCACAAGCTCCGCGTCCCCGTCCTGCACGGCATCGACCGCAAGGACCTCGCGCTCAAGCAGTGGTGCGACGAACAGTCCATCGCCCCCGAACGCGTCCTGTACGTCGGCAACGACGTCAACGACCTCCCCTGCTTCGCACTCGCCGGCTGGCCGGTGGCCGTGGCGAGCGCGCACGACTCGGTACGCGCCGCCGCGCGTGCCGTGACGACAACCCCCGGCGGCTTCGGCGCCATCCGCGAGATCGCGGCCTGGCTCCTGGGCCCCACCCTCACCCTCAACACCCCCCTCCCCAAGTAAGGAAACGCACCATGAGCACCTCCCGTCTGCGCACCCTCGGCGACCGCACCGCGGGCCCCGGCAACCCCGTGTACGTCACCGGTGAGATCGGCATCAACCACAACGGCGACCTCGACAACGCCATCAAGCTGATCGACGTGGCCGCCGAAGCCGGCTGCGACGCCGTCAAGTTCCAGAAGCGCACCCCGGAGATCTGCACCCCGCGCGACCAGTGGGACATCGAGCGCGACACCCCCTGGGGCCGGATGACGTACATCGACTACCGCCACCGCGTGGAGTTCGGCGAGAGCGAGTACCGGGCCATCTCCGAGCACTGCGCCGAGCGCGGCATCGACTGGTTCGCCTCCCCGTGGGACACCGAGGCCGTCGCCTTCCTGGAGAAGTTCGACGTCCCGGCCCACAAGGTGGCCTCCGCATCCCTCACCGACGACGAGCTCCTGCGCTCGCTGCGCGCCACCGGCCGCACGGTGATCCTCTCCACCGGCATGTCGACCCCGCGCCAGATCCGGCACGCCGTCGAGGTCCTCGGCTCGGACAACATCCTGCTCTGCCACGCCACGTCGACGTACCCGGCGAAGGCCGAGGAGCTGAACCTGCGGGTCATCAACACCCTCCAGCAGGAGTACCCCAACGTCCCGATCGGCTACAGCGGCCACGAGACGGGCCTGCAGACCACCCTCGCGGCCGTCGCGCTCGGCGCCGCGTTCGTCGAGCGCCACATCACCCTCGACCGCGCCATGTGGGGCTCCGACCAGGCCGCGTCCGTCGAGCCGCAGGGCCTGACCCGCCTGGTCCGCGACATCCGCACCATCGAGGCGTCCCTCGGCGACGGCGTCAAGAAGGTGTACGAGTCGGAGCTCGGCCCGATGAAGAAGCTCCGCCGGGTCCCGGGCGTCGTGGCGGAGAGCGGCGAGACGGCCCAGGCCGCCGAGCCGGTCGCGGTCTGACGGGCAGACCGGTGAACCTCGCCTTCGTCGAGAGCCCGGTCCAGCTCCTGAACGTCCTGGAGTGGGCCTACACAGAGGGGGGCGGCGGCCGTGTCGTCGCGGACGTCACCGTCGTCGTCCTCCCTCCGGTCGACCCGATGTCGCGCGGCCAGCTGCGCCGGATGGCGGAGCTGGCCCGCGACGAGGGCATCACCGTGCGCTGGCAGGAGGCGCGCGGCGACTCGGGTACGCCCCTGAAGTCGCTGCGCGCCCTCACCCGGCTCGTCCGCAACGCCGACCACATCGTCATCGGGGATCCGTTCTCCCGGTACGTACAGCTCCTGCTCTCCCTGGTCCGCCCCCGCCGGCTCACCGTGGTCGACGACGGGACCGCCACCATGGAGTTCGTCGCCCTGCTGACCCGCGGCGAGCGCCTGGTGCGCTGGCACCGCCGCGGCGGCTCCGGCCCCCGCGACCTGGCCCTGGCCCCGGTCTCCGCCACCGCCCGCCGCCGCTTCACCCCGTCCGCGGTCCGCGAGGTCGAACTCTTCACCGCGATGCCGGTGATCCCGCCGCCCGGCATCACCCTCATCCCCAACACCTTCTCCTGGACCCGCTCCCGCTTCGGCCCGCCGAGGCTGACCAAGGGTGCGGACCTGGTCGGCACCTCACTGGTCGAGACGGGCGTGGTGGACCGCGCCCCGTACCTGGAGGCGGTCGCGGCCCTGGCCCGTACGCACGGCGCCACCCGCTACTTCGCCCACCGCCGCGAGTCCACCGAGAAGCTCCACGCCCTGGAGGCCGCCACCAACCTGGAGATCGTCCGCCCCGACCTCCCCCTGGAACTCATCGCCCGCCGCGGCCCCATCGGCCGCACGGTCCTGAGCTTCCCCTCCACGGTGGTCCACACCCTCCCCCTGGCCCTGGCCGGCACCGAGGTGAAGGTCGCGGTCTGCGACATCGCCCCGGAATGGCTCCGCGAAACGGCGTCCCCGAGGGCGCAGGGCTTCCTGGCGGGCGTCACGGAGACGGCCCGCGACGTCCAGCGGCTGGCACCGTGGCGGGTTACGGCGGTGACTACGGAGGCGTGAACCGGCCTGGCAGGCCCCTGCGGATCAAACGGGCGTGACCCGCACGTCGTAGGAAGGGATCCACTTGTCCCGGGTCAGGATGGTCATGCCCTCGGTCTGGGCCTGAGCGATCAGTATCCGATCGAAGGGGTCCCGGTGGTGTCCGGGCAGTCGGCCCGCCCGTACGGCGTGTCCGGCGGTGATCGGAAGTGAGATGAGCTGGCTGTCCCGCACGCGCTCCGCCAGGTCCTCGGGGCCGTCGAGCTTTCCGAGGGACTGTTTGATCGCGATCTCCCAAGGCGTGACCGCACTGACGAAGACCGACGGTTCCGTGTCCACCAGGTGTTTGACCTCGTCAGTGAGCTCGGCGGAGTCGCTGAGCCACCACAGGACGACGTGGGTGTCGAGCAGCAGCTTCATCAGCGCATCCCGAAGGCGTCGGCCACATCGGCCGGCAGTTCGTCGAAGTCGTCGGCGATGCGAATCTGCCCCTCCAGTGAGCCACGTCCGGTCCGCCGCACGCGGGCGCGCAGCGGCACCACCTTCGCCACTGGTTCTCCCGCCTTGGAGATCACCACCTCCTCACCGGTGGCCACCTGCTCCAGAATCCGGGAGAAGTGGGTCTTGGCCTCATGGACGTTGTACTGACGAGCTGCTTCCACGGCTGCCTCACAGGGGCGATGACGGGGTGGACTAACCACTGGACCAAGCTTACGCCGCGAGGTATCGACATGCCGAACTTCGGCTCCGCGACTCGTGGTCCTCCGAGCCGAGAGGGGCGGAAGCCCTACCCGCCTCGCAGTCCTCCCACACGCCGCGACCCAGTCATCTATTCGTCTATGTGGCTGAACTTTTCTTGTTTCATGGTCAGTTGGATGGGGAAGGGCCTTACCCTTCACCAGTGAACGACTCGACGCCCCGCGATGGTGACGCCCGCCTCCTCACCGGAGAAGCCCTGCCCGGCACACTTCCCGCGTCCCTGCGCGCCGAGCTCATCGCCTTCCGTCGCGATCTGCACATGCACCCCGAGCTCGGCAACCAGGAGTTCCGGACCACCGCGGCCATCAAGGCCCGGCTGGAGCAGGCCGGCCTGGAGCCGCGGGTGCTCGCCTCCGGGACCGGGCTCATGTGTGACGTCGGGACGCGGGGCGAGGGGACGCGGCCCATGCTGGCGCTGCGGGCCGACATCGACGCGCTGCCGATCCCGGACACCAAGGCCGGCGTCCCGTACCGCTCCACCGTCCCCGACCGGGCGCACGCCTGCGGCCACGACGTGCACACCACCACCGTCCTCGGGGCCGGCCTCGTGCTCGCCGAGCTGGACCGGCAGGGGCTGCTGCCCAACCCGGTGCGGCTGATCTTCCAGCCGGCCGAGGAGGTGCTCCCCGGCGGGGCGCCCGACGCGATCGGGTCGGGAGTGCTGGAGGGCGTCGGCCGGATCATCGGGGTGCACTGCGATCCGAAGGTCGACGCGGGCCGGATCGGGCTGCGGGTCGGGGCCATCACCTCCGCCTGCGACCGCCTGGAGGTGTCCCTGGACGGCCCAGGCGGTCACACCGCCCGCCCGCACCTGACCACGGACCTGGTCACCGCCGCCGCCAAGGTCGCCACCGAGGTGCCCGCGCTGCTCGCCCGCCGGGTCGACGCCCGGGCCGGGCTCGCGGTGACCTGGGGGCGGCTGGAGACCGGGCACGCGTGCAACGTGATCCCGCAACACGCCGAGCTGTCGGGCACGGTCCGCTGCCTGGACCTGACGGCGTGGCGCGACGCACCGGACCTGGTGCACGCCGCGATCGACGAGGTGGCCGGAATGTACGGCGCCAAGACGGTGATCAACTACGTCCGGGGCGTCCCGCCCGTGGTCAACGACGCGGCCTCGATCGACCTGCTCGGCGGTGCGATGGCCGCCCGCCGGGGTTCGTACACGATCGAGGACACCGAACAGAGCCTGGGCGGAGAGGACTTCTCCTGGTACCTGGAACACGTCCCCGGCGCGATGGCGCGCCTCGGAGTGCGCACCCCCGGCGACACGCGCGGGCTCGACCTGCACCGGGGCAACTTCGACGCGGACGAGGAGGCGATCACCGTGGGGGTGGAGCTCTTCACCGCTTCCGCTCTGCTTGACACGGTGGGCTGAGGGCGGTCTGGTCGGAGCTGGTCGGCAGAGCCAGGTCGGCGACCATTGGTGAACCGTTCCGGATCGGCGAGCTATTAAATGGACTCGCGCGCCTCGTAGGTGTCCAGGGTGTGCGTTTTCCGAACACTGAGTGCTGGAGATATTGCCTCCGGAGCGTCCCCGTTGCATTCCGTTGGCCGACCGAATGGGTAGGTCAGCATAGGTGGGGTATGCCCGCGCCTCGGAGCGCGAGGGAGTACGCCACTGCACGTCGGCAACAACGTCCGTGGAGGCGTCCTCGTCCTCGTACCCGACTGGGCGAGGACGAGGACGCAGTGTCAGACTATCGTGGTGTGCACCTTAAGGATGCCGACGTTTGGGTTATCCGAGCACTTGACGGCCGAAGTCCCAGTGTTTCGCGCCCACGGTCCGTTCACGACCCAGGTGCTCCCGCGAGGATCGACGCACGTGGCCTGCACCCGAAACCGTTTGGCCAGCGACAATCCGCTGCAGGAGGTGTAGGCGACATATGGTGCAGTTTTGGAAACTCCGTACTTGCATGTCGGCATCGCTGTTGCTGTTGGAGCCATTGCGCCTGCGGCTGCCAGCATTCCTGCTGTGATTGAAAGAATGGAAATTGTCCGCTTCATGTTTTCCCTTCGTCAGTGGTCCGGAAACGGGGGGGGGATTCGTCGCAGGGCGTCGTCGTCGACGAGCCTATTCGCGGAATATCCAACGAGGGTCGCCCATTAAAGGCGCGTACGATTAACCCCCACCTTGTAGATGCCCACGCTCGAGTTGTCGGAGCACTGGGCGCTGGAGGTCTTGCCGTTGCCCACCCGGTTTCCATTGACGTGCCACTGGGAACCGCGTGGGTCGATGCAGGTCAGCCGTACCTGTACACCCTCGAGTGGGTAAGGGAGCATACCCGTGCACTTGGCGTATCCCTTGTAGGGCGCGGTGCTCGACTTCCAGGTATCGCAGTCGACGGAGGCTGCGCCGACTTCCGTGGCGGTTGCGGTGGGCGCAGCGACGAAGATCGAGCCAGCTGCGACGATAAGCCCGGCGGCCAGGTTGTACATCTTCTTCATGGGAATCCCTCAGATGCGTGGAAGTGGTCGGGTATCTGTGCGGTCACCCCCGTCCCCCGATTGGTTGAGGGACGAGGGGAGGCCGGAGTCAGGCGCTGAACGAGACCCCGGTCTTGAGGATGCCGACGTTCGGATTGTCCGAGCACTTGACGGTCGAGGTTTTGGTATTTTTCACCCATGGGCCGTACGCGATCCACGTGCTCCCGCGAGGATCGACGCAGGTGACCCTCACTCGGAACTTGTCGGCTGCAGCTATTTCGCTGCAGTAGGCGGAGCCGGTATAGGGAGCGCTGTTGGACGTCCAGGTCTTACAGTTTCCTACGCCAGCCGATGCCGTCGGAGCCATTACGCCGGCGGTCGCCAGCGCCGCTGCCGTGATCGAAAGAATGGACAATATGCGTTTCATTGCTCTCCTCGGTCCGGAAAGTAGCGTCACGATCGAGTGGGTAGGTTTATTCAATGAAACTTTAAGATTTGGGTCAACTTTTTTGCAAGATTTGGCCAAATAATGTAGATCGGTAGAACGTGAGTGTTCATTGTGGGTGCATATGGAACGGTTTGTGCCCGGGGTGTGGCCTGTTCCGTTCGAATGGACGGCAATGATGCGTGAGCCCTCGCCTGAGTTGCTGTGGTGGTTTGCGCACACCGCGCGTCGGGTGGCGGTGGTCGATTGGTCATGTCTGGTGGGTCGAATGGTGTCGGGCGCATGCAGGTCTGCGGCCTCTCGCGGGCGAGCCGGCGCAGACGAGGGGAGCATGGGATCGCCGTGCTCGCGCTGCTGCGCGGCAACCATCCGTAACCGGACAGGTCACCCCAGGTTCGCGACGATCCGATAACGGCTTCCGTACAGGGCTTTATCTGACATCTACGCGCGTTACGATCGCGGCGAAACCAGCGCCGGAAGAGGCGCTTCGGTCAGGTTTGAAGGAGCCTTCCCTTGCGCCGGGTATCCAAGATCACCGCAGCGTGTGCTGTCACCGCAGCTCTCGCGCTCACCGCCACCGCGTGTGGCGAGTCGTCCGACGAGAGCTCCACCTCGGACAACGGCCAGATGAAGATCGGCATGGCCTACGACGTCGGCGGCCGTGGCGACAACTCGTTCAACGACTCCGCCGCCCGTGGCCTCGATAAGGCCAAGGCCGATTTCGACGCCACGACGAAGGAGCTCACCGCCAAGAACGGTGAGACCCCCGCCGACCGCGAGCAGCGCCTGCAGTCGCTGGCCGAGGGTGGCTACAATCCGGTGATCGCCGTCGGCTTCGCGTACAAGGACGCGGTCGACAAGATCGCCCCCAAGTACCCGAAGGTCAACTTCGGTCTGGTCGACTCGGTCGCCGAGGCCAAGAACGTCGCCTCCATCGTCTTCACCGAGGAGCAGGGCTCCTACCTCGCCGGTGTTGCGGCCGCGCTGAAGTCGAAGGATGGCAAGGTCGGCTTCATCGGTGGTGTGGACCTTCCGCTGATCAAGAAGTTCGCCGCCGGTTTCCAGCAGGGCGTCAAGGACACCAAGCCCAAGGCCACCGTGCAGATCCAGTACCTGTCCACCGGCTCGGACCTGTCCGGCTTCGGTAGCCCCGACAAGGGCAAGGCCGCCGCCAAGGGCATGCTCGACAAGGGCATCGACGTCATCTTCGCCGCCGCGGGCGGCTCGGGTGCCGGTGCGATCGAGGCCGTCGCGGGCCAGAAGGGTGCCTGGGTCATCGGCGTCGACTCCGACCAGGCCCTGGACCCGGCGCTGGCCAAGTACAAGGCGTCGATCCTGACCTCGGTCGTCAAGAACGTCGACACCGGCGTCTTCGACCTGGTCAAGTCCGTCAAGGACGGCAAGCCGCTGACCGGCACGCAGACGTACTCCCTGGCCAAGGGCGGCGTCAGCCTCACCACCACGGGTGACCACCTCAAGGACATCCAGACCCAGCTCGACGAGGCGAAGAAGAAGATCGTCGACGGCACCATCACGGTCAAGACCACGACCTGATCCGTCCCGTCGATCGGGGCCCGGACGAGCGGCTTCGGCTGCTCGACCGGGCCCCGATTCCCGTACCCCCGTCTAGGGGGCCAACGCCCCGGTCCGCCATCTGTGATCAGGTGGCCAACGATTCGGTGGCGCTACGCGCGTAGCTCCGGCTCGGGCGCGGTACCTTTTTCCGCCCCCCGCTCACGCCTTCCCGTCTCCGTCCCACCGCCTTCGCCCTCCGCTCCTGCCAATGGAGAGTGCGCCATCAACGCGTCCAGCAGTCCTCATGCCGTGGAGCTCCGCGGCATCACCAAGCGATTCCCCGGGGTCGTGGCCAACCACGACATCGACATCACCGTGCGCCGCGGCACCGTCCACGCTCTCGTCGGTGAGAACGGCGCCGGCAAGTCCACTCTGATGAAGATCCTGTACGGCATGCAGAAGCCGGACGAGGGCACCATTGCGGTGGACGGCGAACAGGCCACGTTCTCCAACCCGGGCGACGCCATCGACCGCGGCATCGGCATGGTGCACCAGCACTTCATGCTCGCCGACTACCTCACCGTCCTGGAGAACGTCGTACTCGGCTCCGAGAAGCTGTACGGCATCGGCGACCGGGCCCGCGCGAAGATTCGGGAGATCTCCGACGCCTACGGTCTGGGCGTCCGCCCGGACGCCATGGTCGAGGACCTCGGGGTCGCCGACCGTCAGCGCGTGGAGATCCTCAAGGTCCTTTACCGGGGTGCCCGCACCCTGATCCTGGACGAGCCCACCGCCGTACTCGTACCGCAGGAGGTCGACGCGCTCTTCGACAACCTGCGCGAGCTCAAGGCCGAGGGTCTGACGGTCATCTTCATCTCGCACAAGCTGGGCGAGGTCCTGTCGGTGGCCGACGAGATCACCGTCATCCGGCGCGGCACGACCGTGGGCACCGCAGATCCGAAGCACACCACGACCAAGCAGCTCGCCGAGCTGATGGTCGGCAGTGAGCTGCCGTCGCCGGAGACCCGCGAGTCGACCGTCACCGACACGCCGATGCTCACCGCCGACGGGCTGCGGCTGACCGCGACCGACCCGGACGGGGTGGTGCGCGCCGTGCTCGACGGCATCACCTTCACCATCCACAAGGGCGAGGTCCTCGGCATCGCCGGCGTCGAGGGCAACGGCCAGTCGGAACTCGTCGACGCCGTCATGGGCATGCGCACCCTCGACGCGGGCTCCTTGTCCCTGGACGGTGCGGACATCTCCCGTACGCCGACGCGCGCGCGCCGCGAGAGCGGCATGGCCGTCATTCCCGAGGACCGCCACCGGCACGGTCTGCTGCTGGAGGCGCCCCTCTGGGAGAACCGCATCCTCGGCCACGTCACCGAACGCCCCAACAGCAAGGGCGCCTTCCTCGACCTCAAGGCGGCCCGCGCCGACACCGAGCGGATCGTGCGCGAGTACGACGTGCGCACGCCCGGCATCGAGGTCACCGCCGCCTCCCTTTCCGGCGGCAACCAGCAGAAGCTGATCGTCGGCCGCGAGATGAGCCACGCGCCCAAGCTCCTGATCGCCGCGCACCCCACCCGGGGCGTGGACGTCGGGGCCCAGGCCCAGATCTGGGACCAGATCCGCGAGGCGCGCCGTGAGGGACTGGCGGTGCTGCTGATCTCCGCCGACCTGGACGAGCTGATCGGGCTCTCCGACACCCTGCGCGTCATGTACCGCGGCCGGCTGGTCGCGGACGCCGACCCGGCCTCCGTCACCCCCGAAGAGCTCGGCTCGGCGATGACGGGCGCGGCCGACGGCCACCTCGAAGCGCCGGAGGACGACGGCGGATCCGCCGCCGCCACGGACGACACCGACCCCCGGAACGGGGGAGAGGACCGATGAAGAAGATCGACAAGGAGCGGCTGCTCCTGGGGATCGCGGCCCCCGTACTCGCGATCGTGGTGGCCTTCCTGGTGACAGCACTCGTGCTCGCCGCCACCGGCAAGGAACCCTTCAGCGCCTTCGGCATCATGTTCGACTACGGCCTGAAGTCGGACAGCCAGGTCTACATCCTCAACAAGGCGACGACGTACTACCTCGCGGGTCTCGCGGTGGCCGTCGGCTTCCGGATGAACCTCTTCAACATCGGCGTCGACGGCCAGTACCGCCTCGCCGCTTTCTTCGCCGCCGCCCTCGGCGGCGCACTCACCCTGCCCGGCTCCCTCCAGATCCCGCTGATCATCCTCACCGCGATGATCGTCGGCGCGATGTGGGCCGGCATCGCTGGTGTCCTCAAGGTCACCCGGGGCGTCAGCGAGGTCGTCTCGACGATCATGCTGAACGCCATCGCGACCGCAATCATCGGCTATCTGCTCCAGCAGAAGCGCCTCGGTCACCTCGACGAGGCCGGCACCAAGATCTCCACCAAGCCGCTCCCGGATTCCTCGCACTTCTTCGAGTTCCCGACCACCCCGACGCCCATCTGGGGCTTCATCGTGGTCGCGATCGTCGCGGGCATCGCCTACTGGTTCACGCTCTCGCGCACCCGGTTCGGCTTCGACCTGCGCACCGTCGGCCAGTCCGGCTCCGCAGCCGAGGCCAGCGGCGTGAACGTCAAGAAGATGGTCGTTACCTCGATGCTCATCTCGGGCGCCGTCGCCGGCCTGATCGGCATGCCGACCCTGCTCAACGACAGCTACGAGTACAGCGGCGACTTCCCGGTCGGTATCGGCTTCACCGGCATCGCCATCGCCCTCCTCGGCCGCAACCACCCCATCGGCATCGCGCTCGGCGCACTGCTCTGGGGCTTCCTGGAACGCGGCACCGGAAAGCTGGAGTTCGAGGGGTACGACAAGGAGATCGTCGGCGTGATCCAGGGAGTCATCGTCCTGTGCGTCGTCATCGCCTACGAAGTCGTCCGCCGCTACGGACTCAAGCGCCAGCAGAGCAAGGTCGGCGCGGAACTCGCCGCACAGGCCGCCCGTAACTCCGACCAGCAGGAGGTGTCGGCGTGACCGTCACGGCGACTTCCACCCCGCCCCCCGCGGCCCCCAAGGTCTCCGGCGGCAAGGGCGGCCGCACCCGTCTCTCCTTCCCTGTCGTCCTGCTGATCATCGCGGGCGTCCTGCTCGCGCTGTCCGCGGTGCGCGCCATCACCGGCGCGCAGGACGTCACCTCGGCCGGACAGATCAGCGCGGCCCTCGCAATGGCCGTACCGATTGGCCTCGCCGGTCTCGGCGGCCTCTGGGCCGAACGCGCTGGCGTGGTCAACATTGGCCTCGAAGGCATGATGATCCTGGGCACCTTCTTCGGCGCCTGGGCCGGCTGGCAGACCAACCCCTGGCTCGGCGTTCTCGCCGGTGTCATCGGCGGCATGCTCGGCGGACTGCTGCACGCGGTCGCCACCGTCACCTTCGGCGTCGACCACATCATCTCCGGCATCGCGATCAACATCCTGGCGCTCGGTTTCACCACGTACTTCGCCAAGCTGTGGTTCAACTCCGGTGACGCCGCCGCCAAGGGCGGGTCCCCGAAGCAGTCCCCGCCCGCCGACGAGATCACGTCGGTGACGATCCCCGGCCTCTCCGACTGGCTGCACTCCGTCGAGAAGCACCACTGGTTCTTCGTCTCCGACCTGGCCGGTGTCATTGGCGGCGTGGTCACCAACGTGTCCCTGCTGACGATCGTCGCCGCCGTCCTGTTCGTCGCGACGTTCTTCATCCTGTGGAAGACGGCCTTCGGCCTGCGCCTGCGCTCCTGCGGCGAGAACCCGGTGGCCGCCGAATCGCTCGGCGTAAACGTCTATACGTACAAGTACATCGCGGTGATTGTCTCCGGCGGCCTGGCCGGACTCGGCGGTGCCTTCCTCTCCCTGGTCACCTCGCACATCTACAACGAGGGACAGACCGGCGGCCGCGGATACATCGGTCTCGCCGCGATGATCTTCGGTAACTGGCGTCCCGGCGGACTTGCCATGGGTGCGGGCCTGTTCGGCTTCGCCGACGCGCTCCAGTTGCGCAACGGTGGCGAGTCCGTCCACGCGCTGCTCCTGCTGCTCGTGGTCGTCCTGGTCGGCATCGCCGCCTGGAAGCTCTACCGCAAGAGCTTCCTGCAGGGCGTCGTCAGCGCGGTCATCGCCGCCGCTGTGCTGGTCTGGTACCTCGGTACGGACACGGTGCCCACCGAGTTCGTGAGCGCCACCCCGTACGTCGTCACGCTGCTCGTCCTCTCGCTCTCCGCGCAGCGGCTGCGGATGCCGAAGGCGGACGGCATGCGCTACCGCAAGGGACAGGGCAAGTGACGCCCACCGCCGGCGCGGACGCCGCTGCCGTCGCAGGGGCCGACTGGGACGCCCTGCGGGCCGCCGCCCGGGACGCCATGTCCCGGGCGTACGCCCCGTATTCGGGCTACCCGGTCGGCGTCGCCGCACGGGTCGACGACGGCCGCACCGTCGTCGGATGCAACGTCGAGAACGCCTCGTACGGCATCGGACTGTGCGCGGAGTGCGGACTGGTCTCCCAGCTGCACGCCACCGGCGGCGGCCGCCTCACCCACTTCACCTGCGTGGACGGAGCGGGCGAGATCCTGGTGCCGTGCGGCAGGTGCAGGCAGTTGCTGTACGAGTTCGGCGGACCGGAACTCCTCCTGGAGACGCCGGACGGCTTCCGCACGCTGGACGAGATGCTGCCGCAGGCCTTCGGGCCGGCGCACCTCCGGTAACAACCCGCCGGGTGGGCCCACATGCGGCCCACCCGGCGGCCTTTTCCTCCTCTATGCGCGTAGAGTCAACGGGACTCATGCGTGCTCATGTGCGTACGTACGTACCGGCCGGAAGGACTCCAGACCATGGACGCCATCTCCGTCATCCGCACCAAGCGGGACCGAGGCGAGCTGACCCCTGAGCAGATCGACTGGGTCATCGACGCGTACACCCGCGGCGAGGTCGCCGACGAGCAGATGTCCGCGCTGGCCATGGCGATCCTGCTGAACGGCATGAACCGTACGGAGATCGCCCGCTGGACCGCCGCCATGATCGCCTCCGGTGAGCGGATGAACTTCGACGCGCTCTCCCGCCCCACCACCGACAAGCACTCCACCGGCGGCGTCGGCGACAAGATCACCCTGCCGCTGGCCCCCCTGGTCGCCGCCTGTGGCGCCGCCGTACCGCAGCTCAGCGGCCGCGGCCTCGGCCACACCGGCGGCACGCTCGACAAGCTGGAGTCCATCCCCGGCTGGCGCGCGCACCTGTCCAACGCCGAGATGCTGAACGTCCTCGACACCACGGGCGCCGTGATCTGCGCGGCCGGCGACGGGCTCGCCCCCGCGGACAAGAAGCTGTACGCGCTCCGCGACGTCACCGGCACCGTCGAGGCGATCCCGCTCATCGCCAGCTCGATCATGTCCAAGAAGATCGCCGAGGGCACCGGCGCACTCGTCCTGGACGTCAAGGTCGGCTCCGGCGCCTTCATGAAGACCATCGAGGACGCCCGCGAACTGGCCTCCACCATGGTCGCCCTGGGCACCGACAGCGGCGTACGCACGGTGGCCCTGCTCACCGACATGGCCACCCCCCTCGGCCTCACCGCCGGCAACGCCCTGGAGGTCCGCGAGTCCGTGGACGTCCTGGCCGGCGGCGGCCCGAAGGACGTCGTCGACCTCACCCTGGCCCTGGCCCGCGAGATGCTGGACGCGGCCGGGCTCAAGGACGCCGACCCGGAGAAGGCCCTCGCGGACGGCTCCGCGATGGACGTGTGGCGCCGCATGATCTCCGCCCAGGGCGGCGACCCGGACGCCACCCTCCCGGTCGCCCGCGAGCAGCACGTCGTCACGGCCCCGTCCTCCGGCGTCCTCACCCGCCTCGACGCCTACGACATCGGCGTCGCCGCCTGGCGCCTCGGCGCGGGCCGCGCCCGCAAGGAGGACCCGGTCCAGGCCGGCGCGGGTGTCGAACTGCACGCCAAGCCGGGCGACGAGGTGACGGCCGGGATGCCGCTGCTGACGCTGCACACGGACACCCCGGAGAAGTTCGAGTACGCGCTGAAGGCGCTGCCGGACTCGTACGACATCGCCCCGACGGGCACGCCGTTCGCCGCCGTCCCGGTGGTGCGGGAACGTATCGCCTGACCTGCGGCTTCACGTGCGGTTACCTCGTGCGGGTGAACGGGACCGGTGGACTGCCACCGGTCCCGTTCGGCATGCTGGACTCGGTGACGCACCGATAAGAGGAGACCGCCATGAGCGCACTCACTGTCGACCCCGCGCCGGGCTTCGGCCAGGACTGGGACGACCTCGTCCGGATCTGGGAGGAGACGGACGCGCCCGAGGGCTGCAAGGTGGAGATCATCGAGGGGATCGTCACCGTGTCGCCACCGCCGTCCAAGGACCACAACACCACCGCTGCTCTGCTCCAGCGCAGGCTCTACACCGTCATCCCGGAGGACTGGGAGATCTACCAGACCCTCGGCGTCTCCGTTCCGGGCCGCGCCGGGCTCTACATCCCCGACCTCGTGGTGCTGCCGCGAGCGGTGGCCACCGGGCCGGGCAACCGCGTCCCGGCGGAAGAGGTACGGCTCGTCGTCGAGATCACCTCGCGGGCCAACGCCAATCACGACCGCATCGGCAAGACACACGGCTACGCGCAGGCCGGCGTCGAGCTCTTTCTGCTCCTCGATCCCTGGCACTCCGGCCGCCCCACCGCCACGCTGTACGGGGAGCCGGCCGACGGCACATACCGTGTGCTGAACACGGTCGAGTACGGCGAGAAGTTGACGCTGCCCGAGCCGTTCGGGCTGGATCTGGACACCGGGATCTTCCCCGTGAGTTGAGAAGTGCCGCAGCGCCGCGATGAGTTTCGCCCGCGTCGCCGGTCTCCTAGGTATGGATCCCTTGTCGCCGGCCGTCTTCGTCCTCTCCGGGCACGTCACCAGGGCCGGTACGCCCCGTCTCTGCGCCGAGTTGGAGGCGATACTGGCCACGTCGGAAGCCGCGGTGGTGGACTGCGACGTGGGCGGTATCGTGCGTCCCGACCTGGCCGCGGTGGAGGCGATCGCGCGCCTGTCGCTGGTGGCCCGCAGGGCGGGAGGCCGACGTCTACGGCTGCGCGGGTCCGCTCCGGAACTTCAGCTGCTGCTCGACCTGGTGGGGCTGGCGGACGTGGTGGGCTTGGCGGAGACGGGGCGGATGCCGTCGGCCGGGGAGTGAGCGGGGACGGGGTGCGAAGACCCGGTTCGGCTGGTCTGGCGTTCCCAGGAAGATCTGGACCGGCACAACGCGACCCCGCCGCTACGTGCCTTCTTGGACAACCTGCTGGATTTCCTCGAAGAAGCCCCTGACGGCTACTTCAACACCATGGTCAGTCCTTACCCGAGCCCATCCGTCCCCAGCGGGCGTCACTCGGGCTCGCCGGACGCGGAGCCGATCACGAGCACGAGCTTCCCGCGCACGTGACCGCTCTCGCCGACGCGGTGCGCCTCCGCGATCTCGGCGAGGGGGAAGGTCTGCGCGACCGGGAGCGCGAAGCGGCCGGACTCGACCAACTCACCGATCCCGGCCAGCGCGTGCACCGCGCGGCCGGTGTCCCCGCGGCTGAAGGTCACGCCGTGCTCCGCCGCACCGGCGAAGTCGGCGATCGTCACGACGTGCTCCGCCCCGCCCGCGAGTCCGATGAGCTCGGGCAGGACGCCGCTGCCTGCGACGTCGAGCGCGGCGTCCACGCCGTCGGGCGCGAGTGCGCGGACCCGCTCGGCCAGACCCTCGCCGTAGGCGACGGGCTCGGCGCCCAGTGAGCGCAGGTACGCGTGGTTCGCCGGACTCGCGGTGCCGATCACCCGCGCGCCGCGCGCCACGGCGAGCTGGACCGCTGCGCTGCCAACGCTTCCGGAGGCGCCGTTGACGAGCAGGATGCTGTCCTTGCCGAGCCCTCGGCCGTGATCGCCCGGGGGTGATCCCTCCCCGGCAGCGAGCTGGTCGAGAGCGCGCGTGGCCGTCTCGACGGCGGCCGGCAGGGCGGCGGCGCCGGTGAAGTCGAGCGACGGCGGGATCGGCGCGTAGTGGGCCAGCACGACCAGCTCGGCCTGGGCCGCCGGCTCGGCGGAGAAGCCGAACACGCGATCACCGACCGCCACGTCCGTGACGCCGTCGCCGAGCTCGTCGACGATGCCTGCCGCCTCGTGGCCCAGAGTCTGCGGGAGCTCCTCGTCCATCAGGCCCCCGCGCTTCTTCCAGTCGCTCGCGTTGACGCCGGCCGCACGCACCATGATCCGGATCCGGCCGGGACCTGGGTGCGGATCGGGGAGGTCCACGATTTCGAGGACCTCCGGGCCCCCGAACTGCTGGAAACGAGCTGCCTTCATCAATGTGCTCCGAACCGGAATCGCTCCGAACTGGAATCAAGGGGTCGCGGTTGCTCCGCGAACGTACGACACCCGGGCCGCGCACGGCTTGGCGCGGGGATCGGCGCATGACTGCCCCCGCTGCCCCCGTCCGGCAACATCGCCGGATCAGCCGACCACCGCGTAGTCGCACAACACCTGGGTGGCCCGGGAGGCCTGAACGTCTGCCTCCACCGGCGCACGCTTCGTCGGCAGGCCGGTGACAGAGGGATCCGGCGTTCTGGGCCGCGACCGCTCCTCAGCCCGGGCGAGCGCCTCCCGGCAGTCGGACTCCGGCTGCGGCCCCGGCTCCGCCCCGGAGCCCGGCGGCACGACGCGGGCCGGTCCCGACGTCGCCGCCGGCTCACCCACCCACTGCGTGACGCCCCACCCGGCGACGGCGAGTACCACCCACCCCGCGACCAGCCCCCGCGCGACGCCCCGTCTCACGCGGCGTCCGCCTCCAGATGATCCGGCAGGCCGAACAGCGGGAACCAGCGCGGCGTGTCCAGGAAGCAGTGCATCCCCGTGATCGCACCGTCCTGGATGTCGATGACCTGCACCGCCCACGGCACGAAGCCGGGTCCGTCAGGATTCGGCTTGTAGTGCGCGAAAGCCGGGGTGCCGTTCGCCGACGTCGCGACCAGGCGGGAGCCCTCGCAGGCCGCGCCCATCGACGTCATGAAGCCTGTGATGTCGTCGTGCCCCTGGAGCCAGAGGTCGAACGGCGGCATCGTCATGATCGCGTCCTCGTGGAGCAGCGCGGTCAGTGCCTTCATGTCGTAGCCCTCGAACGCCGCCACGTAACGCTCCAGGAGCTTCGCCTGCTCCTCGTCGAGCGGATCCGCCGCGTCGGCGGGGGAGCTCTGCTGGTCGGTCAACGTGGCCCGGGCCCGCTGGAGCGCGCTGTTGACCGAGGCGACCGAGGTGTCCAGCAGCTCGGCGACCTCGGCGGCCTTCCACGCCAGCACCTCGCGCAGGATCAGCACCGCCCGCTGCTTCGGCGGCAGGTGCTGGAGCGCGGCGACGAAGGCGAGCCGTACCGACTCGCGCGCGACGGCGGCCTCCGCCGGGTCCTCCACCGACGGCAGGATCCGCCCGTCCGGCATCGGCTCCAGCCAGGCGTTCTCCGGAAGCGGATTGAGGGCCGCCTGCGCGAGCGGCGTCGGGCCCGACAGGTCGACCGGCCGGGCGCGCTTGTTGCCCGCGTTCAGCATGTCGAGGCAGACGTTCGTCGCGATGCGGTACAGCCAGGACCGCAGCGACGAACGTCCCTCGAACTTCTCGATGTTGCGCCACGCGCGCACCAGGGTGTCCTGGACCGCGTCCTCCGCCTCGAAGGCCGAGCCGAGCATCCGGTAGCAGTAGCCGGTCAGCTCGACCCGGTGTCCCTCCAGACGACTGTCGAAGTCGGTCGCCGTCGCCGTCAGATCACTCATCGCTTTCGCTCACCCCTGTTGCGCTGTGACACCGCTCACTCCAGCACTTCGGAAGCTACCGCAAGCCACTGACAACGGGGGCGGGAAGGGGAGAAGCGGTCACGTCCCGAGCTTGCGCCCGTACACGTACACGTCGTCGCCGTTCTTCAACAGGTTCCAGTATGACTTCGCGTCGGCGGTGCGCATGTTGACGCAACCGTGCGAGCCCGGCGGGTTCCACATCTTCACGCCCACCGCGTGGAAGGCCTGCCCGCCGTCGAAGAACTGCGAGTACGGCATCTTCACGTGGTAGAGCGACGAGACGTGGTTCTTGTGCTTCCAGTAGATCTTCTTCGCCCCGGTCCGGGTCTCGTACCCGTTCCGCCCGGTCCGCACCGGCACCGGCCCGAACTTCAGCTTGCTGCCGTCCTGGATCCAGGTGATCTGCCGGGTCAGGTCCACGCACGCGATGCGCCCCTTGTTCGTGGGGCACTTCCTGGCCTTGTTCGGGTTCTTCCCGGCCGCCTTCTGCGCGGAGAGCGTCTGCATGGTGCGCCAGGTGACGGGCCCCGCGTAACCGATCGTGGGCGTGACGCCGTACTTGCTCTGGAACGAGCGGATCGCCTTGCAGTCGGCGGCCGACTGCTTGCCGTCCACCTTCAGGTGCAGGTACTTCTCGACCTGCTTCTGGTACGGCCCCCTGGACGTCGTGCACGACGCCGCCTGGGCGGTGCCGCCGGTGCCGAGTACGAACGCCGGTACGGCCGTCAGACCGGCGACGGACAGCGCGAGCACGCGCCGTGCCCGCACACCCCGTATGTTCCCCGTGATCTTCATATACGCCAACTCCCCTTCGCGCGCAGTGCGGTGATTCCGCCTGCTAGACGCGCGTCGGGGAGTGGATGGTTGTGCGCCGAATGTCTCAGTTCTGTACGGACGCCATCGCGGGCACCGGCCGACGCCGCTCGACCCGCGCCGCCCGTGTCCCGTACAGCGTGATCGATACGACCCCGAGCACCGCGACCAGCCCCAGCGTCACCGTGCCCGCCCAGCCACCGGCGTGGAAGGCGACCGCGCCGAGCGTGCCGCCCGCGCTGGAGCCCAGGTAGTACGCCGACTGGTAGAGCGCCGACGCCTGGGCGCGGCCCGTGGTCGCCGTACGGCTCACGGAGGACGAGGCGACCGCGTGTCCGGCGAAGAAGCCAGCCGTGATCAGGACCAGGCCGAGGAGCACGGCGGCCAGCTGGTCGGCGAGCGAGAGCAGGAGCCCGGCGGCGGTGGTGGAGACGGCGAGGTACAGCGCGCCCCGGCGCCCCAGCCGGCCGACGAGCCGCCCCGCGGCCGCCGAGGACACCGTGCCGACCAGATAGACGAGGAAGATGGACCCGACGACACCCTGCGGGAGGCTGAACGGCGCCTCGGCGAGCCGGAAGCCGATCACCGTGTAGACCGCGCCGAACACCGTCATGAACAGGGCGCCGATCGCGTACAGCCGACGCAGCAGCGGGTCGGAGAGGTGCCCCCCGACGGTCTTCGCCAGGGCCTTCGGGTTCAGCGAACCGGGGGTGAAGTTCCGGGCCCGGGGGATCATGAAGTGGAAGACGACCGCGCACGCCACGGCCAGCAGCCCGACGGCGCCGAGCGCCGCCCGCCAGCCCCACGCCTGGGCGACCCAGCCGGTGAGGATGCGGCCGCTCATCCCGCCGATGCTGTTCCCGGCCACGAACAGCCCGATCGCGGCGACGAGCGCCTTCGGCCGGACCTCCTCCGCCAGGTACGCCATCGCGGAGGCGGGCAGACCGGCGAGTGCGGCGCCCTGGACCGCACGCAGCGCGATCAGCCAGCCGAGCGAGGGCGCGAACGGCACGAACAGCCCCACGGTCACCGCGACCACCAGCGAGGCGGTCATCATCTGCCGCCGCCCGAACCGCTCGGACAGCGCGCTCAGCGGCAGCACGCACAGCGCCAGCGCACCCGTCGCCGCGGACACCGTCCAGCTCGCCTGCCCGGCCGTGGCGCCGAAGGACGCGGAGACGGCGGGCAGCAGCGCCTGGGTGGAGTAGAGGAGCGCGAACGTCGCGACACCGGCGGCGAAGAGCGCGAAGCTCATCCGGCGATAGCCGGGGTGTCCGGGCTCGAGCCGGTCTGCGGTGGAGGGTACGGGGGACGGCTGGGTCGAGGCGGCCACGATGAGGGTGGACGCCCCGGTACTGGCAGGAGGCATGCCACGAAAGTAGGCCCGACACCTTTCATGCGTCCAATGCACAAACACGCGATAATCAATCCCATGGCGCATCAGTACAGCTCACAGCCTCGGCTGTCACCAAGCAGTTACGAAGAAGACATCCGCGCGGTCCTCGCGCCGCGCCTGGCGTACTTCGAGGCCGTCGCCCGCCACGAACACGTCACCCGCGCCGCGCACGAGCTGGGCGTCCCGCAGTCCACACTCTCCCGGGCCATGGTCCGTCTGGAACAGGACCTGGGCGTCGCCCTGTTCGCCCGCAAAGGCCGCACGGTCTCCCTGACCCCCGCAGGCCGCACCTTCCTGGGCTCGGCGGAACGGGCACTGGCGGAAGTGGAGAAGGCCGCCGACTCGGTACGGGCCGACGCCGACCCCACGGCCGGCAAGGTCGCCTTCGGGTTCCTGCACACGATGGGCTCGGAAACCGTCCCCGCCCTGATCCGCGCCTTCCGCGTCGACCACCCCCTGGTCCGCTTCCAGCTCGTCCAGAACTACGGCGAGGCGATGCTGGAACGCCTCCGCGCGGGCGGCCTCGACCTGTGCCTCACCTCACCGGTCCCGGACGCCCCGGACCTCGTCGCCCGCCGCCTGGACGAACAGCGCCTGCGCCTGGTCGTCCCGGAGGACCACCGCCTGGCCGGCCGCCGCCGCGTCCGCCTGGCGGAGGCCGCCGACGAAACGTTCGTCACCCTGGAACCGGGCTACGGCCTGCGCCGCATCACGGACGACCTCTGCACGGAGGCGGGCTTCGTCCCGCGCGTCGCCTTCGAGGGCGAGGAGGCGGAGACCCTGCGCGGCCTGGTCGCGGCGGGCCTGGGCGTGGCCCTGCTCCCGCCACCGGCGGTGGCCCGCCCGGGGGTGGTGGAGCTGACGGTGACGGCACCGCGGGCTGCTCGGGAGATCGGGGTGGCGTGGCTGGACGGGCACCCGGACACCCCGCCGGTGGCGGCGTTCAAGAAGTTCCTGCTGTCGCGGCGGGGGAATCTGCTGCCGGACTGACAGGTCAGGCGGCGGGCATGGTGGCGGACGCGTACGCGGTGAAGTCCGCCCACGCGGCGGGGGAGACGGCGAACGGGCGGCGGGCGGTGTCCTTGGAGTCGCGGACGTGGACGGCGTGGGGGCGCAGGGCGACCTCGACGCAGTTGTCGCCGTCGCCGCCGCTGTAGCTGCTCCTGAACCAGTCCAGCTCTGTGGTGGTGCTCATAGCGCTCCTCGCATCTGTTGCAGCAAGTTCACCGTAGCCCGGCAGTCCAGGGCCTGGGAACGCAGCTTGCCATAGCGCTGAAGCAGGATGCTGACTTCGCTGGGAGCGGTGAGCAGGGCGCTTGAACGGTGGCCCTCGGTGTAGCCGAACCATTGGTTGCCCTGACTCTCGGCCAGGTACATCTGCCCGTCGATGCCCGTGTGATCCTCTTGTTTGAGCGGCATGATCTGGACTTCCACGTTGGTGTATAGGCCGACGCTGAGCAGGTGGTCGATGACGACGGCGGTGACGTCCGCTCCGCCCACCTGGCGCTCAAGAATGCCCTGTTCGATGATGAAGCTGAAGGCAGTGTTGGGGCGTTGGGCCAGGAGCCGCTGCCGCTCAAGGCGAGCTGATACCTGCCGTTGGATCTGCGTTTCGGTGAGTGGCGGAAGCTGGCGCTCGAACACTGCTCGGATGTAGTCCTCCGGCTGCAGCAGCCCTGGAACGCCACGGCACTCGTACGCGTACAGCGTGATCGCTTCCTCTTCGATCCCCGCCCACTGCAGGAACCAGCTCGCCAGCCCTGCCTTCCTTCGCAGGCTCTGTGCGGCAGCGCCCAGGACCTTGCCTGCGACCGGTCCGAGAGCCTCGGCAGCCCGCTCCGGGAGGTTCTCAGGCGGATACCTCTTGCCCTGCTCGATCTTGGCGATGTAGGCGGGCGAGTACTGCACACGGGGCGCGAACTCCTCCTGAGTGAGACCGGCGGCCTCACGCAGGGCCTTTATGACTGCGCCGAAGGTCTTGAGGCCATCAGAAAGCTCGGGCTCGCTGCCCGCCGTGGTGCTCTCGTGCTCCGACGCCATCGCCGCCCCGCCTTCCACGCATCGATCAACGCGACAATGATCACGGACGGTCACCCACCCCGTCCAGAGCGTCAACCCGTACAGGTGGATCTGTATGGGCGTCGTTCCTGCTGGAAGCAAGGGCCGAGGCGGAACGCTTGGCGCATGACAGCACTGCAAGCCCAACCGCCAGTGACCGTAAGCGTGTTCGTTCAGCGCTGCTCCGCCACCCGCCTGGGCGCCACCCTCGCGCGGCGCCTGGCCGTGTGGAAGCTCGACGTCTGGGGGGTTCCGTACGGCACCCCGCTCTCCGAGGACGTGGCGCTCCTCGTCGCGGAGCTCGCGGCCAACGCGGTCCTGCATGGACGCGTCCCCGGGCGCGACTTCGAGCTGCGGCTCTCGTACGCGTATGGAGCCGGAGTCGTACGGGTCGAGATCTCCGACACCCACGAGGCCCGCCCGGACCCCGCCGCCGTGCCCCCGCCCGGCTCGATGGCCGACGGGGGCAGGGGCCTCCTCATCGTCGAGGCGATCGCCGCCCGGTGGGGCGTGACCGATCGGCTCGGGCCGGGTAAGACCGTGTGGGCGGAGACGGGGCCGGCGGTTACCCGGTGAGGACCGACTCGGGGCCGGACGCCGTCAGGAGAGGGGTTCGTGGTTGGCCCAGACCACCTTGTACGGGTGGCGGGACTGCCAGCGCTTGATGACGTCCTCGAGTCCGGGAGCCGTGAACGAGGCGTTCAGTGCGTCGAGGTCGGCGAGGGCGATCTGCACGATCGCGGTGGCGGCGGGCCCGGGACTGTGGTCATCGGCGGCTACACGGATGTGGTGCGAGGCCGCGAACGTCTGGATCTGCCCCGAGTCGCGCATGACCTGTTCGATGTCGTCGAGGAACTGATCCAGCTCGGCGGCCGGGATGGAGTCGGTGAAGGAGACGATCATTGTGTGGTGAATCATGGGTCAATCGAACCTCGCTCCCCGAACGAAGTCCAAGACCGATTGATTCTCCAGCGATAACCTGGAGGCATGGTTGATCTGGAGACGCGTGAGCTGGAGTACTTCGTCGCGGTCGCCGAGGAGCTGCACTTCGGCCGTGCCGCCGCGCGCCTCGCCATCGCGCAGCCGGCCCTGTCGAAAGCGATCCAACGCGTCGAATCGCGGCTCGGCGTCCAGCTGCTCGTGCGTTCCAGTCGTCATGTCTCGCTGACGCCGGGCGGGGAGGCGTTGCTGCACCACGGCCGCCATGCGCTCAACGCGGTGAGCGCCGCGGCCCGGAGCGCGCGCCGGGCCGGTGACGTCCAGGCGCAGTTGCGGCTGGTGATCAAGCCCGGTGGCGATGCCAACCTGTTGTCCGGGATCCTCGCCGCGTACGCCGGGCAGCCGGATGCGCGCCGGGTGGACATCCTGTTCGGCGGTGCCACCGACCGCGCCGACTACCTGCGTGACGGCAGAGCCGATGTGGCGCTGCTGTACGCGCCGTTCGACGATCTCACGGGGCTGGAGTCCGAGACGCTGTACGTCGAAGGGCGCGTGGCGATTCTGCCTCGCGGCCACAGGCTGGCCTCGCGCGGCGAGGTGCGGATGGCCGACCTGGAGCACGAGACGCTGCCGCGCTGGAAAGGGGTGCCGGACGGCGGGACCGGTCCGGAGATCGTGGACCTGGCGCAGATGACGCAGATGATCATGCTCGGACGGACCATCGCCATCCTGCCGCGCTCGTCCATCGACCCCCTTCACCCCGGGCTGGTCTACAAACCGGTGATCGATGCGGCGCCCAGCCGCCTGGTCGTCGCATGGTCGCGACTCGACCAGCGGCCGCTGGTCGCCTCGTTCGTCACCGCCGCGGTTGCCGCAAGCCGTGCGCGGCGGGATCCGGCGTCGTCGTCCCCGGAGGCGGGCGCCTTCCCGGGCGGTGAGGCCGGATAGTCGCCGGGGACGCCGGTGCAGGGGCCCCGCCCGGGTGAGGTCGGGACGGGGCTCGCTCCCGGTCAGATTCCCCGCCGGCCTCCCCCGAATGACCTCGCGGCGCGTTGGCGTGCGGTGCGGGCGAGGCGGAAGTCGAGGTAGGCCAGAGCCATGACGATGAGGGGAGCGACGGTGCACATGAGCAGCAGTCGCAGGTCTCCGTCGGTCAGGGTGGCCACCAGAACGATCGCGACCGTACCTCCGACGAACCCCGCGAGCTGCCGGTAGGACCGGAAGGACCCGAGGGCCACCGAGGTGTTCGACTCCTCCGGCTCCTCCTCCGCGAAGGCGGCGCGTACGGGGTGATCGGCACCGTCGTGGTGTGCCTGGCGCCAGGCCAGGACCAGGCGGGTGAGCACGTAGAGGGCGAACGCACCGAGGTAGATCCACCACTCGGTCGCGCTGTCGGGTAAGGAGTGGGCCGGAGTCATGACGTACGCGTGCCCCGGATCCCCGGGAAGAGCCCACGTCTCCACGGCCGAAGTCGCTACCCTGACGCGGAAGTTGTGTGCGATCGGGACGAGCCGGCGCAGGTGTTCGGATGGGTGAGGGCAACGGAGAACATGGTGCGCTTGATCAGGACGGTCGTTCCGGTGCTTGCTCTGCTCGTGGTGACGGCCGGGTGTTCCTCCGGTGACGGCAGGAGCGAACAGCGGCTGACCGAGCAGCGCGAGGGTTACTGCACCCAGCTCGGGGCGTGGGAGGACGCGAAGGGAGAAGAGAAGGACGCTGAGGCGGAGGGAGCGGAAGCGGATGAGGCGTCGGGGTTCGACATGGTCGGGGCCGTCGCCGATGATGTGTTCCTTGCGATGGACCCGCTCCGGGACGAGTCCGTCGGAGGAGGGCGCACCCTGGCGGAGGCCACGGCGGCGGCGCTGAAGAGCAATGATCGCGGGGCAGGCGGGCTCATCGTGCGGTACTGCCAGGACAACGGCTTCGAGACCCAGGTCGGTTGAGCCGGGCCGGGGTTCTCCGGCCCGGGCCCGCCATGCCCCCTCACCCCCGCAACGACTCCCCGAACCCCGCCGCCAGCGGCATCCGCAGCCCGAGCGGCGGCGGGGCCGCCAGAGCGTCGGCGACCGGGCGGGCGTAGCCGTGGCCGAAGAGGGAACCGCGGACGAAGTCGGCTGCCAGGGCGGCGACTTCGGAGTGGTGCTGGCGTAGTGCGTGGCCGTCCGAGTGGACCTCGAAGCGGCAGGTGTCGCGGTTGGACTTCTTGGCGCGTTCGGCCAGGCGGAACGACAACTCCGGGTCGCAGTGCGCGTCGTTCGTCCCGTGGACCAGCAGGACCTGGCGGCCGACCAGGTGCTTGACCGGTTCCGGTTCGGTGTCCGGGTCGCCGGGGAGCCAAGGGGCCATCGCGAGGACCGACGTGACGGCCGGGTGGCCGCCCGCGCGGAGGGCCGCGCGGCCGCCCATGCCGTGGCCGGCCAGGCAGATGGGGATGTCGCCGTAGCGGCGTACGACCTCGTCCACCGCCCATTCGGCGTCCGCCGCGAGCTGGGCGTCCGTGGTGTTCCAGCCCCGGCAGCGGTAGTGCACGACGTGGGCGGCCAGGCCGTCCGTGCCGCCGGCCCGGGCCAGTGAGCGGGCCAGAGGGAGGCGGCGGGCGTAGGAGAGGGGGGAGGGGCGGCGGTGCGAGTAGGGCTCGCCGTCCGGGAGCAGCAGCACCACGCCGCTGACCGTGGTGGATGCTCCGGCCGTCCTGACGGCCCGTCCCAGCCTTGCAGCAGGCAGGGGGAGTGCGCGCTGTGCCATGACGTAACAGTGTCAGAAGGGTGGGTGTACGCCACCCGTATTCGCGGTCTCTGTTACGTATCGGCGGCCCGTTCCCGCAGCGCCCCGCGCGAGTGGCGCGCGGTCTCTGTTACGTATCGGCGAGCCCCGCCCAGCGGCGCTCTACGCGCGTAGGCGTTAGAGTGCGTGGATGATGAGCCCGACCCTCAATGTGCCCGGCCAGGATCAGATCCGGCGTGCCCCCAAGGTCCTTCTCCACGACCACCTCGACGGCGGCCTGCGCCCCGGGACGGTCGTCGACCTCGCGGCGATCAACGGTTACGACGGACTTCCGGAGAGCGATGCCGACAAGCTCGGCATCTGGTTCCGGGAGGCCGCCGACTCCGGGTCGCTGGAGCGGTATCTGGAGACGTTCGCCCACACCTGTGCCGTCATGCAGACCCGTGACGCGCTGTTCAGGGTCGCCGCCGAGTGTGCGGAGGACCTGGCCGCCGACGGGGTCGTGTACGCCGAGGTGCGGTACGCCCCCGAGCAGCACCTCGAAGCCGGCCTGACCCTCGAAGAGGTCGTCGAGGCCGTCAACGAGGGCTTCCGCGAGGGAGAGCGCAGGGCCCGCCAGGACGGGAACCGGATCAGGGTGGGCGCGCTGCTCACCGCGATGCGGCACGCCGCGCGGTCGCTGGAGATCGCCGAGCTGGCCAACCGCTACCGCGAGCAGGGCGTCGTCGGCTTCGACATCGCGGGCGCCGAGGCGGGCTTCCCGCCCACCCGGCACCTCGACGCCTTCGAGTACCTCAAGCGCGAGAACAACCACTTCACCATCCACGCCGGCGAGGCCTTCGGCCTGCCGTCGATCTGGCAGGCCATCCAGTGGTGCGGCGCCGACCGGCTCGGCCACGGTGTCCGGATCATCGACGACATCGAGGTCGCCGAGGACGGCAGCGTGAAGCTCGGCCGCCTTGCCTCCTACGTACGGGACAAGCGCATCCCGCTGGAGCTCTGCCCGACCTCCAACCTGCAGACCGGTGCCGCGGCCTCGTACGCCGAGCACCCCATCGGGCTGCTGCGACGGCTCCACTTCCGGGCGACCGTGAACACGGACAACCGGCTGATGAGCGGTACGAGCATGAGTAAGGAATTCGAGAAGCTGACCGAGACATTCGGATACACGCTCGATGACATGCAGTGGTTCACCGTCAATGCGATGAAATCAGCATTCATTCCTTTCGATGAACGTCTGGCGATGATCAGCGACGTCATCAAGCCCGGATACGCCGAGCTGAAGTCCGAATGGCTCTTCGAGCAGACCGCTGCGACCAGCGTGTCCACCTCGGTCGCCGGCTGAACGGCCGCCTTCGCGGAACGGCCGGGAATCACTTTCCCGGCCGTTTTTCGCGTTTTTCGATGTTTGCGGTAGGGGCAGGGGGCTGACTACGTTCAAGAGCCGCTCACATCCCCCTCCCCAAGGATGAATTTCACATGAAGCAGTCTGCTGCCAGGACTCTCGGCGTCGCCGTTCTCGGTGCCGCCTTCGCCGCTGCCGCCGCCGGTACCGCTTCGGCCTCCGCGCTGCCGCTGGAGGCCGCGACCAGCGCCCTGCCCGTCGCCGGCGCCCTGGCGAACGCCACGTCGACCCTGCCGGTCCAGGACACCGCCACCGAGCTCCTCGGCACCAGCCAGACGAAGGTCCTGGGCGACGTCACCGCCCCGGCCAAGGGACTCCTCGGCGGTATGCCGTCCGGTGGTCTGACGACCAGCGGTCTGTCGGCCAACGGGCTGCCGCTCGGCCGCTGAGCCCGCTCCACACGCGCCTGTGGGCGGACACCCGGTTCCGGGGGTCCGCCCACAGGCGTATGCGTACGTGGATCAGTGGATCAGTGCGTCACCAGGCGGTCGCGGACGCCGCCTTCTCCTCGGGGAGCAGCAGCCACAGGGCCAGGTAGAGCAGGAACTGCGGCCCCGGCAGCAGGCACGAGACGACGAAGATGATGCGCATGGTCCTCGCGGAGGTGCCGAAGCGCCGTGCCAGCGCTGCGCACACTCCGCCGAGCATGCGTCCGTCACGGGGGCGGGCAAGTGCGGCCATGGTGGGCTCCTTCGCGAACCTTTACGGAGGGAGCGGTCCGTCGCGCTCCCGATGTATCCAGGATGGCTCGCGGAACGGGGCAAAGCATCGCTCTACGGGGCCATCCCGACCCTGGAAATCGTCGGGGTCGACCCCTGAGATCCGCGAGCGGGCGACGATGCCTGAGAGGTACGGGCCGTCCCGAGGCCGCTTCGCTGCTCCCGGCGGCGCTGCCGCGACCGCCAGGCCGGGACGATCAGGACGTGGGCGAACCCGACGCCGATGGTGTTCAGGATCAGCGAGTCGACGTCGACGACCTGGCCGGGCACTCCCGTCTGGCCCAGTTCGATGGCCAGCGAGATCAGCGCCCCGGCCGCGACCGTACGGGCCAGTGAGGACCACGAGGAGACGAGGAGCCGGCCCCCGGCCATCGGCAGCAGCACGCCCAGGGGCGCCAGCAGCAGGAGCTCCCTGCCGATGCGGCGGGTGGCGGCGACCGGGCCCAGGGACAGGTCGGCCTTGATGCCGGCGAACGGCTGGAGGTTGGCGGCGGTCATCCACGGCACGTCCAGCGGGCGCAGAGTCAGCCACCCGACGAGCAGCAGATGCGCGAGGAGGAGGGACACTCCGACCGCGCGGAAACGGATGACGGCTTGGCCGCCCGAACCTTGACGCACGCCACCCAAGAC
Organism: Streptomyces sp. NPDC005775; assembly: GCF_042871565.1. Taxonomy (NCBI): domain Bacteria; kingdom Bacillati; phylum Actinomycetota; class Actinomycetes; order Kitasatosporales; family Streptomycetaceae; genus Streptomyces; species Streptomyces sp. NPDC005775. The sequence continues at coordinate 117,148 of NZ_JBIAIU010000010.1, read as the reverse complement.
GCGGGCGGCGGCAGGATCGGTTCCGCTCGGGTGGGGGAGACCTGGCTCACCACGCCCGAGGACTGCCCGGAAGCGACCCGCGGCCCGCCCGGGGCCGGGCCCGCCACCCGCCCGTCCCCGACCCGCTCAGGGCAGTTGGGCCGTGCCCTTCGTCGATACGGCCTTCGGGCTGGCCTTCGTCTCCGTCGTGCACACGTAGCCGCGCGGGGCGTAGCTCCCCGGGCCGCCGAGCGTGACCGAGCCGTCGGGGACGAGCGCCTCGCTCTCGGCGTACGTACAGACGATCTGCGCCAGCGCCTCGGACGGCAGGTCCTCCGGCTGCTCGCTCAGGCGCAGTGTGCCCTTCGGGTCGCCCGCGAGGGGGCCGTCGACCCGGAGCGTCTCGGGTACGTGGGTGGAGAAGCCCGCCTGCTCCTCCGCGCTCGGCGGATCCCGGCGCAGCTCGTCCAGGAGGGCCCGCGCGATCCGGAGCCGGTCCGAGGCGGTCTCCCGGACCTGCACGGTGCGGTCGACGGTGACCAGTTCCGAGGCGCAGACCAGATAGATCTGTACGGGGATGCCCTGCTGGGCCTGGGTGGTGATGTCCTCCGCCGGCATGGCGCACGGCACCCGGGAGGGGGCCGGGCCCGCGTCGACGGGTACCGAGGTCGTCCTGATGCCGCAGCCCGCCGCCAGTACGGCGCAGAGTGCGGCAGCGGCCAGAGTCGCGGCGGGGCGGGCCCCCCGGCGTTCGGTGGGCGTCACGTCGCGTCGTTCCCCTCGTCCGGGATCTCGGCGTCGTGACCCTCGGTGGTGCGGTTCAGCGCCTCCGCGTCGCGCGGCAGACGCAGGACGAATATCGCGCCGTCGCCGTCCGGCGAGTTGGCGGCGGTGATGTCGCCGCCGTGGATGTGCGCGTTCTCCATGGCGATCGAGAGCCCCAGCCCGCTGCCCTCGGAGCGGGGGCGCGAGGCGCTGGCCTTGTAGAAGCGGTCGAAGACGTGCGGCAGCACGTCCTCGGGGATGCCGGGGCCGTGGTCACGCACCTCGATGACCAGGTCGTCGCCCACGGTCCGTACCGTGACCCGGACCGGCGAACCGCCGTGCTTCAGCGCGTTGCCGATCAGATTGGCCAGGATCACGTCGAGCCGGCGCGGATCGAGGCGGACCATCATGCCGCGCTCGGCGTCCAGGTCCACCGCGTCCAGCCAGGCGCGGACGTCGATGCAGGCGGTCACCTGGTCGGCGACGTCGACGGTGTCGAGGACCAGGCGGGCCGTGCCCGCGTCGAAGCGGGTCACCTCCATCAGGTTCTCCACCAGGTCGTTGAGGCGCCGGGTCTCGCTGACCACCAGGTGCACGGCGGGCGCGATCATCGGGTCCAGGTTGTCGGCCTCGTCCTCCAGCACCTCGGCGACCGCGGTGATCGCGGTGAGCGGGGTGCGCAGTTCGTGCGACATGTCGGCGACGAAGCGGCGGCTGGACTCCTCCCGCGCGCTCATGTCCGCGACCTTCTTCTCCAGGGAGCTCGCCGTTCTGTTGAACGTCCTGGAGAGGTCGGCCAGTTCATCGGTGCCGGACACCGTGAGCCGGGTGTCGAGCTTGCCTTCGCCGAGCTTGCGGGCGGCGTCGCCGAGCCGCTGCACGGGACGCAGCACCGTCGTCGCCGCGGCCTGGGCGAGCAGGGCGGAGCCGACCAGGGCCAGGGCGGTGGCGATCCCCAGTGACCAGGCGAGGGAGTTGAGGTCCTGCCGTTCCTGGTCGAGCGACTTGAGCATGTAACCGGTCGGGCCGCCGCCGATGATCTTCGTACCGGCGACGAGGTACGGCGTACCGCGGATCGAGGTCCGCTGCCAGAACAGGTGGTACTCGTACTTGTTGCCGGCCTTGACCGGCTGCTTCTTGTCGACCTGCTTCTGCAGCGACACCGGCACGTTGTCGCGGGTGAAGGTGTCCAGGTCGGAGTTGCCCACGATCGGCTTGCCCGGGTCGCGTTCGTCGATCAGCAGCACGCTGTAGCCGGGGCTGCTGCTCGCCATCTGTACGGCGGCGGTCTGCAGGTCCTCCCTGGTGGGGCGCAGCGGCAGCGAGGCCGCCCGGCCCTGCATCTCCTGACGGAAGTCCCCGAGCGCGGAGTCCTGCGTACGCGTCAGCACCGCCTCGCGGTTCAGCCAGTACGCGATCCCGGACGCGGACACCGCGGCGGTCAGCGCGACCAGCGCGAACACGACGACGAGCCGCAGCCGCAGGCTGGTCCAGCGGAGCCCGGCGAGCAGGCTCCGCCGCACAGCCGTGCTCACTGCGGCGAGTCCAGCCGGTACCCGACGCCCCGCACGGTACGGATCAGGGTCGGCGAGGACGGTACGTCCTCCACCTTCGCGCGCAGCCGCTGGACACAGGCGTCCACCAGCCGGGAGTCACCGAGGTAGTCGTGCTCCCACACCAGGCGCAGCAACTGCTGCCGGGACAGGGCCTGGCCCGGCCGGCGGCTCAGCTCCAGGAGGAGGCGCAGCTCGGTCGGCGTGAGCTGCAGATCCTCCCCGTTCTTGGTCACGGTCATGGCGGACCGGTCGATCACCACGCTGCCGAACGTGGCGGAGTCCGTGGACTCGCGCTCACCGCGGCGCAGTACCGCGCGGATCCGGGCGTCGAGCACCCGGCCCTGCACGGGTTTCACCACATAGTCGTCGGCACCGGACTCCAGCCCGACCACGACGTCGATGTCGTCGCTCCGGGCGGTCAGCAGGATGATCGGCAGTTGGTCGGTGCGCCGGATGCGCCGGCACACCTCGAAACCGTCGATCCCGGGCAGCATCACATCCAGCACGACCAGGTCGGGCCGCTGCTCACGCAGCAGGTTGAGGCCGTCCTCTCCCGTCGCCGCGGTGGCCACACGGTGGCCCTGGCGAGACAGCGAGAGTTCGAGGGCCGTGCGGATGGCGTCGTCGTCCTCGATCAGCAACAGGAAAGGCACGTTGGTCATTCTGACCCATGGGGGTGCCCCAGTTCGACAGTTGGTCCCCTCTCATGCATCCGGCAGCCCCGAATCGTGTGCGCGCCGGGCCCTGTGACAGGTCTGTGACAGTCGGAGGACAGGGCCATGAAATCGCCCCGGCAAGCTCGTTGACACAAGGAACGGACGGACTCCACCGATGGGGGGCGCGAGATGAACACAACGCACAGCATCACCACGAGCGCAGTTGTCACGCGTCTCCACGACGTCGGGCGGAGCACCGAGAAGTCCGGCGCCGCAGTGAACGGACGGGGGTGCGTTCGAGGCGCCGGGCGTCAGCTCCCGTCGTACATGACGGTGGTCGACGCGTCTGCCGCTACGGGGGCGGGCAACGGGGGAAACGCGTACGGGGAGGTCACGGGGGAGCGGAAGGCACCGGAGCGGGCCGAGGACGCCGAAGCGGCGTTCACGGCCTACGTCCGGGAGCGCCGCGCCTCCCTGTACGCCACCGCCTACCACCTGACCGGTGACCGGTTCGAGGCCGAGGACCTGCTGCAGAGCGCCCTCTTCTCCACGTACCGGGCATGGGACCGGATCAGCGACAAGGCGGCGGTCGGCGGCTATATGCGCCGCACCATGACCAACCTGCACATCAGCGCGTGGCGCAGGCGCAAGCTGAACGAATACCCGACCGAGGAGCTGCCGGAGACGGCGGGCGACACGGACGCGATGCGCGGTACGGAGCTGCGCGCCGTGCTCTGGCAGGCGCTGGCGCGACTGCCCGAGACGCAGCGCACGATGCTGGTCCTGCGCTACTACGAGGGCCGCACGGACCCGGAGATCGCGTCGATCCTCGACATCAGTGTCGGCACGGTGAAGTCCAGCATCTGGCGGTCGCTCCGTCGGCTGCGTGAGGACGAGGTCCTCAGCTTCGGCCGTGACGAGGAGGAGTCCTTCGGCGAGCTGGTGGCCTGAGGCAGCAGGGGGAACGGGGACGTCGCTTCGGGGGAGGCGGCGGTTGTACGGGGGGATCGGGGACGTCGCTTCGGGGGAGGCGGCGGTGTACGGGGGAAGCTGAGGGGTCGGACGGGCCGGGGGGTCTTGTCCGGCCCCTCGGCGCGTCCGCCCCGGGGCTCCCGTGTGCGCGGGCCTTTCGGGGGCGCTGCCCCGGCGCCCGCGCTCCTCAGTCCCCGGCGGGGCTCACGTTCGCCGCCGGTGTGCGGCACCGGCCCGCAGCGGCGGCGGCGAGGCGGCCCAGCGCCTCGTCCTTGCCGCAGGGGTACGCCCCCAATTCCGCCTGCCGCGCCACGATCCGCCGTTCGGCGCGCATCAGCCGCCAGCCCCGGCGCAGCAGGAACGGCACGGACTTGCGGCCTTCCCGCAGGTCCCGCAGCAGCCGGCGGCGGAAGGTCGTCGACGGACGGCCGCGCAGGCACAGGGCGTCCGCGAGGAGGCCCAGCGACTGGCACCGCCCGACGATGTCCGCGGCGAAGATGCCCTCGGCCACGAAGAGCGCCGTGCGCTCGATGTGGAAGCCCTCGTGGCCCGTGCGGGAGCTGGTCGCGATGTCGTACACCGGTATGTCGGTGCGTCCGGTGCGGCACAGCTCCGTGATCGCGGCGACCGCCGCGTCGGCGTCCCAGGACAGTGCGGAGTCCCAGTCGATGTCCGTGCTGCCCTGGACGAGCGGCAGCGTGGGGTCGCCCGCCTCCTTGTAGAAGTCGTCCAGCCGCAGCACCGGAAGACCGGTACGGGCGGCCAGGGAGGACTTGCCGGAGCCGGAGGGGCCGGCCAGCAGGACGACACGGCTCGAAATCGCTTGGGGACTCACAGAACACAAGTGTGAGGCATTGACCCGCACAGGGGATCCCCGGAGGTCCTGTTGGTATCCGGCATCACAACTCAACTACTCTGTGCACTCAACCGATTACTCGATTGATGGTTCGAATCGGCCCGATCAGGTGGGAACTTCATGGCACGTCACGCACTTTCCAAGTCCCGGCGCCGCACGCTGCTCCGGGCAGGTCTGACCGTCACCGCGGTGGGCGCCGCGCTCGGTGCGGGGGGTGCGGCGGCCCAGGCGGCCCCGCTGCCCCTCGTGCAGGCGACGGGCACGGACACCAGCCTCGGCGAGGCGGGCGAGGCGGCCGGCGGCGCGGTCACCGGCGCGCTCGGCCACTCGCTCGACCATGGCATCGCGCCCGTGACGCATCTGCGCCTCGACCCGCTGGCCGGTACGGGCGTCGACCCGCTGGACAACGCGGTGGGCACGCAGGTCGCCGACTTCAAGCCGGTCTCCACCGCGGCCGTCACCGACCCGGTGACCAATGGCGGCGCGCTGAAGGACCTGCCGGTCCTGGGACAGGTCACCGGCCTGCTGCACGGCTGACGGCACAGCGGCCCGTACCCCGCAGCCGCGGGGTACGGGCCGCTGTCGTGGATCGTCCGTGTCAGTATGAGGAGCCCGACACGCCCAGTGCGCCCGTCGGGTGCCAGACCGTCTTGGTCTCCAGGAACGCGGTCAGCCGGCGGGTGCCCGGATCGGCCGTCCAGTCGGCCTCCGTGTCCGCGTCCACAGCCTCGGGGCGCGAGACGCGCTTGAGGTTGTCGGCGGCCGCGATCTCCAGCTCCTTCGCCAGCTCCGCACCCGCCCCCGTCAGATCGATGCCGTTCACGTCCTGGTGGGAGGCGAGCGGCGCGGCGATCTCCGCCGTCTTCCCCGACAGGATGTTGACCACACCGCCCGGCAGGTCCGAGGTGGCCAGCACCTCGCCCAGCGACAGCGCGGGCAGCGGTGACCGGGCCGAGGCCACGACGACCGCCGTGTTGCCGGCCGCGATCACGGGTGCCAGCACCGAGACCAGGCCAAGGAACGACGACTCCTGCGGGGCGAGGACGGTCACGACCCCGGTCGGCTCGGGGGTCGAGAGGTTGAGATACGGCCCCGCCACCGGGTTGGCGCCGCCCACGACCTGGGCGATCTTGTCCGTCCAGCCCGCGTACCAGACCCACCGGTCGACCGCCGCGTCCACGACGGCCGCGGCCTTGGACTTCGACAGCCCCTCGGCCTCCGCCACCTCGCGGACGAACTGGTCCCGGCGGCCCTCCAGCATCTCGGCGACGCGGTACAGGATCTGGCCGCGGTTGTACGCGGTCGCGCCCGACCAGCCGCCGAACGCCTTGCGGGCGGCCACGACGGCGTCCCGGGCGTCCTTGCGGGAGGACTGGGGCGCGTTCGCCAGCCACTTGCCCTTCGAGTCCGTCACCTCGTACACCCGGCCGCTCTCGGAGCGGGGGAACTTGCCCCCGACGTACAGCTTGTAGGTCTTGAAGACGCTCAGTCGCCCGTCAGACATCGAGGTAGGCCTCCAGACCGTGACGGCCGCCTTCGCGGCCGAAGCCCGACTCCTTGTAGCCGCCGAACGGCGAGGTCGGGTCGAACTTGTTGAACGTGTTGGCCCAGACGACGCCCGCCCGGAGCTTGTTCGCCACCGCGAGGATGCGGGAGCCCTTCTCCGTCCAGATGCCGGCCGAGAGGCCGTACTGGCTGTTGTTGGCCTTGGCGACCGCCTCGTCCGGCGTACGGAAGGTCAGGACGGACAGCACCGGGCCGAAGATCTCGTCGCGGGCGACGGTGTGCGCCTGCGTGACCCCGGTGAACAGCGTCGGCGCGAACCAGTAACCGGCCGACGGCAGCTCGCACGGCGCCGACCAGCGGTCCGCGCCCTCGGCCTCGCCCGTCTCGACGAGCGTGGTGATGCGGGAGAGCTGCTCCGCGGAGTTGATCGCACCGATGTCGGTGTTCTTGTCCAGCGGGTCGCCCAGGCGCAGCGTGGACAGCCGGCGCTTGAGCGAGTCCAGCAGCTCCTCCTCGATCGACTCCTGTACGAGGAGGCGCGAGCCGGCGCAGCAGACCTGGCCCTGGTTGAAGAAGATGCCGGTGACGATGCCCTCGACGGCCTGGTCGATCGGGGCGTCGTCGAAGACGATGTTGGCGCCCTTGCCGCCCAGTTCGAGCGTGGCCTTCTTGCCCGTGCCGGCGATCTGGCGGGCGATGGCCTTGCCGACGGCGGTCGAGCCCGTGAAGGCGATCTTGTTGATGTCCGGGTGCTCGACGAGGGCCGAACCCGCGTCCCCGTACCCCGTCAGGATGTTGACGACGCCCTTGGGCAGACCGGCCTGGCGGCAGATGTCCGCGAAGAAGAGCGCGGAGAGCGGAGTCGTCTCGGCGGGCTTGAGGACCACCGTGTTGCCGGTGGCGAGCGCCGGGGCGATCTTCCACGCGAGCATCAGGAGCGGGAAGTTCCACGGGATGATCTGACCGGCCACGCCGAGCGGACGCGGGTTCGCGCCGTAGCCCGCGTGGTCCAGCTTGTCGGCCCAGCCCGCGTAGTAGAAGAAGTGCGCGGCGACCAGCGGGAGGTCCGCGTCGCGGGTCTCCTTGATCGGCTTGCCGTTGTCCAGCGTCTCCAGGACGGCCAGCTCGCGCGAGCGCTCCTGGATGATCCGGGCGATCCGGAACAGGTACTTGGCGCGCTCGGAGCCGGGCAGCGCCGACCACTTCTCGAACGCGCGGCGGGCCGCCTGCACCGCCCGGTCCACGTCCGCGGAGCCTGCCCGCGCGACCTCGGCGAGCACCTCCTCGGACGACGGGCTGACCGTCTTGAAGACCTTGCCGTCGGCGGCTTCGGTGAACTCGCCGTCGATGAACAGGCCGTACGAGGGGGCGATGTCGACGACGGAACGGGATTCCGGCGCCGGTGCGTACTCGAATGCAGATGCCATGGGAATCAGTCCACCGTCACGTAATCGGGGCCGGAGTAACGGCCGGTGCTGAGCTTCTGGCGCTGCATCAGCAGGTCGTTCAGCAGGCTGGAGGCGCCGAAGCGGAACCAGTGGCTGTCCAGCCAGTCCTCGCCCGCCGTCTCGTTCACCAGCACCAGGAACTTGATCGCGTCCTTGGTGGTGCGGATGCCGCCGGCCGGCTTCACGCCGATCTGGACGCCGGTCTGCGCACGGAAGTCGCGCACCGCCTCCAGCATCAGCAGGGTGTTCGCGGGGGTGGCGTTGACCCCGACCTTGCCGGTCGACGTCTTGATGAAGTCCGCGCCGGCCAGCATCCCGAGCCAGGAGGCCCGCCGGATGTTGTCGTACGTGGACAGCTCGCCGGTCTCGAAGATCACCTTCAGCCGTGCCCGGCCGCACTCGGCCTTCACGGCGAGGATCTCCTCGTACACCTTCAGGTAGCGGCCGGAGAGGAACGCGCCGCGGTCGATCACCATGTCGATCTCGTCGGCCCCGGCCGCCACGGCGTCACGGACGTCCGCGAGCTTCACGTCGAGCGCGGCGCGCCCGGCGGGGAAGGCCGTCGCGACGGACGCCACCTTCACGCCGGAGCCGGCCAGCGCGGCGACCGCGGTCGCCGCCATGTCGGGGTAGACGCAGACCGCCGCGGTGTGCGGGGTCGTGCGGTCGGTGGGGTCGGGATGGACGGCCTTGGTGGCGAGCGCGCGGACCTTGCCCGGGGTGTCCGAGCCTTCCAGCGTCGTCAGGTCGATCATCGAAATGGCGAGGTCGATGGCGTGAGCCTTGGCCGTCGTCTTGATCGAACGGGTTCCGAGCGAGGCGGCGCGCGCTTCGAGGCCGACGGCGTCGACGCCGGGCAGCCCGTGCAGGAAGCGGCGCAGCGCACTGTCGGACGCCGTCGCGTCGGCGAATGCGGGGGCAGTGGTGGGCATGGTCACCACATGAGCATATCTACGCGCGTAGCGGCCTGTACAGGGGCCCGGGCCGTTCGCGCATCGAGCGGCCCGGTACGCGGTGTGCACACCTGCCCGAGGCGGGCCCCGCCCGCCCTCGTACGCGTGTCCGGGCAGCCGCCACCGCGTTCGGTGCGCACGTCAGGCAGAATCGGGCTCATGACGAGCCCCACGCCGCCCACCGAGCCCACCTACGCCGACCGGACGTTCCGGTCGCCCGCCGGGCTGGTCGGTGGAGTCCTGCTGCTCCTGCTCATCGGCTGGATCGGCGGGGACGCAGCCCTCCGCGGCGAGGGCCGCGTGCCGTGGCTGGCGCTGGCCGGGCTGCTGACGGTGGTGCCACTGGTGATCGCCTTCAGCCTGCGGCCGATGGTGGCGGCCAACGAGGAGCGCATCCGGATCCGCAACCCGTTCCGGACGATCACGCTGCCGTGGACCGAGGTGGCGGACGTCCGGGCCGGGTATTCGAGCGAGCTCCTCACGCGCGACAGCGAGAAGTTCCAGCTCTGGGCGGTCCCGGTGTCGTTGCGCCAGCGCAAGAAGGCCGCCCGTCACCAGTCCAGGCAGGCGATGGACGACCCGTACGGCAAGACGTCCGTCACCGCGGACGTGCGCGACACGGCGGCACGGACGGCAGCCGCGGACCAGGCGGTCGTGGACCTGAGGGAGCTGTCCGAACGGGCGGGCGACAAGCCCGCCGCCGGGGGCACCGCCAGGTCGGTCCGCTGGGCGTACGAGGTGATCGCCCCGGCCGTGGTGGGTGCGGTGCTGCTGGTGGTGCTGGGCGCCATCGGCTGAGCCCGTACGAAGGGTCCGGACCGTCCGGCTCTCAGGCCCCGCGTCCGTCCCTGCCGGGACCGCCCGCCGTCTGCCCCGCAGCGTCCAGGAAGGGCTCCAGCAGCCCGAGCAGCGCCTGCGGGCGGTGCAGCGGGATGATGTGGCCGCAGTCCTCGACGAGGTGGCCGACGAGGTCGTCGGCCACCGGCCGGAGTTGCTGTTCGAGCGCCCTGCCCACCGGGTGGGAGCCGATGGCCATGGCCGGGACGGTCAGCCGTCCCGTACGGACGGACTCCTGGATCTGCCGGGCACTCGTCGGCAGCGCCCGGTAGTACGAGAAAGCGCACCGCAGTGCCTCGGTACCGGTGTACGCGCGGACGAAGGCGTCACGGACGGCGGGAGCCACTCCCTGCCCGAGCGTTCCCTCGGTGAGGAACCAGTCGACGTACCGGGCCTCGTGGCCGGTGAGCACCGATTCCGCGAGGCCGGGCTCGCGGTGGAAGCCGAACCACCAGGGCGCCCCGTGCGCGAGGAATTCCTCCGCACCGGGCAGTCCGCCCAGAAGCGACTCCATCAGCACCAGCCGCCGGACCCGGCCGGGGCGGCGCATGGCGAGCAGGAAGGCCGGGGGCGCGCCCGCGTCGATGCCGATCACGGCCGCCGAGCTCTCCCCGAGGGCGTCGAGGAGTGCCTCGGCGTCGGCCGCGAGCGTACCGGCGTCGTATCCGTCGTCCGACCGCGTGCTCAGCCCGGCCCCGCGCAGGTCGGGGGCGATGACGCGGTGGCGCCCGGCCAGCGCGTCCATGACGTGGGTCCACAGCTGCCAGGTGTGGGGGAAGCCGTGCAGCAGCAGAACGGCGGGGCCCTCGCCGGCGATCGCCACGTTGAGTTCGACCCCGTTGGCCGTGATCCGGCGGAGCTCGACGGGACGGTGACGGCTGCGCGGCGGGGGCGGCGACACGGGCATGTGGTTCTCCCAGGCAGTTACCAATGGTGACAACCCAACGGTAGGTAACTAGCCTGGAGGAGCCAAGACCGCACTTCTGCCACAGGTGGTGAGCTCCAGGTGACCTCCTCGACCCTTCACGCCTCCGACGGGCGGCGCGGGGATCTCTTCGACCCGCAGTGTCCGACCCGCCGCCTGCTGGACCGGATCGGCACGAAGTGGATGTCGATGGCCGTCAAGGTGCTGGCGGAGGCTTCCCCCGGGGAGGTGCGCTTCGGCGAGCTCCGGCGCGGGATGACGGGCGTCTCCCAGAAGATGCTGTCGGTCACCCTCCGCGGGCTGACCCGGGACGGCCTGGTGGGCCGCCGGGTGGAACCGTCGGTGCCGCCGCGCGTGTACTACCGGCTCACCCCGCTCGGCCTGACCCTGGTGGAACCGCTGGCCGTGCTGCGCGCGTGGGCCGAGGAGCACATGGCCGAGGTCGACCTCGCGAACCGGCGCAGCGAGGAGGAGGACGCGGCGGTCGACGCCTGACCCGTGGACGGGGGCCGAGTGGCCGGCCCCGTCGAACCCGCCCCGGCCGACGGCACGCGCCCCCGCCCCCAGCGCACCCGGACCGCCGGCCGCGCGCACGGCCGCCTGGGATGACCCGGCGCCGGGCGGGGGCCGCGGCCCGGGCGTGCGGTCAGATCCCGGCCGCGGCCGCCAGGTCCCTCTTGATGCCGCCCAGCAGCTCCGCGCCCCGCGCACGGGCGGCGGGCAGCTCGTCGGCCGAGCCGACCGGGACCACGACCTCCAGATAGCACTTGAGCTTCGGCTCGGTGCCGCTCGGGCGGACGATCACCCGCGCGCCCTCCAGGTGGTAGCGCAGCCCGTCGGTGGGAGGCAGCAGCTCCGTGCCCCGGGACAGGTCCTCGGCCGAGACGACGGCGAGGCCCGCGAGCGCGGTCGGCGGCCGCTCGCGCAGGCGGCGCATGGCGTCGGCGATGACGGACAGGTCCTCGACCCGGACCGAGAGCTGGTCCGTGGCGTGCAGCCCGTGCTCCAGGGCGAGGTCGTCCAGCAGGTCGAGCAGGGTGCGGCCCCGCTCCTTGAGCACGGAGGCGAGCTCGGCGACCAGGAGCGCGGCCGTGATGCCGTCCTTGTCGCGGACGCCGTCCGGGTCGACGCAGTAGCCGAGCGCCTCCTCGTAGCCGTACCGCAGACCCTCCACGCGGGCGATCCACTTGAAGCCGGTCAGCGTCTCCTCGTAGCCGAGGCCCGCCTTCCCGGCGATCCGGCCGAGGAGGGACGAGGACACGATCGACTCGGCGAACACGCCGGTGACACCGCGGCGGACCAGGTGGGCGGCGAGCAGCGCGCCGACCTCGTCGCCCCGCAGCATCCGCCAGCCGCCGTCCACGGCCGTGTCCGGCACGGCGACGGCACAGCGGTCCGCGTCCGGGTCGTTGGCGATGACGATGTCCGGGTTCGCGCGCCGGGCCGTGGCGAACGCGAGATCCATCGCGCCGGGCTCCTCCGGGTTGGGGAAGGCCACGGTGGGGAACGCGGGGTCGGGCTCGGCCTGCTCGGCGACGAGGACCGGGGCCGGGAAGCCGGCCCGGTCGAAGGCGGCGGTGAGCACGGAGGTGCCGACGCCGTGCATCGCGGTGTACACGACGCGGGCGGTACGCGGTGAACCTGCCTCCAGCACGGTGTCCGTACGCGCCAGATAGGCGTCCAGGACCTCGTCGCCGAGGGTCTCCCAGCCGCCCTGGGGGCGGGGCACGGTGTCCAGCGGGCCGACCGCGGCGATGGCGGCGGCGATCTCGCCGTCGGCCGGCGGCACGATCTGCGAGCCGTCGCCGAGGTAGACCTTGTAGCCGTTGTCGCGCGGCGGGTTGTGGCTGGCGGTGACCTCGACGCCGGCGACGGCCCCCAGGTGCCTTATGGCGTACGCCAGTACGGGGGTGGGGAGCGGGCGGGGGAGTACGGCCGCCCGGAGACCGGCGCCGGTCATCACGGCCGCGGTGTCCCGGGCGAAGTCGGTGGACTTGTAGCGGGCGTCGTAGCCGATGACGACGAGGCCGCCGTCCTGGCCCTGAGCCTTCAGGTACGCGGCGAGCCCGGCGGCGGCGCGGATGACCACGGCGCGGTTCATCCGCAGGGGCCCCGCACCGATCTCCCCGCGGAGTCCGGCGGTGCCGAACTGGAGCGTGCCGGCGAAGCGGGCGGTGAGCTCGGCGAGGTCCCCGGCGTCGATGAGCTTCGCCAGTTCGTCGCGGGTCTCGGGGTCGGGGTCCTCGGCGAGCCAGGTCCTGGCCCGCGTCATGAGGTCCTGCTGCACGGTGGTCCGCCTTTCGGGGGTCGGGGCGAGATCAAGCCCCTCCGGCGATCGAGGAGCGGGGGCACGGGGGCGGCGCCCCCGAAACGGCCGGAGCCGGATCAGATCCGGTCCAGGACCCTCGCCAGCAGCGACCCCATCCGGGTCGCCGAGTCGCGCCCCGCCTGCAGCACCTCTTCGTGGTTCAGCGGCTCCCCGCTCAGCCCCGCCGCCAGGTTCGTCACCAGGGAGATGCCCAGCACCTCCGCGCCCGCCTCACGCGCGGCGATGGCCTCCAGCACGGTGGACATGCCGACGAGGTCGCCGCCCATCACGCGGACCATGTTGATCTCGGCCGGGGTCTCGTAGTGCGGGCCGGGGAACTGCACGTACACGCCCTCTTCGAGCGTCTCGTCGATCTCCTTGCACAGGGCCCGCAGCCGCGGGGAGTACAGGTCGGTCAGGTCGACGAAGTTGGCGCCGATGATCGGCGACGCCGCCGTGAGGTTGATGTGGTCGCTGATCAGGACCGGCTGTCCGGGGCGCATGCCCTCGCGCAGACCGCCGCAGCCGTTCGTCAGCACGATGGTCTCGCAGCCCGCCGCGACCGCGGTGCGCACCCCGTGCGAGACGGCGGCGACGCCACGGCCCTCGTAGAAGTGCGTGCGGCCCAGGAAGACCAGGGCGCGCTTCTCGCCGATGCGGTACGAGCGGACCGTGCCGCCGTGGCCCTCGACGGCGGGCGCGGGGAAACCGGGCAGGGCGGTCACCGGGAAGTCGGCCTCCGGAGTGCCGAGCGCATCGACGGCGGGCGCCCAGCCGGAGCCCAGCACGAGGGCGACGTCGTGGGTCTCGGCACCGGTCAGCTCGCGCAGGCGGGCGGCGGCGTCGGCGGCGGAGGCGTGCGGGTCGCCCTGGATGTGGTCCGGAATAACTGATGCGTTCACGCGGATGAGGGTAACCGCTGAATCCCTACGCGCGTAGATGCTCCCGCACAGAGTCTGACCGTGCGCGTTCGTGCGTTCCCACAGTCATTCGGCCGGGATCAAGCGAAAGCGCAGATCAGAGTGGGTTTCCGGCGCTCAGCAGGGGCGCTTGCGAAGTTCCATCACATAATCGTGCGGCGCGCCCGCGGAATCGGCCGCGTCGGCCACCTCGCCCAGGTAGCGGGCCGACGGCAGCCCGCCCTCGTACCCGTTCAGCACGTACATCCAGGCCGGCTCCTCGCCGTCCAGGGTGTGCACCCGGACCCGCATGCGGCGGTAGATGTCGAGGCCGACACCCTCCCAGCGGTCCATGGAGTCCTCGTCCATCGGCGCCAGGTCGTACAGCGCCACGAACACCTGGGAGCGCGGCGCCTCGACCACCGTGGCCAGCGCGCCCTCCCAGCCCATCTGCTCGCCGCCGAACGTCAGCCGCCAGCCGTTCAGCCAGCCGGTGCCGCGCAGCGGGGAGTGCGGTGCGCGGCGCGTCATCAGCCGCGCGTCGAGGTTGCCGGCGTACGCGGCGTAGAGCGACATGGGATCGAGGGTACGGGAGGTGACACCGGGAGCGGCGATTCCTGGGAGGAACAACCCGGGGAACCACCCCGGGGACGACCCGGCCCGGGGACGCGGATTCACCGGCCGCTTCCCTTCTCCGGGGCGCCCCGGAGCACGTATGGAGGGCCCCGGGGCGAAGCACCTTGGCGCGTGCGGGACAATGAAGTACGTACTGCATTCCCCCGGGGCGGCCCCCCGGACCCCCGGCCGGGACAGCAGACGGCCGCGGGACGAGAAACGCGAGGCGGACTTTTCGTGACCCGGATCGTGATCATCGGCGGCGGACCCGGCGGGTACGAGGCGGCATTGGTGGGCGCCCAGCTCGGCGCGGAGGTGACCGTCGTCGACTGTGACGGCCTCGGCGGCGCGTCCGTGCTCACCGACTGCGTGCCCTCGAAGACCCTGATCGCGACGGCAGAGGTGATGACCACCTTCGACTCCTCGTACGAGGAGCTCGGCATCATCGTCGCGGACGACACGCCGCACATCGAGCAGGCGGCGCGTGTGGTCGGCGTCGACCTGGGCAAGGTCAACCGACGGGTGAAGCGCCTGGCGCTCGCCCAGTCCCACGACATCACCGCGTCCGTCACCCGCGCCGGTGCCAGGGTGATGCGCGGGCGCGGCCGTCTGGAGGGCCTCCAGGCCGCCGACGGCTCGCGCCAGGTCGTCGTCACCGCGGCCGACGGCACGGAGGAGACGCTCACCGCGGACGCCGTGCTGATCGCCACCGGCGGCCACCCCCGGGAGATCCCGGACGCACTGCCCGACGGCGAGCGGATCCTGAACTGGACGCAGGTCTACGACCTCGACGAGCTCCCCGAGGAGCTCATCGTGGTCGGCTCGGGCGTGACCGGCGCCGAGTTCGCCGGCGCCTACCAGGCCCTCGGCTCCCGCGTCACCCTCGTCTCGTCCCGGGACCGGGTGCTGCCGGGCGAGGACCCCGACGCGGCGGCCGTCCTGGAGGACGTCTTCCGGCGCCGCGGCATGAACGTGATGGCCCGCTCCCGCGCCCAGTCGGCCAAGCGGGTCGGCGACCGGGTCGAGGTGACCCTCGCCGACGGCCGGGTCATCACCGGCTCGCACTGCCTGATGGCGGTCGGCGCGATCCCGAACAGCGCGGGCATGGGCCTGGAGGACGCCGGGGTCCGGCTCAAGGACTCGGGCCACATCTGGACCGACAAGGTCTCCCGCACCAGCGCGCCGGGCGTCTACGCCGCCGGTGACGTCACCGGGATCTTCGCACTCGCCTCGGTCGCCGCCATGCAGGGCCGGATCGCGATGTACCACTTCCTCGGTGACGCGGTGGCCCCGCTGAACCTGAAGACGGTCTCCTCCAACGTCTTCACCGACCCCGAGATCGCCACGGTCGGCTACAGCCAGGCCGACGTCGACGGAGGCAAGATCGACGCCCGGGTCGTCAAGCTCCCGCTGCTGCGCAACCCGCGGGCCAAGATGCAGGGCATCCGGGACGGCTTCGTCAAGATCTTCTGCCGGCCCGGCACCGGCATCGTGGTGGGCGGCTGTGTCGTCGCGCCGAAGGCGAGCGAGCTGATCCACCCCATCTCGATCGCGGTCGACAACAACCTGACCGTGGAACAGATCGCAAACGCCTTCACTGTGTATCCGTCCCTGTCGGGATCGATCGCGGAAGTGGCCCGTCAGTTGCACACCCGGAAGCAGGCGGGCGAGGGGTAGCCACCCCGCCCGAGTCCCCGGGGAACCCGCCATTCCCCGGCAACTCCCGGCAACTCAGGCGGTCCGCCGACCGCCGTTCGATCAGTACGGAACAACAACGGGGCCGCCTATACCACTTGGCGGCCCCTTGTATGTACAACTTCTGTTATTCGGCGCAAACAGCTGAAAACGCTCGGGCGGTCACGTTACTGTCAGTTTTGTGTTCGCTGCAGAACGTCGTCAGTTGATCCTCGAAATGGTGCGTGCCAACGGGGCGGTATCGCTCCGTGAGCTCGCCCGCGTCGTCCAGACCTCCGAAGTGACCGTACGGCGGGACGTGCGGGCACTGGAGGCAGAAGGACTCCTCGACCGCCGGCACGGCGGTGCGGTCTTGCCGGGCGGTTTTACGCGGGAGTCCGGCTTTCCGCAGAAATCCCATCTCGCCACCGCGGAGAAAACGGCCATCGCCGACCTGGCCGCCGGCCTCGTCGAAGAGGGCGAGGCCATCGTCGTCGGCGCCGGTACGACCACGCAGGAGCTGGCCCGCCGGCTCGCGCGGGTCCCCGGTCTGACCGTGGTCACCAACTCGCTGCTCGTCGCCCAGGCGCTGGCCCATGCCAACCGGGTGGAAGTGGTGATGACCGGGGGCACCCTGCGCGGTTCCAACTACGCCCTGGTGGGCAGTGGGGCCGAGCAGTCGCTCCAGGGACTGCGGGTCTCGCGCGCCTTCCTGTCCGGGAGCGGCCTCACCGCCGAACGCGGACTCTCCACGTCCAACATGCTCTCCGCGAGCGTGGACCGGGCGCTGGTGCAGGCCGCGGGGGAGGTGGTGGTCCTCGCCGACCACACCAAGCTGGGCTCCGACACCATGTTCCAGACCGTGCCGACGGATCTCATCACCCGTCTGGTGACGGACGAACCGGCCGCGCACGACGACCGGGCGGCCGCGGAGCTGCAGGCCCTGGCGGACCAGGGCGTACAGATCGCGGTGGCGGGCGCGGGAGGCGCGCCCGCCTCGGCCGACACCGCGCCACCGGGGCGTGCGGCCCGTCGCGACATGCCCCTGCCGGGGCAGCGCCGGACGCATGCGCAGCAGTTGCGGGGGGCGGCGGTGCTGGCCGAGCAGGGGCAGGGGGACCGGGCGAGGGTTGCGGACCTGCGTCGGCGGTAGCCGGGGGCTCCGCCCCCGGGCCCCCGTACCTCAATCGCCGCGGGGGCTGGAACTGCTCAGCCCCCGCAGCGTCAGCGTCAGCAGCCGCCCCGCCAGTTCCGGATCGTCCGGTGACTGCTCGGCGGCCAGCGCGATCGCGTTCGTCAGCTGCATCAGGTCGTCGATGGACACCTCGGCCCGTACGGCCCCGCTCGTCTGGGCCCGGGCCAGCAGCACCGCACCCGCCTCGCGCAACGGCACGTTGCACGGCGACAGGGCCGAGGTCTCGTCCCGGCACGTCGACATGAGCGCCTGGGCCAGCCCGCGGTACTCACCCGCATGAGTGATGAGCGCACCCAGCCACTCCACCAGGCCGGCGCACGGCTGCTCCGCCCCGGCCAGTTCGCGGGAGCGGGCGATCAGGGAGGTCACCGCCTCCTGGAAGACCGCGCTCATCAGTGCGTGCCGGGTCGGGAAGTGCCGGTAGAGGGTGCCGATGCCCACGCCCGCCCGTCGCGCGACGTCCTCCAGGGAGGCGGCGGTGCCGTGCTCGGCGAAGGATTCGCGGGCCTCGGTCAGCAGCCGGTCGTAGTTGCGGCGCGCGTCGGCGCGCATGGGCCGGTCCGGCGTGTGGACCGGTGTCCGTACCGTGCTCATCGCCATCGCGCAGTCCTCCCTTTATCGCTCCGGGGTCCAGGATGCCATCGTGCAACCGGAGGTGCCCTCCGTAATGTCGGGCGGCGGACCGCTCCCGGAATGACCGGCGCCCCGGTCACGTCGTACGACATGAGCGGGGCGCCGGTGGAACAGGTGGGGAGCAGATGCCCTGCGGATCAGTCCTTGATCTCGCAGATGACCGCACCGGAGGAGACCGAGCTGCCGACCTCGGCGGCCAGGCCCTTGATCGTGCCGGCACGGTGGGCGTTGAGCGGCTGCTCCATCTTCATGGCCTCCAGGACGACGATCAGATCGCCCTCCTTGACCTCCTGGCCCTCCTCCACCGCGATCTTCACGATCGTGCCCTGCATCGGGGAGGCGAGGGTGTCACCGGATACCGCCGAGCCGGACTTCTTCGCCGCACGGCGCTTCGGCCTGGCGCCCGCCGCGAGTCCCGTACGGGCCAGGCTCATGCCCAGCGACGAGGGCAGCGAGACCTCCAGGCGCTTGCCGCCGACCTCGACGACGACCGTCTCGCGGCCGGACTCCTCGTCCGCCTCCGCGTCGGCCGGGACGGTGAACGGCTTGATCTCGTTGACGAACTCCGTCTCGATCCAGCGGGTGTGGATGCGGAACGGGTCGGAGGTGAACGCCGGGTCCGCGACGACCGCGCGGTGGAAGGGGATGGCGGTGGCCATGCCCTCGACGTTGAACTCGGCCAGCGCGCGGGCCGCGCGCTGGAGCGCCTGTGCGCGTGACGCACCGGTCACGATCAGCTTGGCGAGCAGGGAGTCCCACGCCGGGCCGATGACCGAGCCCGACTCCACGCCCGCGTCGAGGCGGACACCGGGACCGCTCGGCGGCGCGAAGACGGTGACGGTGCCCGGGGCGGGCAGGAAGCCGCGGCCCGGGTCCTCGCCGTTGATGCGGAACTCGAACGAGTGGCCGCGCATCTCCGGGTCCCCGTAGCCGAGCTCCTCGCCGTCGGCGATGCGGAACATCTCGCGTACGAGGTCGATTCCGGTGACCTCCTCGGTGACCGGGTGCTCCACCTGGAGGCGGGTGTTGACCTCGAGGAAGGAGATCGTGCCGTCCGTACCGACCAGGAACTCGACCGTGCCGGCGCCGACGTAGCCGGCCTCCTTCAGGATCGCCTTGGACGCCGCGTACAGCTCCGCGTTCTGCGCCTCGGACAGGAAGGGGGCCGGGGCCTCCTCGACCAGCTTCTGGTGGCGGCGCTGGAGCGAGCAGTCACGGGTGGAGACGACGACCACGTTGCCGTGGGTGTCGGCCAGGCACTGGGTCTCCACGTGCCGCGGCTTGTCGAGGTAGCGCTCCACGAAGCACTCCCCGCGCCCGAACGCGGCGACGGCCTCACGGACCGCGGAGTCGTACAGCTCCGGGATCTCCTCCAGCGTGCGCGCGACCTTCAGCCCGCGCCCGCCACCGCCGAAGGCCGCCTTGATGGCGATCGGCAGCCCGTGCTCCTCGGCGAAGGCGACGACCTCGGCGGAACCCCCGACCGGGTCCGGGGTGCCCGCGACGAGCGGGGCGCCGGCGCGCTGGGCGATGTGACGGGCCGCGACCTTGTCGCCGAGGTCCCGGATCGCCTGCGGCGGCGGGCCGATCCACGTGAGACCGGCGTCGAGTACGGCCTGGGCGAACTCGGCGTTCTCCGAAAGGAAGCCGTAACCCGGGTGGATCGCGTCCGCCCCGGAGTCCTTGGCCGCCTGGAGCACCTTGGCCATGTCCAGATAGCTGGCGGCCGGGGTGTCACCGCCCAGCGCGAATGCCTCGTCGGCCGCACGCACATGCAGAGCGTCGCGGTCCGGGTCTGCGTAGACGGCCACGCTCCCGATTCCCGCATCCCGGCAAGCTCGGGCAACACGGACAGCAATTTCGCCACGGTTGGCGATGAGCACCTTGCGCACGATGGCTCCCTCCTTGAAACAAGCTGAGTTTAGGGACAACCGACACGGTCCTACGACCCGTCCCCAATGGTGAGCTTGCCCACACGGAGTGTGATTCGAGGCTTGCTCGAGTCGCGTAATCCCTTGTGGCACCACGGTACGCCGGAGACCATGACGGCACAGTAGCCACGAGGTGTGGCCCAGGTCTCTGTCGGCACGGGCAGCGACTCCCCGTGTTTCTTTGTGGAGTTCCTACTAAGCGGTGCGTAATTCTTTGCCCGACGCACCCGGGCCCGCACAAGTGGGGTCCGAGCAGGGGTGTGAAGGGGTTGGCCCCACCCCTTGTCCGCGGGATTACCGGTTAGTAGGGTCCGCGCTATCGCACGTACTGCAGGTAACAGGGGGTGAGCGCCGTGGTGCGCAGGCCGGTGGCTGTCATAGCCGCGCTGGTGCTGTTCGCGGAAGCCGTGGGCATCGTGATCATCAACGTGGTCCTGGGAACGGTCGTGAAGAACCAGGACATGTCCCTGGCCGGCACCGATCCCGCCGTCATGTCCAAGGGGACGTGGGTGCTGGGCGGTGTCTCGGGACTGTTCCTGGTGCTGTGCGGCGTACTGCTCCTGCTGGCGGGCATCCGCGACCGGGCCCCGGGCCGCGTCGCCCGGATCGTGCTCATCGGCTGCGCGGTCATCCACGGCGTGCTGGGCGCGCTGACGGTCGGCCTGGTGGGCTGGTCGGCGTTCGCCCTGATGATGGTGGTGCTCGGCCTGATCGTGCTGACCCTGGTGGCGTACGGCCCCGCCGCCGACGAGGAGCCGGCCCCCGGCGCCGAGCCCGGGCAGCCGGCGGCTCCCGCCCCCGTCTGATCCGGGCGCGTCAGACCCAGAGGTCGGTGACCTGGATCCCGAGCTCTCCCAGCAGCCGTCGCAGCAACGGCAGCGAGAGCCCGATGACATTGCCCGGGTCGCCGTCGATGGAGTCCACGAAGGGCGCCGAGCGCCCGTCGAGGGTGAAGGCGCCCGCGACGTGGAGCGGCTCGCCGGAGGCCACGTACGCGGCGACCTCGGCGTCGGACGGCTCCCCGAAGCGGACCGTCGTGGACGCGGTGGCGGCGGCGGTGCGCCCGCTCGCGGTGTCCGTCAGGCAGTGACCCGTCCGCAGGACCCCGGAGCGCCCCCGCATGGACTTCCAGCGGGCCGTGGCCTCCTCGGCGTCGGCCGGTTTGCCGAGGGCCTCACCGTCGAGTTCGAGCACCGAGTCGCAGCCGATGACCAGCGCGCCCGCGGCCTCCGGCAGGCCGGCCACGACGGCGGCCTTGGCCCGGGCCAGGACGAGCGCGAGCTCGGCCGGTGTCGGGGCGCTCAGCGCGTCCTCGTCGACCCCGCTGACGATCACCTCGGGCGCGAATCCGGCCTGCCGCAGCAGTCCCAGACGGGCGGGTGATTGCGAGGCGAGCACGAGGCGGCGGGGTGCGGGAACAGTCATGGGCGCCATCGTACGAGGGCGGGCGCGGGCCCCCTCACCGCGTCCCGAGCACGATCATCGCGACGACCATGGCGAGCGCGAGCACCAGCCCCGCGCGCCGCATCATGTCCTGGGCGTCGCGCAGTTCCTTCGGCGGCTTGTTCTCGGGGTCGGACCACAACATGATCCGATCCTGCGGTGGGCCCGGCCGTCGCGCCTGAGTATCCGTACTCAACCGCACGTGTGAGAACGGACCAGGTCCTTCCGGTGCGTGCCGGAGGCCCGGACCCCCCGCGGGGAATCCGGGCCTCCGGTGACGTCCACGACCAGGGGCTTTCGTCTGGATCGAGCCCAGCCTGCTCCGAAGGAGAGGCCTTAGCCGGGCCAGTACGTACGCGCCCAGGCGCGCGGTCCCGGCACGTGGCGGCCGCGACGGGCCAGCCCGGCCGGGTCGGACCACTGAGCGGGCAGCTCCGGCGCGCCGGAGGACACGGCGGACGCCGCCGCGGCGCGCGCACGGACCACCGCGAGGGCGGCGGCCAGCTCCTCCGGGGTCGGGTTGCCCCGTACGACCTTGATCATGGCCAGGACCCTTTCTAGAGGGGGATGTTGCCGTGCTTCTTCGGGGGCAGCGACTCCCGCTTGGTCCGCAGCTGCCGCAACCCCTTCACCACCTGTGCCCGGGTCTCGTGCGGCATGATCACCGCGTCGACGTAGCCGCGCTCGGCCGCCACGTACGGGTTGAGGAGCGCGTCCTCGTAGTCCGCCATCAGCTCGGCGCGGGTCGCCTCCCTCTCGTCGGCGTCCGTGACGGCGGCGATCGTGCGGCGGTGCAGGATGTTGACCGCGCCCTGCGCGCCCATGACGGCGATCTGCGCGGTCGGCCAGGCGACGTTGATGTCGGCGCCCAGGTGCTTGGAGCCCATGACGTCGTAGGCGCCGCCGAACGCCTTGCGGGTGATCACCGTGATCAGCGGGACGGTCGCCTCCGCGTACGCGTAGATCAGCTTGGCGCCGCGGCGGATGATGCCGCCGTACTCCTGGTCGACACCCGGCAGGAAGCCCGGGACGTCGACGAAGGTCAGCACCGGCACGTTGAAGGCGTCACACGTGCGGACGAACCGTGCGGCCTTCTCGCTCGCGTTGATGTCGAGGCAACCGGCGAACTGCATGGGCTGGTTGGCGACGATGCCGACCGGATAACCCTCCACCCGGCCGAAGCCGGTGAGGATGTTCGGCGCGAACAGGGCCTGCGTCTCCAGGAATTCGCCGTCGTCCAGCACGTGCTCGATCGCGGTGTGCATGTCGTACGGCTGGTTCGCCGAGTCCGGGATGAGCGTGTCCAGCTCACGGTCCTCGGCGGAGGTCTCCAGGTCCGCCTCCTCCGGGAAGGCCGGGGCCTCGGAGAGGTTGTTCGACGGCAGGTACGACAGCAGCGACTTGACGTACTCGATGGCGTCCTTCTCGTCACCCGCCATGTGGTGCGCCACGCCCGAGGTGGTGTTGTGCGTACGGGCGCCGCCGAGCTCCTCGAAGCCCACGTCCTCGCCGGTGACCGTCTTGATGACGTCGGGTCCGGTGATGAACATGTGCGAGGTCTGGTCGACCATGACCGTGAAGTCGGTGATCGCGGGGGAATAGACCGCGCCGCCGGCGCACGGGCCGACGATCAGGGAGATCTGCGGGACGACACCCGAGGCGTGCACGTTGCGGCGGAAGATCTCCGCGAAGAGGCCCAGCGCCGCGACACCCTCCTGGATGCGCGCGCCACCGCCGTCGTTGATGCCGATGACCGGACAGCCGGTCTTCAGCGCGAAGTCCATCACCTTGACGATCTTCTCACCGTAGACCTCGCCGAGCGAGCCGCCGAAGATGGTGAAGTCCTGCGAGTACACGCAGACGGGGCGGCCGTCGACCGTGCCGTACCCGGTGACGACACCGTCCCCGTACGGCCGGTTCTTCTCGATGCCGAAGTTCGTCGAGCGGTGCCGGGCGAATTCGTCCAGCTCCACGAACGAACCCTCGTCGAGCAGGAGATCGACGCGCTCGCGCGCGGTCAACTTGCCCTTCGCGTGCTGCTTTTCCACCGCGCGCGCGGAACCCGCGTGGGTCGCCTCGTCGATACGGCGCTGCAGGTCCGCGAGCTTGCCCGCGGTGGTGTGGATGTCGATCTCTTCCGGCTCGGACATCGGGTGGCGGCTCCCTGCCTGGTCACGGGGACGACTGTGCTGCTGATCAGCGGGTGTACGGCTGACGGGCCGCACGCTGACGGCTACTGATCCGTAGCGTATCGGCGCGGATACGGTTCGGCAGTGCGTCGTTTGACACACCTAGGGTGGCTTGCATGACACCCTCGGATGCGCCACAGAGCCGTTGGTCGGACCTGGACCGGCCGCCCCTGAACGTTCCCGCGCTGCGCCGCGGACTGCTGCTCCCCGGCGGGCTGTGGACCGCCCTCGACGTCGTCGACAGCACCGGTTCCACCAACTCCGACCTCGCCGCACGCGCGGCCTCCCTCGCCGAGGGCGCCGTCCTGGTCGCCGAGGAGCAGACCGCCGGCCGCGGCCGCCTGGACCGCACCTGGACCGCTCCGGCCCGCTCCGGCCTGTTCTTCTCCGTCTACCTGACGCCGGGTGCCGTCCCGGTGCGGCGGTGGGGCTGGCTGCCGCTCCTGGCGGGCGTCGCGGCGGCGACCGGCCTGGCGCGGGCGGCGGGCGTCGACACGGCACTGAAGTGGCCCAACGACCTCCTGGTCACGGTCGACGGCCAGGAGCGCAAGACGGGCGGCATCCTCGCCGAGCGGGCCGGCGACGGCGTCGTCATCGGCATCGGACTCAACGTCTCCCTGCGGGCCGACGAGCTGCCCGCCCCCACCGCCGCCTCGCTCGCCCTCGCCGGCGCGGTCTCCACCGACCGCGAGACGCTGCTGCGGGGCGTCCTGCGCTCCCTGGAGCAGTGGTACGGGCAGTGGAGGGCGGCGGACGGCGACGCCATGGCCAGCGGGCTCCAGGAGGCGTACGCGGCGGGCTGCGCGACCCTCGGGCGGACCGTACGGGCGCAGCTGCCGGGCGACCGCACCCTCGTCGGCGAGGCGGTGGCGATCGACGGGGACGGCCGGCTGGTCCTGTCCTCGGGCGACGGCCTGAGGGAGCCGGTCTCGGCGGGCGACATCGTGCACCTGCGCGGCGCGGAGGGTGGACTGACCTGAGAAGGACTTCCGAGCGGTACCGCACGCCCCGACCCGTCGGGTAACGCCTCGACGACGTGAGGTAGGGCACACCTGCCGTATCGTTGAGGCGATCCACCGACAGATCGGCAGGGCAGTGCGCAGGGAACGGGCAGGAGGCGGCTGGTGACCGTCGACGACACGAACTCCGACGCGGGCGCGGAGCCCCCGCCGGACTCCTCGGTCCACGCGACACCGCATCACGAAGTCGACCACACGGCCGAACCGACCGACGATCCCCTGGCGATCCGGCTGGAACAGCTGATCCTGGGCGCCGACCGCCGCTACACCCCGTTCCAGGCCGCCCGGACCGCGGGCGTCTCCATGGACCTGGCTTCCCGGTTCTGGCGGGCCATGGGCTTCGCCGACATCGGCCAGGCCAAGGCGCTCACCGAGGCGGACGTGCTGGCGCTGCGGCGGCTCTCGGGTCTGGTCGAGGCCGGGCTGCTCAGCGAGCCGATGGCGATCCAGGTGGCCCGGTCGACCGGGCAGACCACCGCCCGGCTGGCCGAATGGCAGATCGATTCCTTCCTGGAGGGCCTCACCGAGCCGCCCGAGCCGGGCATGACCCGCACCGAGGTCACGTATCCCCTGATCGAGCTGCTCCTGCCCGAACTGGAGGAGTTCCTGGTCTACGTGTGGCGGCGCCAGCTCGCCGCCGCCACCGGCCGGGTCGTGCAGGCCGCGGACGACGACGAGATGGTCGACCGGCGCCTGGCCGTCGGCTTCGCCGACCTCGTCGGTTTCACCCGGCTGACCCGCCGGCTGGAGGAGGAGGAGCTCGGGGAACTCGTCGAGTCCTTCGAGACCACCTGCGCCGACCTCGTCGCCGCGCACGGCGGCCGGCTCATCAAGACCCTCGGTGACGAGGTCCTCTTCGCCGCCGACGACGCGGGCACCGCGTCCGAGATCGCGCTGCGCCTCATCGAGGCGATGACCCTGGACGAGACGATGCCGGCGCTGCGCGTCGGCATCGCGTTCGGCACCGTCACCACCCGGATGGGCGATGTCTTCGGCACCACGGTGAACCTGGCCAGCCGGCTGACGTCGATAGCGCCGAAGGACGCCGTCCTGGTGGACGGGGCGTTCGCCAAGGAGCTGACCCGTACCGGCGACGCCCCCGTCTCCGAGGCCCAGGCCGCGGAGGAGGCGGCGGCCGCCGCGAAGGAGGCCGCGGACGGCGTGGAGCCCGCTCACGTACCCAAGTACCGCTACGGGCTGCAGCCGATGTGGCAGCGCCCGGTGCGTGGGCTCGGCATCGTCGAGCCGTGGCTGCTGGCCCGCCGCGGCACGTCCTGACCGCCCCCTGATCTCCCTGGGTCCTGTCCGGAGTTCCGGTCAGGACCGGGCGGGAGAGCTCTGGGGTGTGTTTCGAAAGTCCCGCCTGCCCCGCGACGCCTGGCACGCACGCTCGCCGCGTTGTGGAAATGCCCTAGTAGCTCCGCTACGAGACCAATTCCACGCCTTGCGATCGCACGCACCAGACGCCGCGGGGCCCGCCCTCCGGGCGGACGGCGCTACTTTCGAAACACGCCCTAGGATCCCTCCGGTAACGCTCGTTAACCGACAGGGGTGCAGTCATGACCGTCACGTCCGAGCAGCGGTTCGGGGAGTTCGTCGTCGTACGGGGTCACGAGGGCCTGGAGCACGTGGCCGAGCTGGTCCTCGACCGGACCGGGGCCATGAACGCGGTGTCCACCGACATGGCCCGCTCGATCGCCGCCGCCTGTGCCTCGCTCGCCGCCGACCCGGACGTCCGGGTCACGGTGCTCACCTCCAGCCACGAGCGGGCCTTCTGCGTCGGCGCGGACCTCAAGGAGCGCAACTCCTTCACCGACGCCGACCTGGTGCGCCAGCGGCCCACCGCGCGCGCCGCCTACACCGGAGTCCTCGAACTGCCGATGCCGACGATCGCCGCCGTGCACGGCTTCGCGCTCGGGGGCGGGTTCGAGCTCGCCCTGTCCTGCGATCTCATCGTCGCCGACCGGACCGCCCTGGTGGGCCTGCCCGAGGTGTCGGTCGGGGTCATCCCGGGCGGTGGCGGCACCCAGCTGCTGCCGCGTCGGATCGGGGCGGCGCGGGCCGCCGAGCTGATCTTCACCGCCCGCCGCGTGGAGGCGGCCGAGGCGCGCGAGCTGGGCCTGGTCGACGAGCTGGTCGCGGCCGGTGAGGACCGGGGCGAGGCGCTCGCGCTGGCCGGCCGGATCGCGGGGAACTCCCCGGTGGGCCTGCGGGCGGCCAAGCGGGCGCTGCGGCTCGGCCACGGGCTCGATCTGCGGGCAGGTCTGGAGGTCGAGGACTCCGCGTGGCGTTCGGTGGCCTTCTCCGGCGACCGGGCGGAGGGGGTGGCCGCGTTCAACGAGAAGCGGAAGCCGAACTGGCCGGGGGAGTGACCGGATATTGACTCGCTGTGACGGTTTCGCGACGCACCGTGCATGAATAGGGCTTCGCGCTGATCAAATCATCGCAAAACTACATAAGCTGGGGCGATGGGTGGTGACGATGCGCGGCTGCGGGCCGTGGTTTCGCTTGCGCAGGCGATGGCGGCGGCGCACACCCCGCGGGGGTGCTGGCGGGCGGCCGCGCTGGGTGCGTGCGAGGCGCTGGGCGGCAGCTTCGCCGCGCTGTCGGTCTGGGAGCGCGACCGCGGGCGGCTGCGGGTGCTGGTCAACGCGGGCGAGCGGGCCGAGGGGGAGGAGGAGTTCCCCGACGAGGAGACGTACCCGGTGCACCAGTTCCCGGAGATCACCGAGTTCCTGCACGAGCGGTGGGCCGGGGGCGGTGAGCCGGACGCCTGGGTGGAGACCGCCGACGGTCCGGTGGAGCGGGAGCCCGGGGGTGTGGACACGGGGGGCGCGGAGGTGGCGGGCGCGCATGGTTACGGGCGGGGCTACTGCCACCAGCGGGTGGCCGCGCTGCGCCGGCGCGGGCGTGGCTGCTGCGTGGTCGCGCCGATCGTGCTGCACGGGCGGGCCTGGGGCGAGCTCTATGTGGCGCGGCCGGTGGGGGAGCCGGTGTTCGACCGCCGGGACGCGGACTTCGCCACCGTGCTGGCCGCCGTGGTGGCCGCCGGGATCTCGCAGACGGAGCGCCTGGAGGAGGTGCGCAAGCTCGCCTTCACCGACCCGCTGACCGGCCTCGCCAACCGTCGGGCCGTCGACATGCGCCTCGACGAGGCGGTGGAGCGGCACCGGGAGGACGGTTCGGTGGTGAGCCTGGCCGTCTGCGACCTCAACGGGCTCAAGCGGGTCAACGACACGCACGGGCATGCCGTCGGCGACCGTCTGCTGGAACGTTTCGGCTCCGTGCTCTCCCGGTGCGGCGCCATGCTGCCCGGCGCGCTGGCGGCCCGGCTCGGCGGGGACGAGTTCTGTCTGCTGGCCCTGGGGCCCGGGGCGGACGAGGTGATCGCGGTGGCCACGGAGCTCTGCGACCGGGCCGCCGAGCTGGAGTTCGGCAACGGGGTCGCCTGCGGGATCGCGTCCACGGGGGACCCGATCGGTCCCGTGGTCTCCGCGCGGCGGCTCTTCCGGCTCGCGGACGCGGCCCAGTACCGGGCGAAGGCGGCCCGCTCCAGCAGGCCCGTGGTGGCCGGGCGGGACGGCGAGGTCATCCGGCTGGCGGACTCCCCGCCCAAATCCGCCCACGACCGTCGCCGGCTGCGCGGAGCCGTCCCCGAGGCGATGGATCCGGTAAGGGGTCAACCCGACGACCACTAGTGACATGAAGGCTTTCAATCCGTACGCTTCTG
This sequence comes from Streptomyces sp. NPDC005775, assembly GCF_042871565.1. Taxonomy (NCBI): domain Bacteria; kingdom Bacillati; phylum Actinomycetota; class Actinomycetes; order Kitasatosporales; family Streptomycetaceae; genus Streptomyces; species Streptomyces sp. NPDC005775. Next base: position 89,059 of record NZ_JBIAIU010000010.1, on the reverse strand, counting down.
AATATGGATATGCATACAGTCGTGGTGGGGACGTCCGGTACCACTGCTCAGGACGTCATCGCCGTGGCCCGCGGCAACGCCCGTGTCGAGCTCTCCGCCACCGCGGTGAGCGCCCTGGCCGCCGCGCGCGAGATCGTGGAAGCGCTCGCCGCCAAGCCGGAGCCGGTCTACGGCGTCTCCACCGGATTCGGTGCCCTGGCCAGCCGCCACATCAGCCCGGAGCTCCGCGCTCAGCTCCAGCGCAACATCGTCCGCTCGCACGCCGCCGGCATGGGCCCGCGCGTCGAGCGCGAGGTCGTCAGGGCGCTGATGTTCCTGCGGCTGAAGACCGTCGCCTCCGGTCACACGGGCGTGCGGCCCGAGGTCGCGCAGACGATGGCGGACGTACTCAACGCCGGAATCACACCCGTCGTGCACGAGTACGGTTCCCTGGGCTGCTCCGGCGACCTGGCACCGCTCTCGCACTGCGCCCTGACCCTGATGGGCGAGGGCGACGCGGAGGGCCCCGACGGCACCGTGCGCCCCGCCGGTGAGCTCCTCGCCGCCCACGGCATCACCCCGGTCGAGCTGCGCGAGAAGGAGGGCCTCGCCCTCCTCAACGGCACCGACGGCATGCTCGGCATGCTCGTGATGGCCCTCGCCGACCTGCGCAGCCTCTACACCTCGGCCGACATCACGGCGGCCCTCTCGCTGGAGGCCCTGCTCGGCACGGACCGGGTCCTCGCCCCCGAGCTGCACGCCATCCGCCCGCACCCCGGCCAGGGCGCCAGCGCCGACAACATGCTGCGGGTGCTGGCAGGCTCCGGCCTCACCGGTCACCACCAGGACGACGCGCCGCGCGTCCAGGACGCCTACTCGGTGCGCTGTGCGCCCCAGGTCAACGGCGCGGGCCGCGACACCCTCGCGTACGCCGCGACCGTCGCCGACCGCGAACTGGCCTCGTCCGTCGACAACCCGGTGGTGCTGCCCGATGGAAGGGTCGAGTCCAACGGCAACTTCCACGGGGCGCCGGTCGCGTACGTCCTCGACTTCCTGGCGATCGTCGCGGCGGACCTCGGCTCGATCACCGAGCGGCGCACCGACCGGCTGCTGGACAAGAACCGTTCGCACGGGCTGCCGCCGTTCCTCGCCGACGACGCCGGAGTCGACTCGGGCCTGATGATCGCCCAGTACACCCAGGCCGCCCTGGTCAGCGAGATGAAGCGGCTCGCCGTCCCCGCCTCCGCCGACTCGATCCCGTCCTCCGCGATGCAGGAGGACCACGTCTCGATGGGCTGGTCGGCCGCGCGCAAGCTCCGTACCGCCGTCGACAACCTCGCCCGGATCGTCGCCGTCGAGCTGTACGCGGCGACCCGCGCCGTCGAACTGCGCGCCGCGCAGGGCCTGACCCCGGCCCCCGCCTCGCTCGCCGCCATCGAGGCGCTGCGGGCGGCGGGCGTCGAGGGCCCCGGCCCGGACCGCTTCCTGTCGCCGGACCTGGCGGCGGCTGACGCCTTCGTCCGGGCCGGCAAGCTCGTCGCGGCGGTCGAGCCCGTCACCGGCCCGCTGGCCTGACCGCGGCCGTACACGGGGAAGCGGCCACCGGGCGAACCTGGTGGCCGCTCTCGCGTACGCGGCTCACACCGCGGGCTGCGGACCCCCGGGGCGGCCCGAGTGGGCGACGAAACCGGCACCCGCGCCCAGGAGCGCCATGCCGCCGAGGACGTACGGCGTCGTGTCGGTGCCGGTCCCGGTGTCGGAGAGCGCTGCCGACTCCGTACCCGAATCATCGGCGGTGGCGCTGTGGCCTGCCGTGCCCGGCGCGGTGCCCGCGTCGCCCGCGTTGGCGGACGGGACGAACCACAAGGCGCACAGGAGTGTCGCCGCGGCGGTGGCGGTCAGGAACGGGCGGCGGGCAATGACCACGGGATCGATCCCCCTCGGGGCAGCCGTACGGGAGAGGGCTCCCCGAATGCCGGGTGCCCTCAGGCCTGTTGCGCCGATGCTAATGAACGCAGCGGGTCGCGGGAAAGTCATGACGGCCGGTCCCTTTACGCTCCACCTCATGAGTACTTCTGAGTCATCACGATTCGTTCGCCTTCGTGTCGAAATGGTGTTGGAGATCACGGACGCCGACGCCCTGAGCGGGACCGCGCTGGAAAGCCTCGCGGCGGAGTACGGGGAGCCGGGCGGCGAGTCCGCCGAGGAACGCACGCGTGCCGAGACCGCGGTACGGGAAGACGGTGCGGAGGCGCTCGCCTCCCTGATCGACCCGTTCGACCTGGTCAGCGAGGTGCCGGGGGTCGAGCTGACCCAGGCCTCCTGGAGCAGCGAGACCATCGACTACGACCCCGAGGATCCGGACGGATGGAACCTCGACGACGACCAGGACGAGGACGGTGAGGAGGGCGACGACGAGGACGACGAAGAGGCCGAAGGCGACGAGCGCACTTTTGGCGTCCCGCACAATGGGGAGAAGGACGACAGGAACGGCAGCACGGAGCGGCGGGCCTAGCCAGTGGGAACACCGGCCCCGGCCCGCACCCGGCGGACCGGGGCCGGTGCGCGTGAGCGGCCGGTACATCCGGGTCGCGGACGTGCTGGACGACCGGGCGTCGAGCGCCGGCGGACACATAGGTGAGGACCAGCGGGAACCACGGCTGTCACCACCGCGTCGATGAGTGGTGTTCCCCACATCTGAGGCAGATGTGGAACGGGTCACCCATTCAGGGTGTTCTTGGAACATTGACGGGTATCGCCGGTCGACGGCCTGGCTCGGGGTTTTTGGGGATTTCGGCAACGATGGAGAAGCGTGTGATGACGGACAGCAAACGGCGCAAGGGCCTCATGGCCGCGTCCGCACTGCTCGGCGGCGTGCTGGTGCTCACGGCCTGCAGCGACGACGGGGACAAGAGCGGCGCAAGCCCGGACAGCTCGAAGAAGTCACAGGCGGCCGAGGTCGACAAGGCGGCGGCCGAGGAGGCCTCCGAGGCGCAGATAGCGATCTCGCCGAAGAACGGCTCGACCAACGCGAGCATCAACAACGCCGCCAAGGTCGCCGTCACCAAGGGCAAGCTGACCGTCGTCACGATGACCACGGCGGCCGGCGAGAGCGTCAAGGGCACCCTGTCGGCCGACGGCACCAGCTGGAAGCCGGACGCGCAGCTGGAGCGTTCGACCACGTACAAGATCAACGCGACCGCGCAGGACTCGAAGGGCCGCGAGGCCCACGAGAACTCCTCCTTCACCACCGTCTCGCCCGCCAACAGCTTCATCGGGAACTTCACCCCCGAGGACGGTTCCACCGTCGGCGTCGGCATGCCGGTCTCGATCAACTTCAACAAGCCGATCACGGACCAGAAGGCCGTCCAGGCCGGCATCACCGTGACGTCCAGCAGCGGCCAGCAGGTCGCCGGCCACTGGTTCAACTCCCAGCGCCTGGACCTGCGCCCCGAGGACTACTGGACGGGCGGCTCCACCGTCACGCTGAAGCTCGCGCTCGACGGTGTCGAAGGTGCGGACGGCGTGTACGGCGTGCAGCAGAAGACGGTCACCTTCAAGGTCGGCCGCAACCAGGTGTCGACCGTGGACGCCAAGACGCACACGATGACCGTCACCCAGAACGGCAAGACGATCAAGACCATCCCGATCTCGGCCGGTTCGACGGACAACCCGACGTACAACGGCCAGATGGTGATCTCCGAGAAGTTCAAGGAGACCCGGATGGACGGCTCGACGGTCGGCTTCACCGACGACGACGGAAAGGGTGAGTACGACATCAAGGACGTGCCGCACGCCATGCGGCTCTCCACGTCGGGCACCTTCATCCACGGCAACTACTGGGGCGCCAAGTCCATCTTCGGCAGCGCCAACACCAGCCACGGCTGCGTGGGCCTCGCCGACGCCAAGGGAGCCGGTGACCCCGGCCAGCCCGCCGCCTGGTTCTACAACAACTCCATGATCGGCGACGTGGTCATCGTCAAGAACTCCCCGGACGCGACCATCAAGCCCGACAACGGCCTCAACGGCTGGAACATGAGCTGGTCCCAGTGGACGGCGGGCTCCAACGCCTGAGCCGGCCGCACCCCAGCCCGTACGCCGAAGGCGGCGGCACCCGGTCCCCATGGACGCGGTGCCGCCGCCTTCGGCGTACCGGGGTGTTCTCATCCCGCTCTCATCGTGGCCTTAACCCACCATCACAAGAGGTTCCTAACCTCACGCCATGTTCTTCACCTACCTCCGGCGCGAGCTGCGCCGCCGCAGAAAGGCGGCGCTCGTCGTCGCCTCGGGGCTCGCCCTCGGCATTGCGCTGGTCATCATCGTCAGCTCGGTCTCCTCGGGCATGAGCAAGGCCCAGGACAAGGTCCTCCAATCGCTGTACGGCCTCGGCACGGACATGACCGTCACCAAGGCCGCCGCGGCGCCGGGCTCCACCACGGAGCGCCCCAGGTTCGAGTTCGACGCCAAGGACAGCGACGACGAGGCGACGCAGAGCACGGACCGCGTCATGGTCCAGGGCTTCCAGACGCTCGCCTCCAGCACGGTCACCGAGGTGAACGGGCAGAGCGGCGTCGCCGACGCCGTCGGCGGGCTCAGCATGACCGTCATGAAGGTGGACGGCCAGTTCAAGCGCGGCGAGTTCAAGCAGGAGGAAGGCACCACCCAGGGCGGCGGCCGGGGCGGCCCCGGCGGCGGCACCAGCCAGCCGCAGGGCGAGGTCCGGGGCGGCGGCGCCTCCTTCGACGTCAACTCCTACACCGTGTACGGAACCGACGTCGCCAAGCAGGATCTCGGCCCGCTCACCTCGTCGAAGATCACCACCGGACGTACGTTCAAGACGACCGAGACCAACGCGAAGGTGGCCGTCGTCGACGCCGCGTACGCGAAGGAGAAGGAACTCTCGACCGGCAAGACGGTGACGATCCACGGGACGAAGTTCTCGATCATCGGCGTCTCGACGGCCGAGAGCGGCGAAGCGGCCGCCAACCTGTACATCCCGCTCCAGCAGGCCCAGACCCTCGCCGACGCGAAGGACAAGGTCACCACGGTCTACGTGAAGGCTGCTGACTCCCAGCAGATCGACAGCGTCAAGGCCGCGATCCAGAAGAACATCACGGGCACCACGGTCACCACCTCCGCCGACCTCGCGGACACCGTGTCCGGCTCCCTGTCCACCGCGTCCGACCTGGCCTCCAGCGTCGGCAAGTGGCTCTCCATCGCCGTGCTCATCGCCGCCTTCCTGGTGGCGGGGCTGCTGACCTCCTCGGCGGTCAGCCGCCGCGTACGGGAGTTCGGCACGCTCAAGGCGCTCGGCTGGAAGAGCGGCCGCGTCACCCGGCAGGTCATCGGCGAAGCCCTCGTCAACGGCCTGATGGGCGGCGTCCTCGGCATCGCGATCGGCCTCGCCGGGGCGTACGCCGTCACCGCCATCAGCCCCACCCTCACCGCACAGCTCGGCTCCACGGGCGGCGGCGCGGGGCGCGGCGGCGGCATGGGCGGCCCCGGCCGTCAGACCGCGTCCAAGGCGCTCGACATCGCGCTGACCGCACCCGTCTCCCTCTCGGTCATCCTGATCGCCGTCGGCCTGGCCGTCGCGGGCGGGCTGATCGCGGGCGCCTTCGGCGGCTGGCGCGCCTCCCGGCTGCGCCCCGCGGACGCGCTGCGCCGCGTCGAGTAGCCCGTACGGGATGACCGGCACCCGGGCATCCCGTACCCCGTTCCCCAGCGATCCGCGATCCCCGAGGCGGTCGCCCGGGATCCGCGATCACCGTCCAGCAGGAGTTGGCCCATGTACACGCTTCAAGGCGTCACCAAGCGCTACACGCGCGGCAAGTCCACCGTCCACGCGCTCGCGGGCGTCGACCTGACCATCGAGGACGGCGGCCGCCTCGTCATCCAGGGCCCCACCGGCGGCGGCAAGTCCACGCTGCTGCAGATGCTCGGCGGCCTGGACCGTCCCACGGACGGCAGCGTCGAACTCGACGGGGTGGACCTCGCCCGGCTCAGCGAGGCCAAGCTCACCAAGGTCCGCGCCGAGAACATCGGCTTCGTCTTCCAGAGCTTCAACCTCATCCCGACGCTCACCGCCCAGGAGAACGTCGAGACCGCCCTCGTCCCGCTCGGCGTCAAGGCGCCGGAGCGGCGCAGACGGGCCGCCGAGGCGCTCGACTCGGTCGGGCTCGGCGAACGGCTCGGCCACCTTCCCGGTGAGATGTCCGGCGGCCAGCAGCAGCGCGTCGCGATAGCCAGGGCCCTGGTCAAGCAGCCCAAGGTGCTGCTCGCCGACGAGCCCACCGGCAACCTCGACGAGTCGATGCGCGACGAGATCATGGAGGTGCTGGAGACCATGTGGAAGGAGCACGGGCTCACCTTCATCATGGTCACCCATGACAGCGCGATCGCCCGCAGGGCCCCGCGCCTGGCGACCATCCGCAAGGGCAAGGTCACCATCACGGAGAACGCCGCGGCCTGACCGGGCCGCTTACCTCCCGTCCGGCCGGTGGCAACGGGTCCGCCGGCCGGACGTCCCTCCGGCTCTCCCGTCACTCCCGGCCGGCGGGCCCGGGCCACGGTCCGCCGGCTCAGCCCGCCCGTCCGGCCACGGCCCGGCGGTGCGCCGCCAAGTCGGTGCGCAGGACCTGGCGCAGTCCGTACGGGTCGCCGTACGCGCCGCTCTCCTCGCAGCCCGTGCGCGGACCGGGGCCACCGGCGCCACCGGACCCGGCCGACCGGGTGCGCAGCCCGTACCAGGGCCGCAGCGGCAGCCAGCACAGCCCGTACAGCCAGCGCCGCACGAGCTGCCCGGGGCCGGGACGCCCCACGTCCGGCAGGCTCACCACCCGTATCCCCATGATCAGCTTCCCCACGCCCGCGCCGACGACCGAGGTGAGCACCACCTGGTTGAGGAACGAGAGGACGAGCACCGGCACGATCAGCAGTCCGACGGCCCGGGGAAGGGTCGCCGAGTCTGCGTACGGCCGGACCAGTAAGCCGCCGGCGACCATGCAGAGGTAGCAGTCGAGTCCCACCGCGAGGTAGCGCCGCATGTCGCCGGCCCGGGGCGGTGTGCCGGGTGTGTGCCGCTCCGGGCGGCCGGGCGCGTACGAGGGGTTCGGCTGCCCGTATCCGAACAGCGGTCCGGTGGCCAACGGCGTTGGTCTGTAAGGGGGATGAGGGGTGCGGTCGCTGCGGTTCCCCCGTGATGTCGTCATGACGGAATCATGTCTGATAGTCCGTCATCGCGGGCCCGGACGGCGCACTCCGCAGGCCGGGTCCGCACCCCTGCGCGGACGGGGGCGGGGCGCCGCGAGGTGTAGACCGCTACACCATGGGTCCGGGAGGCCGCTCCCTCGTGCCGGAGTCCGCGCGCTGGAAGCATGAGGACACCGCCGCCGGAGAAGGCCCGGCACCCCGCCCCCTGGAGGAACCCCGTGAAACCGCTGCTCCGGACCGTCGTCCTCGTCGCTCTCGTCGCGAACCTCTCGCTCAACTTCCTGGTGGGCCAGGAAGGGCTGCACATCGCCCTGAGCGTGGTGTCGGGCGTGGTGCTGCTCGCGGCGGCGGCCGGTCTGTGGATGCTGCGCAGCCCGCGCGAGGACTGACGGAACCTCACAGTCGCCCCTTCGCCGCTGTGAGGTTCACCACTTCGGATGATGTGCGACCCCGCCGCAACCCGGCCAATTCTGCCCGGAACCGGCCTCCCGCCGGACGGTCGCGGCCTTCCCGCGGACGGCATGAAGGGATCACCATGTGGATGCCCGTGGAGCATTCCGTCGTCCCGCTGGGACACTCGGTACGCCACAACGGTCCTGTACGTCGCTTTCGTGAGCACGGTCTGCGTGAAGTCGGGCGACGCCCTCAACGGCGAGGGGGACCTGGTGCGCCCCTCGGGACGGGGGTGCCTTCGCGCATGAGCCGAACCATGGAAGGTCTTGATCAGATGCCGGCCACCCCTGACTCCGCAACGCCGCACGCCGCCGACCGCGTCATCGAGCCGCTGTACGCGGAGATCCTCCGCCGCAACCAGGGCGAGAAGGAGTTCCACCAGGCCGTCCGGGAAGTCCTGGAGACGCTCGGACCGGTGCTGGCCCAGCGGCCGGAGTTCGTGGACGCCCGGATCATCGAGCGCATATGCGAGCCGGAGCGCCAGCTCATCTTCCGCGTGCCGTGGTCGGACGACTCCGGCGACATCCACGTGAACCGCGGCTTCCGGGTCGAGTTCTCCAGTTCGCTGGGCCCGTACAAGGGCGGACTGCGCTTCCATCCGTCGGTCAACCTCGGCATCGTGAAGTTCCTCGGCTTCGAGCAGATCTTCAAGAACGCCCTCACCGGCATGCCCATCGGCGGCGGCAAGGGCGGCTCCGACTTCGACCCGAAGGGCCGCTCGGACGCCGAGATCATGCGGTTCTGCCAGTCGTTCATGACCGAGCTCCACCGCCACCTCGGCGAGTACACCGACGTCCCCGCCGGCGACATCGGCGTGGGTGGCCGCGAGATCGGCTACCTCTTCGGCCAGTACAAGCGCATCACCAACCGCTACGAGTCCGGAGTCCTCACCGGTAAGGGCCTCGGCTGGGGCGGCGCCCTGGTCCGTACGGAGGCGACCGGTTACGGCTGCGTCCTGTTCACCGCCGAAATGCTCCGCAGCCAGGGCGACAGCCTCGACGGCCGGCGCATCGTCGTCTCCGGCTCGGGCAACGTCGCGATCTACGCGATCGAGAAGGCCCAGCAGCTCGGCGCCACGGTGGTGACCTGCTCCGACTCCAACGGCTACGTCGTGGACGAGAAGGGCATCGACCTCGCCCTGCTCAAGGAGATCAAGGAGGCCGGCCGCGGCCGCGTCTCCGAGTACGCGGAACGCCGGCCCGAGGCCGTCTTCGTGCCCGGCACCGGCGTCTGGAGCGTGCCCTGCGATGTGGCGCTGCCCTGCGCCACGCAGAACGAACTCCACGAGGCGGACGCGCTGACCCTCGTACGCAACGGCGTGAAGGCGGTCGCCGAGGGCGCCAACATGCCCACCACCCCCGAGGCCGTCCGCGTCTTCCAGCAGGCCGGCGTGGCCTTCGCCCCCGGCAAGGCGGCCAACGCGGGCGGTGTGGCCACCAGCGCCCTGGAGATGCAGCAGAACGCCTCGCGCGACTCCTGGACGTTCGCCCACACCGAGGAGCGGCTCGCGGAGATCATGCGCCACATCCACGACTCCTGCTTCACCACGGCGGAGCGCTACGGCAGCCCCGGCAACTACGTGGTCGGCGCGAACATCGCCGGCTTCGAGCTGGTCGCGGACGCGATGCTGGCACAGGGACTGATCTGACCGGTCTTCCGACGGACCGACACGGGCGGACCGACACGGGCCCGGGACGCGGACGCGTCCCGGGCCCGTGGCCGTGCGGGCACGTCGGAGCGCGTGTCATCGGCTACATCCGCCGGGCCGGCAGAAGCAGGCCGGCCGGCGTCTGAGACGTCCGGTGGACGTCGCCCGGATGGCAAAGGCGCGGTCCCGCGCTATGCCGTAGCAGCCGGCCGGCGCCGGAACGTCTCCGCCAGGCCCGTGTTCACCACCACGACGACGGCCATGATCGTGGCCGCCACCGGATGACCCACCGCGTACAGGGCGAGAGCGCCGCCGCCGAGCACCACGGCCTTGACCACGAGTACGCCGGCCAGCGGCAGCGGGAAGCGGGCGCGGGGCGCGGCGAACAGCGCCCACAGAGCGATGGCGACCGCCAGCACACCGGCCCCCAGCAGCAGTTGGAGGGCCAGGCCGTCGCCGAGGGTGAAGCCCCACCCGAACAGGCAGGCCAGCGCCACCAGTTCCACGAGGAAGGCCAGAACTTCGTTGGCGGCCCACCAGGGCCGGCCGCTCAGCGAAGGGATCGCCGGTCTGTCCGTACGGTCGTCGTGCATGGTGCCCCCACCCTTGCCGAACCCTCGCCGTGCATGTCGCAGCGAGGGTAACCGGCCCGGCCCGCGGGGTGCCGATTCCGCCGCCCGCGGTCAGTGGCGGGGCGTGCCGGTGTCGGACTCGGCGTCCTCGACGTAGGCGGCGGCCCGCTTGCGGGCCTTGAACCAGAAGTAGAGGCCGATGCCGATCAGGATCAGGGGTATCAGTCGGGCCACGGGAACACCGGTCCTTGTCGTGGGTGCGTCGGTACGGGGGTACGGGGATGCGGGGTGCGGGGATTCGGGGTGCGTCACCACGGTCGCACACCGCGGGGCTGCGGAGCTTCCCGGCTAACGGGGCAGCGTCGCCGGGTTGCCGCCGTTCGCCTCGTAGCCGGCCACCGCCAGGGCCCGGTACACGGTGTACTCCGCGGCCGGGTCGGAGTTCTCCGTCCACGGCAGCGCGCCCACGTAGCCGTCGATGTGGACCAGCTGGTTCATCGCCTCGGACCAGCGTTCCATCCGGACCAGGAACAGCACCAGGAGATGGCGGACGTGCGCGAGCATCGGGTCGTCGGCGCGCGCCGCGTGGACCGCGAACATCGCGCCCTCCACCGCCTTCGTCACCACCAGGCTCCGGTAGAAGCCCTGCACCAGATTGACCTCGGGCAGGTGCTCGTACACCGCGAACAGCGGCAGCGCGGCCAGCAGTGAGCCCTGCGGGGCGCGGGCGGCAGCCGCCGTCGCGAAGCGGTCGGCCTCCTCGCGCGATCCGTGCCACTTCTCGCACCAGAAGTGCAGCGCCGCGATGTGCGCGCCCATGTGGGCCGGAGCCCGGTCGATGATCTTGGCCCAGAGCTGGTCGAACTCCTCGTGGGAGTAACCCAGTCCGCGGGCGACGGCCAGCTCCGTCAGATACGGGACGGGGTCGCCCGGCGCCAGCAGGGCCGCCTCGCCGACCACGGTACGGGCCTCCTCCAGGATGATCCGGAAGTCGTCCGTACCGGCCGTGGAGGAACGCCAGGCCTGCTGGACCAGGAATTCCGCGTGCACGGCCGCGCCGCCCGCGTCCTTCGGTGCCTCGGCCCGCCACTTGCGCAGCCACGCCCCGCCCACGCCCGGCCGCCGCATCAGCTCCAGCGACGCGGCCCCGGCGAACGCCTGCACCCGCTGCCACCGCACCTCGCCGTCCTTCGGTGTCCCGGACAGCAGCTGGGAGGCGGCCCGCCACTCCTGGGTGTGCTGGACGACCTCCAGGACGTCGAGGAGATCCTGGTCGGGGCCCGGCGTCCGGATGTCGAGCTCCTCCTGACGCACGAAGCCGTAGGTGTCCGGATCGGCCGCGTCGGGGGAGCCGGGCGCCACCTGACGGATACCACCGCGCCGCCGCAGCACGAAGGGGCCGACGACCGCGGCGAGCATGCACAGCGCGAGCAGGAACCACAGAATCTCCATGCCCCCATTGTCACCGGACGGCACGGTGCCCGGTCGAGCGCCCTCGGAACGAACTACGCTCGGGGCCCATGAGCGACCAGCACAGCTTCGAGACTCTCGCGATCCATGCGGGAAACACCGCCGACCCCCTCACCGGCGCCGTTGTCCCGCCCATTTACCAGGTGTCCACGTACAAGCAGGACGGCGTGGGCGGCCTGCGCGGCGGCTACGAGTACAGCCGCAGCGCCAACCCCACGCGCACCGCGCTGGAGGAGAACCTCGCGGCCCTGGAGGGCGGCCGCCGCGGACTGGCCTTCGCGTCCGGCCTCGCCGCCGAGGACTGCCTGCTCCGTACGCTGCTGACGCCCGGCGACCACGTGGTCATCCCGAACGACGCCTACGGCGGCACGTTCCGGCTGTTCGCGAAGGTCGCCTCGCGCTGGGGTGTGGAATTCTCGGTCGCCGACACCTCGGACGTGGCGGCGGTCCGGGCGGCGATCACCCCGCGCACCAAGGCGATCTGGGTGGAGACCCCCTCCAACCCGCTGCTCGGCATCACCGACATCGCGGCCGTCGCCGACGTGGCCCGCACGGCCGGTGCGCGGCTGGTCGTCGACAACACCTTCGCCAGCCCCTACCTCCAGCAGCCCCTCGCTCTGGGCGCCGACGTCGTGGTGCACTCCACCACCAAGTACATGGGCGGCCACTCGGACGTCGTCGGCGGCGCGCTGATCGTCAACGACCCGGACCTGTCCGAGGAGTTGGCGTACCACCAGAACGCCATGGGCGCCGTCGCCGGGCCGTTCGACGCCTGGCTGGTGCTGCGCGGCATCAAGACCCTCGCCGTCCGGATGGACCGGCACAGCGAGAACGCCACCAAGGTCGCCGACCTGCTGACCCGCCACCCCAAGGTCACCCAGGTCCTCTACCCCGGGCTGCCCGAGCACCAGGGACATGAGATCGCCGCCAAGCAGATGAAGGCGTTCGGCGGAATGGTGTCCTTCCGCGTCCAGGGCGGCGAGGAGGCGGCCGTCGAGGTCTGCAACCGCGCGAAGCTCTTCACGCTCGGTGAATCGCTCGGCGGCGTCGAGTCGCTGCTGGAGCACCCGGGCCGGATGACGCACGCCTCCGCCGCCGGGTCCCCGCTGGAGGTCCCGGCCGACCTGGTCCGGCTCTCCGTCGGCATCGAGAACGGCGACGACCTGCTGGCCGACCTGACGCAGGCGCTCGGCTAGGGTCTTTCGTCCGGAGACCCCAGGCCATGCACTCCCGGGCGGGGCCGATAGCGCCGGCCCCGCCTGGCGGTGTGCCTGGGGTGGTCACCTCAGACGGCGGCCTTCTCGTCCTCCAGCGATTCCCTGATCTGCTTGCGCAGGTCGAGGCTGTCGGTGTGCTCATGGACGGAGACCGCGTGCTCGGTCGCGGCCCGCACGACTTCCTCCTCCTCGCCGGAGATGGTCAGCGAGCAGTTCGACACGCTCGGATACTTGCGGCAGTCGGCGATCTTCCTGGTCATCACAGCCTCCTCGGCGGATGCCTTTCCAGGATAAATCGGGCAGCCGTGCGCGCGACCCGTCAGCGACCCCTCAGTGGCCTCGGCGGGCGTTGAGCCGGGCGGCCTGGCGTGTCAGGTGATCGCGCTCGGCGAGGTTGGGCGCCCGGTGGGCCGCCTCCGCGTACAGCCGTGCCGCCGTCGCCGGGTCGCCGTCGCGCTCGTGGAAGTACGCCGCCACGGCGGTGTGGCGGGGCAGCGAGGCGTCCAGCGGCGCGAGCGCCGCGAGGCCGGCGCGCGGCCCGTCGGCCTCCCCGACGGCGACCGCGCGGTTGAGCCGGACGACCGGGCTGTCGGTCAGGCCCGCCAGCTCGTCGTACCACTCGACGATCTGGACCCAGTCGGTCTCCTCGGCGGCGGGCGCGTCGGCGTGGAGCGCCGCGATGGCGGCCTGCGCCTGGAACTCGCCCAGCCGGTCGCGGGCGAGAGCCGCCTGAAGGATTCCGACGCCCTCGGCGATCGACGCGGTGTCCCACCGGCCCCGGTCCTGCTCGGCGAGCGGCACCAGGCTGCCGTCGGACGCGGTCCGGGCGGCCCGCCGGGCGTGGTGGAGCAGCATGAGGGCGAGCAGCCCCGCCACCTCGGGGTGGTCGACGGCTGCCGCGAGCTGCCGGGTGAGCCGGATGGCCTCGGCGGCCAGGTCGACATCGCCCGAGTAGCCCTCGTTGAAGACCAGATAGAGGACCCGCAGCACGGTGGCGACATCGCCGGGCCGGTCGAACCGCACGTCGGAGACGGTGCGCTTGGCGCGGCTGATCCGCTGCGCCATGGTCGCCTCGGGCACCAGATAGGCCTGGGCGATCTGGCGCGTGGTCAGCCCGCCGACCGCGCGCAGCGTGAGCGCGACCGCCGATGCCGGGGTCAGTGACGGGTGGGCGCACAGGAAGTAGAGCTGGAGCGTGTCGTCCCCGGCGGGCGCCGGCCCGGGAACCGGCTCCTCCTCGACCCGGTCCTCGCGGCGGCGGCGCGCACGGTCGGCGCGCGTGGCGTCGAGGAACTTGCGCCAGGCCACGGTCACCAGCCAGCCCTTGGCGTCCCGGGGCGGGTCGGCCTCCCACACGCGGAGCGCCTCGACCAGGGCGTCCTGCACCGCGTCCTCGGCCGCCGCGAAGTCGGCTCCGCGGCGGACGAGGACGGTGAGCACGCCCGGCGTGAGGCTCCTGAGCAGGACCTCGTCCACCGGTGGCGTCACTCGGAGATGGTGGGCGGCTCGGTCAGGAACGGGCGCAGCTCGAGCCACTCGTGGATCGGCTCGCCACCCGCGCCGGGGGCGGCCGACAGCTCCCCGGCGAGCTCGACGGCCCGCTCGTAACTGTCGACGTCGATGATCATCCAGCCGGCGATGAGGTCCTTGGTCTCCGCGAACGGGCCGTCGGTGACCGGCGGGCGCCCCTCGCCGTCGTAGCGGACCCACGCCCCCTCGGGGGCGAGGGCCTGACCGTCGACGAACTCGCCCGACTTCTCCAGCCGGGCCGCGAAGTCGTTCATGTACCGCATGTGGGCCGAGATCTCCTCCGGCGTCCACTGGTCCATACAGACGTCGTTGACCGGGGCCGGGGCGCCGCGGTAGTGCTTCAGCATCAGGTACTTGGCCATGAGGGTTCTCCTTGGTGCTCGTGCGACCCGTCGTGGTCGCGTTCACCCCGGGGACGGAGCCGGTCACCGGTTCTCGACATCGCCGCCCGATCTGTCGTGGCGGGTTTCTGGCGCGTGCGGGGACGAGCGTAGGGGAGCACTCCCGCGAGATCCGGCTCCGCCGCCCTACCAGCCGTCCAGCGGCGGCGTCGTCTCGGCGGGCGGCACCTGCCAGGGCTGGACCGCCACCGCCCACACCGTGAACGCCACGACCACCGCGGCCGCCGTCACCAGCCACAGCCGGCGCAGCACCCGACGCCGGCGCAGCAGCCGGGCACCGCGCTCCGCCGCCCGCGCCGCCAGTCCGGCGGGCACCTGCGGACGGTGACAGGCCTCCAGCATCCGCCGGACCTCGTCCTCCTTGCGCCCGGTCCCGCTCACCGGGCGGCCCCCAGCGGCCGGGTGTGCCCCCGGCGCACCGTGGGACTCCTGGTCCCGCGCATCGTGGCCACCGAGCGGTTGCACACCGCGCGGATCCGGTCCGCCGGCACCCCGAGCAGCGCCGCCGTCCGCTCCTCGGGAACACCCTCGTACAGGCGCAGCACCAGGACGAGGCGTTCCTGCGGGGTCAGCCGGTCCAGCAGCCCGCCGCGCGGACGGTGATGACGCCACGCCTCCCGGGCGAACCGGGCGGCCAGGTCCTGCCGGGTGCGGTCGTACGGATCCTCGCCGTGCAGCCGGTCCCAGTCCGCGTACGTCCGGGCCAGCGCGGCCGTCAGCAGCCGCAGCGCACGCGCGTTGGCACCGGGCGGATCAGCCGGCTCGGCGGTGAGCAGGGTCGCGGTATGCAGCAGCCGGCCCGCCGCGCCCGCCACGAAGGCATCGAACTCCTGGGCACGGCGCCGCAGTCGGACCTCCTGGCGCTCTCGCACGAGGTCCATCGGAGCGCCCCGCGGGCCCCGGGTCAACCCCCGGGGGCCCGGTGGGTGTCCGATGGGTGCCCGCTATCCCGCCGGCGGTGGCTGGTGCGCCGCCTGCCGCGCGGCCAGGGCCGCGTTGAAGCGGGTCAGCAACGCGCAGAACGTGTCCCGCTCGTCCTCGTCCCACTCGTCCGTCACCTGGGACATCAACTCGCGCCGCGAGGCGCGGACCTCCTCCAGTCGCGCCTGGCCGCGCGGGGACAGCTGGAGCACGACCGCCCGGCCGTCCTCCGGATGCGACGTGCGCTTGACCAGACCGGTGTCCACGAGCGGCGCGACCTGCCGGGTCACCGTCGAGGAGTCGATCCCCATGCCGGCGGCCAGCGCCTTGACGCCCATGGGGCCTTCCCGGTCCAGCCGGTTGAGCAGCAGATACGCGGCCCGGTCCATGGAGTTGCGCACCTGGCCGACGCCGCCGAGGCGGGTCTGCTCGGCACGCCGGGCGAAGACCGCCACCTGGTGCTGCAGGGCGTCGAGAAGGTGGTCGTGACCCGGGTTCTCCGGGGTGGCGCCCCCGGAAGGAGACGCGGCAGTCGTCATGTCCTGAGGGGGCATGGCCGGGAGCTCTCTTCGTGCGGTGTCGGATGGGTGGGGGACAGAGTACGCGGCCCCGGGGCAACGCGTACCAGTGCCGCACAAACCTGCGGACATCGACGCAGGGCGGGACCGACGACGTCGGCCACAACCGCTCTCAGCTGCAAGACTTGCGGTATGAACTTCCCGCCGCCCGGCCGTTTTCCCCCGCTGATCCTCGATGACGTCCGGGGGGCGCAGAAGATGCTCTCCGGGGTTTCCCGGGTCACCCCGCTGGAGGGCAGCCGCCATCTGTCGGCGCTGGTCGGCGCACCCGTCCAGTTCAAGTGCGAGAACCTGCAGCGGACCGGCTCGTTCAAACTGCGGGGCGCGTACGTACGCATCGCGGGCCTCTCCCCGGTCGAACGCGCCGCCGGTGTCGTCGCCGCGAGCGCCGGAAACCATGCGCAGGGTGTCGCGCTCGCGTCTGCGCTCCTCGGCGTACGGGCAACGGTCTTCATGCCGGTCGGGGCGCCGCTGCCCAAGGTCGCAGCGACCCGTGAGTACGGGGCACGGGTGCGGCTGCACGGCCAGGTCGTCGACGAGACGCTCGCCGCGGCGCAGGAGTACGCGCACGAGACCGGCGCGGTCTTCATCCACCCCTTCGACCACCCGGACATCATCGCGGGACAGGGCACGGTCGGCCTGGAGATCCTGGACCAGTGCCCCGAGGTGCGCACCATTGTCGTGGGCATCGGCGGCGGCGGCCTCGCGGCGGGGATCGCCGTGGCCGTGAAGGCGATCCGGCCCGACGTACGGATCATCGGCGTGCAGGCGGCCGGCGCCGCCTGCTACCCGCCGTCGCTGGCCGCCGGCCACCCCGTCTCGATCGGCTCGCTCCAGACGATGGCGGACGGCATCAAGGTGGGACGCCCCGGCGACGTACCGTTCGGCCTGGTCCAGGAGCTGGTCGACGAAGTCCGTACGGTCTCCGAGGACGAGCTGGCCGGCGCCCTGCTGCTCTGCCTGGAGCGGGCGAAGATGGTGGTGGAACCGGCCGGTGCGAGCCCGGTGGCCGCCCTGCTCAGCGACCCGAAGTCGTTCCGGGGGCCGGTGGTGGCGCTGCTGTCCGGCGGCAACGTGGACCCGCTGCTGACGCAGCGCATCCTGACCCACGGCATGTCGGCGGCCGGCCGCTATCTGAGCCTGCGGCTGCGCCTGACGGACCGCCCCGGCGCGCTGGCGACCATGCTGGGCGTGCTGTCGGTCGCCGACGCCAACGTCCTCGACATCAGCCATGTGCGGACCGACCCCCGACTCGGCCTGACCGAGGCCGAGGTGGAACTGCAACTGGAGACCAAGGGCCCGGAGCACTGCGAGGAGGTCGCGGCGGCGCTGCGCGGGGCGGGCTATCTCGTGATGGGCTGACCTCTTGTAAGTCGCGATGTATCGCGTTACGTTGCCTGCGCCCGGCCAGGCGGTGTACGCGCATGTGTCCCGTGTGTTCACCGGGCGCCGAAACCCGGGCAAATCTAGGATCTGTGAGGAAGTCACCCGAACGCACTGGGGGAATCCCGTATGCCAGGCGCGATCTACGCCGAAGGTCTGGTGAAGACCTTCGGCGACGTCACCGCACTCGGCGGCGTCGACCTCGACGTGCCGCAAGGCACCGTCCTCGGACTCCTCGGCCCCAACGGGGCCGGCAAGACGACCGCCGTACGCGTCCTCACGACGCTGCTCAGGCCCGACAGCGGCAGCGCCTTCGTCGCGGGCATCGACGTACTCAAGAAGCCCAACGAGGTGCGGCGCTCGATCGGGCTCTCCGGCCAGTTCGCCGCCGTCGACGAATACCTGACCGGCCGCGAGAACCTCCGGATGGTCGGCCAGCTCTACCAGATGTCCTCCCGCGACGCGAAGGCCCGGGCCGGGGAGCTGCTGGAACGCTTCCACCTCGCCGACGCGGCCGACCGCACCGCCAAGACCTACTCCGGCGGCATGCGCCGCCGCCTCGACCTCGCGGCGGCTCTCGTCGTCTCCCCGCCGGTCATGTTCATGGACGAGCCGACCACCGGCCTCGACCCCCGCAACCGGCAGCAGCTCTGGGACGTCATCGAGGAACTCGTCGCCGGCGGCACGACCCTGCTCCTCACCACGCAGTACCTGGAGGAGGCCGACCGCCTCGCCCACGACATCTGCGTGATCGACCACGGCCTGGTCATCGCCCGCGGCACCTCCGACCAGCTCAAGGCCCGCACGGGCGGCGAACGCGTCGAGGTCGTCGTCCAGCAGCGCGACCAGATCGAGCCCGCCCGGGACGTCCTCGCCCATCTGGGCAAGGGCGAGGTCGCCGTCGTCCCGCACATGCGGAAACTGACGGTCCCGGTCGACGGCGGCGCCAAACTCCTCGCCGAGGTCATCCGCGACCTCGACGCCCGCGGTGTGGAGATCGACGACATCGGCCTGCGCCGCCCCACGCTCGACGACGTGTTCATCTCGCTCACCGGCCACGCGGCCGAGAAGGAGAGGGCCGACGACAACAACGAGGACGGGGCGGGCCCGCAGCCGGCCGCCCGGACGGAGGCCGAGAAGTGAGTGCCGTTACCGAGACGTCCGCCCCTCGCGCGCCCCGCGGTGCCGGAGGGATCGGCCAGTCCGTCCGTGACTCGTTGGTCATGGCCCGTCGGAACCTGATCAGGATGTCCAGAATTCCTGAGATGTTGCTTTTCGGGGTCATTCAGCCGGTCATGTTCGTCGTCCTCTTCAGCTACGTCTTCGGTGGCTCCCTGGTCGTGGACGGCTCGACCAGCGCCTCTGAGTACCGAGAGTTCCTGATGGCCGGCATCTTCGCCCAGACCGTCACGTTCGCCACGGCGGGCGCGGGCGCCGGGATCGCGGACGACATGCACAAGGGGCTGATCGACCGCTTCCGGTCGCTGCCCATGGCGCGTGGTGCGGTGCTGACCGGGCGGACGCTGGCCGACCTCGTCCAGACCACGATCACCATCGTCGTCCTCGCGATCGTGGCCCTGCTGGTCGGCTGGCGCACGCACACGAACATCGGTGAGGTGCTGGGGGCGTTCGGCCTCCTGCTCCTCCTCGGTTACTCCTTCTCCTGGATCGGCGCGCTGATCGGCCTGTCCGTACGGACGCCCGAGGCCGCCACCTCGGGCGGGCTGATCTGGCTGTTCCCGGTCACCTTCATCTCGAACGCCTTCGTGCCCACCGAGAACATGGCGAGCTGGCTCCAGCCCATCGCGGAGTGGAACCCGTTCAGCGCGACCGTGCAGGCGTGCCGGGAGCTGTTCGGTAATCCCGGGGTCTCCCCGTCGGACGCCTGGCCGATGCAGCACCCCGTCTGGGCCTCGCTGATCTGGTCCGTGGTGATCATCGCGGTGTTCAGGACCCTGGCGGTCCGCAAGTACCGCTCGGTCGCCGTCTGAGGGCAGTCGTCGTCCGAGGACAGCGGAGAGCCCCGGCCGCTCGCGGCCGGGGCTCTCTCGTGCGGTGTGCGGATCAGCCGGAGTACGGCTTCGCCGAGAGGATCTTCACCGTGGCGGTCTTGCCGTTCGGCAGCTCGTACTCCGCGCTCTCGCCCATCTTCTTGCCGTTCACGCCCACGCCGAGGGGGGACTGCGGGGAGTAGGTCTCGATGTCCGAGCTGGCGTACTCGCGCGAGGCCAGGAGGAACGTCGTCGTGTCGTCGTCGTCGCCGTCGAAGGCGATGGTCACGATCATGCCGGGCTCGACCACGCCGTCGTCGGCCGGCGCCTCGCCGACCTTCGCGTGCTCCAGGAGCTGGGTCAGCTGACGCACCCGGAGCTCCATCTTGCCCTGCTCCTCCTTGGCCGCGTGGTACCCGCCGTTCTCACGCAGGTCGCCCTCCTCACGGGCCGCCGCGATCTTGACGGCGATCTCCGTGCGCGCGGGACCAGACAGGTGCTCCAGCTCGGCCTTGAGCTGGCTGTACGCCTCCGGCGTGAGCCAGGTGACGTTTTCGCTGGTCTGGGTCACAGGGTGCTCCTCGTCGGTACTGGGAATACAAAGCATCGCCCTACCCCGAAGCATGCGCTTCCACGGGTGGGCGAAACCACGAGCCTAACAATTCGCCGGGGAAAGGGGGAGGAGGTAAACGGTTGAGAGTGTCGAACCGCAGGTCAGCGCCTTGAGGGGTCGCTCAGGTCACCCGTGCGGCCGTCAACGCTACGCCCCGTCGTCGTCCGTGCACCCCACCAGCTCGACGGCGGTCGCCCTGGACGTCGTGCGCAGGGTGAGGACCTGGTCGATGCGGTCGGTGTCCCCGTCGAAGCGGAAGTCCTTGCGGGCGACCTCCATGCCGTCCTCGCTCAGCGAGCGGAGCGTGCAGTAGCCCTTGGCGTCCCGGTCCTTGCGGACCTCCAGGTGCGCCTCGACGCGGTCGTCCGAGACGACCTTGGACTTGATCAGCTCGGCACTCAGGCCCTGGCCGCTCACGTAGCCGAAGCCGATCCAGCCGAGCACGCCCAGCAGGACGACGCCGAGGACCGAGCCGATGATCTTGAGCTTGCGGTCCGCGCGCTGGTCCGCGGAGCGGCCGTAGCGGTTCTCGGGTAGCGCCTCGCGCACCGCCGTCATGATCGTTCCTCCCGTACCGGAGATCGAGGAATTTTCCACCCCCCGGTTCGGTCACTATAGAAGTTGCACTTCGCGACCAATCACTGAGGATCGAGTCTTGACTGAGCAGCTTCGACTGATGGCCGTACACGCCCACCCCGACGACGAGTCGAGCAAGGGCGCGGCCACCATGGCCAAGTATGTGTCCGAGGGGGTGGACGTGCTGGTCGTGACCTGCACGGGAGGCGAGCGCGGCTCCATCCTCAACCCGAAACTCCAGGGCGACGCGTACATCGAGGAGAACATCCACGAAGTACGCAAGAAGGAGATGGACGAGGCCCGGGCGATCCTGGGCGTCAAGCAGGAGTGGCTCGGCTTCGTCGACTCGGGCCTGCCGGAGGGCGACCCGCTGCCGCCGCTGCCCGAGGGCTGCTTCGCGCTGGAGGACGAGACCGTGGCGGCGGGGCGTCTCGTGGCGAAGATCCGCGCGTTCCGGCCGCAGGTCATCACGACGTACGACGAGAACGGGGGCTACCCGCACCCCGACCACATCATGACGCACACGATCTCGATGATCGCCTTCGAGGGCGCGGCGGACACCGAGAAGTTCCCCGAGGCGGAGTTCGGCCCCGCCTGGACGCCGCGGAAGCTCTACTACAACCAGGGCTTCAACAAGCCGCGCACGGTCGCGCTGCACGAGGCACTGCTGGCGCGCGGTCTGGAGTCGCCGTACGGGGACTGGCTGGAGCGGTGGAAGGAGTTCGGGCGCGCCGAGCGCACGCTGACCACGCACGTTCCTTGCGCGGACTTCTATGAGATCCGCGACAAGGCGCTGATCGCGCACGCGACGCAGATCGACCCGGACGGCGGCTGGTTCCGCGTTCCGATGGACATCCAGCGGGAGGTCTGGCCGACCGAGGAGTACGAGCTGGCGAAGTCTCTCGTCGATACCTCCCTCCCCGAGAGCGACCTCTTCGCGGGCATCCGCGACAATGCCTGATATGTACGCGACTCAGGCACTGACGCACCTCGTCCCGCTCGCCGAGGAACTGGACAAGAACAAGGTGACCCCCGGGGTCCTCGGCTTCATCGTCTTCGCAGCGCTCGCCGTGGGCGTGTGGCTGCTGATGAAGTCCATGAACCGGCACATGGGGAAGGTCGACTTCGAGGAGACCCCCGAGGCGCCGGAAGCCTCCGGCGACGCGGCGGGTGTGACGGAGCCCGCGGGATCCGCGAAGCGGAAGTAGGAAGCAGTCGGGGGCGGTACCGGTCGGCGGACGCTGTCCGGTCGGCCGGTGCCGCCCCCGCCCGTGCTGCGGGCCGGCGGTACACGACTCGGGTCTGCCCGGGCCGTGGCTCCCCGCGGTCAGACGGTCGTCGCGCTCACGCGCCCACGGCCACGGGCCGGTCCGGGTCCGCGATCCACTCGCTCCACGAGCCGGCGTACAGCGCCGCGTCGAAGCCGGCCAGCCGCAGGGCCAGGACCTGGTGCGCGGCGGTCACCCCCGACCCGCAGTAGGCGGCCACCGGCCGGTCGTGGGTGAGGCCCAGGCCGGAGAAGCGGCTGCGGAGCTCCTCGGGGGAGCGGAACCGCCCGTCCGGGGCGCTGTTGTCGAACGTGGGCGCGGAGAGGGCCCCCGGGATGTGACCGGCGACGGGATCGAGGGGCTCGACCTCGCCGCGGAAGCGCTCGGGGAGCCGCGAGTCGAGCAGGAATCCCCTGGCGGCCGCATCCGGGACCTCGTCGACCGTCAGCAGCGGCATGGCGCCGGGCGTACCGGTGAACCCGCCGGGGGCCACCGGTGCGCCCGGCCCGGTCCCGACCGGCGCGCCGGCCCTGACCCAGGCCTCGTAGCCGCCGTCCAGGACCCGGACCGCGGGGTGGCCGTAGTCGCGCAGCATCCACCACAGGCGGGCGGAGATCGTGGCGTCCCGCTGGTCGTAGACCACCACGGGCCGGTCCCGGTCGACGCCGAGGCGCCGCATCGCCGCCAGGAACGTCTCGGGGTCCGGGAGGGGGTGCCGCCCGCCGGTGCCGGGCGGTGCGGCCAGGTCGGCGTCCAGGTCGGCGCGGACGGCTCCGGGGAGGTGGCCGTCCAGGTAGCGCCGCGCCGGCGTCGGGCCCTGCCCGCCCCAGCGGAGGTCGACCACGGTGGGAGGTGCCGCGTCCGACAGGAGCGCGCGCAGTTCGTCGACCTGGATCAGCGGGTCCGTCTCGGACATCTCACTCCTCTGGTTCGGGCTCGGCGGGTGCCACGCCCGCGCTGGCCATCATGGCAGCGACGGGGGAACGGTCCGGCCGCCGACGGCACCCGCCCGCCGGTCGCCCTCACGGCCTCGCCGGGACCAGGACACCCATGATTTCCCGGGCCTGACGGGCCGGGGTCAGCCCCAGGCGCCACGCCTGCCAGCCGTCCTCCAGGTCCACCCCCCGGTTCAGGACCACCCGGAACGCCTCCGCGCAGTCCTCCAGCCTCGCGTCCCGTGTCGGATGGCCGGCCTCGATCAGGTCGGCCAGCTCCTGCTGCGCCACCACCGTGCCCACCTCGATGCCGCCCGGCGAGGCGTACGGCAACAGCGTGCAGCGCAGGAAGCGGGCCCAGTCCGCCCCCCGTGCGTCCCCGTACGAGTCGAACAGCACGGCCGCCTCGCCGCACAGCTCCAGGGCCTGCGGCGCGCGGTGGTTGCCCGCGTCGACGAGGGCCAGCTCCAGAGCCGTCCAGGCCTCCCCGTGGGCGACCCCGATGCGGCGGAAGTCGGCCCTCGCGTCGACGAGCAGCTGACGGGCGAAACCGGAATTGCGCAGGTTGCCCGTCTGCGCGGCCCGCTGGTCGCGGGTGACGCGCCCCGAATGGTGGCGGGCGCACGCCAGCCCGTACACATCCCGCATCCGGGAGAACATCGTGCGCGCCCGCTCCAGCTGCCGAACCGCCTGATCGGTGTCCCCGGCCTCCTCCAGGGCCTGACCCAGGTAGTAGAGCGTCCACGCCTCGCCGCGGGCGTCCTCGCTGTCGCGGTGACGGGCCAGGGCCGCGTTCAGCTGCTCGACCGCGGGGGCCGGATCGCCGTCCAGCAGCCGGGCCCGGGCCAGCTGGGTCAGCGCCCACGCCTCGCCCCGCTCGTCCCGGGTCCGCCCGTACAGCTCCAGGGCCGTACGCAGCGCCGCCTCGGCCCGCTCCACGTCGCCCATCCGCAGGAGCACCTGACCCAGCTGGAACTGCGTCCACGCCTCCCCGTGCAGCGACTCGCCCTCGCGGTGCAGGACCAGCGCCGTGTCCAGGAGCTCCAGCGCCTCGGACAGGTGGGCCCGGTCGCGCTCCACCGCGGCCAGCGCGTGCAGCGACCAGGCCCGGTCCTCCGCCTGCGCCGCCGGGGACTGCAGCTCGATCGCCTCGCGCAGCCGCGCCGACGCCTCCGTCAGATTGCCCTGGTGGTGCAGGGTGATGCCGAGCGAGCACAGCGCCAGCGCCGTACCGGAGTCGTTCTGCGCCTCGCGGTACAGGCCGACGACGGACGACAGCGTGGTGCGGGCCTTGTCGAGCTCGCCGAGCTGTCGGGCCGCGATGCCGGTCCGCCACTGCACCGACCGCTCCAGCAGCCCCTGGTCGACCGCCTGGGTCAACTCGCTGATCTCGCCCAGCCGGTAGAGGTCGCCGCGCAGCAGGCAGTAGTCGCAGAGCGCGCCCAGGAGGTCGAGCACCGCTCCCTGGTCGACGCCCTCGCTGTGCCGCAGGGCGGAGGTGATGAAGCTCGACTCGTCGTCCAGCCAGCGCAGCGCCGCGTCGAGTGAGGCGAACCCGTGCGGCCCGAACTGCCCGGCCCGGGTGGACATCTTGCCGTCGACCATGCGGATCACCGAACCCGCCAGCTCGGCGTAGTTCGCGATGAGCCGCTCCTGCGCGGCCGTGCGGTCGGCGGGCTCCTCCTCGTCGTTCAGCCGGGCCAGGGCGAAGCCCCGTACGAGATCGTGCAACCGGTAGCGCGAGCCCCGCACATGGTCCAGCAGCCCGGCCCCGGACAGGGCGGACAGCAGCTGCCCGGCCTCCTGCTCGTCGGCCGACAGGAGCGCCGCGGCCGCGGCCGCGCCGAGGCTGGCACGACCGGCCAGCGCGAGCCGGCGCAGCAGCCGCCGCGCCTGCTCGGACTGGTCGGTGTAGCGCAGCCACAGCGCCCGCTCGACCGGCGCGACCGGACCGTACGCGGCCAGGTCGGCGGCCAGCGTGCTCGGCGTGCGCTCCCCGAGCGAGGATCCCGCGATCCGCAGCGCCAGCGGCAGGCCGCCGCACAGCTCGGTGATGGCCTCGCTCGACGGGTAGTCGTACGGGCCCTGCCCGTCCTCCTGGGACGCCTCGCGCAGCAGCTCCTCCGCGCCGGCCGGGTCCAGCGCGCCGACCTCCAGCTGATGCACCCGGGCGGGCAGGGACTCCGGCAGATCGAGCGGCTCACGGGCGGTGACCAGCACCAGGCTGTCCGAGCGCTCCGGTATCAGGGTGCGGACCTGCTCGGCGTCGCTCGCGTCGTCGAGGACGACCGTCACCGGGGTGCCGGTCAGGTGCTGGTGGTACAGCTCGCTGAGCCGGCGCACCTGGTGCTCGGCGGAGGAGCTGTCGCGGAACAGCAGTTGCTCGCGGGGGGCACCGAGCCGGTTCAGCAGATGCAGCAGCGCGTCCCGGGTCGGCAGCGGCGCCTCGTCGTCCGCGCCGCCGCGCAGATCGACCACGCAAGCGCCCCGGAACTGGTCCTTCAGGTCGTGCGCCGCCCGTACGGCCAGGGTGGTGCGCCCGGCGCCCGGCGGCCCGTGGAGCACGACGACGGTCGGCTTCGTCTCCGTCGACGCGCGGGCCGCCCGCACCCACTGGGCGATCCGGGCCAGCTCGGCCCGGCGGCCCGCGAACCCGCCGTCGGGGGTGGGCAGATGACTGAACGACTGCTCCAGGAGCGAGCGCATCCGGGCTGCCGCGCTGCGGTCCCCGCCCCGCAGCTGCGGTGCGGACCGGTCGGCCGCGGCCTTCTTCTTGGCCGGGGTGCGGGACGAGGCAGTCAGCATGCGCTGCTGGTCGATGAAGGGGCGGATGCCCCGTACCTCCAGGGCGGTCAGCCACTGGAGGCGCAGCTGTTCCGTACCGCCCGGCTGTCCGAGCGCTCCGGCCCGGCGGTGTGCGGCCGGCCAGTGCGAGGCGGTGACCTTGACGACGGTGGCCGTGGTGCCCGCGACCGCGACGACGGCGCCCGCTCCGAGCGCCAGGCCGCCCGCCGTGCCGAGTGCCACGTCCGCGCCGAAGGCCGCCGCCGCGGCGACTCCCGTGACGAGCAACGGCGTTCCCAGGGTGGCCCGGCTGAACCGCCGGCCCAGTGACTGCTGTCCGGCGTCGGCGGCGTCGAGCGCCTGGGTGTACGCGGCGTACTCCTCGGCCGCCCCGGCCGCCAGCGAGTCGAGTGCGGCGCGGCCGCGTGCCATCAGCGTGCCGGGGTCGGTCCGGCCGCCCGAGCGGCGCACCTCTTCCTCCACGGCCCGTGCCAACAGCCGTTCGGCTTCCGCCCGGTGGCTGTCCCGCATCCGCATAAGTCCCCCTCGGTTCCTGCCCTTTCGGCCGATCCGGCGTCCGGCCGCTCGAACTGCCAGTCTCCTGCCTGGGGCCGGTGCGCGACAGGGAGTCTGCGAGACTGCGCCGACAGGCCCACGGAGGAAGCGGAGCGCAGGATCATGACCGACCGCGGCAACGGCGAACCGGCCGACGGGTTCTCCGGCGCCGATTCCGACGGGCGCCGGCACGCGGCGGCCGGGGGGTACGGCGAGTGGTCCGGGCTCCCGGAGGGCGGCGGATACGGTCAGTGGTCCGAACCCCCGGCTGCCGGCGAACGGTCCGGGCTCCCGGAGGGCGGCGGATACGGTCAGTGGTCCGACGCCGCCCTGGCGGCGGCGATACGCGCGGGCGGCGATGCCGGGGCGACCGCCGAGCTCTACCGGCGTCACGCGCCCGCCGTCCTGGTGTACGCCCGCACCTGCTGCCGCGACCCGCACACCGCCGAGGACCTCGCGTCGGAGGCGTTCGCGCGCACCGTCCAGACGGTCCTGGACGGCAGGGGCCCCGTCCACGCGTGGCGCCCCTACCTCCTGACGGTCGTACGCCGCACCGCCGCCGACTGGGCCGACGGCGCCCGCCGGGTCGATCTCACGCCCGGCTTCGGGGCGTGGCTGGACGCGGCCGCCCAGGGCGGCGGGCCGGACGGGCCGAGCCGTGAGGAGACCGGTGAGGAGCGGGTGGTGCGGGCGGAGAGCGGTGGCATCGTCGCTCACGCCTTCCGCTCGCTGCCCGAGCGGTGGAGGGCGGTGCTCTGGCACTGCGTGGTGGAGGAGGAGCCCGCCGCGAAGGTGGGGAACCTGCTGGGGCTCACCCCCAGCGGGGTGGCCTCGCTGACGGCCCGCGCCCGGGAGGGGCTGCGGGAGGCCTATCTCGCCGCCCACGCCGGGCAGGGCGCGGCCGACGAGGAGTGCCGGCGGTGCAGTGCCCGGCTCGCCGCCGCCGTGCGGCGTTCGCGCCCGCGCGGTGACGTCCACCTCGACCGGCACCTGGAGCGCTGCGGCCGTTGCCGTGAGGCGGCCCGGGAACTGACGGACCTCAACCAGCGGCTCCGTGCGGTGCTTCCCGTCGCGGTGCTGCTGTTCGGCGGCCCCGCCTACCTCGAGGCGCGTGCGGCCGCGGCGACGGTGACGGGCGCGGCGGCGGGCGGGCAGGGCGCGGGCGCGGGGGCCGTCGGCGCGAAGGCCGCCGTCCTCGCCGTGGTGACGTCGGCAGCCCTGTTCGGGGGATGGCTGCTCTGGCCGGACGGCGACGAGCCGGAGGCGGGGCCGCCCGCCGCCGCTGCCGCGCCCTCCTCCAGCGGGAGTCCGTCCCCGGCTCCGTCGCTGTCTCCGTCCCCGACCGCCGTCCGGAGCGCGTCCGCGTCCTCCGCCGCTTCCTCCCCGGCGGCCCGGGCCGAACGGGCGGCGGTGCCCGACGCGGGTGCCGTCGGCGGGCCCAGCAGCCTGCGCTTCGTATCGACGGGTGCGTGCATGGAGATCCCCGGCGGTACGACCCACTCCGGTGCGCGGCCGGTCGAGGCCGCGTGCGACGGCGGGGCGTACCAGCGGTGGGTGCTGCTGGAGCCGTTCCGGGGGGGCCGGGCGCGTGCCCAGGTGCGCAACGAGGCGACCGGGCTGTGTCTGACGCGCTCCGGCAGCGCGCAGGACCACGCCGAGGTGACCCAGTCCGGGTGCGACGCCTCCCGGGTGACCCAGCTGTGGAACCTGTGGACGGACTCCGCCACGGGCGAGGCCGCCCTGCGCGACGGCGGCGGTACGCGGTATCTGGGTCTGGTCGAGTGGGCGAAGGCGGACAAGGGCCAGGCGCACGGGCCGGCGCTGGGGACCACGCGTTACTACTACGGCTCCGCCTCGATGAGATTCCGCTTCGAACCCGCTTTCCTGGGGGAGCAGTAGGGCCTGCCACCCCTCCGGGTAAAGGATCGGCAAAGTCGCGGGATGCCGGACGGGCGGCTTCCTCTTTTCCTTCGAAAGCGCCTCCGAAGGAAAAAGGACCTCATGAAGACATCCGCTCTTGGCCGCATCGCTCTGGTCTGCGGCGTCGCCGCCCTCGCCGGGGGCGTCGTCCCCGGCGCGGCGCACGCGGACGATGCCACGGTGGAGAAGAAGATCCTCCCCGTCATGGTCGAGTTCAGCGACAGCACCTTTCAGCACGTGGACGCGGTGAAGGCGAGTACGCCGGACACCTACTTCGGCACGAAGGCGGACTCGGTCGCCTCGTTCTTCAAGGAGATGTCGCGCGGCAGGTTCGCCTACGTACCGGCCGTCAAGGAGCAGATGGCCGGGCCCATCACGCTGTCGCTGTCCGCCGCGGGCTGCGACCACGGCAAGATCAACACGCTGACGCAGGAGGCCCTCGCCAAGCAGGGGCTGGTGCGGGGCGAGGACTACGACAGCCTGTCGATGGTCTTCCCCGCGCAGAAGACCGGCTGCCCCTGGGCCGGCCTGGCCACGGTCCCCGGCCCGTACAGCTGGATCAATCTGTACGGCACCGCCGGCGGACTGGGCGTCGTCGGCCACGAGCTCGGCCACAACCAGGGTCTCGGTCACCAGGGCCGCGAGATGTGCACCGACGGCGACCTGGTCGACTGCGAGGCCGACGGCACCAGCGCGAAGTCGATCATGGGCGGGGGCGGCCCGGCCGCCGGCTTCTCCGCCCCCGAGCTGATCCGCGCCGGCTGGCTCTCCGGCGGCGAGGCCGTCAAGGTCGCCGAGTCCGGTACGTACACCCTGCGTTCCCTGCACGGTGAGGGCGGCGGGACGCGCGCCCTCGACATCCCGATGGGCGAGGACCGGCTCGTCATCGAGTACCGCCACGCGGCGGGAACCGTGGACGCCCGGATCGAGGGCGTCCACGCCTACCGCGTCCCCAAGGGTGCCTACGGGTCCTCCTCGCTGATCGACCTGACCGAGGAGAACGAGACGGCCGGCAACTCCGCCCCGTCCGACGCGGACGCCGTCACGACCCTCACCGACACCGCGAGCAGGGTCTCCGTGGCGGTCCTCTCCTCCGGGGGTGGCAAGGCCACCGTCAAGGTCGCCCTGAACGGCGAGAGCCTGGCCGCCGGGGTGTCCGACGACACCCCGGAGAAGGCCGTGAACCCGGAGCACACCGCCTCGGACACGGACGCCGGTGACGGCGCGTCCGCCGCCCCCGCCGCCTCCGCCGATTCCGGCACCGAGGCGCAGGGCGAGACCGCTTCCGGCGCCGAGGGGCGGAGCGGCGACGCGGTCCGGGCCACCGCCGGGAACGACTCCGCCGACCTCGCGGCCACCGGGGCCGGCCCCGGCACGCTCCCGCTGGTCGCGGCCGGAGCCGCACTGGTCGTCGTCGGAGGCGCCATCGTGCTGGGCCGGCGCCGCAAGCGCGCCTGACCTCACCCCGGCCGGCCCGTCCGCCCGCGCGACATCTCGCGTCGGGCGGACGGTGCCCGGCCGGTACGCTTCCGGGGTGATGGAGCACACCGGGCAGCAGGCGCGGCGGCCCGCGAACGACGGGCCGAAGGCGGCCGCCCGCAACCGGGCCGCTCTGGTCACCGCCGCCCGTGAGGTCTTCTCGGAGCACGGCCTGGAGGCGCCGCTGTCCGCGATCGCCCGCAGGGCCGGGGTCGGGCAGGGCGTCCTCTACCGGCACTTCCCGGACCGGACCGCCGCCGTGGCCGCGGTCCTGGAGGAGAACGTGCGGCAGATCGAGCAGGCGGCCGACGCCGAGGGCATGACCTTCGCCGGTGTTCTCGGGGTGCTGACGTGGCACCTCGCGGAGTCGGCGGCCTTCATCGGTCTTTTACACGCCGGTTGGGCGGCTGACCGGTCCGGCATCCGCGCCCACGCCCTGGCGCTGTCCGCCCGCGTCGAACGCGCCCTGCGCCGCCACCTGCCCCACGGCCACCGGCTCGGCGCCCCCGACGACCTCATGCTCTCGGTCGCCATGGCCTCCGCCGCCGTCACCGGCGCCACCCACGAGGAGCGGGAGCGGCGGGCGCTGGCCGCGTGGCGGCTGCTGGGCGTGGACGTCGGACCGGTCCGGCCCTACGACGGCTGAACGGCGTCCGCCTCAGCCGCCGTTGGACTGCCGGATGCCCTCGGCGAGTGCGTCGAAGGTGTACAGATATCCGCCGGCGGGGCCGCTCACGGTCATGTACGCCTTGGTCCCGCCGGGCGTGATGGCCACGTTCGTCGCCGACTCCAGACCCTTGGCCCGCGAGGGCACTTCGATCGTCGCCAGCCGCGCGCCGTACCGGTCGTAGACGGCCATCGCGGCCCGCCCGTGCAGCCCCTGGTAGAGGTTGCCGTCGGCGTCCACGGCGATCGAGTCGGTCTGGGCGATACCGCCGTTGACGCGGATGGCGGTGTGGCGGGAGGCAGCCTTCCCCTCCCCGTCCAGGCGCAGGTAGGAGATCCGGTCCTCGGTGAGCTCGCTGAACCAGAGCCCCTGGTAGTCCTGGTCGAACGAGATCCCGTTGGGCGCGGCGAGATCCTGGGCCAGGACGCGGGCCTCGGTGCCGTCGCGACTGATCCGCACCACCCGGCCGTGCGCCTCGCCCTCGGACATGCCGCGTGAGTCGCTGACGTACAGATTGCCCGCCCCGTCGAAGGCGATGTCGTCGGGGTTCATCCGCGCGCCGTCGACCTCGCCGGTGAAGAAGGTCCGCTTGTCGCCGCCGCCGGGGGCCAGGCTCACGATCTCACCGTGGGAGAAGTCGCTGAGGTAGAGCCGGCCGTCGTACGGGCTGAACTGCGCGGAGGTGTACGTCCCCCGCCCGTCCGTGTGGACCGCCCGGAGGGTCTTCTTTCCGACATCGACCCGCATGACCTTGGGTTCGCCCTCGGGTGCGGTGACGTCGACGACGAAGAGCCCGCCGTCCTCGCCGAACGTGGGCCCCTCCAGCAGCGTCATGCCGGTCTCGTCGTGCACCTGGGTGAGCCGCATGAACTCCTGCGCGCGGATGGTCCTGCCCGCCTCGGTGGAAGTCGCCGTCCGCTCCCCGGGGTTCGCGCTCTGCGTACCGCAGCCGGTGAGGACCAGCGTGCCGATCGTGGCGAGCGCGGCCAGGGGCCGGGCCGAATGTCGCTGCATGGGGGTCACTCTTCCTGTCCGCCGCGAGGGTTCCGAGGCCGGCGCCGCATGACGTACCGGAGGCACGGACGCGCCCTGGCCGAATGTCGTCGCCCCGCCGGAACTCAACCGGACACTGTTGTCCGGTCCTTGTTACCGTAGCGGACGGCCGCTCGTACGGGGCGGCCCCACCGTCGAGGAACGAGCCCCCACATGACGAACCCTCACGAATCGGCCCCCCATGATCCGGCCGCGCTGCGCAAGCGCTACCGCCTCGAACGCGAGCGGCGTGTCCGCCCCGACGGCGCCGCCCAATACCGTGACGCCGACGCCGAGTTCGGCTACTACGCCGCCGACCCGTACACGGAGCCGGCCGAGCGGGCCCCCCTCCGGGACGCCGTCGACGTCGCCGTGATCGGTGGCGGCTTCGGCGGCATCCTCGCCGGGGCGCGGCTGCGGCAGCAGGGGGTGGAGCGCGTCCGGATCGTCGAGAAGGGCGGCGACTTCGGGGGCACCTGGTACTGGAACCGGTACCCGGGCGTCCACTGCGACATCGAGTCGCACGTGTATCTGCCGATGCTCGACGAGACGGGCTACGTACCGGAGTGGAAGTACGCCCCCGGTGAGGAGATCCGCCGCCACGCCATGCGGATCGCGCGCACGTTCCACCTCTACGAGGACGCGCTGTTCTCCACCGGAGTCACCGCTCTGACCTGGGACGAGGCCGCGGAGACATGGATCGTGGCCACGGATCGCGGGGACGCCTTCCGGGCCACGTACGTCGTCACCGCCACCGGCACCCTCACCGACCCGAAGCTCCCCGGGATACCCGGCATCGAGGACTTCGAGGGCCACACGTTCCACACCTCCCGGTGGGACTACGCCTACACCGGCGGCACCCCCCGGGGCGGCATGACCGGCCTCGCGGACAAGCGCGTGGGCATCGTCGGCACCGGAGCCACCGGCATCCAGGTCATCCCGATGCTGGCCGAGGACGCCGCACACCTGTACGTCTTCCAGCGCACCCCTTCCACCGTGGACGTACGGGCCAACCGCCGCACCACCGCCGGGGACGTCGGGGCCGACCGCGAGGGCTGGGCCCGCGAACGGCGTGAGAACTACCTCCGGATCGTGTCCGGGGAGAGCGCGGACCAGGACCTCGTGGCGGACGCCTGGACCGCGTCGGCGGGCCTGCTGGAGAAGCTGCTGCCCAGCTTCCGGCGCCAGGGCGACCGCGAGGCCTTCGAGAGCGCCTACGAGGCGGCCGACGCCGCCAAGATGAACGAGCTCCGCTCGCGCGTCGAGGACACCGTCACCGATCCCGAGACGGCCGACAAGCTCAAGCCCTGGTACCGCTACGCCTGCAAGCGCCCCACCTTCTCGGACCTCTACTACCCGGCGTTCAACCGCGGCAACGTCACCCTGGTCGACACCGCGGACACCCACGGCATCGAGCGCGTCACCGCACACGGTGTCGTGGTCGACGGTACGGAGTACGCACTCGACTGCCTCGTCTTCGCCACCGGGTTCAACGTCGGGACCTCCGGCATCCACTCCGGCAAGCTGCCCGTCCACGGCCGGGGCGGCGCCCAACTGCTGCACACCTGGGCGCGGCGGGGCCCGCGCACGCTCCACGGCCTCACGTGCAACGGCTTCCCCAACCTGATGCAGATGGGTCCGCTCCAGAACGCCAGCAGCGTCAACTTCACGCACGTCCTGGACGAGCAGGCGATCCACGCGGCCGCCCTCGTCGCGGCCGCCGAGGCCGAGGGCGCCTGCGTCGAACCGCCCCGCGAAGCCGAGGACGCCTGGCTCGCCACCCTCGCCGCGGACGCCCCCGACCACGAGTGGTTCCACGCGGAGTGCACCCCCGGCTACTACAACCGCGAAGGCCGCGGCCGGCCCAACGGCCCGGGCGGCTACCCGCACGGCGCGGTCGCCTTCCACCGCCTCCTCAAGGAATGGCGCGAGACGTCGATGGGCGAAGCCCTCCGGCCCAGGACCGCCCCTCGCGTCTGACGGTGCCCGCCCCCGTCCGGCCCGGTTCGGCCGGACGGGGCGGGGTCCGTGCGGTCTCCATGGCACGGACGGGCGCTGTGAGAGGCTGGGACGCATGAACCGGCTGGCTGGTGTGACCTCGCCTTATCTGCTGCAGCACGCTGACAACCCGGTCGACTGGTGGCCCTGGACGCCGGAGGCCTTCGAGGAGGCGCGGCGGCGTGACGTGCCCGTGCTGCTGTCGGTCGGCTACTCGGCGTGCCACTGGTGCCACGTCATGGCGCACGAGTCCTTCGAGGACGAGATCACGGCGGCGTACATGAACGAGCACTTCGTGAACGTCAAGGTCGACCGCGAGGAACGCCCCGACGTGGACGCCGTGTACATGGAGGCGGTGCAGGCGGCGACCGGCCAGGGCGGCTGGCCGATGACCGTCTTCCTCACCGCGGACGCGCGTCCCTTCTACTTCGGCACCTACTTCCCGCCCGAGTCCCGGCACGGTCTGCCGTCGTTCCGCCAGGTCCTCGAAGGTGTGGCGGCGGCCTGGACCGACCGCCGGGACGAGGTCGGCGAGGTCGCGTCGCGCATCGTCCACGACCTGTCCGAGCGCACCCTCGCGCTCGGCGGGGAAGGGCTGCCCGGAGAGGCGGAGCTCGCCCAGGGGCTGCTCGGGCTGACCCGCGAGTACGACGCGAAGCACGGCGGCTTCGGCGGTGCGCCCAAGTTCCCCCCGTCCATGGCGATCGAGTTCCTGCTGCGGCACCACGCCCGCACCGGGGCGGACGGCGCACTCCAGATGGCGGCCGACACCTGCGAGGCGATGGCCAGGGGCGGGATCTACGACCAGCTGGGCGGCGGCTTCGCCCGCTACGCGGTGGACCGCGAGTGGGTCGTCCCGCACTTCGAGAAGATGCTCTACGACAACGCGCTGCTCTGCCGGGTGTACGCCCATCTGTGGCGCTCCACCGGTTCGGAGCTCGCCCGCCGGGTGGCGCTGGAGACCGCCGACTTCATGGTCCGTGAACTGCGCACCGCCGAGGGCGGGTTCGCCTCCGCGCTGGACGCCGACAGCGAGGACGCGAACGGCAAGCACGTCGAGGGTGCCTACTACGTCTGGACGCCCGCGCAGCTGCGCGAGGTGCTGGGTGATCAGGACGCCGCGTTCGCCGCGGAACTCTTCGCGGTGACCGACGAGGGCACCTTCGAGGAGGGTTCCTCCGTGCTCCAGCTCCCTGCGGCGGACGCCACGGACGAGGCCCGCGCCGCCGGTGTGCGGGCCCGGCTGCTCGCGGCCCGTGAACTGCGCGCGCGGCCCGGGCGGGACGACAAGGTCGTCGCGGCGTGGAACGGTCTGGCGATCGCCGCGCTCGCCGAGACCGGCGCGTACTTCGACCGGCCCGACCTGATCGAGCGTGCCACCGAGGCGGCGGACCTGCTGGTGCGGCTCCACATGGGCCCGGTCGCCCGGCTGGTCCGTACGTCGAAGGACGGCCGCGCCGGAGCGCACGCCGGGGTGCTGGAGGACTACGGCGATGTCGCGGAGGGCTTCCTGGCCCTGGCCGCCGTCACCGGCGAGGGCGCCTGGCTGGAGTTCGCGGGCTTCCTGACGGACATCGTGCTCCAGCACTTCACCGGCGAGGGCGGGCAGTTGTACGACACGGCCGACGACGCCGAGCAGTTGATCCGCCGCCCCCAGGACCCGACCGACAGCGCGACCCCGGCGGGCTGGACCGCCGCGGCCGGCGCGCTGCTCTCGTACGCGGCCTACACCGGGTCGGAGCCCCACCGCACGGCCGCCGAGGGGGCGTTGGGCGTCGTGAAGGCGCTCGGCCCGCGGGCGCCGCGGTTCATCGGCTGGGGGCTCGCGGTGGCCGAGGCGCTGCTCGACGGGCCGCGCGAGGTGGCGGTCGCCGGACCGGTCGGCGGCGCGCTGCACCGAACGGCCCTGCTGGGACGGGCGCCCGGCGCGGTGGTCGCGGCGGGGGAGACGGCGGGCTCGGAGTTCCCGCTGCTGGCGGACCGGCCGATGGTGGACGGGGCGCCGACGGCGTACGTGTGCAGGCACTTCGCCTGCGACGCGCCGACCACGGACCCGGAGGTACTGGCCCGCGCGCTCAGGGGCGCCGGAGACTGAGGCGGCTCACAGCCGCAGGCCGCCCTCCAGCATGTCCAGCGCCTCGTCGATCATCGTGAGCAGGTCGCCCTCCTGGCCGTGCTCGCCCCAGTACAGCGTGACCTCGCGCAGCGCACCGAGCACCGCCGCGATGAAGACCCGGACCCGCACGTCGTCCGCGCTGCGGCCGGTGCGGTCGGCGAGCACCCCGGAGAGCAGCTTGGCGGTGTCGGACATGCTCTCCGTCATCCGGGCCCGGATGGCGGGGATCTCCACCATCAGCCGGGTGCGCTGGCGCAGTTCCTCGTCCTCCGCGGTCACGAACGACGTCAGTGCCTCGCGCATCATCAACCGCAGGGACTGCAGCGGAGGTTCGTCCAGGGGGCGGCTGCGGAGCACTGCTTCCATGATGGGGTCGTACTCGTCGGTGAGGACGATGTCCTCCTTCGTCGCGAAGTACCGGAACACCGTGCTCGGCGACACCTCGGCCGCCTCCGCGATCTGCTCGATGGTCGTCGCCTCGTAGCCCTGCTCCTGGATGAGGCGGTACGTCGCCTGCCGGATCGCGACCCGCGTCTTGAGCTTCTTGCGCTCGCGCAGCCCCATCGGAGGCTGTGCCTCGGGTGCGGCGAAGGAGGGGGTACGGGGGGTGGCGGCCATACTCGCCATTGTCACGCATCGACGGGGGCGGCGGCCACGTCCGGGGACTCCACGGGCCGCCGCTCCGCCGTGGTCAGGAACGCCCCGACGAGCAGGGCGCTGACCAGGGCCGTCGCACCGATGACCAGCAGGACCAGGCTCATCCCGTGCACGTACGCCGCGTCGGCGGAGTCGGCGAGCCGCTGAGCGCCGAGCCGTACGGCGACGGCGTGCGCGGCGACGACGGAGTCCCCGGCCGTGTCCGCGGCGGCGGCCGGCACGCCCGTGGTGTCGAGCCGGCCGCTGTAGGCCCCGGCCAGCAGACTGCCCAGCAGGGCGATCCCGAGGGCGCTGCCCGTCTGTCGTACGGTCATCAGCAGCCCGGATCCACTCCCCGCGCGGTCGGCGGGCAGGGCGCCCAGCGCCGCGTCCATGGCGGGAACGACGGCGAAGCCGAAGCCGACGCCGGCGATGGAGAGCCACAGCGCGGTGAAGCCGTAGCCGCTGTCGACCGTCGTACGGCTGCCGAGCAGCGCGGCGAAGGCGAGCACCACGAGTCCGGCCGACATGGTGGCGCGGGCCCCGAACCGTCCGGTGACCGGGCCGCCGGCCTTCGCGGCGACGATGAGCCCGCCCATCATCGGGAGCATCCGCAGCCCCGTACCGAAGGCGTCGTGGCCCAGGACGGCCTGGAGGTAGCCGGGCAGGATGAACATCAGCCCCGCCATCACGAACATCACGAGCGTGGCGGCGAGCGAGCTGAGCAGGAACGGCCGCTGCCG
Organism: Streptomyces sp. NPDC005775; assembly: GCF_042871565.1. Classification (NCBI taxonomy): domain Bacteria; kingdom Bacillati; phylum Actinomycetota; class Actinomycetes; order Kitasatosporales; family Streptomycetaceae; genus Streptomyces; species Streptomyces sp. NPDC005775. The sequence continues at coordinate 52,382 of NZ_JBIAIU010000010.1, read as the reverse complement.
CAGCAGGGACATGTCGAGCATCGGGCGGACGGCCTTGCGCTCCCGGACGACGAGCGCGGCGAGCAGCGCCGCGCCGGCGGCCAGGACGCCGAGCACCAGCGGGTCGCCCCAGCCGCGGCCCGGCGCCTCGATGATGGCGTAGATCAGGGCCCCGAGGCCGGTGGCGGTCAGCGCGGTGGAGACGATGTCGACCTCGGGCGACGCCGGATCCCGGGTCTCGGGGAGCAGGAACACGCAGGCGGCGATGCCGATGCCGACCATGGGGACGTTGACCAGGAAGATCGAGCCCCACCAGAAGTGGTCGAGGAGCCAGCCGCCGATTATCGGGCCGAGCGGCATGCCGAGCGCGGAGGCGGCCGAGACGATGCCGATGGCCTTGATCCGGTCCTTCGGCTCACCGAAGAGCGAGGGCAGTACGGCGAGGGCGAGCGGCATGACGAGCGCGCCGCCGACGCCCATCACGCAGCGGGCGGCCACGACGCCGCTCACGCCGTCGGCGAGGGTTCCGGCGATCGAGCCGACGAGGAAGACACCGAGGCCGGTGATGAGCATCCGGCGGCGGCCGAACCGGTCGCCGAGCAGGCCCGCCGGGAGCATCAGGGCGGCGAAGACGACGACGTAGGCGTCGGCCATCCACTGTTGTTCGCCGGTGGTGGCGCCGAGATCTCCCGCCATGGTCGGCAGCGCCACATTGAGGATGGTCATGTCGAAGCCGAGGACGAGCATGCTCGCCACCAGCGCGCCCAGGGCCCACCAGCGTCGGTTCATGGCTTACTCCTTTGAGAGTTGCAGTCAAGTGACAGTAACTCTCAAAAGATGGTCAGTGTCAATGTCGTCCGTGCTCGCGCGCCTGTCCGCGCAAAAAAGGGCCGCGGCTCGAAAGCCGCGGCCCTGGTGATCGGGAGTGTCGGTACTCAGGTGTGGTTGTACGCCACCAGGGAGATGCCGACGTAGTGGACGGCGAACGCCGCGAGGGTCAGGGAGTGGAAGACCTCGTGGAAGCCGAAGTAGCGCGGCGACGGGTTCGGCCGCTTGATGCCGTAGATGACACCGCCCGCGCTGTAGAGCAGCCCGCCGACGACGACGAGCACCAGGACCGCGATCCCGCCGCTCCGCATGAAGTCCGGCAGGAAGAAGACCGCCGCCCAGCCCATCGCGATGTAGCAGGGGGTGTAGAGCCAGCGCGGGGCGCCGACCCAGAACACCCGGAAGGCGATCCCCGCGAGCGCCGCCGCCCAGACCGCCCACAGGAGCGGTGTCCCGGTGGACTCGGGCAGCAGGAGCAGGGTCAGCGGGGTGTACGTGCCCGCGATGATCAGGAAGATGTTCGCGTGGTCGAGCCGGCGCAGAACGGCCTCGCCGCGCGGCCCCCACGTGCCGCGGTGGTAGATCGCGCTCACGCCGAAGAGCAGGCACGCCGACGCGATGTAGATCGTGCAGGCGACGCGGCCGCGGGTGCTGTCCGCCAGTGCGATGAGCACGATGCCCGCGATGAGGACGGCGGGGAACATCCCGGCGTGCAGCCAGCCGCGCATGCGCGGCTTCACCTCCGCTTCGAAGGTTCCGGCTGGTTCCGGCGCGGTGGGTTCGGGCGCGGCGGCCGATGCGGCAGTCATTCCCGCATCGTACCTACGCCTCCGTAGGTAGCGAATTCGAGTGGCGATGCTCACGTGGGCGGCCCTCTGGACATATGGGCGGAACGGTCGGATGATCAAATGAGTGCGGTCGGCACCGGATGAGCGCCAGGGAATTCGAAAGGGTAGAAGTATCCGGGTCGCGGCCCCCACGGGGCACCTACCAGACAGACACCCTCATCAAGGAGCGATCGTGGCGCGCGACATCGCGGCTCCCCTCACTGTTCCCACCAACCACCAGGAGCTCGTCTCCTGGGTCGACGAGATCGCAGCCCTCACCGAACCGGACCGAGTGGTGTGGTGCGACGGCTCCGAGGCCGAGTACGAGCGCCTGTGCGGGGAGCTCGTCGCCAGGGGCACGTTCACCAAACTCGACGAGATCAAGCGCCCGAACTCGTACTACGCCGCATCCGACCCGAGCGATGTCGCGCGCGTCGAGACCCGGACGTTCATCTGCTCCGCGAAGGAGGAGGACGCCGGTCCGACGAACCACTGGAAGGACCCCGCCGAGATGCGGGAGATCTTCGTGGGGGACAAGGGCGTCTTCCGCGGCTCCATGCGTGGCCGCACCATGTACGTCGTGCCCTTCTGCATGGGCCCCGTGGGTTCGCCGCTCTCCGCCATCGGCGTCGAGATCACCGACTCCGCGTACGTCGCCGTCTCGATGCGCACCATGACGCGCATGGGCCAGGCCGTCCTCGACGAGCTCGGCTCCGACGGCTTCTTCGTCAAGGCCGTCCACACCCTCGGCGCCCCTCTGGAGGAGGGCCAGGAGGACGTCCCGTGGCCCTGCAACTCCACCAAGTACATCTCGCACTTCCCCGAGGACCGCGAGATCTGGTCCTACGGCTCCGGCTACGGCGGCAACGCCCTGCTCGGCAAGAAGTGCTACGCGCTGCGCATCGCCTCCGTCATGGCGCGCGACGAGGGCTGGCTCGCCGAGCACATGCTGATCCTCAAGCTCACGCCGCCGCGGGGTGAGTCGAAGTACGTCGCGGCCGCGTTCCCGAGCGCCTGCGGCAAGACCAACCTCGCCATGCTGGAGCCCACGATCTCCGGCTGGACCGTCGAGACCATCGGCGACGACATCGCCTGGATGCGGTTCGGCGAGGACGGCCGCCTCTACGCGATCAACCCCGAGGCCGGCTTCTTCGGCGTCGCGCCCGGCACCGGCGAGCACACCAACGCCAACGCCATGAAGACCATGTGGGGCAACTCCGTCTTCACCAACGTCGCGCTCACCGACGACGGCGACGTCTGGTGGGAGGGCATGACCGAGGAGCTCCCCAAGCACCTCACGGACTGGAAGGGCAACGACTGGACCCCCGAGTCCGGCACGCCCGCCGCCCACCCCAACGCCCGCTTCACCGTCCCGGCCGGCCAGTGCCCGATCATCGCCCCCGAGTGGGAGGACCCGAAGGGCGTGCCCATCTCGGCCATCCTCTTCGGCGGCCGTCGTGCCTCGGCCGTCCCGCTGGTCACCGAGTCCTTCAACTGGCAGCACGGCGTCTTCCTCGGAGCCAACGTCGCCTCCGAGAAGACCGCCGCCGCCGAGGGCAAGGTCGGTGAGCTGCGCCGCGACCCGTTCGCCATGCTGCCGTTCTGCGGCTACAACATGGGCGACTACATGAACCACTGGCTGAAGGTCGGCGCGGACAAGCCGGACCAGTCGAAGCTCCCGAAGATCTACTACGTGAACTGGTTCCGCAAGAATGACGCGGGCAAGTTCGTCTGGCCCGGCTTCGGCGAGAACAGCCGCGTCCTGAAGTGGATCGTCGAGCGCCTGGAGGGCAAGGCCGAGGGCGTCGAGACCCCGATCGGCATCCTGCCGGCCAAGGGCTCGATCGACACCGCGGGCCTGAACCTCTCCGAGTCCGACCTGGACTTCCTGCTCAAGGTCGACAAGGAGGTCTGGCGCGAGGAGGCGGCGCTGGTCCCCGAGCACCTGAACACCTTCGGTGACCACACGCCGAAGGAACTGTGGGACGAGTACCGCGCACTGGTCCAGCGCCTGGGTTGACCGCCCCTTCCATCTCCGCGGCCCGGCTCCCGACATCCGCCCTGACCTGTGGGGTCAAAGGCCTGCCGCGGTAGGGACGTGCACGAACACGCCCCTGGCCCTCGTAACCGGCAGCGGTTGCGGGGGCCACTCCCTTTTCCGCGCGTGGTCCCCGGCCCCGGCCGGCCGTGTGCGTCAGGGGGGTGGCACCCGGTCCACGCGCCTCTACGGCACGTGGACCGGGGCCGTCAGAGGGCGCCGACCAGCCGCGACGGGGCAGCGGGGGAGTCGGCGGGGGCAGCGGCCTTCACCGCTGCGGTGTGGGCGTCCATGCGCTCGGCCGAGAGGATCGCGGCCACGGTGTCGGCGCGGGACGCCGCCACCACCAGGGCCCGGCCCGCGAGGGCGTGGGCGCGGCGGTGGAGGGTGGTCGCGGGCGCGTCGCTCAGGCCGGCGTGCCGGGCGGGCGGGGCGCCGCGCAGCCGGGCGACCTGTTCGGCGATGCGGTCGCCCGCCTCGCCGAGCCCCAGCTCGTCGGTGACCGCGAGCAGGGCGGCCAGGTGTCCGGCGAGCTGGATGTCCAGCTCCTCCTCGCGGGTGCGGTGCGGGAAGTCGCCGGCGTGGTCGGCCGGTGTGTGGACCGATTTGGTGCGGATCGGTTCGTACATGGATGGCCTCCTGGTGATGCTGTGGGAACCATCCTAGCTTGGATTCAGTCTAAAGTTGTCCCTCATCGAGACAGAAGGTGTACGTGAGGCGTCACACCTGCCCGTATCCGTCCAGGAACCGGGCGATCCGGCCGATCGCGTCCGTCAGGTCCTTCGTCGAGGGCAGCGTCACGACCCGGAAGTGATCGGGCTCCGGCCAGTTGAACCCCGTCCCCTGCACCACCATGATCTTCTCGGCCCGCAGCAGGTCGAGGACCATCTGCCGGTCGTCCTTGATCTTGTAGACCTTGGGGTCGAGCCGGGGGAAGAGGTACAGCGCCCCCTTCGGCTTCACGCAGGTGACGCCGGGAATCTGCGTCAGCAGGTCGTACGCCACGTCCCGCTGCTCCAGGATCCGGCCGCCCGGCAGCACCAGGTCGTTGATCGACTGCCGCCCGCCGAGCGCGGTGGCCACGGCGTGCTGCGAGGGCATGTTGGCGCACAGCCGCATGTTGGCCAGGATCGTCAGCCCCTCGATGTACGAGGATGCGTGGGCCTTCGGCCCGCAGACCGCCATCCAGCCGGAGCGGTACCCGGCCACCCGGTAGTTCTTGGACAGCCCGTTGAAGGTGAGCACCATCAGATCGGGGGCGATGGCCGCGGTCGGCGTGTGCGTCGCGCCGTCGTACAGGATGCGGTCGTAGATCTCGTCCGAGCAGACCACCAGGTTGTGCCGCCGGGCGATCTCCGTCAGCCCGCGCAGCATCTCGTCGTCGTAGACGGCGCCCGTCGGGTTGTTCGGATTGATGATCACCATGGCCTTGGTGCGGTCGGTGATCTTCCGCTCGATGTCGGCCAGGTCCGGCATCCAGTCCGACTGCTCGTCGCACCGGTAGTGCACCGCCGTACCGCCGGCGAGCGAGACGGACGCCGTCCACAGCGGATAGTCCGGAGCCGGTACGAGCACCTCGTCGCCGTCGTCGAGCAGCGCCTGCATCGACATCTGGATCAGTTCGGAGACGCCGTTGCCCAGGTAGACGTCCTCGACGTCGAGGTCGATTCCCTTGGTCTGGTAGTGCTGCATCACCGCGCGCCGTGCGGACAGCAGCCCCTTCGCGTCGCCGTAACCGTGCGCCCCGGAGAGGTTGCGCAGGATGTCTTCGAGGATCTCGGGCGGGCACTCGAAACCGAACGCGGCAGGGTTGCCGGTGTTCAGCTTGAGGATGCGGTGACCTGCGGCTTCCAGCCGCATCGCTTCCTCGAGCACGGGGCCGCGGATTTCGTAACAGACGTTGGCGAGCTTCGTGGACTGGATGACCTGCATGTCTGCGAGCTTACGACTGTGTTTCGCGGCCTGCCGGGACTTTCCCCGCCCATTCGCCCACCCGGGTCCGTCGGTCCCCCGCCCCGGCTTCCATCGGCATGCTCCCGCGCCCACGGGCCGTCGGAAACCGGGGCGCGCGCCGCACCGGGGCTTGGAATGGGGTGGAACGGGGAAGTGACGGACCGGGCCGGGTGACATGCGCCACGGCGCGCCGCGGTCCGTCGCCGCCGCCCGCGTCACTCCGGCAGCCGGGCGCCCTCCGGCAGCCGGATCCCGAACGTGTCCGCGAGGACCCGAACCGTCTCCGCGGTGTCCGCCAGCTCCCGCTCCTCCCGCTTCCCGTCGTGGGCCGTCACCACGAGGGTGCGGCCCGTGAGCGACAGGTGGGAGTCCGGGGTGGTGCGCTGCACGTACAGCAGGTGCTCGAACGGCGATCGCGGGTTGGTCGCGATGTGCCAGTTGATGACATCGAAGTCGGGCGCCTCGAACGGCTCCACCGTGAACGCGTACTGCGCCTGCCAGGCCCCGTCCGCCGTCTCGGCCCGGAGCTCCCACCTCTCCAGCGGTCCGTCGTGCGGTGTGTGGACCAGCCGGTGGTGGCGCGGGGTGTCGTGCAGCTCGGCGTCCGCGACCAGCGGGATCGGCTCCAGCAGCGAGCCCGCGGCACCGAATCCGACATCGGCGAGATAGGGCGTCGGCTCGCCCGGCACCCCGACCCGCATCAGCATGTGCGTCCGCGGCCGGACGTCCCCGGGGCCGGCGCCCAGCATCACCCGGGCGCACAGCAGCGTGACCTCGAAGCCCAGTGCCCGCAGCGCGGCCGCCAGCAGCGTGTTCTGCTCGTAGCAGTAGCCGCCGCGCTCACCGCGTACGAGCTTCGCCTCCAGGTCGGCGAGGGCGAGCGAGGGCACGGTACCGAGGACGGGGTCCAGGTTCTCGAACGGGATGCCCAGCGCGTGCGCACGGTGCACGGAGCGCAGCACGGCCACGGTGGGCCGGCGCTCCCCGCTCCAGCCGATCCGGGCGAGATAGGCGTCGAGGTCGAGGACGTGAGCGGCTTGGCGAGTCATGCCCCGAGAGTAGTCACGGCCAACCGGCGTGCGCGGCGGAGCGCGTGAGGGGGCGTGAACCTCCGAAGTACCTCGATCCGGGTGAGGGCCGGGGCGTGACAGGGGCCGCTGCCCGCATGATCGGAAACGGGAAGAAGGACGGCCCCCGTACGGCCCGCTACGCGGTCTTGTCCTCGGCGAGGGTGTGGGCGACCAGGGCGTTGGCGTGGCCGTGTCCCATCGCGTGCTCGGACTTGAGCCAGTTCACGATCTCCATGTGCTTGGTCAGCGGCGAGGCGCGGATGAGCTCCTTCCACTCCGCGACCGGACGGCCGTACTTCTGCTCGATCGACGGGAAATAGCTCGCGGGGCCCTTCACGGCATCGGTCATGACGGAAGTCTGGCAGCAGGGTCTGACATCGACCCGTCCAGAGCGGTATGACGGGCTCCCACCCGACCGGACCGGGCACAGGATGTCGGGTGGGGCAGGGGGGTCGATTCCTAGCGTGGTGGGTGAAAGGGAAGGAGGCCCGGGTGCTGGAGCGGCTGAACGAGGCCATGGACCACATCGAGCGCCGTCTCGATGACCGCATCGACGTCGCCGAGCTGGCCAGGACCGCCATGACGTCGGAGTACCACCTGAGGCGGATGTTCTCCGCACTCGCCGGGATACCGCTGTCGGAGTACATCCGGCGCAGGCGGCTCACGGTCGCCGGTGCCGAGGTGCTGGCCGGTGAGCGGACGCTGCTGGATGTCGCGGTGCGGTACGGCTACGCATCCGGCGAGGCGTTCGCCCGTGCGTTCCGGACGGTGCACGGCATCGGCCCCGGCGAGGCCAGGCGTACCGGGGCCGCACTGCGGTCCCAGCCCCGGATGTCCTTCCGCCTCATCGTCGAAGGGACCAGCAGCATGCGATACCGGATCGTGGAGAAGGAGAAGTTCTGTGTGGTGGGGAGGAAGGCGCGCGTTCCTCTGGTGCACGAGGGGATGAACCCGGCCATCGCCACGTTCATCCGGAGCATCGACAAGGAGACCGTGGGGCGGATCAGCGGCCTGTCCGACCAGGAGCCGGAGGGGATCGTCCAGGTGAGTGACGACCTCGCGGAGAGTCGTGCCGAGGGCAGCGAACTGGACTACTACCACGGGGTGGTGAGCTCGGCGCCCGTCCCCGAGGACATGGACGCGCTCCCCGTGGCTGCGGGCACCTGGGCCGTCTTCGACAGTTCGGGTACGTTCCCGCAGGCCCTCCAGTACCTGTGGCGCGACGTGTTCACCGAGTGGTTCCCGTCCAATCCCTACCGGAGCAGGCCCGGTCCCGAGATCCTGCGCACCCGGCTCTCTCCCGACGGGGCGCGGGCGGACGCGCAGTTGTGGATTCCGGTGGAGAGAATCGGTAAGTGACGGAGCGTCGGTGCGTGGGGCGGCCGAACGCCGCGGCCTTCACGACGTGTTGGAAGGTCGTGGGCAGCGAGTTGTCCCCCGTGCGAGCTACACGCAGGTGTCCACCGTGCGGTGACGACTCCCGTCCGCCGGATCCGTAGCGTCGGAGCGTAGCCGCAGGGGGAGATGTCCGCGGCCCGGCAGAGGAGTGCGTATGCGAGTCGTCCGGCAGCTTTTGGTCATCGTCGCGGTGTGGATGATCGGCGGTCAATGCGTTGCGGCCGTGGACGGGAACCCGTGGCTCACGCTGGTTCTCGGCCTCCTGGTCGCGGTGCTCGCCGTGCCGGCCTACCGGTGGGTGGTGGGCCGGACCGAGCAGCGCCCGGTCACCGAGCTGGCCCCGGAGGGCGCGCGGTCGGCCGTCGGCCGCGGGGTGCTGATCGGTCTGGCGCTGTTCGGGGCCGTCATCGTGAACCTGGCCCTCTCCGGCAACTACCACGTCGACGGTATCGGCTCGGTCGGCGGAGCCGTGGGGCTGATCGGCTTCATGGCCGCCGCCGCCATGACGGAGGAACTGCTCTTCCGCGGCATCCTGTTCAGGATCATCGAGGAACGTGCCGGCACCTGGCTCTCGCTGGGCCTGACCGGAACCCTGTTCGGCCTCATGCACCTGCTGAACCCGAACGCCAGCCTGTGGGGCGCCATCGCCATCGCCGTCGAGGCCGGCGGCATGCTCGCCGCCGCGTACGCGGCCACCCGCACGCTGTGGTTGCCCATCGGCGTGCACTTCGCCTGGAACTTCGCCGCGTCCGGCATCTTCAGCACCGAGGTCTCGGGCAACGACACCCCGCAGGGGCTCCTGGACTCGTCCACCTCGGGCTCGCACCTGCTGACCGGCGGTGACTTCGGCCCGGAGGGCAGTCTGTACGCGGTGCTGTTCGGCGCGATGCTGACCGGGGCGTTCATGTGGATGGCCCACCGGCGTGGCCGCGTGGTGCCCCGGCGCAGCCGGCGCGTCGCTGAGGCCGGGGACACGACTAGAGTTCTTCGGTGACCAGACTGCGAAGGATCTCGGAGCTGTGGCACCGGTTGGACGTCACGGTTCGCGATCTCCCTCTCGGACTGCTTCTCCTCGCCGCGTCGCTCGTGCCCGCGTTGTACAACCGCGGTACGGAGATCGGCGGCATGCCGGCCCGCTCCCTCGACGTGCTGGGCGTCGTGGCCCTCTGCCTGCAGAGCCTGCCGCTCGCTGTGCGCCGGCGGTGGCCGTCGGCCGCGCTCGCACTGGTGGCACTCGGCTTCGTCGTGGACCAACTGAGCGGCTACCACCTGCTCGCGGGCTCCGCGCTGCCCGTCGCCCTGCTGAGTGCGGGTTCCCATCTCGCGCGGCACCGGCGCGCCACCGTGCTCGTCCTCTCCGGGGCGTACGTGGCCCTGGCGGTGGCGCTCCTGCGGCTCGGGCCCGGGGAGAGTCTGGCCGGCTTCGTGGCCTTCTACGCGGCGCTGGCCCTCTCCTGGGCCGCCGGGGCGTGGCTGCGCCACACGCGCGAGCTGGAGAGCGAACGCCGCCGCCGGGTCGTCGAGGACACCCGCCTCGCCGAACGGACCCGCATCGCCCGCGAACTCCACGACATCGTCACCCACCATGTGACGGCGATGGTCGTGCAGACCGAGGCGGCCCGCTACCTGACCGCGGCGCCCGAGCGGCTCGACCGGACCCTGGCCACGGTCACCGACACCGGCCGGCGGGCCATCACCGACCTGCGGCACCTGCTCGACCTGCTCAACCCCGACCACGGCGCCGAGGCCAGGAAACCGACCGTCGGCCGGATCCTCACCCTCGTGGAACAGACCCGCCGGGCCGGGCAGGAAGTGGAGTTCACCGAGCAGGGCACACCGGCCGCGTCGACCGGAAGCGCCGATCTGGTGGCCTACCGGGTCGTGCAGGAGGCCCTGACGAACGCCCTCAAGTACGCGCACGGCAGCAACACTTCGGTTCAGGTGCGACACAGCGAGAGAGAGATCACCGTGGAGGTCAGCACGGACGGTTCCGGCTCACGGGCCAAGGTTCCCGGAGGGAGCGGGCGGGGCCTCGCCGGGCTCCGTGAGCGCGTCGATGTCCTGGGCGGCGACTTCAGCGCGGACCCCCGCACGGGCGGCGGATTCGTCGTCCGGGCCCGCATACCCGCCGGGAGCGCCAAGTGACCGAGCCTCCCGCGCCCATCAGGGTCCTCGTCTGCGACGACCAGGTCCTGGTCCGCACCGGGCTGGCCACGATCATCGACGCCCAGCCCGACCTCGAGGTGGCGGGCGAGTGCGGGGACGGGCGGACGGCGGTCGAGATGGCCGGCCTTCTGCGCCCGGACGTCGTGGTGATGGACATCCGCATGCCGGTGCTCGACGGCATCGAGGCCACCCGCCTGCTGGCCGGCGCCGGGGTGGCGCACCCCGTCAAGGTGCTCGTGGTGACCACGTTCAACCTGGACGAGTACGTCTACGAGGCGCTGCGCGCCGGGGCGAGCGGGTTCCTGCTCAAGGACGCGCCCCCCGCCCAACTGCTGCACGGCATCAGGACGGTGCGGACGGGCCAGGCGCTGCTGGACCCCGAGGTGACGCGCCGGCTCGTGGGCCGGTACGCCGCCCGGATCCGGCCGACCGGCCACACGCCCCACGACATCCCGCTGACTCCGCGCGAACTGGAGGTCCTGCGCCTCATCGCGGACGGCTTCTCCAACAGCGAGATCGCCGTGACCCTCCTGATCAGTCCGGAGACCGTCAAGACCTTCGTGTCACGCATCCTCGCCAAACTCGGGCTGCGCGACCGCGTCCAGGCCGTCGTCTACGCCTACCGCCAGGGCCTGGTGACCTGAATTCGCCCCTTGTGGGCTTCCCTCCAGTGCGCCACCATGCGCATGTCAAAACCGGAAGAACTCCGGTCGCAGAGGCTCCTCACGCTCTGCGCAGGTCACTTGAGGGGACCCCCACATGAAAAAGCCTCTCGTCGGTGCGCTCTTCGCGGTGCTGCTCCTCGGAGCCGGCACCGCGCCCGCGTCAGCGGCCACAAGCCACGACGCGGCAGCGCCCGGCACGGTCAGGGCGGCAGCGGCCACCGCGAGCCGCACCGCGGCGGACGCGGCGTCATCCGGCCACGCGGCCGTCCGGGCGAAGGCCATCGGCTTCGCCGGGACCGTGGCGCTCAGCAACTGTTCGGGATCGGTCGTCCGCGCGCCCGGCTCCCAGCCGGGCGACCCCGCGCTCGTGCTCTCCAACGGGCACTGCATGGAGTCCGGCTTCCCCGGCCCGGGCGAGGTCGTGTTCAACCAGCGCTCCACCCGCAGCTTCACCCTGCTCAACGCCTCGGGCAGCGGTGTCGGCACCGTCCGGGCGAGCAAGATCGCGTACGGGACGATGACGGACACCGACATATCGGTGTACCAACTCACGTCCACGTACGCGCAGATCGAGAGTCGCTACGGCATCAAGGCGCTGGAGCTCAACACCGCGCACCCCGTGCAGGGCACCGCGATCACCGTCGTGTCCGGGTACTGGAAGCGCACGTACAGCTGCAACGTCGACGGGTTCGTCTACCGCCTCAAGGAGGGGGAGTGGACCTGGAAGGACTCGGTCCGTTACACCTCCGCCTGCCAGACCATCGGCGGTACGTCCGGCTCGCCGGTGATCGACAACGCGACCGGCAAGGTCGTCGCCGTCAACAACACCGGTAACGAGGACGGGCAGCGGTGCACGGACAACAATCCGTGCGAGGTCGACGCGAACGGGCAGGTGACGGTCCGCAAGGGCATCAACTACGCCCAGGAGACGTACGGCATCGTGCCGTGCATCGGCGCCGGAAACGTCTTCGACCTCAACCGTGCGGGGTGTGCGCTGCCCAAGCCGTGACGGGCCGGCGGGGGCGGGGACACCGTTCCCGCCCCCGCTTCCGGGTCAGATCCTGCGCCACCGGGCGTTCGCGCAGGAGAAGAGTCCGAAGGCCACCAGCCCGACGGCGATCAGGGCCAGCAGCCACGGGCCGGCCGGTGTCGTGCTGAAGGACCGCAGGGTGTCGTCCATCCCCTTGGCCTCGCCGGAGCGGGCCTTGACGGCCGCGGCCACGGCGAATCCGCCCGCCACCGCGAAGACGAGTCCGCGCGAGACGCCGCCGAAGATGCCGGTGATGTCCACGGCCCGTCGTACGGCGGGCGACATCTCGCCCATGCGCAGGTGCTTGTGGAACTTCCGCAGGGCCGCACGGCCGGCGATCCACAGGCCCGCGCCGGCGATGACCGCACCGCCCGTCGCCACCAGCCAGCGTCCGCCCGTCATGCCGAGGACCTCCGCCGTGACGTCCTTCGACTGCGAGTCCCCGGAACCGCTGCCGCTGCCCCGGTCGCCCGCGGCGAACATCAGGACCGAGTACGACACGAAGGCGTAGAAGACGGCGCGCGCCCCCGAGGCCAGGCGCTTGGTCGCCTTGTGCCCGTCCGGGCCCGCGGCGCCGAACGCCGCTTCGGACAGCCGCCACAGGGCCATGCCCGCCAGGGCGATCCCCAGGACCCACAACAGCACGGAACCGAAGGGCTTCTGCGCTATCTCCGCGAGTGCCCCGCCCCGGTCCGCCTGCTTTCCGCCGCCCCCGCCCGATCCGCCGTCGCCGAACGCGATGCGCAGCGCGAGGAAGCCGACGAGGAAGTAGATCACCCCGCGCGCCACGAATCCGGCGCGCCCGCCCGCCTCGACCGCCGCACTGTTTCCCGCGCGTCTCGCCTTTCCCTGACTCCTGCGGGCTGTCACAGAGATATTCATGACCTCCCACGTGCCCGCGCCCCGGGCCCGGAAACCAGGCGGAACCGCGGTCCGACCCCCCGCCCGTACGGCGGCCGGCCTGCTACGGCGCGACGGGCCGCGCCCCCGTGGACCGCACCGACCGGCCCGCCAGCACCTGCGTCCGCTTCCCGTCCTCGATGACGAAACGGCCGTCGATCAGCACGTGGGGGATGCCGGTCGGCAGGGTGCGGGGCTCGTCGAACGTCGAGCCCGCCGCGACCGTCGCCGGGTCGAACAGGACCAGGTCGGCGCGGTAGCCCTCGCGCACGTACCCGCGGTCGGGCAGCCGCAGACGGGCGGCCGGGCGCGAGGTGAGGTGGGCGACGCACTCCTCCAGGGAGAGGATGCCCAGATCACGCGCGTACCGGCCGAGGTACTGCGGGAACGTGCCGTACGCCCTCGGGTGCGGCTTGTCGCCCTGGAGGATGCCGTCGCTGCCGCCCGTGTGGACGCGGTGGCGCATGATCTGCCGGACGTTCTCCTCGTGGCCCACGTGCTGGAGGATCGTCGTCCCCAGCCGGTCGTCCATGAGCAGCCGCCGCGCGGTGGCCCAGGGCTCCTCGCCGCGCAGCCGCGCCGACTCGGCGACCGTCCGGCCGACGTACGGGGCGAGGTCCGGGACGCTGACGCCGGAGATCTCGATGGTCTCCCACTCGATCGGCACCCCGTGGCAGCCGTCCGACCCCACGACCTCCAGGTCGTGACGGATCCGCGCCGCCGTCGCGTCGTCGGCCAGCCGGGTCAGGACCGACTCGGGGCCGCCCTCGCTCGCCCAGCTCGGCAGCATCGCGACCAGGGTCGTACAGCCCGGGGTGTACGGGTAGGTGTCGAGCGAGATGTCGGCGCCCGCGTCGAGCGCGCGGTCGAGGAGGCCGAGCAGCTCGGGGGCGCGGCCCTCGTTCACGCCGAAGTTCATGGTGGCGTGGGCGAGATGGAGAGCGCAGCCCGCGGAGCGGGTGAGCCGCACCATCTCCTCGTACGCCTCCAGGGCCCCGGCGCCGTACGAGCGGTGGTGCGGGCAGTAGTAGCCGCCGTGCTCCGCCACCACCCGGCACAGGGCGGTGAGTTCGGCGTCGTCCGCGTACATGCCCGGGGTGTACGTGAGCCCGGAGGACATGCCGACGGCGCCCTCGGACAGGGACTGCGCGACGAGCCGCTTCATCCGGGTCAGTTCGGCATCGGTGGCCGGCCGGTCGTCCCAGCCGACCGCGTACATCCGCACGGTGCCCTGCGGGACGAGGTAGGCGGCGTTCACCGCGATGCCCCGGCCGCCGAAGTTGCGGTCGAGCCGGTCGAGGTACTCGCCGACGGTGCGCCAGTCGAAGTCGATGTCGCTCCCGTCGCCGTTCCACCCCGTGATGGAGCGGCGTACCTCCGCGAGGGTGCGGTCGTCGACGGGCGCGTACGACAGCCCGTCCTGGCCGAGCACTTCGAGGGTGACGCCCTGCGCCGCCTTCGCGCTGTGGTCGGGGTCGCGCAGCAGGGCGAGGTCGCTGTGGGCGTGCATGTCGACGAAGCCGGGGGAGAGGGCGAGGCCGTCGGCGTCCAGGATGCGGGCGGCCGTGGGGCGGGGCCCGGGGGAGTCCTCGTGGTGGATCTCCGCGATGCGGCCGTCGACGAGGGCCACGTCGGCGCGGTAGGAGGGGGTGGCGGTGCCGTCGATGACGCGGGCGTCGCGGATGACGAGGTCCATGGGATGCCTTTCAAGGGGGCCCGGGAGCTCCGCGACGCTGTGGTGACCTACAGCGCCGCTCCGCCCCCGGGCCCTCGTTCTTCGGTCGGGATCAGAAGAAGGTGCGGATGTAGTCCGTGACCGTGCCGTCCGCCTCCACCAGCGGGATCAGCTGCCACTTGTCGAAGCTGGTGCAGGGGTGCGAGAGGCCCATCCCCACCCAGTCCCCGACCTCCAGCGCGGCCTCCTCGTCCGTCCGTACCCACGCGTGCTGGTCCGACAGGCCGGTGACCTCGACCCCCGAGGCCTCCCGCACCGAGCCGTCGCGCCCGGACCGCACGACCTGCGCCCGGGGCAGATCCAGGTCGTAGGCCGCGTCCCGCTTGCCCGCGTTCAGGAACGCCTGCTCGCCCGTGGGACGCGACACGACCTGGGCCCAGAGGCGGAAGGCGGGCTGCAGGGCGCCCTCCTCGGGTACCCGGTTGAAGGGGGTGAGGTGGCGGTAGTGCCCGTCGTCGTGCGAGACGTACGCCCCCGAGCGGAGCAGCTTGAGTACGGGTGAGGAGAGTGCGGGGATCTGTGCGAACACGTCCGCGACCGCGTCGAACCACGCGCTGCCGCCCGCGCTGATCACGATCGGTTCACCCGCGTCCAGGGCGGCGAACCGCCCCGCCGCGTCGAAGTCCGAGGCGAGTGCGACGAGCCGGCGCAGCCAGTCCCGTACCCGCTCGCCCGTCGCGTCCGGCACCTCGCCCTCGTAACCGGCCACGCCCACCAGGCGCAGCGTCCCCGCGGCGGCCACCGCGTCGGCGACCGCGGCGCAGTCGGCCTCGGTGCGGGCACCCGTGCGGGCGCCCTCGCCGGCGCCGAGCTCCACGACGACGTCCACGGGGCGGGAGGCGCCCGCCGCGCGCAGGGCCTCCTCCATCAGCTCGACGCCGCGCACCGAGTCGACGTAACAGACGAAGCGGAACTCCGGGTCGGCGTCGAGCTCGCCCGCGAGCCACCGCAGCGCCACCGCGTCGACGAGTTCGTTGGCGAGGAAGATCCGCTGGATGCCGTACGCCCGGTAGACCCGCGCCTGGTGCGGCACCGCGGCGGTGATGCCCCACGCGCCGTGCTCCAGCTGACGGGCGAAGAGCTGCGGTGACATCGACGTCTTGCCGTGCGGCGCGAACGCGAGGCCGTGGCGCTGCGCGTACGTCTCCAGCAGGGCGAGGTTGTGCGCGACGGACTCGGCCGACAGGGCGAGCACGGGAGTGGTGAACCCGCCGGTGAAGAGGTTGCGCCGCTCGGCGGCCAGCTCGCCGACGGTCAGGCCGTCCGCGTCGGGCGGGAGGGCCTTGAACCGGTGGTCCACCCGCTCCTCGGCGAGCGGGGCCACGGGACGGTCGGCAGCCATGGGGGCTCCTTCTCGATCGAAGTAGGTCGTGTCGTACCTGGTCGTACGTGGTCGTGCGCCGTTGCATGCGCACCGTCGTTGCAACATGTGCAACACCCGTTGCGTATATCGCTCAGGGCTGTCTAACATCCGAGCCGACGCCCGGTCAATGCTGAGACCCGGCGCCGCCCGCCCGACCACGAGGAGCCCGAGTGTCCGGAACCCCGGCCAGGACCGACGCCGCCACGGCCGCCGCCGTCGTGTGCCTCGGCGAGTCCATGGTGACGTTCCTGCCCTCGCGGCCCGGGCGCCTCGCCGACGTCCCCTCCTTCGACCGCGGCATCGGCGGCGCCGAGTCCAACGTGGCCTGCGCGCTCGCCGCGGCCGGCCACCGCACGGCCTGGGTGGGCAGGGTCGGGGCGGACGGCTTCGGCGACCACCTCGTCGAGGCGATCTCCGCGTACGGGGTCGACACCTCCGCCGTGCGCCGCGATCCCGCCCGGCCCACGGGCATCTACTTCCGCACGGCGACGGACCGCGGCACCGACGTGCACGAGGTGGCGTACTACCGGGCCGGGTCAGCGGCCTCCGCGATGTCCCCCTCGAACGCCCCGTACGACGCACTGTTCGCCGGGCGGGTCCTGCACCTGTCCGGCATCACGGCGGCGCTCTCCGCCGACTGCCTGGCCCTCCTGCACGAGCTGACGGCACCGCGCCCCTGGCGCCCCCTCGTCTCCTTCGACGTCAACCACCGGCCCGGCCTGTGGCGCGACGCCGGCGCGTCACCCGCCGTCCTGCTGGACCTGGCCCGCCGCGCCGACCTCGTCTTCGTCGGCGAGGACGAGGCGGAGGAGGCGTGGGGGATCGCGGGAACCGAGGCCATCCGCGCGGCGCTGCCGGAACCGGCGGTGCTGGTCGTGAAGCGGGGGGCGGAGGGCGCGACGGTCTTCTCCCGGGGGGCGGGCGCGGCCGACACCGTCACCGACGTCCCCGCCCTCCACGTCGACGTCGTCGCCGCCGTGGGCGCCGGTGACGCGTTCGCCGCCGGGTTCCTCTCCGCCACCCTGCGCGGACTGCCCGTCCGCGACCGCGCCCGCCACGGCCACCTGATGGCCGCCGCCGTCCTCACGGTCCCCGGCGACCTCACCGACCCGCCCGCCCGCGACCGGGCCGACCGCCTCGTCGCCCTCGACGACACCGACTGGGGGAGACTGCGTCTCGGCCCCGGGTGGACGGGGGACGACACGGAGGTACGTACGACATGAGTCAGACCGTCGACCGGGCGCTGAGCATCCTGCCGCTGCTCGCCCAGGGGCCCGCCGACCTCGGACAGGTCGCCGAGCGGCTCGGCGTCCACAAGTCCACGGCCCTGCGCCTGCTCCGTACCCTCCACGAGCACGGGCTCGTCTACCGCCAGCAGGACCAGCGCTACCGCCTCGGCGCGCGGCTCTTCGCACTCGCCCAGGAAGCCGTCGAGAACCTCGACGTGCGGGAGATCGCCCACGCGCACCTCGTCGAGCTCAACGCGAACTGCGGGCACACCGTCCACCTCGCCGTGTACGAGGAGAACGAGGTCCTCTACATCGACAAGGTCGAGAGCCGCTACCCGGTCCGGATGTACTCCCGCGTCGGCAAGCCCGTCGCGATCACCGTCGCCGCCGTGGCCAAGCTCCTGCTCGCCGACCTGTCCGAAGCCGAGCGGCGCGCCATCGCGGAGAAGCTCGACTACCCCATGTACACGTCCCGTTCGACCTCCGGCCCCGGCGCCTTCCTCAAGGAACTCGCCACCGTGCGCGAACAGGGATGGGCCACCGACCTCGGCGGCCACGAGGAGTCCATCAACTGCGTCGGCGCCCCCATTCGCGGCGCCGACGGGCGCGTCGTCGCCGCGATGTCGGTCTCCGCGCCGAACGTGGTCGTCACGGCCGAGGAACTCCTCACCCTGCTCCCCCTGGTCCGGCGCACCGCCGACACCATCAGCCGGGAGTACTCCGGCACCAACCGACCCAAGAGAGCCTGATCAGCGATGACCGACAGCACCGTCAAGACCCCCCTCACCCCGAGCACCCACACCACCCCGCCCGCGAAGTTCTCGCACGGGGTGCGCAAGGGGAACATCCTCCAGGTCGCCGGCCAGGTCGGCTTCCTGCCCGCCGTCGAGGGCCAGGCCCCGACTCCGGCCGGTCCGACCCTGCGCGAGCAGACCCTCCAGACCTTCGCCAACGTCAAGGCGATCCTGGAGGAGGGCGGCGCGAGCTGGGACGACGTGATGATGATGCGCGTCTACCTCACGGACGTGGACCACTTCGCCGAGATGAACGAGATCTACAACGCCTACTTCGGCGAGCAGGACCTCAAGGAGGCTCCCGCCGCCCGCACGACGGTCTACGTCGGCCTGCCCAAGGGCCTGCTCATCGAGATCGACGCCCTCGCGGTCCTCGGCCGATCCTGATCACCTTGCCTGACCCGCTCCACCGCACCACCCAGCTGTACGGCACGGCGCCCCGCCCCGCGGCGGCGCCGTGCCGCGGTCCGCCCTGCCCAAGTACCATGGAAAACAACGGAGTTACCCATGCTGCTCGCCGCAAGCCCACCGCCGGCCGAGGCGCCACCCCACACCGGTGGACTCCTCCTGCTCATAGACGGGACGGCCGGTCTGCTGACCGTCGCCGTCCTCGGTATCGCGCTCCTCCTCTTCCTGATCATCAAGGTCAGGCTGCAGCCGTTCGTCGCGCTGCTCGCCGTCTCCATAGCCGTCGGCCTGGGCGCCGGACTCTCCGTCACCGAGCTCTTCGGTACGGTGCAGAAGTCCGCCGCCGTCTCCGTCATCGAGTCCGGCATGGGCGGCATCCTCGGCCACGTCGCGATCATCATCGGACTCGGTACGATGCTCGGCGCGGTCCTCGAAGTGTCCGGCGGCGCCGAGGTGTTGAGCGCCCGGCTGCTGAACCTCTTCGGTGAGAAGCGCGCCCCGCTCGCCATGGGCCTGACCGGTCTGATCTTCGGTATCCCGGTCTTCTTCGACGTCGGCATCTTCGTCCTCGCGCCGATCGTGTACGCGGCGGCCAAGCGCTCCGGCAAGTCGATCCTGCTCTACGCGATGCCGCTCCTCGCCGGTCTGTCCATGACCCACGCGTTCCTGCCGCCGCACCCCGGCCCGGTCGCCGCCGCCGGCCTCTTCCACGTCTCGCTCGGCTGGGTCATCCTGATGGGCGCCGTCGTCGGCATCCCGTCCGTCCTGGCCGCCTGGGGCTACGCCGCCTGGATCGGAAAGCGAATCTTCGTCGACGTCCCGCAGGACATGGTCGAGGCCGCCGCGGAAGCGAAGGCCGCGGTCGTCGCCGAGCAGCGGGCCGCCGGAGTCACCCCGCACGAGGCGCCGGTCGCGCTCTCCACCGTCCTCGCGATCATCGGCACCCCCTTGGTGCTGATCCTCGCCGCGACGTTCTCCTCCATCGCGCTCGACCCCTCGACGCTCCGCTCGGTCATCGAGTTCTTCGGCAACCCGTTCGTCGCCCTGACGATCGCGCTGCTGCTCGCGTACTACCTGCTCGGCATCCGGCGCGGCTGGTCCCGCAAGTCCCTCGAGTCCGTGTCGACGTCGTCCCTCAAGCCGGTCGGCAACATCCTGCTCGTCGTCGGTGCGGGCGGCATCTTCGGCGCCGTACTCAAGAGCAGCGGCATCGCGGACGCGCTCGCCGACACGTTCAACGACGTGGGCCTGCCCGTCATCCTGCTCGCCTGGCTCATCTCGGCGGTCCTGCGCATCGCCCAGGGCTCGGCGACGGTCGCCATCGTCACCACCGCCGGCATCGTGGTCCCGCTCGTCGAGGACCAGGACTTCTCACAGCCGCACCTGGCACTGATCATCATGGCGATCTCGGCCGGTTCGATCATCGCCTCGCACGTCAACGACGGCGGCTTCTGGATGGTGTCGAAGTACTTCGGCATCTCCGAGCGCGACACCCTGAAGTCCTGGACGGTCCTGGAGACGGTCCTGTCGGTCGCGGGATTCGTCGTCGCGGCGCTGCTCAGCCTGGTGATCTGAGGGCCCTCGACGGGGCACGGCCCGTACGGGTACTGGCAGGTTCACGCCGCGGACGCGCAGATGATGCTCCGCCCCTCGTTGACCTGCCAGTACCAGAACTTCTCGCCCCTCCCCGACGGGCAGGTCCAGTTCTGGCCCGCCGTGGGAGCCCGGTAGACCCCGGTGATCCGCAGGATCGACTGGCCGGCCCTCGGCACGGTCGAGGCGTCGCAGCGCCAGACCACCGTCAGATCGGCGCTGGTGGTCCCCGTGACGTCAGCCGGGAAGCACTGGCCCACCTGGTACACCCGGTCCAGGCACAGCGTCCTGTCGACCCCGTCGTCGCCGGACCTGCTCCACCAGGTGAAACCCGCCCCGGTGTCGCAGAGGCCGGAGCCGCCGGAGCGGGCACTGACCTGGTTGACGTGCATGTACGCATTCGCGGCACCGCAGCCCACCCGGATCGGGCGGGAGGCGCTCATGTCGTCGTGCCCGTCGTTGTACACGTCGAGGCAGTCCCCGGCGCGCACCGCGGCGAACGCCCGGTCGGTGGCGTCCGGGGTGGGCGTCGGCGTCGGAGTGGGCGTGGGCGTGGGCGTCGATTCCTCCACGGTGTCGCTGCCGGAGCCGTCGTCACTGCTGCTGTCGGTGTCCGGACCGGTGTCGTGCGTCTGGGTGTCGAGACCGCTGCCGGACGACGTCGAGCCGGAACTGCCGGAGGCGGAGGAACTACCGCTGTTGCTCCCCTCACCGCCCGTCGACTCCCACGGCTGCCAGGCCAGCAGCCCGATGACGACGGCCACGGCGACCAGCCAGCCCAGTGCCGACGAGTTCCCCGAGGAGCCGGTCCGCGGGGAGGCCGGGGAAGGCGGGGGCGTCGGACGCCTCGTGCCCGGGCCGGTCGGGGCGGTGCCGGGGGAGGATGTGCGTGCCCGGGCGGCACGGGCCGCCCGCCGCGCCGCCTCCTGCTCGGCCCGTTCCCGCGACGCGCGCTCGGCCTCTTCCCTTGCCGCGCGCTCCCGTTCGGCCCGCTCGCGCGCCGCGCGCTCCCGCTGGACCCGTTCCTGCTCGGCCCGCCTGTGCGCACGCTCCTGCTCGGCACGCGCGTGTTCCTGCGCTGCGCGCTCCCGCTCGCGCCGGGCGCGTTCGGCCTCCCGCCGCTGGGCCGCCTGCCGCTCGGCCTCCAGCCGGGCCGCCTCGACGCGTTCCTGTTCGGCGCGTTCCTGCTCGGCCTGTTCCGCGCGCTGGCGCTGCGCCAGTTCCGCGAGGGCCGCCATCTCCCGCCGTGTGCGATCGAGGCGGCGGTCGCGGTCGCGGGCCGCGCGGGCCCGGCGCTCGGGCGGGTAGACCAGCGTCGGCGGCGGGGGCGGCACCGCGCTCGTGCGCTGTACGAGGGTCGGGGCGGCGGGGTGCGCCGCCGACGGCCTCGTCCCATCCGCGCGACCGGTCCGGCCGGGTGGACCCGGCGGGCGGTCGTTCGCGAGCTCCAGGCCCTGGGTCGCGTACGCGCCGATCAGCGCCGTCCACCGTGGCGGCAGCCACCTGGCCCCGCTCTGGGACGCCGGCAGACCCTCCTGCTCCCGGCGGAAGCGGGCGAGCAGGTCGGCGGGCTCGGGGCGCCCGTCCGGGTCGACGGACAGGCAGGGCCGGATCGTCGGGGCGAGCTCCTTCGGCAGCCCGCCGAGGTCGAGTTCGCCCCGCTGGACGCGGGCCAGCAGCCGCAGAGTGTCACCGTCGGCGGCGTAGGGCGGCCGTCCGGTGGCGAGCAGGAAGAGGGTCGCGCCGAGCGAGTAGACATCGGACGCGGCGGTCGACTCCTCGCCGCGCGCCTGCTCGGGGGAGGTGAAGGCGATCGTGCCGAGCGTGAGCCCGGTGAGCGTGAGGTCGCTGGCGTGCGAGATGCCGAAGTCGATGACGCGGGGGCCGTCCAGGGGCAGCAGCACGTTCTGCGGCTTCACGTCGCGGTGGACGATCCCCACCCCGTGGAGCGTGACCAGGGCCTCCGCGGTTCCGGCCGCGATCCACCGTACGGCCGAGGCGGGCAGCACCCCGCAGGTGCGCACGAGTTCGGAGAGCGCCGGCGCGGCTATGTAGTCGATGGCCATCCACGGCCGCTCGGCGCCCGGGTCGGCCTCCCGCACGCGCGCCGTGTACGCGCTGGCGACCCGTTGCGCCACCGCCACCTCGCGCGCGAAGCGACGGCGGTCGACGTCGCTGACGTTCCCCTCCGCCAGCAGCGTCTTCACCGCGACCAGCCCCCGCCCGCCGCGGTCACCGCTGCGGGCCAGATAGATCCGCCCCATGCCGCCGGACGCGAGCCGTCCGATCAGCCGGTACGGTCCGAGCGTCGCCGGATCGTCCCCACCCAGCGCCTGAACCCGCGCCCCGGCCATGTCACTCCCCCTGTCACACCCTCGGATCAACGGTGCCACGAGGCTGCCCGAACAGCCATGGGATGCGACAACTCCCCGGCACTCTGTTGCGGGTCCGATACAGGCGGCCCGGTACGCCCGCCGGACCCCGCACGTGCAGCAGCGCCACCGGGGGAGCGGCGGCGCTGCTGGTCAGTGATGCCGTGCGAGGGTGCGGATCGCGCTACGGGTGGGGGTTACGGCAGGCCGTGGACGTGCGGGCCGACCGCGTTCGACCAGGCGTTGCCCGACGTGGCGTCCCAGTTGGTCGACCAGGTCATCGCGCCGCGCACACCCGGGTAGGCCTTCGACGGCTTGAAGGAACCGCAGTTGGTGCCCTTGGCGAGGCAGTCCAGGGCCGCGTTCACGACCGAGGGGGCCACGTACCCACTGCCGGCGCCCCTGGTGGAGGCGGGGACACCGAGGCCGACCTGCGACGCGTCGAGGCCGCCCTCCAACTGGATGCAGGCCAGCGCGGTGAGGAAGTCCACCGAGCCCTGCGAGTAGACCTTGCCGTCGCAGCCGAGCATCGAACCGCTGTTGTAGTACTGCATGTTGACGACGGTCAGGATGTCCTTGATGTTGAGCGCCGTCTTGAAGTACTCACCCGAGGTGGACTGCATGTCGATGGTCTGCGGCGCCATCGTGATGACGAGGCCGGAGCCCGCCTTCTGCGACAGGGAGCGCAGCGCCTTCGTCATGTACGTGGAGTTGAGCCCGTTCTCCAGGTCGATGTCGACGCCGTTGAAGCCGTACTCCTGGATGAGGGAGTAGAGCGAGTTGGCGAAGTTGGTGGCGGAGGCGTCGCTGTTGACCGCGACGGACCCCTTCTCGCCGCCGACGGAGATGATGACGTTCTTGCCGGCCGCCTGCTTCGCCTTGATGTCGGCCTTGAACTGGTCGACGGTGTAGCCGTTCAGACCCGCCGAGTCCAGGTTGAAGGTGACGGCTCCGGGCGTGGCCGTGGCGTCGGCGAAGGAGACCGCGATGATGTCGTAGTTCGCGGGGACGTCGCTGAGCTTCTGCACGGTCGCGCCGTTGTTGAAGTTCTGCCAGTAGCCGGTGACCGCGTGCTTGGGCACGGAGGTGCCGGGGTTCGGGTTCCCGCCACCGGTCTTGGCCGTACGCCCGCTGACGGTGGCGGACTTGACCGACTCACCGGCCGCGTTGGTGGCGGTCACCGCGAACTGGTACGCGGTGTCGGCCGCCAGCCCCGTGATCGTCGCCGAGGTCCCGGTGGAGGTGGTGGTCTTGGCGCCGTCCTTGTAGACGGTGTAGCCGGTCGCGCCGGACACCGCGTTCCAGGACAGGGGGAGGGAGGAGGACGTGGCCGTGCCGACGGTGAGACCGGCGGGGGCCGCGGGGATCGTCGGGGCGGGGTCGGTGCCACCGCCGCCGTCGGGTCCGCTGACCGAGACGTCGTCGACGAGGTAGGCGGGCTGCCCGTACCAGCCGTGCGTGTACACGGTGACGGAGGTGGTGCTGGGCCCGGTGGTGAAGCTGGTGGAGAGTTGGCTCCAGCCGCTGGAGCCGGGGGTCCAGGTCGACACGTCGGTGGTGCCGGTGCCGCTGGCTCCCAGGTAGACGTACGAACCCTGCACCCAGGAGCTGAGGGCGTACGTCGAGTTGGGCTTCACGGCGACGGTCTGCGTGCACTGGGCGTTGTCCAGGCCGGCCGGGGTCGCCCTGAGGGCGGCGGTGCCGCCGTGCACGGGCGAGGAGACGGTGGCGCCGGAGCCGCCGGAACAGGTCCAGTTGGCGAGGCCGGACTCGAACCCGGCGTTCTTGGCGACGTTGACGTCGGCGGCCTCGGCGCTGCTCACGAGCCCGGTGAGTGACAGGGCGCCCGCGGCGACGACGGCCATGGCGGCGCCGAGGAGAGGGCGGCTGTGCCGTCTTCTGTGGGTGGTTGCGGGGGAACGTTCCACTTGCTGCCTCCGTGGGGGAGTCGGGGATGGCGGGGAAGCGACACGGGGATGCCGGGGGTGCGGCACGGGGGGTGCCGGGGGTGTGGAATCGAGGAACGGTGGCCACCGCTGGGCGCTAAAACTGGTCCAGACCAATCAAGTTGTCAAGACCTCTGGCAGCTCCCGCTCGCAATACACCGTCCGGCGAGGGGTGATGGGCCGGTGGCCACCCCCGGCCCGTTCACTCCGGAGGGGGAGGTGAGTCCGGAGTCGAGCCCCCTCGGTGGGCATGCGCGTCGACCACGTCCCTCCCGTAGGCCCGGGGGCCCCAATTCGGGCCCAGAGTTCACGTGGGCCCCACCGGTAACACCCGCGAGCGCTCGCGTGAAAGCGCTCCCACGCCCCTGACGTGCGAGGGAGCGAGAAAGGATCATGTATTAACACGATGGCCGCGGCTAAACCTCTGAATGGTCCGCAATTTAACAACCAGTCACTTGGGCTGATTTGTCATGCGGACGACCCGTGGGGAGTTCGTGAGCCCGCCCTCACTGGGCCCCCAAAAGTGTTCTCTGCCCCGCAGTACGTGGATAAAGTGCTGAGGCGGGAGTGCCTGAGCAAGGAGCGCCTGGCAGGACGATTGCGGCCGGCGGTACGCGGCGGCCGGAGCCGAACGGGGAACAGCGTGCCAACAGCAATAGCAGTGACCAGTGCTGACCTCGTGCTGCCTCCGACCGATCAGCAGACGCCCACGGCGGTGGTCCTGCGCGCGCCCGGCGAGCAGCCGCTCGACCAGGCGCTGAGCGACATGCATCTGCTCCTGGAGCAGCACGGCTATGTCATCGCGGTCTACCCCGCCGGCATCCCGGTCGCCCATGAGCGACGGCTGCACACCATGCGCTCGGTGCTGGAGAGCGACCGCATTGCGCTGATCAAGTCTGATCTGCCCCCCTTGGGGGTGGCGGTACTGGTGCGCCAATTGCGGCAGTTGTCCATCTGTGACTTCAGTGCCGGGGTCGTCGCCTCCGCGGCGAGGCTGCTCTCCCACTACATCTACTCGGGCGCGCTGCTGAACACGGTCACCAAGCTGGACCGGGTCCCGGTCAGCCTGAAGGCCCATGCGAAGTCATGGGTGCCCGGCTCGCAGTTCGGCGTGCTGGCCAACCCGAACCCGCAGCTGATCAAGATCGGCTCGGGGGACCTGACCGGCCCGGAATTCGCCACCCATCTGCTGGTCGCCAAAGGGCAGCTGCAATCCGAGTGGGTGACGTCCACGATCGCCCCGGCCTGGCAGGTGCAGGCCGTACACGACATGGCGTTGCCCGCGGATTCGCCCGCTTGGTGGGGCACTTCGAAGATGATCGAATTCGCCGCCTTTCTGCCCGATATTTCACTGATTTACCAGCTGGTTTCTTCGGTTCGCAGGGAGGTCTGCACCTGGTGCGGAAATGAACTCATCGGCGACCGCTGCGGGCTGTGTTCGGCGCCATTGAAACCGCCGGAGAACCAAACGCACGGTTCCGGTGTCCTGAACCACGGAACACCCATGCATCACGGGTCGTGAGCCACCACGACGACGGCGGTGCGCCGCTGCCGCACCCACCCACAGCCCGCCGGACAGCGCACGGCCCGGCCCGTTCCGTACGGGTGAAACGCCCGGCGTGACCCGCGGCGGTCCGACCCCGCTCCGCTCCTCTGTCCGCTCATCGGCCCACGTCTCCCAACGAGGTTGCTCCGCTCATGAACTCTCGGCAACGCCGCGGCGTCATCCTTCTCCTCCTCTCGGTCCTCTGCGCCTTCGGTGCGTTCGCCGGTGTGCTCTCGGTGATCAGTGATGTGAACTCGAAGGTAGGACCGGAGGTGACCGCCTATCAGGTCAAAGCGAACATAGCGCCCTACCGGCCGCTGGACCCGGGGCAGTTCAAGAAGATCTCGATGCCGAAGCGCTGGCTGGCCAAGAACGCCGTCACCGATCTCTCGGTCTTGGACGGCAAGATCGCCGTCACCACCCTCCGCCCGGGCTCGCTGCTTCAGGAGGACATGCTCGTCAAGCGCCCGGCGCTGGAGAGCGGGCAGCAGGAGATCGCGATCATGATCGACGCCGCGACGGGCGTCGCCGGCAAGATCCGGCCCGGCAGCCTGGTCAACATCTACGCGACGTTCGGTGGCCAGAACGACAAGGAGAAGCCCACCTCGCGCGTCATCGTGCCGAACGCCAAGGTCATCGACGTCGGTGAGCTGACCTCGCTCGAGCCGAAGAGCGACGAACGCAGCGGCCCGAGCGAGGCCGTGCCGATCACCTTCGCCCTGGACACCACCGACGCGCAGCGCGTCGCCTACGCCGAGTCGTTCGCGGAGCACGTCCGGCTGGCCCTGCTGCCGAACGACAGCCCGACCACGCTCCGTCCGGGCGAGGGCAGCTACAACCTCGACGAAGACAAGAACAAGTGAGGACCGGATGAGCACACGAATCCTCCCGGCCGTCGGCGATGCCGACGCCGCCCGATCCATCACCACGCTGCTCAGTCAGCTCCCCGACGCGGAGCCGGCCGGGCCCCTGGGTGATTCCACCGCGCTGCTCGACACCCTGGCCCGGCTCGCCGCCGAGTCGCTGGACGAGCTGCCCGAGGTCGTGCTGGTGCACGAACGGATCGGTCCGGTCCCAGCCCTTGAGCTGATCCGGGAGGTGGCCCTGCGCTTTCCGGCGGTCGGGGTCGTGCTCGTCACCGCCGACGCGAGCCCCGGGCTCTACTCGGCAGCCATGGACTCCGGCGCCCGCGGCCTGGTCGGCCTGCCCCTCTCGTACGAGGAGCTGGCCCAGCGCGTCCAGGCCGCCGCCGGCTGGTCCGTCGGAGTCCGCCGCCACCTCGGGGCGGGCGCCGAGGTCTTCACCGGCCCCGGCGGCACGGTCGTCACCGTCAGCGGCGCGAAGGGCGGCGTCGGAGCGACGGTCACCGCCGTACAGCTGGCCCTGGCGGCCCAGGCCTCCGGCCACACGGTCGCCCTGGTCGACATGGACCTGCAGTCCGGCGACATCGCCTCGTTCCTGGACGTACAGTTCCGCCGCTCCATCGTCGATCTGGCCGCGATCAGCGACATCTCGCCCCGCGTCCTGTCCGACGCCGTGTTCAGCCACACCAGCGGGCTCGCCCTGCTGCTGGCACCCGGCGAGGGCGAACGCGGCGAGGAGGTCAGCGACCGTTCCGCCCGCCAGATCGTCAGCGCACTGCGCTCACGGTACGAGGTCGTGGTCATCGACGGCGGCAGCCAGATGAACGGCGCCAACGCCGCAGCCATCGAGATGGCCGACATCGCACTGCTGGTCACGACGCCGGACGTGGTCGCGGTACGCGGCGCGAAGCGCATCGTACGGATGTGGGACCGCCTCCAGGTCCGCAAGGCGGAGGAGACGACGACCCTCGTCAACCGCTACACCCGCAACACCGAGATCCAGCCCCCGCTGATCCAGAAGATCACGGGGACCCGGATCGCGGGTGTGGCGATCCCGGCCAACTTCAAGGAACTCCAGGGCGCGGTCGACGCGGGCCGCATGCACGAACTCGACTCGAAGAGCGTCGTCAAGCAGGCGCTCTGGGCCCTCGCGGGTGAGCTCGGGTTGGTGAAGGTACCCGCCGGAGCGGAAGGCGGCGGCAAGTACAGAAACGACCGGGGTTCGATCGGGCGCTCGCGCAGACGGGGCGATTCCGCGGGCCGGGGCAGGACCGACTGAGGGGGCAGGTTGATCCATGGTGACCACCGAGAGGGCGGAAACCGGAATAGGCAGGAGACGTGACCGCGACCGCGGACAGACCGCGATCGAGTTCGTCGGGGTCACGCCACTGATCATCCTGCTGCTCGTCGCGCTGTGGCAGTGCGCGCTGTTCGGCTACACGTTCATCCTGGCGGGCAACGCGGCAGATGTGGCGGCGCGGGCGGGGAACGGGGCGCGGTTCAGACCGACGGCTGCCTGTCGGGAGGCTGGGAAGAAGGACCTGCCGAGCGCCTGGCACGGCAGAGCGTACTTCGGATGCGACGTGAATCCGGAGCCCGGCCTGTACAAGGCAAAGGTTGAGCTCCACGTGCCCGTACTGGTCCCTGGAGTGCTCGACTGGGGCCCGAAGGTCACCGGCGAAGCAGCGTCCGCGAGGGAGGGCTGACCATGACCGGGAACACACGAAGGTCTGCACGCGACCGGGGTCAAGTCGCCATCGAGTACATGGGATTCATCCCCCTGCTGCTCCTGGTCGGACTGTGCGCCATCCAGCTGGGCATTGCCGCGTACACCGTCAATCAGGCGGGGACGGCCGCACGCGCGGCAGCCCGTACGGCGAGCCACGAGCGGCCCCCCATGTCGCCGGAGCTGGCCGGCAAGCACGCGATGAGCGACTGGCTGGCGGACGGGGCGGAATTGGAGGGGGCGTACGGCTACGACACGGTGGCCTACACCGCCCGCGTCAAGATCCCCAGCCTCATCCCCGGCCTCTCGTTCGACCCGGCCACCCGCACCTCCACCATGCCCCGCGAATAGCCGATCCGCACCGACCCCCGCCGCACCACACCGGCACGCCGGACCAAGGAGTCAGCACCATGAGCCTGCGGGCACGCATCACCGCCCCCGAGGAGCGCGGCGGGGGGCTGGAGGACGGCCACATGGTCGCCTCCTACCGGGCCAAGCTGCTTGAGGAGATCGACCTCGCGGAGATGTCCTCGCTGGCCGCCGCCGACCGGCGGGCCCGCCTGGAACGCGTACTCGGGCACATCATCAGCCGCGAAGGGCCGGTCCTCTCCTCCGTCGAACGCTCGCAGCTGATCCGCCGGGTCGTCGATGAGGCCCTGGGCCTCGGCATCCTGGAACCGCTCCTCGAAGACGCGTCCATCACCGAAATCATGGTGAACGGACCGGACCAGATCTTCGTCGAGCGCAGCGGCAAGGTCGAACAGCTCCCGATGCGCTTCGGCTCGCACGAACAACTGATGCAGACCATCGAGCGCATCGTGTCGACCGTCAACCGCCGCGTGGACGAGGCGAACCCGATGGTGGACGCCCGCCTCCCCAGTGGCGAGCGCGTCAACGTGATCATTCCGCCGCTCTCGCTGACCGGCGCCACGCTCACCATCCGACGGTTCCCGAGGGCCTTCACCCTCCAGGAGATGATCGCGTTCGGTTCGCTGGACGAACAGATGCTGATCCTGCTCTCGGGGCTCGTCCAGGCCAAACTCAACATCATCGTCTCGGGCGCCACCGGCACCGGCAAGACGACCCTCCTCAACGCACTCTCCGGGCTGATCCCCAACCACGAGCGCATCGTCACCATCGAGGACTCGGCGGAACTCCAGCTCCAGCAGAACCACGTCATCCGGCTGGAGTCCCGCCCGGCGAACGTGGAGGGCAAGGGGCAGATCAGCATCCGTGACCTGGTCCGCAACTCCTTGCGTATGCGCCCCGACCGCATCGTCGTCGGTGAGGTCCGTGGCGGCGAGTCCCTCGACATGCTCCAGGCGATGTCGACGGGCCACGACGGCTCCCTCGCCACCGTCCACGCCAACAACGCCGAGGACGCGCTGATGCGTCTGCAGACCCTTGCCTCCATGTCGGAGATCAAGATCCCCTTCGAGGCCCTGCACGACCAGATCAACAGTGCCGTCGACGTGATCGTCCAGCTCACCCGGTTCGCGGACGGCGGACGAAAGGTCACCGAGATCGCGATCCTCGACTCGCACGGCCGCGACAACTACCGCATCGTCAGCGTGGCCCGCTTCGTTCCCCAGCCGATGGCCGCCGACGGCCGGATCTACGGCCAGTTCCAGTACCTCCCGCTCCCGCGCAAGATCGCCGAACGCCTCTACATGGCCAGCCAGCCCATTCCCCAGGCCTTCGGCGTCGCCTCGTCCGACGAACAGCTCGCCACCCGAGAGGCCAAGTAGGTACCGCGCCATGACCAATCTCCCCCTCCTCACGATCGGCGTCACGCTCGTCTGTGGCGTGCTCGGCGTCATGGGTCTGCACGCGTACGCCGGTGGCAAGGCCGACCGCGACGCCCTCGTCGACCGCCTCTCGCACACGGGCCAGATACAGGCCGCAGGACGCCACCGCCGCTTCCAGGGCGTCGACCGCAGGCTGCGCAAGACCACATTGGGCCGCAAGATCGAGCTGAAGCTCGCCGCCACCGGGCTCGAGATCACGCCGGGCGAGTTCTTCGTCTACGCCCTGATCGCGATGGCGGGGCTCTGGATGGCGGCCTCGTCGATCCTGGCCTCGTTCTTCGGACCCGTGGCAGCCCTGATCGGGCTCTGGGGCACCAACGCCTTCCTGAACTGGCAGCGCACCAAGCGCACCGACCGCTTCATCAACCAGCTCCCCGAGCTCTCCCGCATCCTCGCCAACGCCACGCAGGCCGGACTCGCGCTGCGTACCGCGCTCTCCATGGCGGCGGACGAACTGGAGGACCCGGCAGGCGAGGAACTCGCCCGGGTCGCGCGCCGGCTCAGCGTCGGCGAATCGCTCGACGACGCCCTGAGCGAGCTGACCGAGCGCCTGCCGTCCCGCGAACTCGTCGTCCTGGTCACGACCCTCGTCCTGTCCAACCGGGCCGGCGGTACGGTCGTCAGCTCCCTGCGCAACCTCACGGAGACGCTGGAGGAGCGCAAGGAAACCCGTCGCGAGGTCAAGACGCAGCTGTCGCAGGTGACCGTCACGGCCTACGCCGTTCCGGGCTTCGGCTTCGGCGCCATGCTCCTGATGAACGCCGTCATGCCCGGCGCACTCGACCGCATGACCGGTGCGCTGATCGGCCAGGCCGCGGTCGTCGTCTCGCTCATCCTGTACGCGATCGGATTCATCGTGATCCGCCGCCTGTCCCGTATCGACGTCTAAGGGGAGGAGCGGACATGGACCTGTTGCTCGCACTCGTTGTGGGTCTCGCTGTGTACGGGGCGATCGCCGGCATCCGGATGTACCGTGCCGACGCCAAACTTCCCGGCGACCTCGCCATCGCCCTGGAGGTCGGCTCCACCCGGACCAGCGCGGTCGGCTCCGGCATCGACCGGATGGGCATGCGGTGGGCCCCTGCGGTGCTCAGGATGATGGGCCCCAAGGCCGTCAACAAGAAGCGGCGTCAGATCGACATGGCCGGCAACCCCGGCGGCCTCACCATCGACCGGTACGCCGCCCGGCGTGCGGTCTATGGAGCGCTCGGCGCGTTCGGCGCGCTGTCGATGCTCATGCGCGGTCAGTTCTTCCTCGCCATCCTGCTCCTCGCCTTCGGCGCCTTCTGGGTCGAGGTCGGCATCTGGTCGGCCGTCCGCGTCCGCAAGGAACACATCGAACGCACGCTCCCCGACTTCCTCGACGTCCTCGCGGTCGTCGTCTCGGCCGGCCTCGGCTTCCGCCAGGCCCTGGAGCGGGTCGCCGAGAAGTACGAAGGCCCCTGGGCGGACGAACTCCGCATCACGCTGCGCCAGATGGACATGGGCGTCAGCCGCCGTCAGGCGTTCGAGGAACTGAGGAAGCGGAACGACTCGGAGCAGGTTGCGATGTTCGTGACCACACTTCAACAGGGCGAGGAGCTGGGTGCACCGATCGTCGAGACGCTGATCCAGATCGCCAATGACATGCGGCGCACCGACGCCCAGAACGCTCGACGGAAGGCCGCGAAGGCCGTCCCGAAGGCGACCTTCGCAGTGACCTCATTCCTGCTTCCCGGAACGCTGCTGCTGCTGACGGTCGGATTCGTGTACGGGGCCAACGTCGACTTCTCGTTCCTCGGCGGATGACCTGAATGACGGGGATGATGAGTATCACGAGCGGCGGGAGGTGACAGGCGCATGGCATTTCAACTCGGTGACTCTAGACCGGGATTGACCCACGAGGTGCGCCAGGCACTGGCGAATCCGGGCGCGCAACCGGCGTTCGCGATCCAGCTCAACGCGCTCCAGGCCATGTGCCGTCAGGTATTCGGCTTCCGCCTCGCGATGACGGCCATAGCGACACCGTTCGCGATCGACCGCACCGCACCGGGTCTGGCCACCTGGCTGATCGGCGCGGCCATCCTCGTCACCTTCATGGGCTCCTACGTCCTCTTCCGGGACTGGGAGCGCTTCGGCCCGCTCTTCCTGCGCCATCCCTGGCTGCTCGGCGTCGACGCCCTCTTCGGCGCCCTGCTGCTGATCACCGCCACGCCGGAATCCACCCTGGCGTACGTCACGGTCTGTACGCCGCTGCTCGCCGGGCTCGTCTACGGCTGGCGCGGAGCGGCGGTCTTCGCCTGCCTCGAAACGCTGATCATCTTCGGCGTGTACGGCACCGACGAAAAGCTGCAGGCCAGCGATGGCACCGGGCTGCTCCTCCCGGGCTTCTGCGTAATCGCCGGCGCGGTCGGTGTCACCCTGCGCAACCTGTTGCTCCGCTTCGGCACGGCGAGTCAGGCGCTCACGGAGACGCGGGCACGACTCGCCGTGAACGAGGCGGTCGAAGGCGAACGCACCCGACTCGCTCGCGAGATGCACGATTCGGTCGCCAAGACACTCCACGGCCTGGCCATGGCAGCCGACGGTCTGGCCAGTTCCTCGGACCGGATGGACCCGCTGACCGTCAGGCACCAGGCCGAACTCGTCGCCCGGTCCGCTCGCCGTGCGGCCGCGGAATCACGTGAGCTGCTGTCGGACCTGCGACGCGAATCGGGGCTGGACGGAGGGATCGACGTGGTGGCGGAGCTCCACGCCCGCGCAGACGACTTCACGCGGCGGCACGGCCTCACCGCGACCTTCCGACTGCTCAACGAGATCCCGGTCCCGCCGGTACCGCAGGTCGTGGCCCGGCAACTGCTCACCATCGCCTCGGAAGCCATGGAGAACGCCAACCGTCACGCCCACCCCACCTACCTCGTCGTCCTGGCCGGAGTGAAGGGCGACGTCCTGAGGATCAGCGTGTACGACGACGGGCGAGGACTGCCCGCCGGCGTCACGCTCGACGACCTCAGGCGTGCCGGCCACTTCGGACTCGTCGGCATGGTGGAACGCGCCGCCTCCATCGGCGCCCGCATCCGGATCGGCAAGGGCAAGGCGGCCACGGGCACGGAAGTCCGCCTGGAGCTGCCGATGGCCGCCCTGTCCCAGGCACCACCTGCTCCGCCGCTCGACTGAAATCCGCTCGCTTTCCCCCCACCACCCGTCCCCACAGACCATGAGAGGAGGTCGCAGAATGCCGGACGACGTCTCACGCACTTCGGGCCAGAACTGGGGCGCACAGCATCACGCCTCCCAGCACACGTCCTCGCACGC
Organism: Streptomyces sp. NPDC005775; assembly: GCF_042871565.1. NCBI lineage: Bacteria > Bacillati > Actinomycetota > Actinomycetes > Kitasatosporales > Streptomycetaceae > Streptomyces > Streptomyces sp. NPDC005775. Next base: position 18,851 of record NZ_JBIAIU010000010.1, on the reverse strand, counting down.
CACGCCCGTCACCTCGGAATCCAGTTCCCCAGGGTTTCCCGCTCCCCAGCAGACCGCGGCATCCGGACCCATGCCCGCCTTCCCCTCCGCTCCGGCTCCTGCCGCCCCAGCACCGATGAGGGTCGTCGTCGCCGACGACAATCCCGTGGTCCGGGCCGGGCTGGGCGCTCTGCTCTCCGGCCGTGAGGACATCGAAGTCGTTGCCGAGGCCGCGGACGGCCGCCAGGCCTACGACGTGGCCGTGCAACACCGCCCGGATGTCGTGCTGCTCGACGTGCGGATGCCGGGCGTGGACGGTATCTCCGCACTGCCGCACCTGGTCCGGGTCGCGCCCGTGCTGATGCTCACCTACAGCCGCGAGAGCGCGATCGTCCATGAGGCGCTGCGGCTGGGGGCCGGCGGCTACTTGGTGCACGGCGAGTTCACCGCAGACCAGCTGGTGCAAGCGGTACGCGACACGCAGAGCGGCCGGGCCCACTTCACGGCCACGGCGGCGAACGCACTCCTGGCCCATATGCGCCAGGGGCCCGGGCCGGACGGAGCTCCTCTGCCCGAGGGGCTGGGGAGTGCGCTGACCACAGGCGTTCCGTACCAGCAGCCCGGATACGGCGGCCGCGCGCCAGGATCTCAGCAGCAACACGATGCGTATGCACATTCGCCCATGCCTCTGCCTGACACCCAACGGGCCCCATCTGGGGCGCGACTGACTCCTCCCGCGCGGGGTCTTTCGCATCTGCAATCAAATGTGGGACAGTCTTCCGTACCTGGGCGGCCTGGTGTGCCTCCCGACAGGGAGCAGTACGGGCTGAGTGCACGGGAGGTGGAGGTCATGGACCTGATCGCGTCAGGCATGAGTAATCAGCAGATCGCCGCCACCTGCTTCATCAGTGAGAAGACGGTCAAGAACCACATCAACCGCATCTTCACCAAACTGCACAGCGGCAGTCGCAGCGAGGCGATCGCCCGCTGGCTCGGCACGGCATCGGCTGCCGGACCTGCCGCCAGGGGAGACAGGTAGCCATGGCCTTTCGGGGGAGTAAGCGAAACGTGGTGAGTCCGGGCGCGGGGGCCCACCCTGTGACGCCCAGGGCCCAACTGGGCGATTGGGCCCGGGAATGGGCCCTGGGGCCCTCTGGTGGGCATGGTGTTCCGCCTTATGTTTCTCATGTCGCAAACGGCACCGGCCAGGAGGAAGCCGGTAACGGGCGGGACGACAAAGGAACTTGCGAGTCGGCCGGCAGTCGGTCGGCCGAATCTGGAGGGGAACACCATGTCGAACATCACCCTGAAGACCGCCGTCCGCGTCAACGGCTGGGCCAACACCGCCGTCTCCAAGATCCAGAAGCGCTACGAGACCGCGGACCGCGGCCAGACGGCCTTCGAGTACCTCGGCATCATCCTGGTGGTCGTCGCGATCATCGGTGGCATGGTGGCCTCGGGCATCGGCGGCGCGATCACGACTCGTATCACCGGTCTGGTGAACTCCATCACCGCGGGCTCGTGATCAAAGGATCCCACCGCGATCGAGGGCAAGCCTTCCCCATCTACATTGTGATGGTGGCGGGCTTGCTCTTTCTCGCGTTCGCGTTCTTTGCTGTCGGTCAAGCCTCCGCTACACGCAACGGCGCTCAGGGCGCCGCGGACGCGGCCGCGCTCGCCGCTGCCCAGGAAGCCCGAGATGATCTGGCGGTGCCCTTCCTTGCCGCTCTGCGGGAGCCCAACGGCCTCCATGAGTTTCTGGCGAACCATCGCTACTTCGAAGCCGGATGTTGGAAGGCGCGGGAGTTGGCAGCGGCCAATCGCTCGCACCTCCATAGCGACGGCTCCTTCAGCCGGCCCCTGTGCGGCTGGGACGAAGGTTTCGTCCGGGACAGGGTGACTGTCAGTGTCGAAACCGATTACACGGTTGGTTCTTCGGTGATCCCCAGTACGAAGACCACGCACGGCAAGGCCACGGCCACCGCTGTTATCGAGTTCAGGTGCTCGCCGAAGCTCAGAGACGAGCCGAGTGATGACACGGCATCCGATGTCGGAGACGACGGAGACGACGAGGGCGGCAAGCCGGACCTGCCGATACCCACCCTTGAGTGTGATGGTCAGGATCGCGGCCTAGAGGTCGATCCTGACCACCCGGAGCTGTGGGAAGCCGTGGCCAAGACCATTTTCGCCGTGCACTTGATCGACGACTGACAGCGAACGACGACTAAAGGAATCTGAACCCATGAGTATTCGGCGCACCACGAAGTCCCGAAGGGCAGTGGCCGCTGCCTCGGTGGCGGCCGCCTTGGCCTTCGTCGTCACCGGTTGCGGTGGTGATGACGGAGGAAAGACAAAGGACCCTGGGGCATCGTCCTCCAAGTCCTCAGGCGGGGACAAGGGGGCGAACGGAGATACGGCCGCCGGGGACCCGGTGGACACGAATGCCAATCTTGCCCAAGTCAACGGGCGCGATGGGCTGACTCTTATCGTCAATGAGGTCAAGCGAGACAGCGGTGGGTTCGTCACTGTCAGCGGTGTGATCAAAAATGCTGGAGACGGAATTCGAAGTGCCGGTCAGTGGGCTGGTACTGAGAGCGCCATCCTGGCCAACAATCCGAATTCGGTAGCGGGCGCGACTCTCGTGGACAAGGTCGGAAAGAAGCGCTACTACATTCTCCGGGACACTGATGGGCGGTGCCTCTGCACCACGGGGCTGTCAGCGATCCAGCCAGGCAAATCCATCTCGGTCTTCATGCAGTTCCCGGCCCCCCCGGCGACAAGCACTGAGGTCGACTTCACGTTGCCGACCTTTGCCACCGCCTCACTGAAGATCTCTGGGTGACGGCCGACATGGACACCATCCGCACACGGCGCCAGCCAATCCATCTTGCTGGACGGGCCCTTGCTGTAGCTGTGTTGTTGGCAGGCTCGACGGCCTTCGGCGCGACAACGGCCTTCGCAGACGATGGTCCGAGCGTTCCTCCGGGCACCGAGGCTTCGTCGGAGCCTCCGGTCAAGCTCGATAGCAACGACCCCGACCTCAAGATGCCCGAGGGCGGCACCCTGGCCCCGGGCAAGGTCCTGGACATCATCCAGGTCGTCGAGGACGAGGGTGGCGAGGAGCGGCGCGAGGACACGAACGCGGACATCAAGTTCGCGCTCCAGGCCGAGGTGCTGTTCGGCAAGGACAGCGCGAAGCTGAGCGCCGCCGCCAACTCCCGTATCGCTGCCATCGGCGCCGAGATCAAGAAGCAGAACGCCACGAAGGTGCGCGTCTTCGGCTTCACGGACAACCTCGGCTCCTCCGCACACGGTGACGTGCTCTCCAAGCAGCGGGCCGACGCGGTGCAGTCGGTGCTGGTGACGTCCACGGGCGCGAACGTCACCTTCGAGATCCGCGGGTACGGCGAGCAGTACCCGATCGCCGACAACAGCACGGAAGAGGGCCGCAAGAAGAACCGCCGCGTGGAGGTCTCCTTCCCGCGCGGGGAGGACTGACAGGGCGGAGCAGCGCCTCGGTGTTGCCTTGCGCTCCACCTCACGGCCGATGTCGTATGCACCTCGCATACGGCACCGGCCGTGACCCGTTTGCGGTGGGCTTCGCCCCTACCTGTCACTGCGACCGGGAACCCGAACTGAGGCTTTGATGCCCGTCAGTCCGTTCCTGCGCATGTCACGAGGGCTGCGTGAGTCCGGCCTTGCCGTAGATGCTTGCCGGGCGACGGTCGCAGCGGTGAGCGCGCCGGCGCCACCCCACGCGAGTACGGAGCGGCGGCTGGGGCGGTCGGATCTGTCGTGAGTCATGGGGCCTTATCTGAGCGACAGGTGGGGGCGTACTCCACCGTGTTCGTCTCCGGGGCAACCCTCGCCCGCTGCGCGGTAGTTCGTAGACGCTGGGTTGTCGAGGCGTCGGAGCTTTACCTGAGTGCCCCGGCGGCGCCGGGAACGCGCGCTGTCACAGCAGGTGGTCGGCCTTGCCGGCCTTGATGTCGCGGATCATCTGCTGGAGTGCTTCGCGGGTGTCGGTGAGATACCGGTCCTCGGCGCCGGCGACCGCGATGTAGCTGTTGCCGTCGCTGTCCACCCCGAAGCGGTAGCAGGAGTTTCCCTCACCGCAGAATGAGTCTTCCCATATGACGTCCGGCATCTGCCGTCTCCTCACAGTTGGCGTGCGATGTTGTGGATGAAGTCCCGCGACTTGCCTGGAGGCAGCGCGATTCCTTCCATCCAGTCCAAGTGCGCCCGATACTTCGCCAACTGTTCTTCCGAGTGGACGAAGAGGGGACCGTGCGAGTTGTCGATCTGTACGGTGTCGAGTCGGGGAACAGCGCCCTCGGCATACAGGACGGTCTGGCCGGCCCCGGGAAATGCGCCTGCGTCGAAGGGGATGACCAGAAGTGTCACATTCGGCTGCTCCGACCTGGTAACCAGGTGCGTGAGTTGGCTGCGCGCAACCGCTCGACCGCCGAACTGCATGCGAAGTGCCGCCTCGTGGATGATGCCTGTGTAGGGCGATGGTGAGCCTCCCTCCAGGATCCCCTGTCGCTCCACGCGGTGAGCGAGCCGCAGTGCGATTTCCGGTTCAGGCAATTGGGGGACAACTACCCGGAAGAGTGCCAGGGCGTGGTCCGACGTCTGGAGCAGGCCCGGGATGTGCATGGAGTACGCCGCCCGCATGCCGAGCGCGGAGGCCTCCAGTTCGGCGATGTCGATCAGGCCCTGAGGCAGTACACCCCTGTACCTCTCCCACCAGCCACGAGAGCTGGGATGAGCCATCTTGATCAGTGCTTCAACATATCTCTCGTCCGTGCAACCGCAGTTGAGCGCAAGGGTTTGCAGGCGCTCCGCGCTGATGGGGCGCGTTCCGGCCTCGATGTTCGAGATCTTTCCCCGGTCCACGCCGAGCAGGCCGGCGGCCGACTCGGCCGAGACGTCAGCGGCCGTGCGCATCCGTCGCAGCTCCGAACCAAGCCGCTTCTGCCGTTCGGTGGGGGAGGGCCTAGCTGCCATGCCGTTCCTTTCCGGGTGCGATCACTGGCAGTCTGCCGCGTGCGCGCGCCGGGTGGCCACGAAAGGGTTCATTCACCCAGAGGGGAGGGTAAATTTACCCCGCATGCGATACGTTCTGTAACGCACCGCTCACGCAGCGACAAGCAAGAAGTGCATCGCGCGGTCCTGCCCGCAGCCTCCTCCCCTGGAGGGGCGGGCCCGCGTCAGGGGGACAGGCCACTGCTCGTCGTCCGTATCGCGTGAGCCATTCGTGCGCACCCATGAGGAAGAGGGACACCGCCAACTCGTCACCCGTAACGGGGAGTCAGTCATGCACCCATCTCCACTCACCGCACTCTGCCCGGCCGTCGCCGAGGCGCGCACGCCCTACCCGGATGCGTACGCGAACTCCGCCCGACCCCGCCCGCCGCAGCCGTATCTCCGCCCGAAAGGCGGCTCCGGGCGGTCCGCTCCCCGCCTTTCCCTGAGCTTCACCCTTCCCGGCGACATCCGCAGCGCACGCATCGCCCGTACGGCGACCGCCGCCGCCCTGGAGGCACACGGCCTCGCAACGTACGTCTGGCCGGTGACGTACGCGGTCACCGAGCTCGTCTCGGTCACCGCGAGGATGAGCCCCGGCCGGGAGCTCTACGTATCCCTGCGCCGGCGCGCCGACGCCGTCCGGCTCCTGGTCTGGGACCAGCATCCGCAGCACGCCGAACCGGACACGGCCGCACTCTGCGAGGCGTGGCGCCGGCGGGCCCTGTGGCTCCTGGCCGCTGTCGTCGACGACTGGGGAGGGGAATGGGGGGTGTGTGAGGCGGAACAGTCGCAGCGCGGTATCAAGTCCTGGGTGGTTCTGCCGCGCTGAGCCGCGAAGGTGTGCCGTACGGGCGCCTCGGCCGGTGCGGAGGGTGCGCTGACTGTGCGCGGGGCCCCGCCGGTCCGCCGCATGGGACGGCTCAGCGACCTGCTTCTTCTCGTGCGTCGAAGGCTTCACGGGCGCGTGTGATGGCGGGCATGTTCACCGAGGCCCACGCCAGCAGTACGTCGATGGGAGGCCGCAGGGTCTTGCCGAAGGGCGTGATCCGGTAGCAGACGGCCACCGGGCGGGTGGAGACGACCTCGCGCTCGACCACGCCGTTTCGCTCGAGTCGCCGAAGTGTCGCCGTCAGCGACTTCTGCGTGACCTGCGGGATGGCCCGGCGCAACTCGTTGAAGCGGCAGGGGCGTTCGCACAGTTCGCTCAGGACGCTGAGCGACCACTTGTCCAGGACCTGGTCGAGCACCTCGCGATGCGGCGGGCCGATGAGGAATTCGTCCTCGGTATCCATGGAGAAACCTGGTCTCGTTGAAGTGTCCTTCTGCCACTAAGTAGCTTACGGATACCTGACTCGGAGAGGGAAGAACACTGATGACCGTCCAGCACTTCACGCCCGCAGGCATGCTGCAACCGACTCCGTACCACCACGTGGCCGTCGGCACCGGCGCGACACACGTCCACGTCAGCGGGCAGGTCGCTCGCCGGGCCGACGGGACTCCGGTGGCGCCCGGTGACCTGGCAGGTCAGGTCGCCCATGCACTGCGCAACACCGCCGTCGGGCTGGCGGGCGCGGGCGCTTCGTTCGCGGACGTGCTGCGCCTGACGTTCTACGTGACCCGGTGGAGCCCGGAGAAGATCGGCGACTTCATGGCCGGTGTGGAATCCGTCGCCGAGGAGATCGGGCTCCAGATCCCCATGCCGCCGGCTTCCCTGATCGGTGTCGAGTACCTCTTCGAGCCGGATGTGCTCGTGGAGGTCGAAGCGACTGCCCTCCTCGACTGACCCCTGGGGCTTGGCTGGAGACCAAGGGGGTCCTGGGGCGGCTTTTGAGCCGGCGCCCTCGAAACACCAGAACGCTCGTGTCCGCACCCGAGGCGTGCGGCGCGTGGCAGACACCACCGAGGCCGGAGCGGCGGGCGCGATTCTTCGCGCGCCGTGCCGCTCCGGCCTCAGGGGCAGGTGCGCTCAGTGTCCTCAGAGCCCTCAGAGCCCTCAGGGCCCTCAGGTGTGCTCGGGTGTCAGAACCCGGCCTCGTAGAAGAGGTCTTCCAGCAGCACGCCGTTGCCCTTCGCACCCTTGAACGGAGCGCGCCAGTCGCCCGTGCCCGCGTAGAAGTACGAACCGGGGCTCGCCCCTTGCTTCAGCGCGAGCAGGTCGGGGCGGCCGTCGCCGTTGCCGTCACCGATACCGATGATGTCCTTGTACGTGTTCCAGCCCGACCCGATCTTCGTACGGGCGGCGAAGGTGCCGTCGCCCCTGCCGAGGTAGAGCCAGAGCACACCGGCCTTGTCGCGCGCGACGAGGTCGCCCGCCGCTGCTCCGGCGAGGTTGCCGACGGCGGTGAGCTGGTTGTAGACGCCCCAGCCGCCACCGATCATCTTCCGTGCGGAGAAGGGGGACTTGCTGTTGCCGGTCCCGCGGTAGAGCCAGAGGACGCCGGACTTGTCGGTGGCCACCACGTCGGCCCTGCCGTCGCCGGTCAGGTCGCTGCCGCCCGCGAACTGGTCGTAGATCCCCCAGCCGCCGCCGACCCTCACCCGGGTCCCGAACGTCTTCGTCTCCAGGCCGGTGCCCTCGTAGAGCCAGAGCACACCGCTCCTGTCCCGGGTGATCGCGTCGCTCACCGACGTGCCCGCCACGTTCCCGACGGACTCCATCCGGTCGTACACCTGCCAGCCGGAGCCGACGTTCCACGCGCCTCCGTGGACGACGTTGTCGCCCGCCGCCGACCGTTCCACGGCGACGCGGGCCAGGGCGCCGCTCGTGTTGCGGACCAGCACGTCGGGAGTGCCGTTGTCGTCGTAGTCGTGCGGGGCCACGGGACGGGACACGGTGAACCGCCCGGTGGCCCGCAGCTCCGGGCCGATGCCGTCGTCCGGCTGCGCGAGGATCTCCCACGTGTACTCACCGTTGGGGGCGGGGGCGGGGGCGGTGGAGCCCTCGGGAGTCAGTGCCTTGCCGTTCCAGTGCAGACCGACCGTCCGCCGTGCCGGCGTTCCGCCTTCGCGTACGAGCGGCCACTGCTTGCGCTGTCCGGTCCGTACGTGGACCAGCGTCGCCCATACGTACGCGTCACCCCGGGACAGGTCCCAGTTCAGGTCGATGCCCTTGTCCAGCTGCTCACCGCCGATCGCGGTCGGGACGGTGTTGCCGAGCAGGGTCACGGCGGTCGCCTGACCGGTCGGCGCGACCATCGTGGCGACCGGCTTCCCGTTCGCGCCGAGGGCTACGCGGTAGAGGCCCTCGCCCGCGGCCGCCGTGCCGCCCCGCACCATCAGGGAGCCGTCCGGGGCGGGGGCGGCGGACGAGAGGTGCGTGAGGAGCTGGACCGTCTCGCCGGTCGTCGCCGACTCCGCGACGAAGGGGCGCGGGGGTGCGGGGGTGTTGCCGGCGTACGTGCCCTGGCCCCACTCGATGGAGCGGGGCTGGCCCAGGGTCACCCAGTCGCCGAGCAGCCGGAAGTCGTCTCCGTAGGAGCCCTCCGCCTTGAGCTGCTTGCGCTCGGCCGTGCCGCGACGGGAGACGACGATCGTCCGGGCCGCATCGTTCGCCTCGTGCCACGCCACGTGCGTGTCGGAGACGGCGGACTCGGTCATGCGCCAAGGATCGCCCTGCTGGAGATGCTCGGACACGACGGTGGCGGTGGCGAGATCGACGATGACCTTGCCGCGGACCTCGTTGTACCCGAGACCGCAGTCGAACAGGGCGGTGCTCGCGGTGTACGCCGTCGTGTTGAGGTCGCACACCCCCGACGGCATGCCGGTCACCACCCGGTCCTTCAGGGTCCCGTCCTCGACGGTGACGAGGTGGGGCTGCCAGAGTTCTTCCGGGTCGTCCACCATGACGATCAGAGTCGAGCCGACCACACCACGGAACCAGTAGTCCTCGGGGAGCTCTGCGAGGTCGGCGAGGTCCACCTCCACCGGCGGCGCCGACGGCGTGGCCATGTCGTGGATCTTCAGGAACCGGCTGTCATCGATGTCTGCCGCGTCCCCCGTCACCACGATGTCCGAGCTCCCGCCGGTCACCGAAGGGGCGGGAAGCACGGTCGACGTGCCGTCCGAGTACCGCGTCCAGCGGTACTCGTGGCCGGTGGCGTTGCTCCGCGACAGGAAGCCGGTGGTGCCGGCGCTGACGATCTCCGCGTTCAGCGGGAACCGTACGGTCGCCTCCTGCGGAGCCGCGTCGGCGGCGTTCGCCGGCACGGCAGCGGCGGTGCCGGTGGTGCTCGTCGCGGCGGTGGCCGGGACGGCGGCCAGGGTTCCCCCGGTGGCCGCGAGGACGGCGGTGACGGCCAGGGCCGTCAGACGTCGACCGGGTCTGTGCTTGTGCATCTGGGCACGCGTGTGGCGCAAGTGCGCTCCTCCCCTAGAGCGCAGGACATTAGCCGGTGCGGCCTGCGGGTTCTCACTCGGGAGGGCCCTACCGCCCCCAGGAGTGGGGGCGTTGAGCCGGGCGGGGGGTGGTCCGGCTCGGACGGGTGGCCGCGCAGGTGGGAGGACGCCGGTTCGAATCGGGCCGGTCCCATTCCGCCCCCCCCGGGCGGCCGAAAGTAGTGGCCGCCCAACCCGTCCCTGCCGGGCGGGGTTGGGCGACCGAGTCCGAGCACACCGGGGTGGGGTGTCGTCAGACCTTCAGCAGGACGTACGTACCGGAGCCGTCCTGCCTTCCGCTGCTGTACTGGCGCAGGGGCTGGCCTTCGGCATGGCGGTCGTGACCGATCATGTAGCCGGTGTACTTGTTCTGGATTCCGACCTTTTCGGAACCGGGAACATCCCGGTAGGTGTAGAACCGCTGCAGGTCATCTGTCTTGCAGTCGACCTGCACCAGGGGAGACCCCTCATTGCCGGCGCTCTGCTCCGCGATGGCCAGGCACTTGTTGCTCGAGTGGTTGATGAATACCTGTTCGGCGATGCCGTTGATCTCCGGCCCCTGACACATTTGCCATTGGTCCAGATTGAGGCTGAATATCGTCGAAGGCTTCAGCTGGACGTTGTCGCCCTGCAGGAATCCGGGCGCGGTCCAGAACAGGGACTGGTCAGGTGTGCCGATCTTGTAGTAGCCCGCGGCGCAGGTGAGCGACGCGGCAGGGCTGGTGAGCCGGTCGGCCGGGTGCCGCGTCGCCGTCGCCACCGGCGCGGGTGCCTTCGCCGCCGCTGCCCGGTCGGTGCGGGCGACCGTGGTGCCGCAGTCGAGGAGCTCCTGCGCCTTGCGCATGACGCTGCCGGCCGGGACCGTGTCCTCGCAGCGGACCGCGCCCTCTTCGAGGGTCGTGTAGGTGGTGTAGCTGCCGCTGTCGGGAGCTTCGACCCACTTCAGGGCGTGGGTGCCGTCACCCAGGTCGACCCGGTTGCAGTTGAGACTGCCGTACGTGCCGGTGACCTTCTTCGTTCCCTCGTAGAGGCCGTAGTAGCCGGGCTTCTGGAAGTCCCACGTGATCGACTTCGAGGTGCTGTCGGTGGAGGTGTAGGACATCTTCACCTCCAGGCCCGCGGTCGTGCCGGCCTTGCTGAGGGCTTCGACCTCGAAGCCGGCCTCGATGCTGGCCGTCTCGCCGACCGACACCGAGATGACCGTCTGGGTGGTGGTCTCGACCGTCTGGGAGCCCAGTGAGCCGTCGGTGACGTACCAGCCCTTGAAGTGTGTGATCGTCGGGGCGACTTCGGCGCTCTTGATGAACGCGTGGCGCTTGCCGAGATCGGCGGAGGTGCAGGCATCGCCGAGCTCCGCCTGAGTCTGCGCGGACGCGGTCGTCCCCGTCCCGGCGACGGCCGGTGAGGCCGCGAAACTCATGGCGGCTATTGCGGAGGTGGCCGCGACGGTGAATGCGATGAGGCCTCTGCCTAAACGGTTGGCCGCTGTGGTGTGAAGCACTGTTCATTTCCCCCTTTGATCGGTCCTCGCCCGGGTGCGAGCCGTGTGGTGGTGCATTCGGCATGATGCCGGCGAGCATGAGCGAACATAACGCCATGAGTAACAACTGGATGTAGCCTGAATCAGCCATGGGGATCAGGCAGGGGCGGAATGGCCTGTTCTCCGTTGTCGCACAGGGGCATGGCCCGAGTTCACCGTGTCGCTCTCACGTGGGGCCGTCCGCCGGGCCGGTCGTCGGGACGAACCGGAACGGCTCGCAGCCGGAGCGCTCGAACCGCTGCCCGTACCCTTCGATCGCGACACGTTCTGACGCGGGGAGTCAGGCGCGGTCGGCCCGAGCGGATCGAGGGGTGCGAAGGATTCGAGGAGCGATGACGCCGGACGTGCGACTCGTGAAGGACCTCGTGGCCGAGGTCCCCGCCTTCGAGGACCTCTACGCCACGCATGTGTTCAACCAGGGCGGGGTGCTGCCGCATGTCTTCTTCTGGGACGTCACCCAGGAGACGGTGCGGTCGTACGTCGGTCCCGAGGCGGATGCCGGCGCCCGGGCTGACGCCCTCGCAGACGCGCCGGACTGGCGGCGCACCCTGCGGTTCCTGGAGGAACAGTGCGCACGGGGCGTCCCCGGGATCGATGAGGTCGTGGTGACCTCGTTTCTGGAATACCTGCCCTTTCCCGGGAAGCCGGGGCACGAGATCGTCAGGGAGCTCGGGCCCGTCATGGCGGCGACGTTCGCGAAGGTCCGCCCCGCCGGATGACGGAACGGGCCGCCGTCCCCGTCGGGGAAGGCGGCCCGCCTCGTGCGTCCTGCCCGTCCGTACGGTTACAGCAGGTTGTAGGCCTGGAAGCCGTGGCCGATCACGGCCGGGCTCTTGAACACGGCCGAGGCGTCGCCGGTGCCCGAGTACCGGTACAGGTCACCGTTCAGCTTGCGCGCGACCAGGTCCGTCCTGCCGTCGGAGTCGAGGTCGCCGACCGACAGGAGGCGGTCGTACGCGTTCCAGCCGCCGCCGACCCTCGTACGCGCGGCGAAGGGCGACTTGTAGTCGCCGGTGCCCTTGTAGAGCCACAGGACGCCGGACTTGTCCTGGGCAACGATGTCAGCCTTTCCGTCACCGGTCAGATCGGCCTGACCGGCGAGCTGGGCGTACTGGCCCCAGCCGCCACCGATCCGCGTGCGCGCGGTGACCGTGCCGTCCGGGTAGCCGAGGTAGCCCCAGAGGACACCGGCCTTGTCCAGGCCGATGAGGTCGGCCTCCTTGGCCCCGCCGAGGTCGCCGGGGGAGAGGACCGTGGTGTAGATGTCCCAGCCCTTGCCCACCTGCTTGCTGTACACGTCGAAGTCGTCACTCCAGGTGTAGTACAGCCGCCCGTCCTTGCGGAGGTTCCAAGTCCCGTCGCTGTAACCGTCCTTGTCGTTGTCGACATCGATGGCGTCGGCGGCGAACTCGTAGGTGACACCCACGTCGTACTGGGGGTCGAACCCGCCCGCGCGGTCGGCGAAGTACAGGTAAAGCTCGGAGGTGCGCTTGTGCACGGCGGTCATGGGGAACGTGGGCGTCTCCACGACTTCGCCCGCGGCACGCAGGCCCGGGTTCGTGGCGCGCTGAGCGGCACGCTCGGCCTCGGCCGAGGCCGAGGCGCGTGCGTGGTCGGCGCCGACGGGGTCGGCGCCTGTGGAAGCGAAGGAGATACCGGCCGTGGCGGCCAGGGCGACCGTGGCAGCGATGGCGGCGACTGCGCCGCGGACCGTACGCCGGCGTCTGGTGCTGATCATGAAGAATCCCCCCAGGGATCTGCTGAGCCTGTTCAGTTTGCCCAACGGCACATGGTGTGTGCTGCCGTTGCACGAAGCCTCTCACGGGGAACTGACAGTCGCCCGGCTGGGCGGAGTTGCCGCTTGGCGGCCGGCGCCGCGACGACCGTCAGCGGCCGTCCGTCAGTGGCGGTCCGTGTGGTGGCTCCGAGTGCGCGGAACGACGGCCGGGCCGGTACGCGCCCCGGGCGGCGCGTTGACAGCCCGCCCGGCGCGTGGCTGTAATGGACGCGGTGCCGCGTGGCGCCGGCCAAAGAGCAGTGGGCCGGCCGGTGGTCGGGCGAGCACCCCTCTCTCAGGAGCCCGTCGTGAGTTCATACTCCGCGCTCTGCATCTGAGCATCCGAGCATTCGACGCGGCGCTGCCGCATGTGCGAGCCCCGCGTCCTCACCGGCCATGGCCGCTGCCGCAGTCGCCGCAGCCGCCGTGGCGCACCCCTCATTCTCCGGAGACAGAAATCCGTATGCCCACGTATGACAACGCACCGCTCGACACCACGGTCATCGAGGAGTTCCGTGCCAACCAGGGGAAGGTCGGTGGCCCCTTCGAGGGCCGGGACCTGCTCCTGCTGACGACCACCGCCCCCGTGTCCGGAACCCCGCGGACCACCGTGCTCGGTTACGTACGCCGAGGCGACTCGCTCACCGTCGTCGGGGTCGGCGCCGGTACACCGAACCACCCCGGCTGGTACCACGATCTGCTCGCCCACCCGGTGGTGGGAGTGGAGATCGGTACGCGGAACTACCAGGCGCTCGCCGTTCCCCTTCCTGACCAGGGCGCGGAGGGCGAGGACCTGCTCGTTCATGCCGTGCCGACTGCCCCTGGTGCCGGCACCGGTGCCGGGGGCCGGGCCGCGACCACCGTCCGTGTTCCCCTGGTCGTCGCGCTGGAGCGCGCCGATCCCGAGGTGTGGGAGGGGCGGCCGCGCGAGGTCCGGACCCTGGCCGACAAGGTGGCGGAGGTCCACACCTGGCTCCGTGGGCAACTGCGTCAGGTGAAGGCGGAGACCGACGCGCACTTCGCCGCACGCGCCGCCCACCAGGGGCCCGGCGAGCCGCCGGCACCGGGGCTCGGGCTGCAGATCCGGCAGCGGTGTCTGGCGTTCTGCCAGGCGCTGGAGTTCCACCACACCAGCGAGGACGAGCACCTGTTCCCGGGGATCGCGCGGTACCACCCGGAGTTGGGCGACGTCTTCGACCGGCTGCGCGACGAACACCGCACCGTGGCCCGTATCCAGGGCGACCTGGCGGACCTCCTGGCGGGCATCGGCATCGCCGAACCTCAGCGGTTCCGCACCGAACTCGATGCGATGTCAGCTGAGTTGAACGCCCACCTCGACTACGAGGACGAGACCATCGTGCCCCTGCTGGCCGACGTGCCCTGGCCGCCCGCGCCGCCGGCCGGTGCGGAAGGGGGTGCGGGCGCGGCGGAGTGAAGCGACGGCGCCGGACCGGGGGCCGTCCGCGGTCCTCAGTCCGGCGCCGGGCCCCGTAGGCGTACCGGAGGGGGCCTGCCCGGGGAACCCGGACCCTGCTTCGCCGCCCACGACCGGGAGCACCGAGCGGACCGCGCGCTACCCGAACCGTTCCACGGGCGTCCGCGCGCCCGCCCGGAACTCGGCCAGCGCGACACCGATGTCGCGGGACGAGGGGGAGAAGAGCACCGACCGGTCGGCCCCCACCAGAACGGTCCCGCCGCCCCGCACCTGGTGCACGACCGCCACCACGTCGTCCTCGGGCAGCAGCACATGGCCGAGAGCGGCGTCGGGCGCTATGCGGCGATACAGCGCCGCACCGAACTCGAGGAGCTGTCGCTGCCCCGGCGTCGGCGGGGCGGAGCCCGTGGCCGCCCCCGCGTTCCCCTCGCTCATCGGGCCGCCTCGTCCTCGCCCCGGGCCGCCGAGAGCTCGGCGATCAGGTCCGCGTCACGCATTCCGGGCAGGGCGTACCCCTCCTCCTCGTCCCACTCGACGTCGAGATCATCCATGTGCACGCGCCACCGCGCATCCGGCAGGGCCCGGCGCAACTCCGACACGGAATCCAGCACATGGGCGATCACGGGCATCAGCCGGCCGGGGTCGAACGGCATCTTGGTCGACCCGGCGACGATCTTCTCCGGCTCGGCGGCGGTCCGGTCGTACAGGTACAGGCTTTCCTCGTCTTCGTACGGGAACGACGCCATGTGCGCGGCGACGACCCGCTCGACGGCCGCGGACTCGGCCTCGGTCAGCGGTGTCGCGCGGTGCGCGCTGTAGTAGAGGGAGACGCTCATGAGGGGAGCGTACGACCGGGGTGTGACAACGGCGGCGGCCGGAGCGCGTGGGAGATGGTGGCGGGCTCCGCCGACGCCCCTGCCGGGCCCGCGCCCGCCCCGGAGGAAACGGGTGTACCGGGGGCGTACCGGAGCAGAAGACGAAGAGGCAGCACACGGCGTCCCCATGCCCTTCGCCACGCTCCCGCGGCGGTGGGTGTCCGACCGTGCCGACCCTCTACATCCCCGGAGCCTCATCCGTGTTCAGCAAGATCAACGGCACCCGTGCCGGGGCGCCGGCCCGGGCGTCCGGCCGGTCCGGGAAGCCGCGGCACTGGCCCGTCGCGTTGCGGCGGACGCCGGTCTCGCTGTGGAACGACGACCTGTCGGACTGGGCGGCGGCCCTCACGTACTACGCCATCCTCGCCCTGCTCCCCGCACTCCTGGTGACGGTGTCCGTCATCGGGCTGAGCAGTCCCGGGGCCACGGACGCGCTGATCGCCGACATCACCGCCTTCGCCCCGGCGGAGTCCGGCGCCGCGCTGCGTCAGCCGCTGGAGGCGGCCACCCATCAGCGCACCGCGGTCTGGCTGCTGGTCGCGACCGGGACCGTCAGCGCGGTGTGGTCCGCGTCCAGCTATCTGGCCGTGTTCCGGCGGGCGCTGCACGCGATGCACGGCGTGCCCGACACCCGGCCCGCCCTGCGCAAGGCCCACATCATCGTGGTTTCCGCGATCGGGCTGCTGCTGCTCCTGATGGCCAGCGCGTTCGCTCTCGTGCTCTCCGGACCGCTGGCCCGCTGGCTCGGGCACCGGATGGGGCTCGCGCATCTGGGGGACGCGGTGTGGGGCGTGCTGAAGTGGCCGGTGCTGCTCTGTCTCGTCGCCTGCCTGATCATGGTCCTCTTCCGGACCGGACCGGCGTCCGCGCGCGGTACGCGGCAGAGCCTGCCGGGCGGGATGCTGGCCGCGCTGCTGTGGCTGGCCGCCTCGGCGGGCTTCGCGCTGTACGCGACCTACATCGGGTCCTACAGCAGGCTGTACGGCTCACTGGCCGGGCTGGTGGTGTTCCTGATCTGGGTGTGGTTCACCAACCTGGCGCTGCTGGCCGGCGCGCAGTTCAACGTCGAGCTGAACCGGGCCGGACAGCGTCGCGATCCGGCCCGGAGGAGCCCGGCGCCAGGCAGCGTCTCGGAGCGGTCCTAGTCGCCCGTGGTGCCGTCGACGATCTCCCGGATGATGTCGATGTGGCCGTTGTGCCGGGCCGTCTCCTCGATGAGGTGGTGCACGATCCAGCGAAGATCGGGATGCCGGCCGTCCCTGCGCGGGTTCTTGGCCGCGGTGTCGAGGTCATGGGCGGCGACGAGCTCGCGGTAGCGGGCGCATTGCGCCTCGTACTCCGACAGCACGTCGGCGATCGGCATGTCGACGGCGATGCGCATCTCGCGGTCGGGGTCCTCGTCCGTCCAGGGGCCCTCGTCCTCCCCGCCGAGGAACTGGACCTCGAACCAGAAGTACTCGACCCAGCGAAGATGGTTGACGAGACCCGCGAGGGTCATCAGCGGAGAACCCGGGAGCGGGGCCCTGACCGCGTCCTCCTGCGAGAGTCCCTCGCACTTGGCCACCGCGGTGGCACGGACGTAGTCGAGGAAGGTGGTCAGCTGGGTGCGCTCGTCCCAGGCGGGAGGCGAATCGGTGCGTGTCATCGGCGTACACGATGGCCGGTGCGCGGGCCCCTGTCCACCACTTAACGGCCCGGAGCCACCACTTGGCAGCCGCCCCCGCGCCCCATTGGGGTCCGCCCGTGGGCCCGTGGGCCCACGCACCGGGCGGCGGTGCTCACTACGCTCATGGTGACCAACCGTGAGCCCCTCGCGACGCCGCCCGATCGGCGGCGGAGCGGGTGCGGCTCCCGGGCGCAGGGATCTTCGCGCTCCACCTGACTTCACGCTCTACCTGACCAGCAGGGCGGCCACCTCTCATCCGGCATGGGCCGGGGTGAATCCGGGGTGCCCAGATTCTCATCATGAGGTGACGTGTCGATGAGTGACGGATTCTTCTACTCGTACCACCTGGGCTGGAACCGCCCCGACGCCGAGTCGCTGCTCGGTGACCTGGAAGCGGCGGGCGTGCGGCCGGACCACCCGGTCACCCGGCGCATCACGCTGACCGGGTCGGGGCCCCGGCGGACCGTCACCCAGTCGTGGGTGACGAGGGACCAGCTCGTGCTCCTGGCCGGCCTGCAACGGCTGGACCAGGTCGACTTCCTGCTCTGGCTGCCCAGCGGTTCCGAGGTGCCCGCCCGCGTTCGGCGGACGGACGACGGCACAGTGGTGCTGCAGTTCGCCCTCGGAGGCCTGAGCCGGGACGAGCGGGAGACGGTCGTCCGCGCGGTGCGGGAGGCGATAGGGAGGGCTTCGGTGCTCTGCGTCGGGTTCGTGGTCGACCGGGAGGGCGCGTCGGCGGCCACCGACTGGAGGGGGTTCATCGTGCGGGGGACGGTGTACTTCGACCACTGGCCGGACACGCTGGCGGTGCAGCCGGAAGTGGCTGCCGTGCAACCGCAGTTGTCCGGGGTGAACTCGTTCGAGCAGTCGCCCTGGATCGTGTACGGAAGTGACGTGCCGAACCGGTAGGCGGGGCCCGCGGGCCCGGGCATCTGCACATGCGTGGCGGCCGCTGTCAGCAGAAGCAGGGCTGCGACGCCGTCGTAGACGATCAGGCCCGGCACGCTCACTGTTCCCCCAAGCTCACCGCGGCACTGATGGGCATGCAATCAGCCCACGGTGCCCTCGGCGACGGCTGTCCCCCGGCTCGCGGAGCCGGAGGACGAGTGAGGCAAGGGGAAGTCCGGCGCGGTAGCGGGCGCCCGCCACGACCCCTCACACGAGCAGCTGTCGGGCAGCCCTCAGCCGACGACCCCCGCCGCGGCGAGCGTCGCGACCATGCCGGTGGCCACGAGGATCCCCCCGACGTACCCCGTGGCGGTGGCACCGCCGTCACGCCAGGAGTACGGGGCGGACCGCGGCGACACCGTGTCTCCGTCGTCCATCAGCCGGTCCACGGCCAGGCCCACCGCCGCTCCGGTCGCCAGCGTGACGACGGGCATCAGGGCCCCCTCCAGGTCGGAGACCTGCCACAGCACCGCGTACCCGTAGCCGAGGGCGGCCACCGGGACGCCGAGCGCGGCCGACAGGTGCAGCGGCCGGGACGCGCGCCGCTCAGCGGGCAGGACCCGGGCGGCGGCCGGCACGGTGACCACGGTGATGAGGAGGGCGGGTACGTGCTGGAGGCCCAGCCGCCAGGTGAAGACGTCCAGCCGTTCGTCGGTGGCCAGTGGGTCGACGAGCCCGCGGGAGATCACGTACGCGGCGATGACGTGGACGACGGCACCGACGGCCCAGCTCCGGCCCAGCGCCGACAACGCCCCCGCGCCGCCGCCTCTCCCCGTACGGCCGGGTCCGTGCCCCGGGGGCCGGTGCCCCGCGCTGCCGTCTGCCCAGCCGCTGCCACCGTTCACGGTCTCTCCCTCTCCGACGTCACTCGCCCGGTCCGTCCTCGGCATGCTCCGACCACCGGGAGTGGGGCGAGCGTACGGCGATCCGCCCGGGGTGACCTGGGCCTATGGCACCAAAGTCGGGCCCACGCGGGCGGGGTCGGGATGAGGGCGGGGTGCTGCGGTCGGAGGCGGGGCGGACGAGCCGGCTCGCCGGACGCGCGGAGCCTCGCCGCGGGCGGGGTGCCCGCGGCCTGACCGTCGGCGCCGCAGGGGTGGTCGCCTCACGTGTGCGCGGCTTTGGGTCTGTGGGCCCATGACGGTGGGTCGGTTGCGGCCCTAGGGTCAAAAGCATGTCATCCATGGGGGAGTTGGGTCGTCGGGTGCGGCGTTGGTCGCGTACGT
>NZ_JBIAIU010000009.1:302157-364232 GCF_042871565.1 Streptomyces sp. NPDC005775 | reverse complement strand
AGCTCGGTGAGCTTGTTCTCGCCCATGCCGGTGATCTCCGTACCGCCCAGGCGCACCGAGCCGGCCGACGGCCGGTCCAGGCCGGCGGCACACTGAAGGAACGTGGACTTGCCCGACCCGGACGGGCCCATCACCGCCGTGAACGAGCCCCGCGGCAGCGTCAGATCGATGCCCGCGAGAGCGTGCACCGCACCCGCCCCACGCCCGTACCGCCGCCGCACACCGCGCAGTTCGACGGCCGGGCCGAGAGCGCCCCGAACCTCCGGCCGGTCTTCCGCCTGCTGTCCTTCGCCGCCGCGCTGCCTCATGTCCGCCCTCTCAGGATCCTTCGAGCCGATGATTCGACCGAGCCGATGCTTTGACGCTACGGATCACGGAGATGACGGGCCATGGCGGCTGCTGGCGGATCCGGGGTGGGGATAACCCGAGGCCGGGGCCCCCGTCGGCGACGAGGACCCCGGCCTCACGCACGGTCATCAGAACGTCGGGCACTGGCCCGGTGGACCCCAGCCGCCGGGAGCCCCCGGCTCAGCGGCCCGTCAGCGCCCGGTCGATCAGCCGCCGTCCGGCGGCGTCCTGGGCGTCCTGCGCCGGGTCGTCCATGCGCAGGCTGAAGGTCGCGCTGGTCGCGGCCCGTGCACCGTCCGGCGTCACCCCGCTCTCGGAGACGGTCCCCAGATGGGTACCGCCGTGGAACCAGATCCCGTCGCGGCGCCCGGCCACCGGCCGCCAGGCGATGCCCAGGCCGTAGCGGACCCCGGGGACCTCGATCCAGTCCTCGGCCGCCACGGTCCGCTTCATCGCGGCGAGCTGGGCGGGGCCCAGCAGCCGTCCGCTCATCAGCGCGCGCAGGAAGACGCCGTGGTCGTGGGTGGTGCTGATGAGCGAGCCGTCCGCCCCGCCGCCGGCCGCCAGCGTCGTGTCCGTCGGCCGGCCGGCTTCCGGGAACCAGGTGTACGCGCGGGCGGTGGGCGCCGGTACGTACGGCGAGGTGCCCGGGGTGTGGGTGTGGCGCAGGCCCAGGGGCCCGATGATCCGGTCGTGGATCTCCTGCGCCCAGGAATGGCCCGTCACCTGTTCGGCGATCAGGCCGGCCACCACGTAGTTGGTGTTGGAGTAGCCGAAGTGCCGTTCGCGCTCTGGATGTACGGCGTTCGGCAGCCAGAGCGGGGGAACGGCCACGGCCGCCTTCAGCTGGTCCTCGGGGGTCGTGCAGCGGAAGCGCGAGCGGCGGTAGCCGGCCGGGGTGAAGGCATCGGCCGTGTCGGGGGAGACGGCGAGATAGTCGTTCAGCCCGCTGGTCTGCCGCAGCAGATTGGCGACCGTGATCCTGCGGCCGTCGTTCCCCTCACTCCGCACCGAGCCGGGCAGCCACCGTTCGACGGTGTCGGTGAGCGTGAGCCGCCCCTCTCCCACCAGTTGGAGCAGGAGCACGGCCGTGAAGGTCTTGGTGTCGCTGCCCAGCCGGTAGTACGCGTCCCAGGGGACCGGACGCGACGCCGCGGTCAGGTCGGCGCGGCCCGCCCGGGCCGTCGTCCGGCCGTCGGCGGTCTGCACCTCGGCCAGGACACCGGTGGCTCCCGTGGCCCGGATCGCGTCCACATCGCGCTGGAGGCGCGCGTGTGAACCGGCGGCCCCGCGCGGCCCGGTTCTTCCCGAAGGGGCGGTGGCGGTCGCGGTGGTGGCGGACGCCCCGGTGAGCAGGGCGGCGGCCGCGGTCGCCAGGCTTGTGCGTCGGCTGATCACCGGACCACCTCGGTCCGGCGGCAGGTCACGTCGGCGGCGGGGAGCGTGCCGGTGCTCAGGTAGTCGACGACGGCCCGGTCGGCGCAGGGGACGGGCGTGAGGCCGTCCAGTCCGCGACCGAACACTCCGTGGGCCCGGATCTCCGCCGTCACCAGGCGTGAACCGGTCAGGCGCCGGTGCAGGGCCAGGGCCCCCTCGTACGGGACGTTGTTGTCGCGTCGGGCCTGGAGCATCAGCGCGGGCACGTGGTTGCCGATCACCGTGGCGGGCTCGCGGGAGGTGCTGGTCCAGAACGCGCACGGCGCCGTCATGCCGTTCACGAGCGGACCGAACACGGGCCGGCTCGCACGGCTGCGTTCCATGTTCCGCCAGTACGTCTCCGGGTCCTTCGGCCAGCCTCCGGCGGGCCAGCCGCTGTCCCCGCACATGAAGAGCGTCCCGCCCAGCATGCTGTCGGCCAGTTCGGGGGAGGCGAGCATGTCCAGCATGGCGGCGAGCTCCGGACCGGGCTCGACCGGCCGGCCCGCGGCGGCGTCGACCAGGTCCTGCACCGTGGAGGCGAGCGCCGGATCGTACTCCTCGTGCTGGATGAACTGCCGCAGCACCAGCCGCAGCAACGGTGCCGTGAGGCGGACACCGGAGACCTCGACCGGTCGCGCCTCCGCCCCGTCGAGCAGCTTCTGGACCCGTGCGCGGACGAGGGCGGGGGTGGTGCCGAGCCGGTAGGTCCCGTCGTACCGCGCGGCCCACCGGGCCCATTCGTCCAGTGCCTCTTCGAGGGGCAGGCCCGCCCGCTGGAAGAGCTGGTACTGGGTGGCGGTGGGATCGGTCGACGAGTCGAGGACGATCCGGTCGGAGCGGCGGGGGAACATCTGGGTGTAGACGGCGCCCAGATCGGCGCCGTACGAGACGCCGTAGTACGACAGCCTGCGCTCGCCCAGCGCAGCGCGGATGGCGTCCATGTCACGGGCGACGTCCTGGGACGTGGCATGGGGCAGGAGCCGGGCGTTGTCGCCGTGCCCCTGGCAGCGGCGCGCCGTGTCCCGGGCATCACGCACGGCGCCGTCGAACTCCGCACGGCGGGACGTGGTGGGACCGGGGGCGGGCGCCGGGGCGGCGGGGTCGCAGACGAGGGGCGTGGACTCGCCCAGGAAGCGCGGGTCGAAGCCGATCAGGTCGTAACGCTCGGCCGCGTCCTTCAACGCGGGCCGCAGGTACAGCGTGTTGGCCAGTCCCGTCCCGCCGGGGCCCCCCGGATTGGACAGCAGGATGCCCCGGCGCTTCCCATGCGCTCCGGTCGCCGCGATCCGCGAGACGGCGATCTCGATCGTCGGGCCGTCGGGGTCGGCGTGATCGAGGGGAACGGTCACCTTCGTGCAGCGTGCGCCCGCGGCGCGCAACTCCGTCTGCTGCGCCGAACAGGGACCCCACACGAGGGGGTGACGGGCCGGGTCGGCGGACGCACGGGGCGGGGCGGACGAGGCGGACGCGGGTATGCCGCCCGCGAGTAAACAGGTCAGGCCGAGCCCCGCGGTGACCAGACGGATGACGCGCATCGTGCTCCTAGGATCGGGTGGGAGGAACCCGCACGACGCTAGGGGCCCGTGTGACCCGGGGACATCGGGCCACCCGGTCGACAGGACCGGGGGGTACCCCCCCGTCGCGTCCCGCGGCGCTCACCCCGCCCCGCCGGCCGCCTTCGCCGCCAGGTAGCGGGCGGGGAACTCCCCGCCCCCGTGCACCGCCAGGTCGGCCCCGTTGATGTACCCGGACAGATCGCCCGCGAGGAACAGACAGGCGCGGGCGACGTCGTCGGGGACCGCCATCCGTCCCATCGGAATGACGCCCGCCACCGCCGTCCCGCCGTCCGGGCCGTAGACAGCCGCCGCGCTCTCGGTACGGATCAGCCCCGTGGTGATGTGGTTGACCCGGACCGCCGGAGCCCACTCCAGGGCCAGCGCCTTGGTGAGGGCCAGCAGCCCGGCCTTGGCCGCCGAGTAGGCCGCTGTCCCCGGCTGCGGGTCCTGGCCGGAGACGCTGCCGATGTTGATGACCGCACCGCCACTGTCCTGGGCCCCCATGACGCGGTGGGCGGCCTGCGCCACGTAGAACGGCGCGAGGAGGTTGAGCGCGACGATCTTCTCCACGAACCGGGGCGAGACGGTGGCCGCGTCGGCGTCCGGGGAGCCGCCCGCGTTGTTGACGAGCACGTCGAGCCGGCCGAAGCGTTCGACCGCCGCATCCACCAACGAGGACGCCGCCGCCGGATCCCGCACATCGGCCGGGAGGAACACCGCCTGGCGGCTCCCGGACGCAGGCAGCGTCCGAGGGGCGTTGCGGCCGCAGACGACGACGTCCGCCCCGGCGCACAGGAACGCCCCGGCGATGGCGGCACCGATTCCCTTGGTGCCGCCGGTGACCAGCACCACGCGCCCCGTGAAGTCCAACGGGCTGCCGGTGTCCATGGGTTGCACCCCTCTCTCCGTCTGCTGGGGCCCGCTCACCGGGCGGCCAGCCCGAGCCCGGCAGCGAGCCGCGCCCGATGGTGTGAGGGCGGCCCGAACAGCTCGCCCGCCCCGTGCGCCCGCTTGAAGTAGCGGTGCGCGTCGTGCTCCCAGGTGATCCCGATCCCGCCGTGCAGCTGGATCATCTCGCCGGCCACCGCCGAGAACGCCTCGGAGCAGACCGACTTCGCGACGGCGGCGGCCCGCGGCAGCGCACCCGGGTCCTCGTCGGCGGCGAAAGCGGCACCGAGCGCCGCCGAACGCGCCGACTCCACCAGGACGTAGGCGTCGGCAAGCCGGTGCTTGACCGCCTGGAACGAGCCGATGGGCCGCCCGAACTGCACCCGGGTCCTGGCGTATGCGACGGTGAGCTCCAGGCAGCGTTCGGCGGCGCCCACCTGCTCCGCGGCGAGTGCCGTGCACGCCAGGTCCCGGACGTGCTCCAGGGCCCGCCCGCCGTCGCCGTCCGCACCCAGCAGGCGGCCCTCGGCGCCATCCAGCACCCACCGGGCCTGGGCCCGGGTCTCGTCCATGGTGACGACGGGTTCCCGGCGCACCCCGGCGCCATCGGGAGCCACCTCGAAGAGGGACACTCCGTGTGCCGTACGGGCCGCGACGACCAGCACGTCCACGCCGGGCCGGTCCAGCACGTACTCCTTGGTGCCGGTGATCAGCCGGCCGCCACCCGGCTGTGCCACCGCCTCGGCGCGTACCGCCTCCTGGTCCCAGGAGCCCTGCTCGGCCCAGGCCAGGGTGCCCACCGAAGTGCCCTCGGCCAGTCCGGGCAGCAGCCGCCCGCACGCCTCCTCGTCACCGGAGGCGAGCAGGGCCCCGACCGTGAGCACCGAGGAGCCGAGGCACGGCAGCGGGCTCAGGCTCCGGCCCAGCTCCTCCATCAGCACATGGACATCACGGGCGCCGCCGCCCGCCCCGCCGTACTCCTCCGGCACGGCCAGACCGGTCGCACCGATCTGTGTGGCCAACGGGGCCCATGCGGCGTCGGCTTGATGCTGTGTCAAGACCGACCGCACGGCCGACCGCAGCTCGTCCTGTTCCTGCGTGAGTCTCATCGGGCTGCTCCCATGACACGGGCCCGGCAGGCGGCCGGGGTGCCCCACGCGTCGCGCAGGGGCAGGGCCTTGCGGATCCACAGCGACAGGTCGAGTTCGTCGGTGTAGCCGACGGCCCCGTGCAGTTGGAGGGCCGTGCGCGCCGCCGCGTACGCGGCCTCGCCCGCCGTGACCTTGGCCGCGGCGATGTCGCGGCCCGCCCCGTCGTCGCCGGCGGCGAGCGCGAGCGCGGCGCCGTGCACCAGCGGCCCGGCGAACTCCAGGGCCAGCAGGGTGTCGGCGAGCCGGTGCTTGACCGCCTGGAAGGAGCCGATCGCCACCCCGAACTGGGTGCGCTGCGTGACGTATGCGACGGTACGGGCAAGCAGGGTCCGGCCCGCCCCGAGTGCCTGGGCCGCCGTGGCGAGCGTGGCCACATCGGCCGCGTACCCGGCGGCGGACGTCACCGCCGGGCCCTGGGCGAGGACGGTCCCGCCGGGCGGCCGTGACAGCCGTCGCGCGGGGTCGGCCGAAGGCTGCACCGGCCCGGACGCGGTGGCGAGGCGCAGGGTGTCCCCGTCCACCACGAGCACGGCGTCCGCCGCGTCGGCGTCCAGGGCGTACGGGCCGAGGGAGGTCAGGCAGAGGGACACGACCGACTTCCCGGAGGCGATGCCGGGCAGCCGGTCCGAGGCGAGCCGGTCGTCGCCGAGCCGCTCCAGCAGGGCTGCCGCGGCGACCGTCTCCACCAGCGGCCCGGGGACGGCGTGCCGTCCCAGCGCCTCGAAGGCCAGGGTGAGTTCCAGGGGCAGCGGTCCGACCCCCTCGTGCTTCTCCGGGACCGCGAGGGCGAACACCCCGGCGTCGGCCAGCCTCGCCCAGACGGCACGCCCGGGGCCGTGGTCCCCGGCCGCCCAGGACCGTACGACGGCCGGGGTGTCGCAGGAGGTGAGCAGAGCGTCGAGGGAGCGGGCGAAGTCCCGCTGCTCGGCGTCCAGGAGGAAACGCATCAGCGGCGCCCCTTCGGCAGGCCGAGCAGCCGCTCGGCGACGATGTCGCGCTGGATCTCGTTGGTGCCCGCGTAGACGGGACCGGCCAGCGAGAAGGTGTAGCCCTCGGACCAGCTGCCGTGGTCCGGCGATTCCATGGCGTGGTCGGCGAGTTCGCCGTACGGGCCGAGCAGGTCGAGTGCCGTCTCGTGCAGGGCGATGTCCAGCTCGGACCAGTAGATCTTGTTGAGGCTGGAGGCGGCCCCGGGCCCGCCCTCCCCGTGCAGGATCCGCGAGGCCCCCGCGTAGCTGAACAGCTGGTAGGCCCGCGCCCCGATCACCGCGTCGGCGACCCGGTCGCGCAGGGCCGTGTCCGCCGGGTCGCCGTACTCGTGCCACAGGGCGGTCAGCCGGTCCGCGGCCGCCGTGAACCGGCCCGGGCTGCGCAGGGTGAGCCCGCGCTCGTTGCCGGTGGTGCTCATCGCGACCCGCCAGCCCTGGCCGGGTTCCCCGATCACGTCCTCGTCCGGCACGAACACCTCGTCCAGGAAGAGTTCGGCGAAGGCGGGCTTCCCGTCGAGCCGCCCGATGGGCCGCACGGTCACGCCCTCGGCGTCCAGCGGGAACATCAGGTACGTGAGCCCCCGGTGCGGCCGGTCCGCGTCGGGGTCGCTGCGGAACAGGCCGAAGGCCCGGTCGGCGAAGGCGGCCCGGGAGGACCAGGTCTTCTGGCCGCTGAGCAGCCAGCCGCCCTCGGTCCGTACGGCTGTCGACTTCAGCGACGCCAGATCCGAGCCGGACTCCGGCTCGGACCAGGCCTGCGCCCAGATGACCTCACCGCGCGCCATCGCCGGGAGCACCCGGGCCCGCTGCTCGGCGGTGCCGTGCTCGAAGAGGGTCGGGGCCAGCAGATTGATGCCGTTCTGGCTGACCCGGCCGGGCGCCCCGGCCGCGTAGTACTCCTCCTCGAAGATCATCCAGCGCAGCAGAGAACTCCCGCGCCCGCCGGACTCCTCGGGCCAGGAGACCACCGACCAGCGGTCGGCGGCCAGGACCGCCTCCCACGCCCGGTGCGCGGCGAAGCCCTCGGCTGTCTCCAGCGACGGCAGGGGAGCGGCCGGGACGTGGGCGGCCAGCCACTCGCGTACCTCCGTACGGAACGCCTCGTCGGCCGCGTCGAAATCGAGGTCCATCAGCCGCCCGCCTTCTTCATCGCCCGGATGTCCATGCCGCCGAGCGCGTCCGGCGCGGTCTCCGCGTTGTGCGCGTGCGCCAGGTGGTGCAGGCCGAACACCGAGTCCATTCCCGTGTGCATGCCCTGGAGGTCCTCGGCCTGGTTGACCGCGCGCTTCGTGAGCGCCAGTCCCATGCGCGGCATCTCCGCGATCTTCAGCGCCAGCTCCTCCGTACGGGCGGCCAGTTCCTCCCGGGGGACGACCCGGTTGACCATGCCGACCTCGTACGCGCGCTGTGCGCTCATCCGGTCACCGGTGAAGAGGAACTCCTTGGCGATCCGCGGCGGCATCACCCACGGGTGGGCGAAGTACTCGACGCCGGGGATGCCCATCCGGACCACCGGATCGGCGAAGAACGCGTCCTGGGAGGCCACGATCAGGTCGCACACCCAGGCCAGCATCAGACCGCCCGCCACACACGCCCCCTGCACGGACGCGATCACCGGCTTGGGCAGCTCCCGCCAGCGGCGGCACATCCCCAGATACACCTCGGACTCGCGCGCGAAGCGGCTCTCCGCGCCCTCCTTGTCCGAGTGGTCCCACCACAGTCCCGCCCGGCGCTCGAACGGCAGATGCGCGTCCCGCTCGGGGGTCCCGATGTCGTGGCCGGCGGAGAAGTGCTTCCCCGCCCCGGCCAGCACGACCGTCTTCACCTCGCCGTCGTCGGCCGCGCGGTAGAACGCCCGGTCCAGGGCGTAGGTCATCGCGGAGTTCTGCGCGTTGCGGTAGTCGGGCCGGTTCATGGTCACGGTCGCGACCGGGCCCCGCTTCTCGTAGCGCACCGGTTCGTCATGGGCAGCGGACATCGGCCCCTCCTTCCCTAACAAGTGTTTGGTAGATTAACGTACCCGCATGAGCAGCGTCGAGGAGTTCCGCACCGAGATCCGTGGCTGGCTGGCCACCAACCTCACCGGCGCCTTCGCGGGTCTCCGGGGCCGCGGCGGACCCGGCCGTGAGCACGAGGCCTTCGCCGAACGGCTCGCCTGGGAAAGGCACATGGCGGCTGAGGGCTGGACCTGCGTGGGCTGGCCGAAGGAGCACGGGGGCCGGGGCGCGACCATCGAGCAGCAGGTCGCCTTCCACGAGGAGTACGCCCTGGCCGACGCCCCCGCACGGGTCAACCACATCGGCGAACAACTCCTCGGCCCGACCCTGGTGGCGTTCGGCACACCCGAGCAGCAGGCCCGATTCCTGCCGCCGATCGTCGCCGCCGAGGAGCTGTGGTGCCAGGGTTACAGCGAGCCGGACGCCGGCTCCGACCTGGCGAACGTACGGACCCGGGCCGAGCGTGACGGCGAGGACTGGGTGGTCACCGGGCAGAAGATCTGGACCTCACTCGCCCACGACGCCCAGTGGTGCTTCGTCATCGCCCGCACCGAACCGGGCTCCACCCGCCATGCGGGCCTGTCCTACCTCCTGGTCCCGCTCGACCGGCCCGGTGTGGAGATCCGGCCGATCCAGCAGCTGACCGGCACCTCCGAGTTCAACGAGGTCTTCTTCGACGGCGCCCGCACCCGCGCCGAGCACATCGTCGGCGAACCCGGCGACGGGTGGAAGGTGGCGATGGCCACCCTCGGCTTCGAACGCGGTGTCTCCACCCTCGGCCAGCAGGTCGGCTTCAGGCGCGAACTGGAAAGCCTCATCGACCTGGCCCGCCGCAACGGCGCCGCCAACGACCCGCTGATCCGCGACCGCCTCGCCCGTGCGTGGACGGGCCTGGAGACCATCCGGTGCAACGCCCTGCGCATGCTCGACGGCGTGGCGGCCGGCGCACCCGGCCCCGAGGCGTCCATCGGGAAGATCTTCTGGGCCACCTGGCACCGGGAACTCGGCGAACTCGCCATGAGCGTCCTCGGCGCCGGAGGCATGGCCGCCCCCGAAGCGCCCTACGAACTCGACGACTGGCAGCGGCTGTTCCTCTTCTCCCGCTCCGACACCATCTACGCCGGATCCAACGAGATCCAGCGCAACATCATCGCCGAGCGCGTCCTCGGCCTCCCCAAGGAGATCCGCCCGTGACCTCGCAGCCGCCCTACGTACCGGGCCACTCCCTCCTCGACGGACGCACCGCGGTGATCACCGCGGCGGCGGGCGCCGGAATCGGCGGAGCGACCGCCCGCAAGTTCCTGGAGGAGGGCGCCCGCATCGTCATCGGCGACGCCCACGAACGCCGCCTGAAGGAGAGCGCCGCCGCCCTCGCCGGGGAATTCGGCGCGGACCGGGTCGCCGCGCTGGCCTGCGACGTCACCGACCAGCACCAGGTCGACGCCCTCTTCGCGCTCGCCGCCGAACGCCACGGCGGCCTCGACATCGTCGTCAACAACGCCGGCCTCGGCGGCACCGCCGACCTCGTCGACATGACCGACGACCAGTGGGCGAAGGTCCTCGACGTCACCCTGAACGGCACCTTCCGCTGCACCCGCGCCGCCCTGCGCCACTTCAAGGACAGCGCCGCCGGAGGCATCGTCGTCAACAACGCCTCCGTCGTCGGCTGGCGGGCCCAGCGCGGCCAGGCCCACTACGCCGCCGCGAAGGCCGGAGTCATGGCCCTCACCCGGTGCGCCGCCCTGGAAGCGGCCGACTTCGGCGTACGCGTCAACGCCGTCGCCCCGAGCCTGGCCATGCACCCGCACCTGGTGAAGGTCACCACCCCCGAACTCCTCACCGAACTCACCGAACGCGAGGCCTTCGGCCGGTACGCGGAGCCCTGGGAGATCGCCAACGTCATCGTCTTCCTGGCCAGCGGCTACTCCTCGTACATGACGGGGGAGACCATCTCCGTCAGCAGCCAGAGGGCGTGAACGCGATCCCCGGGCCGGCGAACGCCGTACGCCGCGCCGAACTCCTGGCGACCGCCGCCGAGGTGTTCGCCGCCCAGGGCTACGACGCCACCACCGTCCGCCGCATCGCGGACGAGGCGGGAATGCTCGCGGGCAGCCTCTACTACCACTTCGACTCCAAGGAGTCGATGCTCGACGAGATCCTCTCGGCCTTCCTGGACGAGCTGTGGACGGGCTACGACACCGTCCTCGCCGCCGGACTCCGCCCACGGGAGGCCATCGGCGCCCTCGTCACCCAGTCCTTCCGGCAGATAGACCGGCACGGACCGGCGGTCTCCATCTACCAGCGGGAGTCCAGGCAACTCTCCGCCCAGCCACGCTTCGCCTACCTCTCCGACTCCCAGCTGAAGTTCGAGAACGCCTGGCTGCGCACGCTGGAACGCGGGGTCGCCGAGCAGGCCTTCCGCAGTGACCTGGACGTGCGCCTCGTCTACCGCTTCGTCCGCGACACCGTCTGGGTGGCCGCCTCCTGGTACCGCCCCGGCGGCACCCACAGCCCGGAGGAGATCGCCCGCCAGTACCTGTCGATGGTCCTCGCGGGCATCACCACGAACACCTGATCAGCCCTCACATCCCTCATGAAGGAGCAGTCATGGCCGAGGCCTACATCGTCGAAGCGGTACGCACCCCGGTCGGCCGGCGCAAGGGCGGGCTGTCCGCCGTCCACCCCGCCGACCTCGGGGCCCACGTCATCAAGGCGCTGGTCGAGCGCAGCGGGATCGACCCGGCCGCGGTGGAGGACGTCGTCTTCGGCTGCCTGGACACCGTCGGCCCGCAGGCCGGGGACATCGCCCGCACCGCCTGGCTCGCCGCCGGCCTGCCCGAGGAGGTGCCCGGCACCACCGTCGACCGGCAGTGCGGCTCCTCCCAGCAGGCCGTCCACTTCGCCGCCCAGGGCGTCATGTCCGGCACCCAGGACCTGGTCGTCGCCGGTGGCACGCAGAACATGTCGATGATCCCCATCGCCTACGCCAGCCGCCAGGCCGCCGAACCGCTGGGGCTCACCGAGGGCCCGTACGCCGGCTCCGAGGGCTGGCGCGCCCGCTACGGCGACGCGCCCGTCAACCAGTTCCACGGCGCCGAACTCATCGCGGAGAAGTGGGGCATCACCCGCGAGGACATGGAGCACTTCGCACTCCGCTCCCATCAGCGGGCCCTGCGCGCCATCGACGAGGGCCGGTTCGCCCGGGAGACCGTCGCGTACGGCGAGGTGACGGTGGACGAGGGGCCGCGCCGTGACACGTCGCTGGAGAAGATGGCCGGCCTCAAGACGGTCGTCGAGGGCGGCCGGCTGACCGCCGGCGTCTCCTCGCAGGTCTCCGACGGCGCCTCGGCCATGCTCATCGCCTCCGAACGGGCCGTGGCCGAGCACGGCCTCACCCCCCGGGCGCGCATCCACCATCTCTCGGTGCGCGGCGAGGACCCGATCCGCATGCTGTCGGCCCCGATCCCGGCGACGGCGTACGCGCTGAAGAAGGCCGGGATGTCCATCGACGACATGGACCTGGTCGAGATCAACGAGGCGTTCGCCCCGGTCGTCCTCGCCTGGCTGAAGGAGACCGGCGCCGACCCGGACAAGGTCAACGTCAACGGCGGCGCCATCGCGCTCGGCCACCCGCTGGGCGCCACCGGCACCAAGCTGATGACGACGCTGCTGCACGAACTGGAGCGCACCGGCGGCCGCTACGGCCTCCAGACCATGTGTGAGGGCGGCGGCCAGGCCAACGTCACCATCATCGAGCGCCTCTGATTCCTCCGGATCTGCCTGCCCCCGAACGCTTGGGCCGGGCAGGCGGATCCGGGATCGGTGCGCGATGCCGGGGCCACCTCCACCGGGGCCGTCCCGTCCCTCCGGATGCCACGCCGACGCAGGCGGGGTGGCTCCGGCTTACGCGGGGTTGCTCCGGCGCACGCCTCACACCGTCTTGATGCCGCCGCCCTCGACGACGTAGTCGGCGCCGGTGACGCCCGCGGCGCGGTCCGACACGAGGAAGGCGACGACGGCCGCGACCTCGTCGGGTTCGACCAGGCGGCCGATGGTCATGCCCATCGCCGCCGGCACCCCCGACACGAAAGCGTGGTGCTCGACTCCGTTCGCCCGGGCGAGGAGGGAGCCGAAGCCGCCGTCGTCCTCCCAGATGCCGGTACGTGTCGGGCCGGGGGAGACCGTGTTCACGCGGACGCCCCGCGGTCCGAACTCTTCGGACAGAGCCTTGCCGAACGCGTTGAGACCGGCCTTCGCGGCGCCGTACTCGATCGGGCCCGTGGCCGGAAGGCGCGCGGTCATCGACGAGATGTTCACCACGGAGCCGCGGCGTTCCAGGATGCTCGGCAGCAGTCGGCGCGTGACCCGGACCGTGCCGAACAGGTTCACCTCGAAGCTCTGCGCCCACAGGGCGTCATCGGTCGCGAGGAACCCGTCCAGGCTGAACGTGTCCCCGCCGCCCAGGTTGTTGACCAGGATGTCCACACCACCGAGTTCCGTGAGCGTCTGCGCCCCCAACTCCTCGGCGCCCTCCGGCGTGCTCAGGTCGACCGCGACCGGATGGGCTCCGGCCTCCTTCAGCTCGGCGGTGATCGTGCGGGCGGCACCGACCACGCGGACCCCCTCGGCGACGAGCTCACGCACGATCGCGAGGCCGATACCCCGACTGGCGCCGGTGACGACCGCGGTCTTTCCCGCGAGATCGAGTTGCATCCCAGACTCCTCGTAGATTCTTGAACTTCAGGTACAGAACTAGCCCACAAAAAAGAGGCCACCGATCGGTGGTGCCGAACTACAGCGACGCCATCACCGCGTCGACGACCCGCGTCAACTGCGTGGCGTCCTCGGCGGTCTTCGCGAGCACCCGCATGCCGATCACCGTCGCGAGCAGCGAGGCGGCCAGTGCCGCCGCGTCACGATCACCGTCGATCTCGCCGGCGCGCTGGCCTTCCTCGACGGTTGCCCGGAACGCACTCTCCGTGCGCGCGAACATCCTGCGCACGGTGTCGGTCGTCCCGTTGTCCGCGGGGGCCGACTCGGCGGCGGTGTTGACCGCCATGCAGCCGCGCCGGTCCGGATCGCCCAAGTCGAGCTCCACCAGTGCCTCCAGTGCGCCCCGCAGCCGGTCCTTCGCCGAACCGGGATGGTCGAGGAGTGCCGCCAGCCACGCGGCTTGTGATGCGCGGTACCGGGTGAGCGCCCGCTCGAACAACGCGTGCTTGCTGCCGAAGGCGTTGTACAGGCTGCCTTTGCCGATGCCGATCTCGTCGACGAGGTCCTGAGGTGTCGTCCCCGCATACCCCTTGCGCCAGAACACGTTCATCGCGCGCTCCACCGCCACGTCCGGATCGAACTGCTTCGGCCTGCCCATGTCGCCAACGTAGCAGCATTGTTGACCCGGAGGTCAAATATCGCCGCGGGCGCGCGGGCGACTCTAGACATATGACGTCTTACCTTCGGTAGAGTGCGGCACCATGACAACCGAACGGCCCGCCGCTCTCGTGGGCGCTTACGCGGCCCTGCCCTCTCTGCGCACCGACCAGGAACACTTCTACGAGGGGCTCGCCGACGCGGGCATCGCCGACGGGCTGGAGATCCCGTTCCGCGACGGCCTCGGTGAGGACGCCCGTTGGCTGGCGGCGCGGATGCGCGGCCGTTTCACGCGTTCGGTGATCACGCTGATCCCCGGGACGATGGCGCGCGTGGGCGCCTCGGGCACCTTCGGGCTCGCTTCCGGGGATGAGGACGGCCGGCGGGCGGCGCTCGCGTTCCTGCGCCAGGCCCGCGTCGCCGCCGAGGAGTTGAACCAGCTCACCGGCGAGCAGTCGGTCTCCGTCCTCCACGTCCACACCGCACCCTCGGTGACCGCCGTCGCGGCGATGTTCGCTCGCTCGCTCGACGAGATGACGGCGAGCGAACCCGCCACGGGCGCCTGGTCCACCCGCCTCGTCCTGGAGCACTGCGACGCGTACACGCCGGCCGTCCCGGGTGAGAAGCGGTTCCTGTCGCTGGAGGACGAGATCCCCCTCGCGCGTGATGCGGGGATCGGCGTCGCCGTCAACTGGGGCCGTTCGGCCATCGAGGCGCAGGACGCCGGCCGTCCCCTCGCGCAGATCACCCGGCTCGCCTCCGAGGGCCTGCTGGCCGGCGTCATGTTCTCCGGCGCCGGCCCGACCGCCAACGAGTACGGGGGCCCGTGGGCGGACGCGCACCTGCCCCTCGCCGAGGACGAACCCACCTCCCTCATGGACGCCGACGAAGTGCGCCGTTGTCTCCGCGCGGCCGAAGGTGCGATCTCCTACGCGGGGGCGAAGATCCAGGTTCCCGGCGATGCCGCGGTCGACGCGAGGCTCGCGATGCTGGGCCGCGTCATGCGGCTTCTTTCCGGGAGCGGGGCCGTCCCGGCGTCCGAGTAGAGCGCATTCGCTGTATTCGTTCCTGCGTCCGGTACCTGATTGATGGTCCGGATGTACGCCCCCAGACGCTGGATGCGCCCCGCGCACTACCCCCCATTCGATGAGCGAAATCAGCGTTGCCCCAGTTCAGCGCCGTGCGGCGAGGTCTTGAATTAATCATTCAATTGAATGGAAAAACGCCCTGACCGGCCTCCTTGGTTTGCGGATTCGCATTCCATGCATTCCACTCGAGACGTACGGCAACCCCCCATTTCCCACAGGACGGGGCAACACCCATGTACACCACAGAGACCACTGCCACCGACATCGAGCTGGACCTCGACGAGGCGCTCAACCCGGGCGAGGCCGAAGGCTTCTACCGCGACTCCCGCGAGTGCGCGTACCTCGCCCTCCTTGGAGGCGGCTCCGCACTTCTGCTCTCGCCTCCGACCCCGCGCCCGAAGAAGGGCTAGTCGGTAGCACATGGACCAGTCACATGCTCCGTCCCCCCTCGCGGGTGCCGTGCATGACCTGGCAACAGAGGTGGTCCTCGCTCTTCGGAGCGGGGACCACCTCGCCACGGTTTGCGGCGCGGCCGGAATCGACGAGGACAACCGGACGGGAATCGCCGCGGTACGCGTCATCGGAGCCGATCTGCTTCTGCCCAGTGTGCTGTACGGGCGCAATCCGCATCCGGGTGACATCGCCGTGCTCCACCGTGCCGTGCGGGAGTTCCCGCCCCGGCCCGACGCCTCCGACGCCGCGGTCTGGAGCCACTGGGGCATGATGTCCGCCCTGCACCGGACGGCATCCGCCCCCGCCACTCCCGGGCAGCCGCCGGCCACCGCACCCGGTGCCGGCGAGCCGAATGCGGCGTGGCTCGAAGGGGCCCCCTGGCAGGCCTTCACCCATCAGCTCTCCGTGCTGGCTCCGCTCGCCGTCCCCGCCGCTTCGTCGGCCGTGCACCGGGCCGCCGCCCACCGGGTCGTGGATCTGTCCCGGGGGTTCGTCCGAGCGGTGCGGCGGCGCAACTGGCTCCAGGCGGCGGGCACCGGCCGCTGGCTGGCCGCGCTGGACGGCCGGCCCGACAGCCTGGGCCTGGACCGCGGACTCGACTTCGTCGAGCTCATGGGCGGCGCGGACCCCCGGGTCGCCCTGCATGTACGGGCAGCCCGGATGATGGCCGAGGGGCGGGCGCGGTGACGGCATCGGTGGCCACCGCACCCGGCGTCACGGCGGGCGCGGCGTTGTCCGTCCTGCCCGCCGTACTGCGCAAGGCACTCGGCTGGGCCGACGCCCACCGTTCCGGATTCGTCCTCCCCCCGGACGTGCTGGAGCCGCACGCCAAGGTCAACCACACCCTCAAACCCCTTGGCGAACTGGCCCAGCTGTGCACCACCATTCACCGCAGCACCGCCCCGGGCACCCCGGAACACCGGACGGCCGGGGAACTCCTCACGTTCGCGTGGGACCAGGTGCACGCGGGCGACCTGCTCCTGGAACTGCTGCGCGGGGAGCCCTTCGCCGCGTACCCGTACGAGATCTACGCCGCCTTCGCCGGGAACGGACTGCGCCACGAGGGCTTCGAGTCCCTGGCCGGCACACTCTCCGCGACCAGGGGCTGGGCCCACACCGAGCAGCACGCCAACCGGGAGCTGGGGCTCATCAACTCGGAGCGCCGGGTCGGCGCCGCCCCGCACGCCGACGCCGGTGAGGTGCTCGCGCGCACCTGGCTGGGCGGGCTCTGCGAACCATGGATGTTCGAGGGGCCTTCCGGGTACGCGCTGACCCACACCGTCTTCCACATCACCGACTGGTGCTGTCTCCCCGAGCGGATGCCCGCCGACATCGACGCCTATCTGCGGGCCTGGCTGCCGCCCTGGATCGACGGCTGTCTGGAGAGCCGGCAATGGGACCTGACGGGCGAACTCCTCGCGGTCGCCGCAGCCCTGCCGGGGCCGCCGCCCACGGACCTGCTGGACGCGGCCTGGCCCGCGCTCGCCACCGCGCAGGCCCCGAGCGGTGCGGTACCGGAGACGGGCCCGGCCATCGCCCCGGCACAGACCCCTCGGGGCGCGGAGCCGGACCCGTACCCCTTTCTCGCCTGTTACCACTCCACCCTGGTGACCGCCTTCGCCGCCGCGCTGTGCCTCAACCGGCTCACCGCCCACCGGGCGGACGCCGACGCGGCGGACGGCACGACCGGGGCCGCCGTATGAACCGCACCGGCCTTCGGACCAGCCGCACGAGGGGAGTTGCCGCATGAACGGCATCCAGCAGATCCATGACGTCGGCGCGCGGGCCCTGGGATGGCTGTACGAGCACCGGTCGGGGTTCCGGCTGGACGACGACCCGCCTCCCGAGGTGGGGGTCCTGGACCGGTTCAAGCCGCTCGGTGAACTGGCACTCATCAGCAAGGTCATCTTCCGCGAGGGGGTCGCCGGTTCCCGGCAGGCCGACCTGGCACGCAAGCTCCTCGACCACGCCTGGCACGAACTGCTGGGATCCGGGGCCCGCCTCCTCGACGGCCAGCGGCGCGAACCGCTCTGTCCCGTACCGATGGAGGTCTACGTACCGTTCCAGGAGCTCGGGTTCCGGGAGCCGTCCCTGGAGGCGGCTGTCCGGCTCAACCACCGGCTGGGCAGCTGGGCCGCGCTGGAGGTCGTGCCGGTGCGCCGGCTCGGACTCAGCGCCATGGAACGCCGCTTCGGGCTGGAGCCGAGCATGCCGCTCGACGAGGCGTACCGGCGCACCTGGCTGTCCCGGCGGCCAGAGCCCTGGACGGTCGAGGGGAACATCGGTTACGACATCACCCACACGGTCTTCCATCTGACCGACTGGGGCGCCAACCCGGCCGGGCTGCCCGCCGACGTGGCGGACTACCTCGCCCTCTGGCTGCCGGTGTGGCTCGACGACTGGCTCGACCTCGGGCGCTGGGACCTGCTGGGCGAACTGCTCGTCGTGGACGCCTGCCTCCCGGAACCGACCCTCGACCCGGCCGCCTGGGAGGGCTTCGCCGCGGCCCAGCAGCCGGACGGAGCGATGCCGGTGATGGGCGGAATGCCGGAAGGTGACGAGGAATCCGTCTTCGACCTCGTCTACCACCCCACGCTGGTGGCGGCGTTCGCTTCGGCGCTGGCCCTGTCCCGCGCCCTGTCGGACCTCGCCGCCCCGGCCCCCGCGTGACGGCCCCGCAGGAGGCCCGCCGGACCTCGCCCGGCCCGCCGCCCCAGGACTACGGCGAGCGGGCCCGGTTGCTGGCCGATGCCGCCCGGACCATCGGCGCACCCGGCCTCGTGATCGCGCTCAGCCACCGGGCCCGGCGCACCTACCGGCTCGACGCGGGCGCGCGGCCGGGCGACGCACCCCGCTACGAACTCGGTTCCGCGTCCAAGCCCTTCACCGGGCTGCTCCTGGCCGCACTCGTGGCGGCGGGACGCGTGCGGTACGAGGACCCCGCGGCCGAACTGCTCGCTCCCGGGCATCCGGTGCACCCCGCCGTCCGCGCGATCACCCTGCGCCATCTGATCACCCACACCTCCGGCCTCCCCGCGCTGCCGGCCGACTTCTATCCGCAGGCGCTGCCCCGGTGGTCGACGGCGCCGTACAGCCGCTACCCGGCCGACCGCCTCGTCCGGGCGTTCCTGCGTGCCCGCCCGCGCCACCGGCCGGGCACCCGCTGGCACTACTCGAACTTCGCCGTCTCCGTACTCGGCCACACGCTGGCCGCCGCCACCGGTACGCCCTGGGAGACGCTGCTCCAGCAGGAGGTGCTGGACCCGCTCGGCCTGCACGGCACACGACTGCGGCCGGGGCCGCCGGCCGGCGACGCGGTGGGGCACCGGCGCGACGGCACACCGCTGCCCGCGCTGGACGTCGGCGGTTTCCTCGCGGCCGGAGCGGTCCGGGCGACGCCCCCGGACCTGCTCACCTTCCTGGAGGCGCACCTCCCGGCAGCCGCCGCGCCCACGCCCTCGCTGACCGCCGCGTTCGCGGACGTACGGCGCCCCCTGCTGCGGCGCGGACTGGGGCACGCGCACACGCACACGCTCACCTGGTTCCGCCATCCGTCACCGCGCGGACCGGTCTGCTTCCACGCGGGAGCCACGCTCGGACAGCAGATGTTCCTCGGCTTCCGCCCGGACACCGGTACCGCGGTGGCGGCGATGTGCACCCGGCGGGTGCACCGGACGGACCCGTTCATCGCGACGATGCACGCGCTGCTGACGGAGAAGCTCTGACACTCCGCTCCGTCGTCCCCGGGGGCCCGTGCGCACGCCTGCCGGGACCGAGCCGGGCAGCATCATCCTCGGCGGGGCCTCAGGGCGCCCCGAGGAGGGTCGCGGCGGCTGCCCGTGCGTGGTGGGCCGGGGCCGGGTCGCCGCTGATGCCCGCCGTCACGACGGCTCCTTCGGCGAGGAGGAAGACCGGATCGGCCACCGACGCCCCGGTGGCGTCGACCCATGCGGTGATCTGGGCGTGGAACGCCCACTTGTGCGACCGGACTTCGCTGAGCACCGCCTCGGACGACGTGCCGAGTTCACCGTAGGCGTTGACCCAGGCGCATCCGCGGAAACCGGGCTCGGAAAACCACTCGGCAAGCCAGTCGAAGACCGCGAGTACGCGCTCCCGGGGGTCCTGGACCTGCTCCACGTGGGCGGCGAGGTCCCCCCTCCACCGCTGGTCACGACGCTGGAGCACGGCCACGACGAGATCCTCCTTCGCCGGGAAGAACCGGTAGATCCGCTTCAGCGGCAGACCGGATGCCGTGCGCACGGCATCCATTCCGACGGCTTGGATGCCCCGCTCGTAATAGAGCTTCTCGGCCGCGTCGAGCAGCGCTTCGCGGTCCAGGCGGCTGCGCTCCTGGGTGAGGGGGGCCGGCATCCGAGGCTCCTTGACATCGAGAACGTACGTTCCCTACCTTAAGCGGCATCGATGGAGAACGAACGTTCTCAACGCGAGGAGGCAGCAATGTCGGAGGATCGACCGCCCTACCCGCCGTTCACGCGGGAGACGGCCCTGCGGAAGGTCCAGGCCGCCGAGGACGCGTGGAACACCCGTGATCCCCGACGGGTGGCACTGGCCTACACGCCGGACTCGATCTGGCGGAACCGGGACACCTTCGTCACCGGGCGCGAGGAGATCGTCGAGTTCCTGACGCGGAAGTGGGAGCGCGAACTGGACTACGCGCTCCGCAAGAGCCTCTGGGCGTTCCACGAGAACCGCATCGCCGTCCGTTTCCAGTACGAGTGGCGCGACGCGGAAGGCCGGTGGTGGCGCAGCTACGGCAACGAGCTGTGGGAGTTCGACGAGCACGGGCTGATGCGGCGCCGCGAGGCGAGCATCAACGACATCGGCATCGCGGAAGCCGACCGGCGCCTCGACGGCCCCCGGCCCCCGCACGAACACGGGGCCGACATCCCCCTCCAGTAGCAGGCCAAGGCGCGGTGACGTCTCATCGGGCAGACCGGTCCGGGACCGCCGGGAGAACCTCCTCCGCGATCTCGACGAGCATGCTGTCGGGGGGGAGCGAAGTGAAGCTGCTCCATACGGTGATGTCGTAATAGCCGCCCCCGTCCTCCCGGTCGAAAGCGACGGACAGCGTCCTGGTCGGCGGGCCGTCCTCGACCGGGCCGCTTTTGCGGCTGAGGTCGATCTGCATGGTGTGATCCGAGGAGAAGACCGCGGGCCGCCCCAGAACCTCGTGGGTCCTGACCTCCTCGCCTCCGGTCTTCAGCATCTTCACGTACTGGGCAATCGACAGATGGTTGTACGTCGCCGAGAAGTGCACCGTGTACGAGTCGAACTGGACCTGCGCTTCCGGCTGGGCGACCTTTCCCCCGGTCAAGGGCGCGGTGCCGCTGGTGCCGTAGGCCGTGGTCGCCAACTCGTCAGGCCTTCCGAGGATGTCCGGCAGGTCGGGCCGGTTGAGCGCCGTGCACAGTTCGTCACCGGTGAGGGCCTTCGGTGTCCTGGCATACGCCTGCGACAGCTTTTCGTGTTCGCTGTCCGAGCAGGAGGCGGGCTCCGGGATGCCGCTGTCGTCCGACGTCATGTGGGGGGCCACCCACAGAGCGGCTGCGAGTGCCCCGAACAAGGCCACGGCCGCGAAGGCCTGCCCCCAGGCGTTGGGCTCCTTCCTCAACGGCCCCGGCCCGACTCCGGGCTGCTGCGGCACCGCGTCGGCCGGTGCGTCGACCGCGGCAACCGTCCGGTTCCGGCGTGCGCGCAGCGTACGGACCACCGTGTGGATGCGAAACGCGGCGCCCACGAGGAGGGCCAGGCCGATGCCGGCCGCGACCCAGGAGTGATCATGGAAGGCGAGATACATGATGCGTGCCCCGAAGACGGACCCGACCAGGATGAACACGGGCTCGCGGACCCAGAAGGGCAGGCGGCGAAGGAGGAGACCGAGCATCCGCTGATCTGACCAGAGAGTGTGTGCGGACGCTGTGATGGAAGCCATAATTCCGGGCAGGTGCAGGCCTTTTCGGCCAACCGCTTACCTGGATCACGCTGCGGACGCCTTTCGCCCCGGCGCCGCACCCGCCCCGGGCTGTGAGGGAGAGCGGGTGCGCCGCCGGCCGGCCGGCCGTCAGTGGTGCTTGGGGGCCTTGCGCCCGGAGGCCTTGACCGTCCAGGTCAGGCGCTCCGTGGCCTCGGCCCGGACCAGCGGGTCGCGGATCGAATCGGTCCGGTCCCGGGACTCGACCGTGACCGTGTGCGTCCTGCCGTCCGCGCGAACACCCAGCGCGGCGGGGAGGACACTGGTGAGACCCTGCGCCCGCTCGGCCTGGACGCCGTCGACGTACCAGCGCAGCTCCGGCGCGGCCAGGCCGGTCAGCTCGGCCTGGGAGACCTGGATGCGGCTGGTCCTGAGGACCGCGCTGCTCGTGCCGACCTTGCTGCTCAGCGCGTTGGCCTCGCGGTAGAAGCCGGCGATCATGGCCTCGCGTCCGGGCAGGTTGAACTCGCTGACGTTCAGGGCGCGCATGAGGGAGTTGGACGTCGGGCGGTAGATCCCGAACGGGTAGTAGCTGCTGCCTTCGTACGTACCGACGGTGCCGCCCGTGGGGTCGGTCTCGCCCAGCCAGCGGTACCACTTGCTCCGGTTGGCGGCCATCCGGTCCGCGGTGAAGGTACTGGAGTTGATGTCGGGGAGCTCGCCACCGGTCCAGGTGCCGTAGCTGTCGTAGGTGTACTCGTCCGCCAGCAGGCCCACCGAATGGGCGATCTCGTGGGCGGCGATCATGCTCGACTGCGCGTTGTCCGAGGAGAGGGTCGATACGCCGTCGAACGGGTAGCCCTCCGCTTCGAGACCCGAGTAGCCGGCGCCGCCGTACTTGGTGGAATGGGAGACGACGATGACCAGGTCGGCCTCGGGGGCCTTGGCGGCGTACGAGGCGACCTTGTCGATGTCGGCGCAGATCAGGCGCTCGGTCTCCGAGCACCAGAAATAGCTGCCGAGGGCGGTGTCCTTGGTGACGTCGGCGGTGGGGTCGCCCGTGATGCCGGACTCGGCCGACACCGCGTCGACGGTCCACACGTTCATCAGGCCCCGGTAGCTCGAGTAGGGCTCGATGCCGGTGATGTCCGCCCACTTCGAGGCCGCCGCGGTGTGGAAGGCGTCCTGCTGGCCGGCGGTGTAGCCGTCGCCCACGATCACCACGTCGAGCCGGTCGGCCGAAGGGCCGGTCACCGACAGCTTCCCGACCTCTCCGTCCGTCGTCTCCGCGGAGGGTGCCAGGCTCCGGGCGGCGGAACGGCCGCTCGTCACGGGTGTGTTGACCGGTACCTCGGTCTGTCGGCCCTCGCCGCCGGGCTCGGGGAAGTACTCCACGGCGACACGCGGTTCCTGGGCGGGCTCCGGGTCCACGGCGACCGCGGGAGTGGCGAGAGCCGCCCCCATGACCGCTGTGAGCGCGACGCCCACGGATATGGCGGCTGCTCTGGATGTGCGCATGCCAAGCCTCGCTCTGCTGTCCAGCCGGAATGAAGTAAAGCGGTCATGTAAATATGCTTAACTGCCCGCACAACCTAGGC
This sequence comes from Streptomyces sp. NPDC005775, assembly GCF_042871565.1. Classification (NCBI taxonomy): domain Bacteria; kingdom Bacillati; phylum Actinomycetota; class Actinomycetes; order Kitasatosporales; family Streptomycetaceae; genus Streptomyces; species Streptomyces sp. NPDC005775. Next base: position 341,443 of record NZ_JBIAIU010000009.1, on the reverse strand, counting down.
TGGAGACGACCCGTTGGCAACAGTCCCGCAGGCCTCGGGGGAGTGGGGGCGCGGCCCCGCGGTGTCCGCGACGGTCTACCGAACGCAGAATGATCCAGCCGGTGACCACCGGCAGACGCAGGACGAGGGGCGGCCATGGCGGGAATCAGCAGGGCGACCGGCGAACCGCAGCGCACGGCCGGCGGCGAGACTCCCGACCCGCCGTACCGGGAACAGTCACTGGAGCAGGAGACGGCGGCTGCGATCGGCCGCCGGGTGAAGCGGCTCCGCAAGGCACGCGAACTGACGCAGCGGCAACTCGCCGAGCCCGCTTACACCGCCGCCTACGTCTCCACCCTGGAAGCCGGCAAGGTGCGGCCCTCCGAAGCCGCCCTCCGTCACCTCGCCGAGCGGCTCGGCGTCGGCCACGAGGAGCTCGCCACCGGCAGGCCCACGCACATCATCACGGTGCTCCGGATGGAACTGGCCGACGCCCAGCGGATACTGGCCGCCGAGGATGCCTCCGACGCCCGGACCGCCTATGAACGGATCCTCGGCCGGGCCGACGAGCACGGGCTCACCCAGGAACGGGCGGCGGCGCTCGTGGGCCTCGGGGAATGCGCGCTCGAGACGGGCGAACCGGCGGAGGCCCTGGCCCGTTTCGAGGCGGCCGAACACGCTCTGGCCGACGAGCCGCTCCCCGCCCGGGCGCGGGCGGTGCGGGGCAGGTCGGTCGCCCACTACCTGGCCGGTGAACTCCGTTACGCGTGCTACCTGCTGGAGAGCGCGATCGACGAGCTGAACACGTCCGGACTGCACGACCCGGGCGCCTTGCTCCAGCTCTACACGGCCTCGATCGCCCCGTACATGGACATGGGAGCCCACGCCCGCGCCGCGCAGGCCGCCGAACTCGCCCTCGCCCTGGTGTCGCAGGTGTCCGACCCCGCCCTGGTCGCCAAGATGCACCGGACCGTGGCCCGTACGCTGCTCGCCGAAGGCAAGGCCGACGCCGCGCAGGCGTCCCTGGCGCGGGCCACCGAGCTGTATCAGCAGCTCCAGATCCGTACCGAACTCGCCCACTGTCACTGGATGCGGGGATACGTCTGCGCCCAGCACGACGACCTGCCGCAGGCGGAGGCGGAACTGCGCACCGCGCGTTCGATGCTGGTGTCCAGGCGGGCGGCCCTGTACGTCTCACAGGTGGAGGTCGAGCTCGCCGACGTCCTTCGCAGGAGTGGGAAGTCGGCGGAGGCGGCGGAGCTGCTGGAGAGCCTGCTGGCCGGGCTCAAGCCGGGCCGCGGAGCGTTGCACGCCGGTGGCGCGCGCCGGCTTCTGGGGCTGATCGCCGAGGAGGCCGGCGACGTCGAGGCGGCCGAACTGCACTACGCCACCGCGCTCTCCCTGCTCGAACAGACGGGAGCCGCCGGAGACCTCGCCGACATCTGCCGGCTGCTCGGGGACCTGCTGCGCAGCGAGGGCCGCACGGAAGCGGCACTGAACGCCTACCGGACCGGACTCGGACACCGCGCCGAACCGGGCACCACCACCCTTGGGCCCGCCCCCGCCCGGCCGCCGTTCGCACCCTGGGCCTGACGCCGAAGGCGTCGCGGAAGCCCGGGGCCCGGCCGCCGCTCCCCGTGCGTGGGCGTCCGCTCGCGGTGAGGGAGCGGCCCGCGGATCCCGACAGGCCCCTCAGTCCGCCCCCGGCAGCGACTTCAGGGCCGCCCGCGCCTCGTCCATGATCCGCTCGACCAGCTCCGTGCAGGACGGCAGATCGTCGATCAGGCCCGCCACCTGCCCCGAGGCCATCACCCCGATGTCCGTACGCCCCTCGACCATCGAGGCCCTCAGGAGCATCGGGGTGTTCGCGGCCAGCAGCGTCTGGCTCCAGGTCAGTTCCCTGCCGTGCTTCATCGCCAGTCCGTCGCGGACCAGTTGGGGCCAGCTCGCACCGGACTCCTTGCGGAAGGCCGAGGCATGGCGCAGTGCCCGCAGGGTCGAGGTGACGCGTCCCGAACGCTCCAGCGAGTCGACCATGGTGGTACGCAGCATGCGGTGCGGCAGGCCGTCCACCTGGTCCGTCACCGTGACGTCCTTGACCGTGGCGGCCAGGTACTTCGCCTTCACCGCCTCGGGGACGGTGCTGTCGGAGGTGAGCAGGAACCGCGTGCCCATGCCGATCCCGGCCGCCCCGTAGGCGAGCGCCGCGACGAGGCCGCGGCCGTCGTGGAAGCCGCCCGCCGCGATCACCGGGATGCCGACGGCGTCCACCACCTGCGGCAGCAGCACGGTGGTGGCCACGTCGCCCGTGTGGCCGCCGCCCTCGCCGCCCTGCACCATGACCGCGTCGGCTCCCCAGGCGGCGACCTTCTCCGCGTGCCGCCGGGCGCCGATGGAGGGGATCACGACCACACCGGCGTCCTTGAGCCGGGCGATCAGGTCCTTGGAGGGGGCGAGCGCGAAGGACGCCACCCGGACCCCTTCGTCGATGATGATCCGGACCCGCTCGCCCGCGTCGCCCGCGTCCGCCCGGAGGTTGACGCCGAACGGCGCGTCCGTACGGGACTTGACCGCGCGGACCGCCGCGCGGAGCTGCTCGACGGTCATCGTCGCGGAGGCCAGGATGCCGAGCGCCCCCGCGTTCGCCGAGGCCGACACCAGCCGGGGGCCGGCCACCCACCCCATGCCGGTCTGGACGATCGGGTACCGCACCCCGGTCAGCGCGGTGAGCGCGGTCGGGAACGGCGCGGGCCCGGTCATGCCGGAACCTCGCGCTCGCGGAGCTTCCTGGGGTCGATGACCTCGCGGATGAGGCGGAGTTCGTCCTCCGTGGGGTCCCGGGTGAACGGCACCTCGTCGGGCACGGTGAGGGCGAAACCGGTGGCCTCGGTGACCTGTCCGACGCTCACGCCGGGGTGCAGGGAGCGCAGCCGCATGGTGCGGTCGGGGGTCTCGAAGTCGAAGACGCCCAGATCGCTGACGACTTCGGGGATGCGGTGGTAGCGGGTGGCCGAGGGGCCGGCCGCTTCCGCACGGTCGTACCCGACGCCACTGACCATGTCGACGTGTTCCACGAACACCCGCGCCGAGTGCTTGGGCACCCAGTAACTCGTAGGGTTGTTGAGGGTGTTGACGGGAGCGCCGCGCACCCCGAGCAGCTGGCGGGTGGGCCTGGCCCAGTCGCCGATGCAGGAGATGTTCTGGTTGCCGTGCCGGTCGATCTGGCTGGCGCCCATCATCACGTGCCGGCGGCCCGTGGCGGTGAGCGTCAGGTGCTGGCGGAACGGCAGCCAGCCCTCGATGCTCCCCGGCTGCACCCCCACCGCCGGGGTGTCGCTCATCAGCAGCGCCTCCCCGTCGGTCAGCAGCAGTTCGGGGGAGAAGGTGAGCCTCGCCAGGCGTGCCCCGATGGCGGGGACGGTGCCCATGGGGCTGGCGAGGATCTCGCCCGCGCCCCTCCAGGCCTCGGCGCACGCCACCACGCAGTACTCGGCGCGGCTCGCCGTCTCGATGCCGGTGGTCTCGGTGCCGCTCATGCTTCCTCCTGGTGGAACGCGGTGACGGCGGCCTGGTAGGCGGCCTCGTCCCCGGACAGGAACCGGTCGACGAAGGCGGGCCAGGCCTCGGGGTCGCGGGCGGCCTTGACGTAGGCCCGCTGGAAGGCCTCGTCCCGGTCGTGGTCGGGCACGCAGGAGGTGAAGTGCGCGCCGTTGGGCGTCTCGACGACCCCGTCCACGAACATCCGCTTGATCAGCAACGTCTGCGGCCCGTGCTCCTTGAGCAGGTCCGCCGTCTCCACGATCCGCTCGCAGGAGACGAACCCCTGGTCGGCGGCCTCGCAGAACAGGTCGTCGAAGTACGGGTCGGGGCCCAGGTACTGCCCGTTGCCCTGTACGTCGGAACGGTTGAGGTGGACCAGGGCGGCGTCCAGGCGCAGCGCGGGAGCCGCGACCAGCTTCTCCCCGTCCTCGTACGGCGACGTGACCGTACGCAGGGCGGGGTTGACCTCCATCAGGTCCGAGCCCATGCCGGCGCGCACCGGCATGAACGGCAGTCGCTGCGCGCCCGCCGTCAGGCCCCACATCATCATGGCCTCGTCCATCTCGACCATCTCGAAGGCGCCGCGCTGCCGGGCCGCCGTGAAGTGCGGCTCCAGCGGAATCGAGTCGAGCGTCCCGAAGGCCGCGACCAGCTTGCGGATCTTCCCGGCCGCCGCGAGCAGCCCCACGTCGGGGCCGCCGTACGACACCACGGTCAGGTCGGTGATGTCGGACCGCAGCAGAGCCCGCACCAGAGCCATCGGCTTGCGGCGCGAGCCCCAGCCGCCGATGCCGATCGTCATGCCGCTCTCCAGCCGGCCGACGACGTCGTCGGCCGTCATCGTCTTGTCCTGTGTCACGTCTGCTGCTCCTTGTCCGTGCCGAAGGTGTCGCGCACACGGTCGGCGACGCCACTGAGGTTGGCCTCGAAGGTGAAGCCCTGCTCGAAGCGGTAGCTGCGGCGTACGTCGACGGGGTCGATGCCGTTGATTGCGGCCTTGGCCAGCCGGATCAGATAGCCGTCCTTCGCGGCGATCTCCCCGGCCAGTTCCAGGGCGGCCCCGGTCAGCTGCTCACGGGGCACGACCCTGAACACCGAGCCGTGCCGGTGCAGTTCCTCGGCCGTCACGGTGCGCGAGGTGTAGTACAGGGTCCGCATCAGGTGCTGCGGCACCAGCCGGGCCAGGTGTGTGGCCGCGCCGAGCGCGCCCCGGTCCAGTTCCGGCAGGCCGAAGGACGCGTCGTCGGACGCCACGATCACGTCGGCGTTGCCCACCAGGCCGATGCCGCCGCCGAGGCAGAAGCCGTGCACGGCGGCGACGACCGGGACCTCGCACTCGTAGACCGCCGCGAACGCCTCGAAGCAGCCCCGGTTGGCGCCGATCAGCGCCTCGGGTCCGTCGGCGCGCTGCATCTCCTTGATGTCCACGCCCGCGTTGAAGCCCCGCCCCTCGGCGGTGAGCACCACGCAGCGGATGTCCGGATCGGCCCCGGCGGCGCGTACCGCGGCGGCCAGGTCGTACCAGCCCCGCACGGGCAGGGCGTTGACCGGAGGGAAGTCCACGGTGACGACGGCGACGCCCTCGCGTGGGACGGAGGTGGAGACACCCATGAGCAGATCAGCTACCTTTCCACCAAACGTTTGTTAGGCCCAAAAGGTAGCAGCGATACGAACGCCGCGGGAGGGTGTCATGCCACTCAGTGGTACCCGGCGCCCCGATCCCGCCGATCGCCCGTCGCCCGTCGAAAGGACACCCGTCATGACCTCACCGACCGCCCTGTGTGCCGGACGCGTCGCCGTCGTCACCGGCGCAGGCCGTGGACTCGGCCGTGCGCACGCCCTGGCGCTCGCCGCCGAGGGCGCGAAAGTCGTCGTCAACGACCTGGGCGTGGGCCTCGACGGCTCCGGCTCGGGCACCGGCCCCGCCCAGCAGGTCGTGAAGGAGATCCGGGTGGCCGGGGGAGAGGCGGTCGCCCACAACGGCGACATCGCCACGTCGGAGGGCGCGGCCTCCCTCGTCGCCGCCGCGCTCGACTCCTTCGGCCGGCTCGACACGCTCGTCAACAACGCCGGATTCCTCCGTGACCGGATGCTGGTCAACCTGGACGAGGACGACTGGGACGCGGTGATGCGCGTCCACCTCAAGGGGCACTTCCTGCCGCTCAAGCACGCGGCGGCGCACTGGCGCGCCGAGGCGAAGGCCGGCCGGACGCCCGAGGCCCGGGTCGTCAACACCAGTTCCGGGGCGGGCCTGTTGGGCAGCGTCGGCCAGGGCAACTACGCGGCAGCCAAGGCCGGCATCGTCGGCCTGACCCTGGTGGCCGCCGCCGAGATGGGCCGTTACGGGGTCCAGGTCAACGCGATCGCCCCGGCCGCCCGGACCCGGATGACCGAGGCCACCTTCGCCGAGACGATGGCGGCCCCCGGGGAGGGCGCCTTCGACGCGATGGCCCCGGAGAACGTCTCGCCGCTCGTGGTCTGGCTGGGCTCCGCCGCGTCCGCCGGGGTGAGCGGCCGGGTCTTCGAGACCGAGGCCGGACGGATCACCGTGATGGAGGGCTGGCGGCCCGGCCCCACCGCCGACAAGGGGGTCCGCTGGACCCCGGCCGGGGCCGGGGAGGCGGTGACCCGTCTGCTGGCCGCGGCACAGACCCCGCAGCCGGTGTACGGCGCCTCCTGACGCACCGCCGCGCGGGGCGGTGGCCGGGGCGCCACCACCCCGCGGGGGGCAGGGGTGTTCAGGAGGCGGCCGGCTCGCCCCGTACCCCGGCGACCAGCAGGGCGGGGGACTCCGTGCGGCCGTCCAGGATGCGATTCGTCCGGGTCACGACCTCCCAACCCGACGGCATGCGGCGCAGCCGCCAGTGGTTGGCCGTCGCCCGGCGCACCACGTACCGGCCCGACTCGTTCACCACCATCAGGGAATGGCACACCGCCACGGCCTCGTCGCCGTCCACCGTGATGTGCGGCGGACCCACGATGTGGGCGCAGCCCTGCCGTATCCAGCCCTGGTGCGCGGGGGAGCGGACCATCTCACGGATCCGCTCCCTGCCCGCGAGGAAGATCTCGTCGATGTCGTACACCCCGTCCGGCGCCCAGAGCGAGGCGACCCCGTCCGCGTCGCCTCCGTCCACCAGTGGCCCGTACGAGGCCATCGCGCGCGCGATGTCGCGCTCGTCCTCCAACGCCCTGAGCCGGGCCTCCATCGCGGCGAGCCGGTCCTCGCTCATGCCCGTGCCTCCTCGATCGTGGTGAGGCCCGCGATGACGGCGAGGGCCTCCAGCTGTTCGACGTAATGACTCGCGGACCCGGCCGTCAGCGAAGCGCTGACCAGAGTGGCTCCGGCCTCGGACACCTTCCGCAACGCCTCGGAGGTACGGTCCGGGTCACCCGAGGGATCGAGCGGGCGGCCCGCGCTCAGGACCACCTCGAAGCCGTCCGGGAGCGAGACCGCGCCGAGCATCTCGCGCAGCCGCTCCAGCGGCAGCCCGAACGGCACCCATCCGTCCCCGTACGCCACCGCCCGGCGCAGCGACCGCGGGGTGCGGCCACCGATCCACAGCGGCACCCGGTCCTGCGCCGCGTGCGGTTCCACCACCAGCCCCTCGTAGTGGAAGTGAGCGCCGTGGTAGGCGGGTTCGCGGCGGGACAGGGAGGCCCGCAGGGCCGCGAGGGCGTCGTCGGCGATCGCGCCCCGGCCCTCGAAGGCGGCGCCGAGCAGCCGGAACTCCTCCTCCAGACTGCCCACACCGAGCCCCAGGACGAGCCGGCCACCGGAGACGCGGTCCAGCGTGCCGTAGCGCTTGGCTATCTCCAGCGGATGGTGGTAGCCCAGCACCAGGACCTGGGTGGCGAAGCGGAGCCGGGCAGTCCAGGCCGCCAGGTACCCGAAGGTGGACAGCGGATCCCAGTACGTGCCGCCGCGCTGTTCCGCGATGTCCGCGGGCACCGCCACGTGCTCCGAACACGTCATGTGGTCGAAGCCGAGCCGGTCCGCGGCTTCGGCGACCGCCCCCAGCTCCTCGATGCCGGCCGTGCGCTCCCACGGGGAATGGACACCGGGGACGGCCGTGACGACGGGACTGTTGATGCCGAGCCGCATAGGGGCACCTCTCTGGAGCAGAACGTGACGGGACGGAACGCTGGAGTTCATCCAAGTCCGGCGCCCCGAGGCGTGCGGGCCCCGTCCCGGTGGGCGGGAAGCGCCTCCGGAGCGCGGGCCCCGGCCCGGTCCCACTCAACGGAACGACGCCCACCGGCCCCGGGCGGCACACGGGAACATCGGCGGCCGGCGGAAGGACGTCAGCACCGTGCCCCGAATGAACTGCGAGAGAACCCCCGCGCACCCCAGCTCGCCCAACCAGCACCGGCGCTACGCCGGAATCCTGCGGTCCGCGGCGCACCTCGGAGCCGTACACGGTCTCGAAGGCGTGCAGATGCACGACGTGGCCCGGCGGTCCGGCGTCGCGATCGCCACCCTGTACCGCTACTTCCCGTCCAAGACCCATCTGTTCGCCGCCGTGCTGCACGACCAGGTGCGGCGCCTCGACGACGGCACCCCGCCACCGCCGCCCGGTACCGGTCCGGTCGAGGCGGTGAGCGAACTGCTCACCCGGGCGAGCCGGCAGCTCTTCGAACAGCCGCTGCTGGCCCTGGCGATGATCCAGTCCAACAACGTCTCCCACCGCGCCGACGGCGGCACCGGCCGCCACACGGACGAGATCATCGCGGACCTCGTCCTGCGCACGGCGGGGGTGTCCGACCCCTGCGACCAGGACCGGCGCGTGGTCCGCATCCTGGAGCAGGCCTGGTACGGCCTGCTCAGCACCGTCCTGTACGAGCGCTCCTCGGCGGAGGCGGCGCAGGACGGCATCCGGCTGGCCTGCCGCCTCCTCCTCGGCCCGGTCCTCGCCGAGCGGCGCGCCTGACGCCCGGCGCCGGTCCGGTCAGCGGGTGCGTCCGGTCAGCGGGACGGCAGGCGCTGTCCGCGCACCGAAGCTCCTACCGTGCCGGGGCCAGCAGTACCGGCCCACCCGAGGAGTACCCATGCCGCGCAACGTCGTCGTCACCGGATCCGGTTCCGGGATCGGTGCCGCCCTCACCGCTCTGTTCCGCGACCGGGGAGACCGGGTGATCGGCGTGGACCTCCACGGCGGTGACATCGAGGCCGACCTGTCCACGCCCGACGGACGCGCCGCAGCCGCGTCGGCGGCCGCCGACGCGGCAGGCGGGGTGGTGGACGCGATCGTCACCTGCGCCGGAACCTCCGTACCGGGCACCGCGATGATCACCGTCAACTACTTCGGCACCACCGAGTTCCTGACGGCGATGCGACCCGCCCTGGCCGCTGCCGAGCAGCCCCGCGTCGTGGCCATCGGCTCGATCTCCGGCACCCGGACGCATGACCCGGAGGTCGTCGCTGCCTGTCTGGCCGGCGACGAGACCACGGCCCTGCACCACGCGGAGCTGGCCGTGGCCGACGGCCGCGCGCGGCAGCTCTATCCCTCGTCCAAGGCGGCCCTCGCCCAGTGGGCGCGGCGCACCGCGGTCGCCGAGGGCTGGGCGGACGCCGGCATCCCCGTGAACGTCGTCGCCCCCGGCATCGTCCTCACCCCGATGAGCGCGGGACTCTTCGACGACCCGCAGATGAGGAAGGTCATGGACGCGGCGGTCCCCATGCCGCTCAACGGCTATCTGCGCCCCGAGGACGTCGCACGGGCCGTGCTCTTCCTGGCCTCCGAGGACAACAGCCACATCACCGGGCAGGTGGTGTACGTCGACGGAGGCGCCGAGGTCACCCTGCGGGGGCCCGCCGACTTCTGAGCCGCCGCGCGGCTGTCGCGAAGGTGCCCCGGCCGTGTCACACGGCCGGGGCACCTTCGCGTGCGCGGGAGGGGGCGTCAGATGTGCACCTGGGGCCGCAGTACCTTGCCGGTCGCGTTGCGGGGCAGCGCCTCGGTGGTCAGCCGCCACTGCTTGGGCACCTTGAAGTACGCCAGTTCGGCCGCCACGTGCTCCCGCAGCGTCTCCTCCGTCGCCGTCGAGCCCGCCGCGAGCACCACGACCGCGGCGACCTCCTGGCCGAGGTCGGGATGCGGCACTCCCATCACCAGGCACTCACGGACGTCCGGGTGCTCGACGAGCACCGTCTCGATCTCGGCCGGGTAGACGTTCTCGCCGCCGCGAATGATCAGGTCCGAACGGCGGCTGCTGAGATACAGCCGGCCCTCGCGCAACTGCCCGAGATCCCCGGTGCGCAGCCAGCGGTCCGCGTCGATGGCACCGGCGGTGGCCTCGGGGTTGCGCCAGTACCCCAGCATGTTGAACTGGCTGCGGACCCAGACGTCGCCCTCCTCGCCCTCGCCGAGCACCTCGCCGAAGGGGTCGCGAATCTCCAGCCGTACGCCGGCGACCGGCCGGCCGAGCGTGCCGGGCGCCGCCGCCAGCTCCTGCGGGCTCGCCGCGGCCACGGCCGTGCAGGTCTCGGTCAGCCCGTAGCTGTCCACCAGCGAGTCCTTCGCGAACGGCAGGTTCTGGCGCAGCCGCTCCTTGAACGCGGTCGACGAAGGGGCGGAGGCCAGGGCGAACGCCGTGAGCGACGAGGTGTCGTAGCGGTGCGCCCCGCCGTGTTCGAGCATCCGGTGAGCCATCGTCGGCACCGCGCCCCAGTTGGTGATCCGTTCGCGCTCGACCATGCCCAGCACGGCGTCCACGTCGAACGCCCCCTGGTGCAGGGCGATCTTGCTGCCGGTGGCCAGCCGCGGTACGGCCAGGTTGTGCAGGCTCGCGATGTGGAACAGCGGCAGGGTCAGCAGGTAGACGCGGTCCTGCGGGGGCAGCGGGTCGCCGAACTCGTGGAGCAGCGCGTCGTTCATACGGTGGTACTCGACGACCGCCAGCAGGTTGCGGTGCGTGTGCACGACGCCCTTGGAGCGACCCGAGGTCCCCGACGTGTAGAGGATCACGGCCGGGTCGTCCTCGGCGACATCGGCGGACGGCAGAGGCGCCTCGGGGTGCGCCGTGACGAGGCGGCGGATGTCGTTCTCCATGGACAGCACCGGTACCGCGCAGTCGGCCGGCATCGCCAGCCGTTTCGCGTCGGCCACCACCAGCGCCGGTTCCGCGTTCTCGATGCCGTACGCCATCTCCCGCGCCGACCACCAGGCGTTGAAACCGACGACCACCGCGCCGATCGACACGGTGGCCCAGAACGTCTGGATCCACTCGGGGGAGTTGGCGGCGGCGATGGCCACCCGGTCGCCCTCGGCGATGCCGTACTCCTCCCGCAGCACCTGTGCCAGCGAGGCGACCTGGGCGGCGTGCTCGGCGAAGGTGATCCGCCGGTCCGCGGTGACGATGTACTCACGGTCGGCATGGGCGACGGACGTGTGCAGCACCTCGTGCAGTGCTCGCTGCCGGTGGGTGAACACCGGCAGCCGGGCCCCCAGCACGTCGGCTTCCGACAGCTCGAAACGGCCGCCCGGGCCGATGAGCCGACCGATGATCTCGGCCGGTCCGGCGGGAGCGGCCGAGCGGTGATCCGTATCGCTGGACATCAGGTGACTCCTGGTGCGTCTCGAACTCCATGGGGATCGCGGTCGAGGCTCAGTGTCGGCAGTGCCGGGCCCCGGCTCCATGGCTGATTCCGGTCACTGGGACACCGTCGCACGGCGCCGACCCGGCGACAACGGCGACGACCGGCGTGCGGACGGGGCGGCACAGGGCTCCCGGTGAGTGGGATAGGCCACGTCGGCCGGATTTCGGCGGCCGTAGCGTCCCCCCACCTGCTCCGGCCCCGGGCCTCCGCGCCCGGGTGCCACCTGCCTTCAGGCACCCGTTTTTCCCACCTTCCGGCACCGGTCCGACCGGCCCGGGCTCATGGAGGAAGAAATGAAGCGAGCACCACGGCCGAGAGCCCGTCTCGCCGCCACCCTGGCCGTCGCGGCGATGCTCACCTCCGCGTGCGTGGCGTCCGACGCCGGCGAATCCGACAGCGGGAAGACGCAGAAGACCGAACGCGGCCGCTACACCTTCGGTCTCGTCGGCGCCCGGCCCGACGGGGGCGAGCCCGTCGAGGGCGGCACCCTGCGCATCGCCGACTACGCCGAGGCCCGCAGCCTCAGCCCCGCCGTCACCTACGCCACCGGAGCCTCCGGCGGCTCCGCGCTCGCCGCCGTGTACGACGTACTGATGCGGTACGACACCGCGGCGAAGAAGTACGAACCCCAGCTCGCCAAGTCGCTGCGCGGCAGCGCGGACCTGAAGACCTGGACGCTGAAGCTGCGCGACGGCGTGAAGTTCTCCGACGGAACCCCGCTCGACGCCGACGCCGTGACCGCCTCGATCGCCTGGTACCAGAAGAACAAGGGCGCCGACACCGCGCTGCTCGCCCCGAACGTGGCGAAGACCGAGGCCACCGACGAGAACACCGTCGTCTTCACCCTCCGCACCCCCTGGGCGACGTTCCCCGCGATGCTCGCCCAGGCTCCCGGCATGATCGTGGCCCCCGCCGCGTACGCCGGGAAGACGTTCGAGCCCATCGGGGCCGGCCCCTTCGTCCTGGACAGGTACGCACCCCAGGAGGAGATGGTCCTCAAGGCCAACAAGAACTACTTCAAGGGCAAGCCCCACCTCGACGCACTCCGCTTCACCTGGCCGCAGTCAGACCGCACCAAGCTGGAGTCGTTGGAGGACGGCACCGCCGACGTGACGTACATGCGCAGCCCCGACGTCGTCGACGAGGCCGTGAAGGCGGGCCACCCCGGGGAACTGACCCTCACCGGTCTCGGCAACATGGTCGTCATCAACACCCGCGAGGGCCGGCCCGGCGCCGACCTGCGCGTCCGCAAGGCGATGGCCCTGGCCCTCGACCCCGAGCTCGACACCGAACGCGCCTACAAAGGCAAGGGCCTGCCCGGCAAGGAGATCTTCCCCCCGGAGTCACGCCTGCACTCCGACGTGAAGCCCCTGGGCGTCGACCTCGACCAGGCGAAGAAGCTGCTCGCCGAGGCCAAGAAGGACGGCTACGACGGCGCTGTCACCTACATGGACGGCACCGACCCCGTCGCCAGGGCCAAGGGCGTCGTCACCAAGGCCATGCTGGAACGCGTCGGATTCACCGTGAAGCTCGACCTGGTCTCCTCGATCGCCGACCGGACGTCGAAGACCTACGTGGAGCACGACTTCGACATCAGCCGAGGCGCGGCGAGCATCTCCGAGAGCGACCCGTACCACCGCCTCCAGAGCGTCCTGAACTCCACGAGCTACGGCAACCCCGGCGGGTACGCCAACCCCAGGATGGACGCCCTGCTGGTCAGGCTCCAGGCGGCGGAGAGCGACGCCGCGGCCCAGAAGATCCTCGACGAGGTCCAGACCCTCTTCAACGAGGACGTCCCGCTGGTGAACCTGGGCGCGAGCGCCGCCTTCACCGCCTGGGGCGAGAAGGTGCACGGCGTCGTGCCCACCGACGAGTACATGACCCTCTTCGGTGAGGCGTGGATCAGCAAGTGACATTTCGTGGGCCGGCCGCCCCCCGGGCTCCCGCCGACCGGGACACCGTTCCGCGCCGGCCGGCCCGCCCGTCCGTAGCTTCACCGCACCGCGACGCGCATCCCGTAGACCCGAGTGCCGCCACCGGGCAGATCTGGAGGAACCCATGAGTTTCGCTGCGCTGCGCCGACCGGCCATCAAGATCCTGGAACTGGTGGGCGTACTCCTTATCGCGAGCATCGGGGTGTTCTCCCTGGTGGTCCTGCTCCCCGGCGACCCCGCCGTCGACATCCTCGGGGGCGGCCGGTCGCCCGCCGAGTACGCCGAGCTCCGCACCGAACTCGGCCTCGACCAGTCGCTGGTCAGCCGCTACCTCGACTGGCTGGGCGGCGTCCTCACCGGGGACCTCGGCCAGTCCGTCGTACCGCCGCAGAGCGACGTCACCGACCGCGTCCTGTCCGCGCTCCCCGTCAGCTTCGAGATCGCCGCCCTCGGACTGCTCATCGCCCTGCTGCTCGCGGTGCCGCTGGCCATGTGGTCGGCTTACCGGGAGAACTCGGCCGCCGACCGGATCATCGGCGCCGGCACCTTCGGGGTGCTGTCCGTGCCGAGCTTCCTGGCCGGGCTGCTGCTGATCCTGCTCCTGGTCAACTCAGCCGGCTGGTTCCCGCGTTCCGAATGGATCCGGTTCGGCGACGGCGACCTGTGGGGCAACCTGCACCATGCGTTCCTGCCGGCGCTGACCGTGGCACTGGCCGAACTCGCCATGTTCACCCGGGTACTTCGCGGCGATCTCATCGTGACGCTGCGGGAGGACTACATCCTCGCCGCCCGCGCCAAGGGCATGCACCCGCTGCGCATCCTGTTCACCGACGCCCTGCGCCCCTCCTCCTTCTCCCTGGTCACCCTGCTCGGCCTCAGTCTCGGCCGGCTCATCGGCAGCACCGTCGTCGTCGAGTACCTCTTCGGACTGCCCGGCATGGGAACCGTCGTCGTCAACGCCGCGGGCCAGGGCGACTACCCGATGGTCCAGGGCGCCGTGCTCACCATCGCCTTGATCTACGTGGTGATCAACGCCGCCATCGACCTCTCCTACGGCTACCTCGACCCGAGGACGCGACGTGTCCATGTCTGACATCGTTCCGCGCACGCGGACCGCCATCCCGCCGCCCCTGCTCACCGCCCTGGCGCTCACCGTCGTCGGCCTCGTCCTGCTCGGCTTCGGCGCGACCTCGCCCCAACTCGTGACGCCCGCCAAGGCGGCCCTCGCCCTCCTCGGTCTCGGCCTGACGTTCGCCGGCGCCTCCCGGCTCGGCAAGCGCTGGGCCGGACCCGGCTTCGACCTGGTGTTCTGGTTCGGCGCGGGCTGGCTCATCCTGCTCGGCCTCGCGATCCTGCTCGCCCCGTGGCTGCCGATCGGCGAGGACCGCGACGTCGCGAGCACCGTCCTCGAACCGGTCTTCGCCCCACCGACGTTCACCGGAGCCAACCCGCTGGGCACCAACGCCTTCGGCCTCGACCTGCTCGCCCGCTCCCTGTACGGCGCCCGGTCCTCGCTGATCATCTCGCTGTCCGCGGTCGCCGTCGGCACCGTCGTCGGCGGTGCGATCGGCATGGTGGCCGGCTACTTCCGAAAGGGCGTGGACCGGGCGGTGGGCATCGCCACCAACTCGCTGCTCGCCGTGCCCCCGCTGATCCTGCTCATCGCACTCGCCACCGTGCTGGAGCCGCGTCTGCGCAACGTCGCCCTCTCCCTGGCGCTCCTCACGATCCCCGGCATGGTGCGGCTCGCCCGCGCCACCACCATGGCCTACGCCAACCGGGAGTTCGTCGTCGCGGCCCGGGCCATGGGCGCCACCCGCTCCCGCATCCTGCTGCGCGAACTGCTGCCCAACGTCCTGCTCCCGCTGCTGTCCCTGGCGGTGGTGATGATCTCGGTCCTCATCGTCGCCGAGGCCTCGCTCAGCTTCCTCGGACTCGGTATCCAGCCGCCCGAGCCCACCTGGGGAAACATGATCGCGGAGGGGGAGGGGCGGGTCTTCGAGGACCACCCGCACATCGTGCTCGTACCCGGCGCGTTCCTCTTCCTCACCGTCTTCGCCTTCAACATCGTCGGCGAGAAGGCTCGCGGGCGATGGGACTCCCGGAGCGTGAAACTGTGACCACCACCCCGCTGCCCACCGACGACACGGCAGCCGCCGCCGGAGCCGACGCCTCCGAGGTGCTGTCCGCCACGGGCGTGCACACCGCCTTCCACACACCGCGCGGGCCCGTGCGGGCCGTCGACGGCGTCAGCCTGTCACTGTCCGAGGGCGAGACCCTCGGCATCGTCGGCGAGTCCGGCTCGGGCAAGTCGGTGCTGGGCCGCACCCTCATGGGCCTGATCACCGACGGCCCCGGCACCACCGTGTCCGGCACCGTCCTGCTCGGCGGCAAGGACGTCCACGCTCTCAGCCCGTCGGGCCGCAGATCCCTGTGGGGCACCGAGGCCGCCATGGTCTTCCAGGACCCGATGACCTCCCTGAACCCGGTGAAGAAGGTCGGTACGCACCTGTCGGAGAGCGTTCGCGCGCACCTGGGCCTGAGCCGCGCCGACGCCCGGGAACGCGCCGTCGACCTTCTCCGGCAGGTCGGCATCCCCGAACCCGCGCGGCGGGCCGCCCAGTACCCGCACGAGCTCTCCGGCGGCATGCGCCAGCGCGTCGTCATCGCCATGGCCCTGGCGTGCGGCCCGCGCCTGCTCATCGCCGACGAGCCGACCACCGCGCTCGACGTCACCGTGCAGAAGCAGATCCTGGACCTCATCCAGTCCCTGGCGCGGGACCTGCGGATGGCCACCATCCTCATCAGCCACGACCTCGCCACCGTCGCCGGACGCACGGACCGGGTCGCGGTCATGTACGCGGGCCGCCTCGTCGAGTACGCGACCACCGAGGCCGTGTTCGCACGTCCCCGGCACCCGTACAGCAGCGCCCTGATCGCTTCCGTACCCCGCATCGACCTGCCCCCGCACACCCTGCTGCCCACCATCGAGGGCCGTCCGCCCAACCTGCTCCACCCGCCCCCCGGCTGCCGGTTCGCCCCGCGCTGCACGACGGCCACCGACCACTGCACCACCGAGCCGCCCCCGCTCACCGGCTACGCGGGTGACCGCGACGCGGGCGGCCTTGTCGCCTGCCACCACCCGCTCGGCGCCGTCGAGGAGGCCGCCGTATGACCACCACCAGCACCCCGCGCTCAGCGCGGGCGCCCGCGCTGAGCGCGGAGAACCTCGTCGTGGAGTTCCCGGCAGGCCGGGGCCGCAAGGTGCACGCCGTCTCCGGAGTCGGCCTGGACGTCGCGGCCGGAGAGACCCTGGGCATCCTCGGCGAGTCCGGCTGCGGGAAGTCCACCGTCGGCCGGTCCCTGATCCAGCTGCCGCCCCCGGACTCGGGGACCGTACGCCTGGGCGAGGTGACCCTCACCGGTCTCGCCCCCGGCGAACTGCGGCGGGCCCGCGCCCGGATGCAGATCATCATGCAGGACCCGGTCTCCGCCCTGAACCCGCGCCGCAAGGTCAAGGACCTGGTGTGGGAGGGCCTGTCGATCTGGGGGAGCGGCGACGACGCCCGCGACAAGGACGCCCGGATCGACGCGGCCCTGCGCGACGTCGGCCTCGACCCGGCGACCGTACGCGACCGCAGACCGCACGAACTCTCGGGCGGCCAGTGCCAGCGCGTCTGCATCGCCCGCGCCCTGCTCCTGGACCCCGAGGTGCTGATCTGCGACGAACCCGTCTCCAGCCTCGACGTGTCCGTACAGGCGCAGATCCTCAACCTCCTGGAGACGGCGACGCGGCGGCGCGGGCTGAGCATGGTCTTCATCGCGCACGACGTGTCCGTGGTGAAGAACATCAGCGACCGCGTGATGGTGATGTACCTCGGCAAGGTCTGCGAGGTGCTGCCCAGCGACGGGATGCAGGACGAGGCCGTCCACCCCTACACGCGGCTGCTGCTCGCCTCGCTCCCCGAGGCCCAGCGCGGCCCCGGCGCCGTCGAGGACACGGCCGCGCCCGACGGCGCGGCCGGCGAACTCCCCTCGCCCCTGGATCCGCCGTCGGGCTGCCGCTTCCGCACCCGCTGCCCGCTGGCCACCGGCCTGTGCTCCGAGGCGGAGCCACCGCTCAGGGACATCCGGCCCGGCCACCGGGTCGCCTGCCATCACGTATAACCGAGAGGAACCACGCGTGACCACCACCGAGACGCCCGATGTACTGGCCCCCGCCCAGCTGGGCCCGCTCAAGCTCCGCAACCGCATCATCAAGGCGGCCACCTACGAAGGGCTCAGCCACAAGTCGCTGGTGACCCAGGACCTCGTCGACTTCCACGTCGCCTACGCGCGGGGCGGCGTCGGCATGACGACGGTCGCGTACCTCGCCGTCGCGAAGGAGGGGCGGACCGACCGGCACCAGATCCACTGGACCGACGAGTCGATGCCCGGCCTGCGCGTCCTCACCGACGCCGTGCACGCCGAGGGCGCCGCGGTCTCGGCACAGATCGGCCACGGCGGACCCGTCGCCAACCCCAAGGGCAACGGCGCCCCGGCCCTCTCCCCGTCCAAGCACTTCCACGCCACCACCATCAGCTGGGCCCAGGAGGCGTCCCTCGACGACCTCCGGCGCATCACCGAGGCGCACGCCGAGGCCGCCCGCCGTGCCATCGAGGCGGGCTTCGACGCCGTCGAGGTGCACCTCGGCCACAACTACCTGGCCAGTTCCTTCCTCAGCCCCAAGGTCAACCACCGCACCGACGCGTACGGCGGCAGCCTGGAGAACCGGGCCAGGTTCGCCCGGGAGATCATGCGGGCCGTCCACGACGCGGTCGGCGGCCGGATCGCCGTCATCGCCAAGATGAACATGGACGACGGGGTACCCGGCGGCTTCTGGCTCGACGAGGCCATCCCCGTCGCGCAGTGGCTCGAACAGGACGGCACCGTCGACGCCCTGGAGATGACCGCGGGCAGCTCGCTGCTCAACCCGATGTACCTCTTCAAGGGCGACGCCCCGCTCGCCGACTTCTCCGCGATCATGCCGCAGCCGATCAAGCTCGGGGTGAAGCTGGTCGGCAAGCGGTTCCTGCGCAGCTACCCGTACCGGGACGCCTACCTCCTGGAGGACGCGCGGCAGATACGCGCCGCCGTGAAGCTGCCGATGATCCTGCTCGGCGGCATCACCGACAAGCCGGCCATGGACCTCGCCATGCGCGAGGGATTCGAGTACGTGGCCATGGCCAGGTCCCTGCTGCGCGAGCCCGACCTCGTGAACCGGATCAGCAAGGACGCCACCACCCCGTCCCTGTGCATCCACTGCAACAAGTGCATGCCGACCAACTTCACCGGCACCCGCTGCGTGCTCGTCGACCGGGGCACCACCCGCCGCGAGACCTGGGGCAAGCCCGACGGGTACGTGGGATGAGGGGCCGGGACGCCGTCGCCACGGCCGAGGCGGTCAGGAGCGGCGACACCGACGCCCGTACCGTCACCGAGCAGGCGATCGCCCGCATCGAGCAGCACAACCCACGCCTCAACGCCGTGATCCACACCTGTTTCGAGGCCGCGCTGGCGGAGGTGGCGGCCGGTCTGCCGGACGGCCCGCTGCGCGGAGTCCCCGTGCTGGTCAAGGACCTCGGCACCGAGGTGGAAGGGCTGCCGGCGACGGGCGGCAGCCGCCTCTTCGCCGACGCGCCCGCCCGGCGCGACAGCGAACTGGTGGCCCGCTACCGGCGCGCCGGAGCCGTCGTCCTCGGCACCACCAACACCCCCGAACTGGGCCTCAACGCCTCCACGGAGCCGGTCCTCTTCGGCCCCACCCGCAATCCCTGGAGCACCGACCGCTCACCGGGCGGCTCCAGCGGCGGCTCGGCTGCCGCGGTGGCGGCCGGCATGGTCCCGGTCGCGCACGCCAGCGACGGCGGCGGCTCGATCCGCATCCCGGCCGCCGCCTGCGGCCTGTTCGGCCTCAAGCCCAGCCGGGGACGCGTCTCGCCCGCGCCCCGCCCCACCACCCTGTCGGGCCTGGTCTCGGGTCACCACGCCGTCACCACGACCGTCCGCGACAGCGCCCTGCTCCTCGACGTCGTCGCCGGACCCATGCCCGGGGACGCGTACGCCGCTCCGGCTCCGGCGGCGTCCTTCGCCGAACTGGCCCGCCGCGTCCCGGGACGGCTGCGGATCGGTCTGCTCACCGCACTCCCGGACGGCCCCGACGTGCACCCGGACTGTGCGGGGGCGGTCCGCGAGGCGGCACTCCTGTGCGAACGCCTCGGCCACGAGGTCGTCGAGACCACCGCCCGCTACCGGCCCGGCGACGTCGCCGGCACCTCGGCCGTCCTGATGGGCGCCGACCTCGTCGCCCAGATCGACGCCCGGCTCGCCGCGCTGGAGCGACCCCTGGCCGACGACGACGTAGAACCGTTCACCCGCGTCCTGTACGACACCTACCGCGCCCTGCCGGCCGCGGACGTCAGCCGGGCGCTGCGCCGCGCGCAGGAGATCGGCTGGGAGGTCGGCGCGGCGTTCGACCGGTTCGACGTCCTGCTCAGTCCGACCCTCGCCCAGCCCACCCCGCTGCTCGGCACCCTCGACACGACGGTCCCCGAGTCGATCTACCGGCACGCGTCCGTCCACTCCGCCTTCACCAGTGTGTACAACGTGACCGGAATGCCGGCGATGTCGGTCCCCTTCGGCCACGACGCGGAGGGGCTGCCCCTGGGTGTCCAGTTCGCCGCCCCCCTCGGCGGCGAGGGAACCCTGCTCGCGCTCGCGGCCCAGCTGGAACGCGAGGCCCCCTGGGGCGCACCGCCCGCCGGGTGAGGTGAGGGCCCGGGGTGTCCCCTCCTGGACATCGGACATAAGATGTCTGATGTCTAGGAGCCCTTGAGTGAGGAGTCGCGGATGAGCCACGTCCCAGTGCCCGGAGCGAAGAAGGCACGCGACCCCGGAAAGCGGGGCGACGACCACCGCGTGGCCGTCATCGGCGCGGGAGCCATCGCCCGCGACCACGTCACCGCACTCGCGGGAGTCCCGGGACTGCGACTGGCGCACGTCGTCGACCGCCACCCCGAACGGGCCGCCGCGCTGGCCGCCCTCGCCGAGGGGGCCACCTGGTCCACCGACCCGGCGACCGCCTGGTCCGACGCCATCGACGTCACCGCCGTGTGCACCTCTCCCGAGTCGCACGCCGACCTCACCGTGGCCGCACTCCGGGCCGGCCGGGCGGTCCTGCTGGAGAAGCCCGCCGCGCTGAGCGTCCCCGACACCGACCGGATCCTCGCCGCGGCGAAGACCGCCGGCCGGCCCCTGCTCGTGGCCCAGACCGCCCGGTTCCAGCCCGTCCACCTGGAGATGGCCCGGGCCGTCTCCTCGGGGGCGATCGGCACGCCCCGGCTCGCCCACCTCACCTGGTACACCGGGCACGTCTGGCCGGGCGGCTGGCGCGGCTGGCAACTGGACGCGTCCCGCTCCGGCGGCCACGTGGCCCACAACGGCGTGCACGCCCTCGATCTGCTGACCTGGCTCATGGACGACGAACCGGTCCGCGTCTTCGCCCGCCCCTGCCGCACCTGGGCACCCGGGATGCCGACCCCCGACAGCTTCCAGATCCTCGTCCGCTTCGCCGGCGGAGCCCTCGCCACCATCGAACTCTGCTACGCCCTCGCCGCACGCGGCACGTTCGTGCGCCGCCTCATGCTGGCCGGCACCACCGGCACCCTGCACCACAGCAGTGAGGACGAGCCCCGGACGCATTCCGCGTCGCCCCTCGCCCCCGCCTCCATCGAGGGCGCGATGACCGAGCAGACCAGGCACCTGCGCGATGTGCTGGACGGCACCGCGGCCCCGCTCACCGCGCCGCACCAGGTCCGCGCCGCCCTCGCCGCAGCCCTGGCCGCCCAGCTCAGCGCCGACCAAGCCCGCCCCGTCGACGTCAAGGAGGTCTGCTGACATGAGAATCCTCATCGCATCCGGGGTCCGGCACGCCCGCGACTACGTGCCCCTGCTCCGCTCCCTGCCCGGCATCGAGGTCATCGGCTGCGCCGACGCCGCCGACAGCCCCTTCCACGAGGACAGCGCCGCCCTCGCCCGTACGACCGGCATCCCGCTGCTCGACCTCGATGAAGGGCTCGCGGCCTGCGACATCGCCCTCGTGTGCAGCGAGCCCACGCGCCACGTCGACCTCGCCGTGACGGCACTCGACGCGGGCCGCCACGTCATCGTCGACAAACCGGCCGCGACCGGCACCCGCGAGGCCCAGCGCCTCTGGGACGCGGCCGACCGCTCGCGCGGGCTGCTCACCGCCGTGCACCGCCTCCACTCCCCACAGATCGCCCGGGCCCGGCGCACGATCGACTCCGGTGCGATCGGCCTTCCCCTGGCCGTCGACGCCGAGTGGCTCGCGGCCGGCGGCCTCGACGGGGCCACCGTCGAGCGCCCCGAACTGGTCTGCGACCCCGCCCTGTCCGGCGGCGGCGAACTGATGAACTTCGGCTGGTACCCGGCCCTGGCGATCCGCTATCTGACCGGCCTGGAGGTGGAAGAGGTCGTCGCCTTCAGCAGCGCGGCACCGCACGCGCCGCTCTTCGACGGCCCGCACGGCGGGTACGGCGTCGAGGACGCCGCGGTCCTCTCGCTCCGCCTGAGCAACGGAGTCGTGGCGACGGCCACCGTCGCCCGCACACCCGCCGGCGTCGGCCCGGCGGCGGTCTCCTCCAGCCTGCGCGTGCTCGGCTCGCACGGCCACGTGCTCGCCGACGAGGACGCCCCGTCGATCACCGTGCGCGCGGTGGGCGGCCGCGGCACCGCCCACCCGGTCGCCGGACCCGCGTCGACCACGGCGCTGCGCCTGCTGTTCACCGAGTTCTGCGACGACATCCGCTACGGGCGCACCCCGTTGGTGACGGCGCAGGACATCCACGCGGCCGTCGCGGTCGTCGAGGCCGCACTGTCCTCCGGCCGCGAGGGCGGGACCCCGATCGCTCCCGCCGTCCGCTGCTTGATGTAGCTGATCCTCCCCAGGGCTCCCCAAGCCTTCGAATCCTCCCCAAATCCGTGCTTTCACGGGTTGTCCGTCGGGGGCGCGCCGTCGCCGTGCGGCAGGCTCACCCCCGGCGGCAGCACCGGTGGGAGCCGAAAGGGTGTCGAGGCCGTCAACGAGTGGCTGTGACCCGCGGGCCGTCACGTGGTGGGCAGATTGCCGCCGCGCTTGTCAGTGGCTACTGGCACCATGCGCGCATGAACTCAGACGGCAAGGAGAAAAAAGCTCTGTCGGCGTTCCTCGCGGCACAGCGAGCCAGCGTGCTGGCCATTGTCGACGGGCTCGACACGCAGGCACTGACCACACCGGTCCTGCCCTCCGGTTGGACGCCCCTCGGACTCATAGAACATCTGGGGCACGCTGAGAGGCACTGGTTCCAGGAGGTCGTCCTCGGGGCGGCCGAACCGTTGGCATGGTCCGATGACCATGCCCCGCTGACGACATCGCGAGAGCCGGAGGTGGTCTTCTCCTTCTACGAGGATCAGTGTCGCCGTTCCGATGCCGTGATCGCCCGCACGCCGTTGTCGGCGACCCCGCGGGGTCGTCACCCCGAACCCCTGGGGGACGAACTCGCTGACCTGCGCGGGATTGTCATGCATGTGATCGAAGAAACCGCGCGGCACGCTGGTCATTTGGACATCGCTCGCGAACTCCTTGACGGCCGAACAGGACTTGGGCCTCGCTGAGCACCGGCCCGTGGCCCCGCCCGGTACCGGCCTCCACTTCCGTGACACGCCCCAGGTGCCGTAGCTGTCGTCGTGCGCCCGCCAGGGACTACGGGAGCGCCCTCAACTGTCGGCACCAGCCGCCCTGCGACTGCGAAATGCCGCTACACGTGTGCGGTTCTGACAGGTCACCGAGCAGAAGCGGCGTCGGCCCGCGGGGGACTGGTCGACGTAGACGTCGGCACAGTGGCCGCCGGTGCAGACGCCGATACGCGTGAACCCGCGATCGGCGAGGAACCGGCGCAGAGTGGTCGCGGCCGCCGCGACCAAGGCGTGATCGGCGTCGTCGACGCTCCAGACGGCGCGCGGCGCGCCATCGGCTCCCGTCTCCAGGGCGGGGCGCACGCCACTACTGGTCAACAGTTGCGTCAGACTCTGGGCGCACGCTGCCCCGGATTCGGCGCGGAAGACCCCGTGGAGGTGGTCGGCAGCCTGGGCAAGCGCCTGCGGTGTGAGCGCGGCGCTCACGTACGGGGGCAGACGGAGGCGCGCCGCGATGTCCGCGACGGGACGGTGAGGGGTATCCCCTCTGCCGTCCTCCTGGCGCGGCGGCGTGCCCCAGCCGTTGACGAGTTCCGTCAGCGTATCGAGGGACATTTCCGTAAGCATCACTCCCATGCATTCGATCGTAACGCGCTAAGGGTCTCCTTTGCGTTGCACCGACCCCTCCTGAGGCGGTAACGTAATGAAGCGTACATACGCGTTACGTCCTCCGTACTCGGAAGGCCGCCATGCTGGATCTCACTCTCCTGCCGGCCTACCTGGCAGCAGTCGCCATCATCACCGTTGCTCCAGGGCCTGACGCCGCGTACATCGTGGCCGTCGCCCTCGAACGCGGTCCGCGAGCGGGTCTGGTCTCCGCCACGGGAATGGCTCTGGGAATGGTCGTCCATGTGACGGCCGCGGCGCTCGGCCTCGCCGTCCTGCTGCGCTCGGCACCGGCCGTGCTGGCCCTCGTGGAACTGGCCGGCGGCCTCTACCTCGGATGGTTGGCGGTCACCACGATCCGATCGGCCAGGAACACCACAGGAAAAGCTCCCGAGACGCCTCCCGAGCGTCAGGTCCTGCGTCGTGCCGCCCTCACCAATCTGCTCAACCCGAAGACCGCGCTCTTCTTCGCCGCGTTCCTGCCGCGGTTCACCGCCCCCGAACGCGGGCACCTGTGGCTGCAGTTGCTCATCCTCGGTCTGATCTTCCTGATGATGGGCCTCGTCTGGGACAGCGTGATCGGCCTGTGCGCCGGCCGGCTTGGCCGGGGACTCGCGCAAGGCCGCCGCACGGCCGCACTTGTCAACCTGGCCGCCGGCGTCACCTTCGTCGTTCTCGCGGCGTTTCTGCTGACGGACGCGCTGAGGACCGCCATGGTGCCCTGAGCTCTTCGCGCTCCTCGCCCGCGATCACCCTCGGTTACTATGCTCGCTTCATGTCGGATGCCGGCAGCAAGGGGCGGGGCGCCATCGACGGATTGCTCGGGGAGCGGGGGAGGGCGGCGCGCCAGTCGAACTCCCCAGACTCTCCCCAGCCTCGTCGACCGCTGATTCCCGCCCCTCCACCCCGGAGGAGCCGTCCGTGAATTGCAAGGCTGTAGAGATGGGTGGCCTGGGAAAATGCTGCAAGAGGTCGTAGCGACCCGCTATGTCACGCCTTTGCGTGAGGGTGGGTCGCTCCCAGGGATCGTCGAGGCCGACGACCTGGGCACGTACGTCATGAAGTTCACCGGAGCCGGACAGGGGCGCAAGACGCTCGTCGCGGAGGTGATCTGCGGGCAGCTCGGGCGGCGGCTCGGGCTGCGCGTGCCCGAACTCGTACAGATCCAGCTCGACCCGGTGATCGGTCTCGCCGAGCCCGACCAGGAGGTGCAGGAGCTGCTCAAGGCCAGCGGCGGGCTCAACCTCGGGATGGACTTCCTGCCCGGCTCGCTCGGATTCGACTCGCTCGCCTACGAGGTGGACCCGCGCGAGGCCGGACGCGTCGTCTGGTTCGACGCGCTGATCAACAACGTCGACCGGTCCTGGCGCAACCCCAACATGCTGATCTGGCACGGCGACCTGTGGCTCATCGACCACGGCGCCACCATGATCTGGCACCACAACTGGCCCGGCGCCCAGGCGTCCGTCGCCAAGCCGTACAACGCGTCCGACCACGCGCTGGCACCCTTCGGACCCGACATCGCCGCGGCCGCGGCCGAGCTCGCCCCGCTGGTCACCGAGGAACTGCTCACCGAGGTCGCGGCCGACGTCCCCGACGAGTGGCTGGTCGACGAGCCGGGTTTCGAGACGACGGACCAGCTGCGCCGCGCCTATGTGGAGGCGCTGCTGCCGCGCGCCGCCACCATCCACGAGCGGATCGTCCTGGACGCGCCGACCGCCTCCAAGCCCTCCCAGGCCCCGGGCTGGCTCATCGAACGCCTCGCCCCGCGGCATGACGACGAGAACACCGACAAGGGCGGCCGGCCGTGAGCAAGCGCGATGTCTTCGAGTACGCCCTCCTGCGCGTGGTGCCACGGGTCCAGCGCGGCGAGTTCTTCAACGCCGGGGTGGTGGTCTACTGCCGCGCCAAGGGGTTCGTCGCCGCACGCACCGAGCTCGACGAGGGCAAGCTCCGGGCCCTGGACCCCGGCGCCGACGTGACCGGAGTGCGGGCGGCGCTGTATGCCGTCGAGGGTGTCTGCCGCGGCGGTGCGGACGCGGGCCAGGCCGCCGGGGACGACGCGGGGCGGCGCTTCCGCTGGCTGATCGCGCCGCGCTCCACCGTCATCCAGCCGAGCCCGGTGCACAGCGGGCTCACCACCGACCCCGCCGCCGAGGTCGAACGGCTGCTCGACCTGCTGGTGCGCTGATCGCGGCTTCCCCGGCGCCGCCCCGCGTCGCGCGCGGGCGGCGCCGTCGGGTGTGACATGCGCCGCTGCCTCCGTGGGCCGTTGACACCGGGTGCCAGGGCTTCTAGCGTCTCGTCTGCTGAAGGTACTAAGCGGTTGCTCAGTTATCGGGAACGTTCTTCGGGAATGCGCCTGACGTCCGCTGAGCCGCGATCCAAGGGCGAGGAGAGCCAAAGCATGTCCACCACCGAGCAGCGCGTAGCCATCGTGACCGGAGCCGCACGGGGCATCGGTGCCGCCACCGCGGTACGCCTGGCGGCCGAGGGCCGCGCCGTCGCCGTACTCGACCTCGACGAGGCGGCCTGCAAGGACACCGTCGAGAAGATCACCGCCGCCGGCGGCCGGGCCCTCGCCGTCGGCTGCGACGTGTCGGACAGCGCCCAGGTGGAGGCCGCCGTCGCGCGGGTCGCCGCCGAGCTCGGTGCCCCGACGATCCTCGTCAACAACGCGGGCGTGCTCCGCGACAACCTGCTGTTCAAGATGAGCGAGTCCGACTGGGACATCGTGATGAACGTGCACCTCAAGGGCGCGTTCCTGATGGCCAAGGCCGTCCAGAAGCACATGGTGGACGCCAAGTTCGGCCGGATCGTCTCGCTGTCCTCCTCCTCGGCCCTCGGCAACCGCGGCCAGGCCAACTACGCCGCGGTCAAGGCGGGCCTCCAGGGCTTCACCAAGACGCTCGCCAAGGAGCTCGGCAAGTTCGGCATCACCGCCAACGCCGTCGCGCCCGGCTTCATCGTCACCGAGATGACCGCGCAGACGGCGGAGCGCGTCGGCATGGGCTTCGAGGAGTTCCAGGCCGCCGCCGCCACCCAGATCCCGGTGCAGCGCGTCGGCTTCCCGGAGGACATCGCCAACGCCATCGCCTTCTTCTCGGGCGACGACGCGGGCTTCGTCTCGGGTCAGGTCATGTACGTCGCCGGCGGACCGCTCAACTGACCCGAAGGGCTAGGGACATCATGACTGTGCAGGACAGTGGCAAGGTCGCGCTGATCACCGGTGCGAGCCGGGGCATCGGCTACGGCATCGCCGAGGCGCTCGTCGCCCGCGGCGACCGGGTGTGCATCACCGGACGCGGCGAGGACGCCTTGAAGGAGGCCGTGGAGGCGCTCGGCTCCGACCGGGTCATCGGCGTCGCCGGCAAGGCGCACGACGAGGCGCACCAGGCGGTGGCCGTCGAGCGCACCATGGAGGCGTTCGGCCGGGTCGACTTCCTGGTCAACAACGCCGGCACGAACCCGGTCTTCGGGCCGATCGCCGAGCTCGACCTCAACGTGGCCCGGAAGGTCTTCGAGACGAACGTGATCTCGGCGCTCGGCTTCGCCCAGCAGACCTGGAAGGCCTGGCAGAAGGAGAACGGCGGGGCGATCGTCAACATCGCCTCCGTCGCGGGCGTCTCCGCCTCGCCCTTCATCGGGGCGTACGGCATGAGCAAGGCGGCCATGGTCAATCTGACCCTGCAGCTCGCGCACGAGTTCGCGCCGGTCGTCCGGGTCAATTCGATCGCTCCCGCGGTCGTGAAGACCAGGTTCGCGCAGGCGCTGTACGAGGGCCGCGAGGCGGAGGCCGCCGCCGCCTACCCGCTGGGCCGCCTCGGCGTCCCGTCGGACATCGGCGGGGCCGCGGCCTTCCTCACGTCGAGCCAGTCCGACTGGATCACCGGACAGACCCTCGTGGTCGACGGCGGGATTTTCCTGAATGCCGGCGTGGGCTGAGAACGGCCTGGGCCGGTTTGGCCCTGATTGACTCAAGTGCCCCGCCGGGCCGACGGATTGACCCGGCGGGGCGCTGCGGTATGGTCTGCCGACCCATGGCTGATCGAGGAGCGTGCGCGTGTTCTACCGGGCCAGTCTGCAGGCTGCTGCAGCCCTTGCATCCCTGTCTTTGCTGGCCGGCTGCGGTCTGCTTCCCGGCGGCGGTTCGGACGTGGAACAGAAGCTGTCGGTCGGAACCACCAGCGAGCCGTCCACCCTGGACCCCGCCGCGGCGTGGGACGGCTCCTGGGAGCTGATGCGCAACGTGTTCCAGACCCTGGTGAGTTTCCCCACCGGCAGTACGAGCCCCGAGCCGGACGCCGCTGAGAACTGCCGGTTCACGGACACCACCAGCACCGCCTACCGGTGCGAGCTCCGCAAGGGTCTGAAGTTCTCCAACGGGGACAAGCTCGACGCCGAGGCCGTGAAGTACTCCATCGACCGGATCAGGTCCATCGCGGTCAAGGGCGGCCCGGTCGGCATGCTCGGCTCGCTCGACCGCGTGGAGACCAAGGGCGACGACGTCGTCATCTTCCACCTGAGCAAGCCGGACGCCACCTTCCCGTTCGTACTGGCCACACCCGCCATGTCGCTGGTGGCGCCCAGCGCGTACTCGAAGCACAAAGTCCGCGAGGACGGCGAGGTGACCGGGTCCGGTCCCTATCTGCTGGACGACTACAAGCAGGGTGACCGTTCCGTGCTGGTGCGGAACCCCGACTACAAGGGCTTCGCCGATCGCAAGAACGACGCGGTGACCATCCGGTACTTCAAGGAGTCCGGCGCCATGGTCGCGGCGCTGAAGAAGAACGAGATCGACGCCACCTACCGCGGCCTGGGTGCCGAGGAGGTGGTGAACCTCGAGGACAACAAGGACGCGAACAGCGACCTCCAGATCGTCGAGTCGGTCGGCGCCGACATCCGCTTCCTGGTCTTCAACCCGGAGGACCCGGCAGCCGGGAACCCGGCCGTCCGGCGGGCCATAGCCCAGCTCGTGGACCGTGACGCCCTGGTGGCGAAGGTATACAGGGGCACCGCCGAGCCGCTGTACTCCATGGTGCCCAAGGGCATCGCGGCGCACACGACCAGCTTCTTCGACTCGTTCGGCGACCCGGACAAGAAGAAGGCCAAGAAGATCCTCACCGAGGCGGGTATCACCGAGCCGGTCGCGATGACGTTCTGGTTCACGACCGACCGCTACGGATCGTCCACGGCTCCCGAGTTCGCCGAGCTCAAGCGCCAGCTGGAGGCTTCCGGACTGTTCAGGATCACCCTGAAGAGCAAGCCCTGGAAGACCTTCCAGGAGGGCTTCACCAAGGGTGAGTACCCCGTCTTCGGCCGAGGCTGGTTCCCGGACTTCCCGGACCCGGACAACTTCATCGCCCCCTTCGTCGGCAAGGACAGCGTCACCGGCATGCCCTACGTGAAGGACGAGATCACGAAGGAACTGCTGCCGCAGTCCCGCAAGGAGAGCGACCGAGGCGCGGTCAGCAAGCAGTTCGAGCGGGCCCAGAAGATCCTGGTCGACGACGTCCGCCTGCTGCCGCTGTGGCAGGGCAAGCTCTACGTCGCCGCGGGCGAGGACATCGGCGGCGGCGAGCGCGCGCTGGACCCGCAGACGGTCATGCAGATGTGGGAGCTGTACCGCAAGGCCAGCTGGTAGCGGCAGCCCCACGGGGCCCGGCGGCCGAGTCGCCGTGCGGGCCCCCGGAGGGCTCCCCGGAGCCCGTTGTCAGTGGCTCCCGGTAGGTTCGGGGATCAAGAACCGATTGCTTACCGGAGGTTGTTGACGTGACCGACACCTACTCGCTGCCCGAGTCCTGGCGCGGCGTCCTCGGCGAGGAGCTCGAGAGCCCGTATTTCAGGGAGCTCACCGAGTTCGTCGAGAAGGAGCGGGCCGAGGGGCCGGTCTATCCGCCCCGGGATCAGGTGTTCGCGGCTCTGGAAGCCACCCCGTACGACAGGGTGAAGGTCCTGGTCCTCGGCCAGGACCCGTACCACGGCGAGGGCCAGGGCCACGGCCTGTGCTTCTCCGTGCGGCCGGGTGTGAAGACACCGCCCTCGTTGCGCAACATCTACAAGGAGATGAAGGAGGAGCTCGGCCTGCCGGTCCCGGACAACGGGTATCTGATGCCGTGGGCCGAGCAGGGCGTACTCCTGCTCAACGCGGTGCTGACGGTGCGTGCGGGGGAGGCCAACTCCCACAAGGGCAAGGGCTGGGAGAAGGTCACGGACGCCGTGATCCGCGCCGTCGCCGCGCGACCCGACCCGGCGGTCTTCGTGCTCTGGGGCAACTACGCGCAGAAGAAGCTGCCGCTGATCGACGAGGAGCGCCACGTGGTGGTGAAGGGCGCCCACCCCTCGCCCCTGTCGGCGAAGAAGTTCTTCGGCTCCCGCCCGTTCACGCAGATCAACGAGGCGGTCGCGGCGCAGGGACACCGGCCCATCGACTGGCGCATCCCCGACCTGGGCTGAGGCGCGCCGGAGCCTGAGTGCGCATGCCCGCCACGACGACTAGCGTCGGAAGCGGCCACAACCGGATGAAGCCGGCGGAAATGGTAAGAATCCGTCAGGGGTAGCCGGGGCAGGCCGAGGCCGATCGGCCGGGTGCGGGTGGACAGGTGCGAGGGAGACCGCGGTGACGGAGCAGCAGGAGGCGTCGCAGGACGTCGTCGCGACCAGAATCGGTCAGGCGATCATGTTGCTGCACGGCGGTGACCGCGAGGAGGCCCGCAACCGCTTCGGCGCGCTCTGGGCGGAGATCGGCGAGAGCGGGGACGCATGGCACCGGTGCGCCCTCGCGCACTACATGGCCGACACCCAGGACGACCCCGGCGACGAACTGGCCTGGGACCTGCGCGCCCTGTTCGCCGCCCAGGCGCTGTCCGACGAGGGCGTGGCCCCTCACCGGGGCCCGCTCGCGGTGCGGGCCTTCTATCCCTCGCTGCATCTCAACCTCGCGGCGGACTACGTGAAGCTCCGCCGTCCCGCCGCCGCCCGGATCCATCTGGACCGGGCCCGGGACGCCTCGGGCATCCTCGCGGACGACAGTGAGGACGACGGGTACGGGGGAGGGGTCCGGGCGGCCATCGGACGGCTGGAGCGGCGGCTGCGGGAGTTCTAGCGGCCGCCGCCCAGGAGGTGCCCCGTGCGGGTCGCGCGGGGACGGGGCGTGGCCCGCCGCGTCAGCGGCCGTAGGTGTCGTCACAGATCCGCGACTGCGGACTGCCCGCGGGCCAGTGCCCGTAGCCCCGGCCGAGCGCGCACACGTCCGCTCCGGTGACGGGAGCCGGCACGGCGGGAACGGGGACGGACGCGGGCGGACCGGCCCGGCGCGGCTGCGGACGGGACTGCCCGGAGCGCTGCTGCTGCGGGGGCCGCGGCCCGTCGCGCCGCGCTGCCGGGGTGGCCGAGGGCGAAGGCTTCGGATCCGGCAGGGCCTCCAGCGTGTCGCGTACCGGGGGCCGGACGATCTGCGGGGCCAGGTGCTGCGCCGGCCGGCTGCTCTCCGGAGGTGCCGGCGGGCTCGGCTGCGGTTGTACGGACACACACCCGGACAGGGCCGTGACGGCCACGCCGGCCAGGAGCTTCGCGGTGGTTCTGGTTCGATGCACCTGATCAACTCTGGAGGGTGGACGGGCCCTCGGGTGAGCCGGGAAGCCAGGATTGGCCCGCACGAGTGACCCGGTCAGGGTGACGCCCCCGCGTGTCGCCCCGGGTCAGGTCGCGGGGGGAGGCGTGGGGCGTCCGGAAGTCCGGCCGGGCACATCGCCGGCCGGCGGCCCCCCGAGCACACGTATGCTGCCCCGACGAAGGACGCGCCGACCCGGCGGCGGTAGGCCTCTACGGAGGAGGACCGCCACGCGCGGCGCTGAACAGCGAGAAGGAGACCCTGTGAAGGTCGGCTGCATCGGGCTCGGCGACATCGCGCAGAAGGCGTACCTGCCGGTACTCACCACCCTGCCGGGGGTCGAACTGCATCTGCAGACCCGGACCCCCGCCACCCTGTCCTCCGTCGCCGCCGCTCACCGCATCCCGGCCGGGCAGTGCCACACCGACCTCGACTCGCTGCTCGCCCGGGGCCTGGACGCGGCGTTCGTGCACGCCCCGACGGCCGTCCACCCGGAGATCACCGGCCGGCTCCTCGACGCGGGCGTCCCCACCTATGTCGACAAGCCGCTGGCCTACGAATTCGCCGAGTCCGAGCGCTTGGTGGAACTCGCCGAGGCACGTGGTGTCACCCTGGCGGTCGGCTTCAACCGTCGGGTCGCGCCCGGCTACGCGCAGTGCGTCGAGCACCCCCGCGAGCTGATCCTCATGCAGAAGAACCGGGTCGGCCTGCCGGAGGAGCCGAGGACCATGGTCCTCGACGACTTCATCCACGTGGTCGACACCCTGCGCTTCCTGGCCCCCGGCCCCATCGAGCACACCGTCGTCCGGGCCAGGATCCGTGACGGCCTGATGCATCACGTCGTGCTCCAGCTGTCCGGGGACGGTTTCACCGCGATCGGGGCGATGAACCGGCTCAGCGGCTCGACCGAGGAGCGGCTGGAGGTCTCGGGCCAGGACTCCAAACGCGAAGTGGTCAACCTCGCCGAGGTGATCGACCACAAGGGCCAGCCGAGCCTGCGGCGGCGCGGGGACTGGGTGCCGGTGGCCCGCCAGCGCGGCATCGAGCAGAGCGTGTGGTCGTTCCTGGACGCCGTCCGGGCCGGAAAACTGCTGAGCGCGCGGGACGCCCTGGAGACGCACGAGCTGTGCGAGCGGGTGCTGCGGGACCTCGACTGCGCGTAGCGCCGTGGCCCGCCGGCCGCACGGGAGACCGCTCCGGATGCGTGCGGAACGGCCCCGATGCAGGCTGGGGGGATGGACCGCCGGGCCGTGGAGGTGACCTCGTGAAGCCCCACCGCGAACCAGAGGGCTGGGGTGCTCTCCAGCCGCCCCCGGGGTACTACTCGGCGGACGGCCGGCCGCCCGACGCCGTACAGCGCGCCCTGATCCTCGACTGGGCGGTCAATCAGCGCATCGCGAGCGGCTGGCGTGTGGAGTCCCGCTCCGAGACCCAGGTCGTCATGGTCCGTGGCCGGCCGCTGAACCATGTGCTGCACGCCGTACTCACCGCGTTCACCTGCTTCCTCTGGGGCGTGGTGTGGCTGGTCCTCGGCGTGACGCACAAGGTCGAGCGGGTCGCGCTCACCGTCGACGCCATGGGCGACATCGTCACGGTGCACGGACCGGCCCGTACCGCCTGAGCACGGCCTGCCTCACTGCGGCGCGGACTCTGCCGGGGCCTCCTCCGGCGTACGGGCGGCGCCCACCGGCCCCGCACCACCCGGCGTGGCCGGCGCGGAGACCGCCCCTGCCGGTTCCATCCGCGCCCGCCCGCGCACGGACCGCACGCCCTCGACGGCGCAGAAAGCGGCCAGTACCCCCAGCGCGCCGTACAGCGGCCAGTCGCCCAGCCGGACGTACAGCGTCGTGCCCCGGGCCAGCGGCACGTCGTACACGGCGGCCCCGCTCGTATCCGTACCGAGAGGGGAGCCGACACGCTGCCCCTGGGGGCCGTACACCGCACTGACGCCCGTGAGCGTCGCGTGCACCATGGGGCGGCCGTTCTCGGCGGCCCGCAGCGCGCCCAGCGAGGCGTGCTGGCCGGGCGCCCAGCCGTGCTGGAAGGACGACGTGGACGACTGGGCGATCAGGAGCTGTGCGCCGTCCCGGGTCAGCCGTCGGCTCATGTCGGGGAACGCGGACTCGAAGCAGACCAGCGGACCGAAGCGCAGGCCGTCCGCACCGGGCAGCGTCATCGTCACCGGACCCGTCCCGCGCAGCCGGTCCTCGCCCGCGGCCTTGCCCATCGAAGTGGCCCAGCCGAGAGCCGCGCGGGCCGGGATGTACTCCCCGAACGGCACCAGGCGCATCTTGTCGTAACGGTCCCCGGTCAGCCCCCGCGGACCCACCAGCACGGCGCTCTTGAAGATTCCGGTCCGGCCCGCCGCGTCGGTCTGCCGGGCATCGACGTTCACCAGCACATCCGCGCCCACCAGGCGCGACAACGCGGCGATCCGGGCGGTGACTTCGGGCCGCCGGACCGGATCGACGCCGACGCTGCTCTCCCCCCACACGACCAGGTCGAGGTCCCGGCCCGCCAACGAGCGCGTCAGCTCCTCGCTGCGCGCGAAGCGGCGCTGCACGCTGCCGGGCCCCTCGATGACGCCGGGCTGCACGACGGCGATCCGTGCCGTCCCTGACCGCTCGGGCCGCGGCGCCCACGTCCACACCGATCCCACGGCCACGGCGGCCGCCACAAGCGTGACGGCGGACACCGTGCGGGCGGTGGGGGCCGCGAGCAGCAGGGCGAGCGCCGAGTTCACCGCGACCACCAGCAGGGTCACCAGCCACACCCCGCCCACCGAGGCCAGCCGGAGCGCCGGGGGCACCTGCCACTGGCTCGCGCCCAGGAGCCCCCAGGGGCCGCCGAGCCCCTCCCAGGACCGGACCGCCTCGATCATCAGCCAGCCGCACGGGATGACGATCACGGCCGCGACGACTCCGCCGCCGGACGCCCGTCCGCGCAGGAGCCGGGAGACCAGCACCCCCCACGGCGCCCACAGCAGACCGAGCAGGGCCGCCAGCACCACGATGAACACGTGCAGGCTCGGCATCAGCCAGTGGTGGACCGCCAGCATGTAACCCGTCCCGCCGAGCCAGCCGTCGAGCGCCGCCCTGCGCCCCGTACCGGCGGACCGGATCAGCAGCAGCAACGGAACCAGGGCGACGTACGCGAACCACCACAGTCCCGGTGCGGGGAACGCGAGCGCGGGCAGGGCGCCCGCGAGGAGCGCGGCGCCCGCGCGCCCAAGGGCCGAGTCGAGTATCCGTTCGGCGCGCCCGCGCCCCACGACCCCGCTCGGCATGCCGCGCCTCCTCATGCCGCGCCTCCTCCGGCCTGCCGGCCGGCAGGCGTCATTCGCGATCCCGTTCCCCTGTTGTTCCCCCAGTGTGGGGCAGCGGAAGCGGAGCGGGGCGGATCACCCGGCGATGGGGGCGGCCGACACGTCCCGCCACTTCTCATGGACCGTCACGCCCTGGATCCGCCAGCCGCCGTCGGTACGCAGCAGTTCGAAGGCGTAGCGCCCGCCGGAGACGAAGTTCGGGGCGGTCGGACGGTCCCCGGAGGCGGAGTCCCCGCTCCGGTCCCCCTCCGCCTCGCGCACGAGCCGCATCGGGTTCATGTAGTCGGCCTGCACCCGGGCGCGGTCGCCCGGGTAGCCGCCCAGGTCCTGGAGGTCCAGGCGACGGTTGACGATCAGGTGCTGCCGTACGGGAAACAGCAGCATGGTCTGCGAGAGCCATTGGGCGACCTCGGCGGCGGACCCCTCGATGCCGCCCGCGGTGCGGTAGTCGGCGCGGCCGTCCGCGGTGAACAGGGCCCGGTAGTCCGGCCACGCGCCGTCGTCCACCGCCACCGCGTAGCCGGTGATCACTGCATCGATGGAGAGCCGGTCCATCACGGTCGAGAGATCCACACGCTGCGTCATCGGGTCAGTGTGGGCCCACGGGCGCCAGGGGCCAAGGGCCGTGCGCCCTCGGCGGCGTCGGCCGCCGCGTCGAGGTCGAGGACGGGGCCGCCGGAGAGCATCGACGAGAACGTCGTCCAGCCGGGCACGATCCGCAGCCGGGCGCCGGGGCGGGAGCCGTGGTCCGCCGGCCCGGCACGGCGGGCCCCTGACGCTTGTCGTTCTCGTCGACCGGTGCGCCTGCACCTATGCTCGCGGGATGGAGCAGAGCGAAGTCGTGAAACGTGTGATCGGCATCCTCACCGAAGCGGGCGAGATGCGCCGCCTCTTGGAGGAGGACCCGGACCGTGACGACCCCAGCAACGATTCGACCGTGGTGACCGCCCTCCTCAACGAGACGATGCCACGGATCGCGATCCCCGAGGACGCCACGATCGAGGACGTGGTGGTTCTGGTCGGCCGGGAGGTCGGCGGCGCGGTGGAGCAACTCGTGGGCGCGTTCACCCTGGCGTTCGCGATGCTGGCGCAGGTGCACGACTCGGGGCAGACGGACGTGACGTCCGCCGATGTCCTCCAGGACCTGGCCCTGCGGGCCGAGCAGTTCGGTTCCGAGGGACCGGGAGACCCGGGGGACGCGCAGGCGTAGGAAGGCGGGGGGGGCAGGGACGCCATACTCGGCGTCATGCGCATCGACATCGATCCCGGGGCCACCGACACCGGCACGTTCTACCGGCTGCTCACCGCCGTGGTCGTCCCCCGGCCCATCGCCTGGGTCTCGACCGTCACCCCGGACGGCGAGACGGCCAACCTGGCCCCCCACTCCTTCTTCACGATCGCCTGCGTCAGCCCGCCCGTCGTGCAGTTCACCTCGGTCGGGCGCAAGGACACCCTGCGCAACATCGAGGCGACGGGCTCCTTCGTGGTGAACTTCGCCCCGGAGAAGCTCTTCGAGCAGATCAACGCCACGGCGACCGACTTCCCGCGCGGCATCAGCGAGTTCGAGGCCGTGGGCGTCGAGCAGGAGCCCAGCCTGCGGGTGAAGCCGCCGCGCGTGGCGGGCTCGCCGGTCGCGCTGGAATGTGAACTGCACAGCACGGTCCTGCTCGGCGACTCCACCGTGGTGTTCGGCCGCGTGGTGCACGCCGCGGTCGACGAGGACGTCATGAGTGACGGGCATCCGGAGGTCACCGCGCTCCGCCCGTTGACCCGGCTCGGCAAGGACGAGTGGGGCACGTTCGGAGGTGTACGGGAGATCTCCCGCGTCCCGTACACCCGGTGGCAGGAGGACCGCGACGCCCGCTGACGCGGCTGTGCAGGCGAATCGCGAACGGGCCGCAGGACGGTGCCGACCGCCGGCCCCGCGACAACGGATAGTCTCAGCAGGCCTCGTCGGATACCGGTGCCCTGGTGGGTGTGGGGCCGGGACGGTGCCACACCCCCGTCGCCGCCGCGTTCCGAGGACCGGACGGCGCCCCGGGGCCCTCACAAAGCAACTGCGAAACAACAGGAGACCCGATGGCTGATACCCCGCCCCGCCAGGTGCAGCGGCGCTCGGACGAGAGCACGGCGGGCTCGGCGTCCGAAGCCCCGGGCCGCGCCGAGGCCGTTCCGACCCCGCGCTACCAGGGGCTGTTCGTCGAACCCGATCTTCCGCCCTTCGTCGAGACCGAGTGACACCACCCGGTCGAGGCCCGCGCTGCCCCCGTACCCGCTCCGGCGGGGCCGGGGGCCGCGCGGCACCCGGGGACCACGTCCGCGCGGGCACTTGCTCTCGGTGGTTCCCGCGCCACCACCTGTTCGCCCCGGCGGCGGACCACACCGAGCCCGGGCACCGAAAGATCAAGAGCGCTACCGGCCATCCGACTCCCGCTACGCCTCAGCCCGCGGCGAAGTCATGAGCGGCGGCGCCCTGCCACTCGACGAGGGACGGGGTGTCGAGGGCGCGTGCCGGGTCCGCCATGCCGGCGTCGGCGAGGAACACGATGACATCGTGATCGCTGTGCGCGAGCCCGAGTCTCTCCTCGCGGCCTGCGATGTGCACGGTGACGAGCCGCGCGCCGGACGGGTTCGGTCGGTGGATCACAATCGGGGGAGTAGCCATACATCCAGCGTGGCCCCAGGTCCGCGTGCCCGCATCCGGTTCCCGTGCGGGCACGGGCCGTGGCACGGGGAGGGGGTACGGCCCGGGCGCCGAGCCCGGCCGGCTCGGCGTCACACCGTGATGGGGCCGCATCGACGCCGCGCCGCGAGGCTGATCGCGCGATCCGGGGTAGTGAGGGCCGGGCCCCCTGCCGGGCCACCTAGGATCCGACGCATGATTGCTGATCTTCAATGTGTGGTGCTGGACTGCCCGGACCCGGTGGGACTCGCCGAGTTCTACGGGGCGGTGCTCGGTGGGACCGTCAATCAGCAGGATGGACGGTGGGCACTCGACGACGGCTGGGCAACGCTGCACACGGCCGCGGGTCTCGTTCTCGCCTTCCAACGGGCAACCGACTATCGGCCGCCTCTGTGGCCGGACCCGGCTCGTCCCCAGCAGTTCCACATGGACTTCGCTGTCGCTGACCTCGACCGCGCTCAAGAACAGGTGCTGGCCATGGGGGCGACCGTATTGGACGGCGGTCCCGAGGGGCGGAGCTGGCGCGTCTATGCCGATCCCGCGGGGCACCCGTTCTGCCTGGTTCGTCACTGAGGGCAGCCCGCCGCCTCCTGAGTCGCGGGCGGCCGTGCGGCGACGTAGACCAGAGGGTATGAGCGAGGAACAGACGACATGGCACCCGGGCGAGATCGTCCCCGAGAGCGGGATCTACGAGTGTGACCGCGGTGGGGACCATCACTGGAGCACCGATGTGAAGGGCCATCGCTTCCCGCCGTTGCCGGCAGGCTGCCCGGGCACCGGATGGGCCTTGAAGACGGACGCCCATCCGGCCACCTGACCAGCCCTGACCGGCCACGGAATGAGCCCCACTGGTGCAGGGGCCTTCTGCGGAGGCCGAGGTCACGCGGGCCTGGAGGCTGTACAGGGGGGCGTGCCGGCAGCCGTGGCAGCTGCGGTCGCATGGCTGAAGGATGGCTGATGCGTCCCAGGTCGCGGGCTGGCCAGGTAACGCTCCGGCTGCTACGGCTTCACCGTCGTTACCCCGGCCTCCGGCTCACTACGCAGCAGTACTGCCATCGAATCCCTTGCGCCTGCGGGCTGTTGCGTGCCGGGGTGTGTTCACGAACACGGTCCGGTGCACCACGGCCTCCGAGTGCTCACCGCATGCCGTGGTGATCGAATCGTTGCCGCACCGCGTACAACCGCGCACAGCCCTCTGCTGTCCCACAGGCAGCCGAGAAGACAGGCTTCCGGCCGGTGCGCCTACGCGTCCGGTCCAGGTCGCAGGGGAAGGGGCGAGCTCGAATATGGGCAGGACGATGTGGAAAGCGGTGGTCGCCGGTGGAGCGGCGCTTGTGTTCACAGGGGTGGCGGGGGTGCCTGCCGGGGCGGCGGAGGGCGGGGTCGCCTTCAGCCGGGTCTCGGTGAACGGCGGGAAGCCGATCGTGATCGGGGGCCAGGAGCGGGTCGAGGTGCACGCGGTCTTCCGGATGACGACCAAGCTCAGGTACGACCTCGGGCCGATGGTGTTTCCCTACCGGGGGACGACGGAAAACGCGGAGACCGTGCAGAGCGCCATCATCGGCAGCGACTGCAAGGTCGTGGACAGCGCCAAGGGGATCTGCGACTTCGAGGAATGGCTGTACATCGACCCGCGGGATCTCGACTTCGGGAATGAGGACGCTGGCACCTGGCGGACTGCTGCGCAGGTCTATCTCCCCGGTGACACCCAGGACATTGACGACGTGAATCTCCCGCTGCGGATCCAGCGGGCCACACGCGTCACCGTCGACGCGTCACCGGAGCCGGTCGCGGTGGGGAAGACGATCACCGTGACCGGGCGGGTCACACGGGCGAACTGGGACACCCACACGTACCAGGGGTACGCGGGCCGTACCGTCAGCCTGCAGTTCAAGGCGTCGGGCGCCTCCTCGTACAAGACGGTCAGGACCGCGACGTCGAGTGCGACAGGGGCCCTCAGGACCACGGTGAAGGCCACCGGGCCGGGAACGTGGCGGTGGACGTACTACGGCGACACCACCTCCGCGGCGGCGTCGTCGGCCGGGGACTACGTCGCCACTCAAGTCCGAGTGCTGCACTCGGCGTACCGGCGAGTGCTGCACTCGGCGTAGACCCTGGGCGTGGGGGGGGGGGAGCCGGGGGGGAGTGGGACCCCCCCGCCCCCGGGCCCGCGCCCCCCCCCCCCCCCCCCCCCCCCCCCCCCCCCCCGGGCGGGGCG
>NZ_JBIAIU010000009.1:282205-302149 GCF_042871565.1 Streptomyces sp. NPDC005775 | reverse complement strand
GGGGGGGGGGTGGGGGGGGGGTACCCCCCCCCCCACTAGCGGGGGCGGGGCGCCGGCGGCGCGGGGGGGGTGGCTCCCGGGGGGCCCCCGGGGGGGGGTTCTCCTTCTCGCGTGTCCCCCCCCCCCACGCCCGGACAGCGTGACGCAGGGCCACCGCACGCGCCGACGCACAGGTGCCCGCGAGGCGCTGGATCAGGACGGAAGCAGAGGCTGTGTCATCCGGCGGACTCGCCCGCGTGCGGGCTCAGGGAACCCGCTCCGACCAGGATGAACAGCACGATGCCGAGAATGATCCGGTAGATCACGAACGGCATGAAGCTCTTGGTCGTGATGAACTTCATGAACCATGCGATGACCACGTAGCCCACGCCGAACGCGATGAACGTCGCGAAGATGGTCGGGCCCCACGACACATGGCCCTCGCCCGCGTCCTTCAGCTCGAAGACGCCGGAGGCGAGCACCGCCGGGATGGCCAGCAGGAACGAGTAACGCGCCGCTGCCTCGCGGGTGTAGCCCATCAGCAGGCCGCCGCTGATGGTGGCGCCGGAGCGGGAGACGCCCGGGATCAGGGCCATCGCCTGGCAGAAGCCGAAGATCAGGCCGTCCTTGACCCCGAGTTCCTTCAGCGACTTGCGCTCCTTGATGGCCCGGTGCTTGCCGCCGGTCTCGTCGCGCGCGGCCAGGCGGTCGGCGATGCCGAGGACGATACCCATCACGATCAGGGTGGTGGCGATCAGCCGCAGATCGCGGAACGGGCCCTCGATCTGGTCCTTGAACGTCACACCGAGCACGCCGATGGGGATCGAGCCGACGATGACCAGCCAGCCCATCTGCGCGTCGTGGTCGCCACGCATCGAACGGTTCGTCAGCGACCTGAACCATGCCGAGACGATGCGGACGATGTCCTTGCGGAAGTAGATGAGGACTGCGGCCTCCGTGCCGATCTGGGTGATCGCGGTGAACGCCGCGCCAGGATCGTGCCAGCCGGCGAATGCCGCGGTGAGCCGCAGATGCGCGCTGGAGGAGATCGGCAGGAACTCGGTCAGTCCTTGAACGAGGCCGAGGACGAACGATTCGAACCAGCTCATGGGGCTTGGGCCATCCCGGAGTGATCATGCATCGGCCGACGGCGTGGAGCCGTCGGCGGCCTGCGGATTGCGGTCGTGTGATGACAGGGCCGCACCGGGCCCGGAGATAGTCAGTCGGTCGCGGGCAGCGTATCGCCCCCGGATGAACACAGTGACGACTACCCCCGAGCAGGCCGCCGCGTCACCGCGCTCACTCGGCGCCGATCCGGTGGCGCCGCCGCCAGGCGACGACGGCGCCGCCGGCGCCCGTCAGCACGATGAAGCCCATCGCGGCCAGGAAGGCGGGCGAGGTGGGGGAGGCGGCCTCGCTTCCCGCCACGACGTACGCCGCCGTGTTCGGGATCGACCCGAGGCCGGTCGCGACGAGGAAGGGCGGGTACCCCATGCGCGAGACGGCGGCGCAGTAGTTGGCGGCGGCGAACGGCACCCCGGGGAAGAGCCGCAGCGCCAGCATCGAGCGGAAACCGTGCCGGCTCAACTGCCCGTCCGCAGCCCGCATCCAGCGCCCGCGCAGCAGCGTACGCAGCGCATCCTGGCCCAGTACCCGGCCGAGCATGAACGAGGTGCCCGCGCCCAGTACCGTGCCCGCCAGCGCCGCCGCCAGCCCTGCCTGCGAGCCGAACAGCGCACCGGCGGCGAGGTTGAGCAGCGGTCTCGGTACGAAGGCGACCGTGCAGATGCCGTACGCGAGGCCGAAGAGCGCGACCGCGGCGGCCCCGCCGCTCAGCTGGGCGGGCCAGCCCGAGGCCAGCAGCCGCTGGGGCTCCAGGAGCAGCATCGTCGTCGCGGCGGCCAGCAGTACCGCCACGAGCAGGGCGAACCGGGACCAGGGCGACAGCAGCACCCGCGTGCAACGCACGGCGAGGCCACTGGCGGGCCGGGTGGCGGGGGCGTGGTCGAGCATTCGGGGAGAGTATCCGAATCCTCGGTGTGATCGTCGTAATGTGACCGTTATGGGTCACGCAGCCGAACCGGCCGACGAGAGCGCCGAAGCAGTGCCCGGACCGCCCCGGAGCGTTCTCGCCGACACGGTGCTGGAACGGCTGACCCTGCTGTATCCGACGGCCGCCGACCCCGTGCGCGCCCGGTCGGCGGCCGCGTACATGAAGCACGTCGCGCCGTTCCTCGGTATCCCCACGCCCCGCCGCCGGACGCTGTCCCGCACCGTCCTCGAAGGTGCCGGGCGCCCGGAGGAGACGGACTGCGCCGCCATCGCGCTGCGCTGCTGGGCGCTGCCCGAGCGGGAGTACCAGTACTTCGCCGCCGACTACCTGCGCCGCCACGTCGCACGCTGCTCGTCCGGGTTCGTGCCGGTGCTGCGTCACCTGGTCACCACCACCCCGTGGTGGGACACCGTGGACACCCTTGCCGCGCATGTCGCGGGACCGCTGGTGGCTGCCGACCCGGAGCTCCGGCGGACCATGGACGAGTGGATCGAGGACGACGACCTCTGGATCGTCCGCACCGCGCTGCTGCATCAACTCCGCTACAAGGAGGCCACCGACGCGCGCCGGCTCTTCGCCTACTGCCTGCGCCGAGCGGACCACCCCGACTTCTTCATCCGCAAGGCGATCGGCTGGTGTCTGCGGGAGTACGCCAAGACGGACCCGCACGCCGTACGGGACTTCGTCGACGACGCCCGGAACCGGCTGGCGCCGCTGTCCGTACGAGAGGCCACCAAGCACCTTTAGAACCACGCGGTTTCGCACCGCCGTGCCGGCCCCCGGAAATTCGCTCGACGGGCCGACGGCCGTCGGACATGATCGAGCCATGTTCCGGTACGCCTTCCTCGCAGCGCAGTCCGCAGTCGCGGACACGCCGAAGGCTGCCGTGAGCCCCCTCGCAGCAGTTGTCGCAGCAGCGTTCACCGCTGCCGCAGCGCCCCTCGGCGGCGCCCGAAGCTGACCCTCCCCCGACTGTCCGGCGGACCCCGCAAGGGGAGGGTCGGCCGGGCCCCGGGGTCTGATGTCTCCAGCTTCGCGACACAAGGAATCCACCATGCCCAAGACGGCATACGTGCGCACCAAGCCGCACCTCAACATCGGCACCATGGGCCACGTCGACCACGGCAAGACCACCCTGACCGCCGCCATCACCAAGGTCCTCAGCGACCGGGGCACCGGCACGTTCGTCCCGTTCGACCGCATCGACCGGGCTCCCGAGGAGGCGCAGCGCGGCATCACCATCAACATCGCGCACGTCGAGTACGAGACCGGCACCCGCCACTACGCGCACGTCGACATGCCGGGACACGCCGACTACATCAAGAACATGGTCACCGGCGCCGCCCAGCTCGACGGGGCGATCCTCGTCGTCTCCGCGCTCGACGGGATCATGCCGCAGACCGCGGAGCACGTCCTGCTCGCCCGGCAGGTGGGTGTCGACCACATCGTCGTCGCCCTCAACAAGGCGGACGCGGGTGACCCCGAGCTCACCGACCTGGTCGAGCTCGAGGTGCGCGAACTGCTGTCCGCGCACGGGTACGGCGGCGACACCGTGCCCGTCGTGCGGGTGTCGGGCCTGCGGGCGCTGGAGGGCGACCCGCGCTGGACCGCGGCCGTCGAGGCGTTGCTCGACGCGGTCGACACGTACGTACCGATGCCGGTGCGCTACACCGACGCGCCGTTCCTGCTGCCGGTGGAGAACGTCCTGACCATCACAGGCCGGGGCACGGTCGTCACCGGCGCCGTGGAGCGCGGCACCGTGCGCGTCGGCGACCGGGTGTCCGTGCTCGGTGCGGACATCGAGACGGTCGTCACGGGCCTGGAGACCTTCGGCAAGCCGATGGAGTCCGCCGAGGCCGGTGACAACGTCGCGCTGCTCCTGCGCGGGGTCGAGCGCGACCGCGTGCGACGCGGTCACGTCGTGGCGGCGCCCGGCAGCCTCACGCCGAGCCGGCGCTTCACCGCGCAGGTGTACGTCCTGTCGGGGCGCGAGGGCGGCCGCACGACTCCGGTCGCCACGGGCTACCGGCCGCAGTTCTACATCCGCACCGCCGACGTCGTCGGCGACGTGGACCTCGGGGCGGCGGCGGTCGCGCGCCCCGGCGAGACGGTCACCATGACGGTCGAGCTGGGCCGCGACGTGCCGCTGGAGTCCGGTCTGGGCTTCGCCATCCGTGAGGGCGGCCGCACCGTCGGCGCGGGCACGGTCACCGGACTGCTCTGAGGCGCGGGACCGCTCGGGGTCCGTCTCCCGTATCCGGGAGGCGGGCCCCACGGCCGTCGCCGAGGTCAGGAGCAGCCCGGTACACGCCCCACAATGGTGTCGTGAACGAGTCGATACCCGTCGTGCGCGACGTGGACCACGGCACCGCCAGACTGCTCCCCGACGTGGACCGGGAGCGGGCCTGGCTCCTCACGGTCGACGGCGCACCGCAGTCGTACGTCGACCTGGACGCCCCGGAGCACCTCGAATTCGAGTACGCGCGACGGCTCGCCCACGTCGTGGACTGCGCGGCCGGAGCGGGGGCGCCCCTCGATGTCCTGCACCTCGGCGGCGGCGCCCTCACCCTGCCCCGCTACGTCGCCGCGACCCGGCCCGGCTCCCGGCAGGAGGTCGCCGAGGCGGACCGGGGTCTCCTGGACCTCGTCACGGAACACCTCCCGCTGACGGACCGCAGCGGGATCACCGTGCACGCCGCGGACGCCCGCAGGCAGCTGGAGGAGACCGC
The DNA here is from genome assembly GCF_042871565.1 of Streptomyces sp. NPDC005775. Classification (NCBI taxonomy): domain Bacteria; kingdom Bacillati; phylum Actinomycetota; class Actinomycetes; order Kitasatosporales; family Streptomycetaceae; genus Streptomyces; species Streptomyces sp. NPDC005775. The sequence continues at coordinate 297,388 of NZ_JBIAIU010000009.1, read as the reverse complement.
TGCCGGCTCCGTGGACCTGGTCATCGCGGATGTCTTCGGCGGCTCGCGGGTGCCGGCCCACCTGACGTCCGTGCCCTACGCGGAGGCGGCGGCACGGGCGCTGCGCGCGGACGGGATCTACGCGGCCAATCTGGCGGACGGGGCGCCCTTCGGTTTCCTGCGCTCGCAACTGGCCACCTTCGCGACCGCCTTCGCGGAACTGGCCCTCATCGCCGAGCCCGCGGTGCTGCGTGGGAGGCGCTTCGGCAACGTGGTTCTCGTCGCCTCGCGGTCACCCTTCGACGTTGCCGCGCTGATCCGCCGCTGCGCGGCCGACGCGTTCCCGGCCAGGGTCGAGTACGGCGACGCGGTGGCCGCGTTCCTCAGGGGTGCCCGCCCGGTGGGCGACGGCGAGGCGGTCGCCTCACCCGAGCCGCCCGACGGCGCTTTCAGCATCGGCTGACGCAGGCGGGACCTTGGCCGGCACCTCGGTGGACGCGGTCCGACGGGTCAGGTTGCGTACGTCCGGCACGAACAGCACCGCGCCGGTCACCAGCACGACCAGACCCGCACAGCCCCAGAGCGCCTGGCTGCGGCCGACCAGCGACTCCACCGGCCCCGCGAGCGCGGTGGCGACCGGCACCATGGCGACCGAGCCGAACCAGTCGTACGCCGAGACGCGCGACAGCTTGTCCTCCGGGATCTCCTGGTGCATGGCCGTCATCCACGAGACGCCGAACACCTCGATGGCCGCCCCGCTGACGAACATCACCACGCAGAGCCCCTCCACCGGCAGCGGGACGGCGAGCCCCGCAGAGGGAAGGGCCAGCGGGAAGACGCACAGCGTTCCCGCGAGCAGCAGCCGCCGGGGCTTCCACCGCACCATCAGCAGCCCCCCGGCCACGGTGCCGACACCGAAGGCGGCGAGCGCGAGACCCCAGGGGCGGGCGCCCCCGAGCTCGTCCTGGGCGACCAGGGGTCCGTAGACGGCCTCCGCGGCCCCGACGGCGGCGACGACGACGGAGAACTGCGCCACGATGGCCCAGAGCCAGGGGCGTCCGATGAACTCCTGCCAGCCGTCCCGCAGATCGGCGAGAAGCCCGCCTCCCGGTTCGCGGGAGGGGATGTGGCTGACGTCCAGGAAGGCGCGCAGCGCACCCGCCAGGGCGAAGGCGGCGGCGTCTACGGCCAGCACCCAGCCCGGGTCCATCGCGGCGATCATGGCCCCGCCGAGCGCCGCGCCGCCGATGGCCGCGCCCTGCATGGACATCCTGAAGAGGGCGAAGGCGCGGCTCGCCTGCTCACCGCTGACGCTGGACATCAGCATGCCCTCGGCCGCGGGGCTGAAGAACGCCTGCCCGGTGCCGCACAGAGCGGTCAGCAGCATCATCTGCCAGAGCTGGGGGTCACCGGCCAGGACCAGCCAGGCGAAGGCGCCCTGGGAGAGGCAGTTGAGGGCGTTGGCCGCGACCATCACGCGATGGCGCGGCAGCCTGTCGGCTATCGCCCCGCCGATCAGCAGGAAGAGCACCAGCGGCGCGGTCCTGGCGGCGGCCACCAGACCGACGTCACCGCCGTCGCCGCCCGCCTGCAGGACCGCGAACGCCGCCGCGATCAGCGCGCCATTCGTGCCCAGGCCCGTGATGATCGCGGCGGCGGTCAGCAGCCGGTAGTTGCGGCCCGCCGGGATGGGGCGGTCCGAGCGGGGTGCGAGGTCGGCTGCGTCAGTCACTCAGGGACTATCGCGGCAGTGGCCCCGTTGTGCCAAATGCGTTCCCGCCGGTCAGGACTCGGTGATCTTCACCAGCCGTACCGTGCTGAGGATCTTCTGGATCGTCGCGTCCGGCACTTCGCCCTCGACGCCGGCCGCGGCGTAGAGCACCCAGGAGGAGAAGGCACCGCTGCTGTTCTTGAAGGTGAAGGCGATGGTCTTGCCGTCGCTGTCGCACTTCTTCTTCTTGGTGACGTTCGGTGCGGTGGCGGTCACCAGGCTGCCCGTCAGGCCCGACTTGGTGGTGTACTGCGTGGCCTTGCTGATCTTGATCGTCTTCTTCGGCATGTGCTGGGCGTAGGCGCCCCAGGCCCAGGTGCCGGCCTCGTTCCGGGCGTTCAGGGCGGGGTCCGTGGCGCCCTCCGCGCCTCGGGTGCCGGTACCGGCGAGGCTGTAGTTCTCCTTGGTGCCGTCCTTGTCGAAGTCGTCGACGCACCACTTCTGCTTGAAGTCCGCCGGTGCGGAGAAGCCGATGAGCGGCGAGCCGTCATCCTTCGCGTCGTCCTCGAAGTACGAGAACGTACCGGGGGACCCGACCTCCCAGTCGCCGGGCACGTCGAACTGCGTGCCCCACTTCGGGTTGGTCACGACCTTCCAGCCCGCGATCAACGGCTTGGCGTCCCCGTCGGTGCCGCGCGGGTTGGCCGCCGGCGAGGAAGCGGCGTCGGAGGGCTTGGCGGGCGCGGACGACTTCTTGTCGTCGGCGACGTTCTTGCCGTTCTTGTCGTCGTCCTTGCCCAGCACGACGACACCGGTGACCGCCGCGGCCACGACGACCGCGGTCGCCGCGACGATGGCGACGACCGTCGTCTTCTTCTTGTCCTTGCCGGGCTGGGGCCCGCCGGGCGGACCGCCCACCGCGTACTGCGGGACGGTCGGCTGCTGGTACGGATTGGGCTGCTGGTATCCCGGCTGTCCCGGCTGCGGGTACCCGTACCCGGGCTGCTGCCCGGGCCGGCCCTGCTGCGGGTAGCCGTACCCGGGCTGCTGCTCGGGACCTGGCTGCTGGTACCCCGGCTGCTGGTAGGGATTCGGCTGCTGGTACCCCGGCTGCTGGTACGGGTTCTGGTTCTGGTCCTGCGGGTTTTGCTCGCCCCCGGGCGGCTGCTGTCCTGGCCACATGGCGAGTAACGATAGAGGGGCGCCGCCCGGGCGGCTACGGCCGCCCCCGTGAGCGGACGGTGAAGGGATGCGGCGGGAGCGCCGGTGTGCGGCTGCGGGCCATGAGGAAACGTCACACTTGTGCGTAACGTCGGTCTCGTGACGCCCACGGATGACGGCCGCCCCGCGCCCGGCAGGGAGCGCCCCCTTCACGCTTCGGGACCGGCGGGGCCGACCGGTAGGCTTTCGCCGTGCGCCGAGGAGTCGTCCGGCGGGCGATAGGACATCACTACGGAGGAATCGGCGTTGCACATCCAGGAATGGCTGGAGACCGTCCCCGCGATCAGCGTGTACGTCCTGGTGGGCGTCGTCATCGGGCTGGAGAGCCTGGGCATCCCGCTGCCCGGCGAGATCGTGCTGATCAGTGCGGCGCTGCTGGCCGCGGGACACGACGGCATCAACCCGTGGGTCCTGGGCGCCTGCGCCACGGCCGGGGCGGTGATCGGCGACTCGATCGGCTATGCCATCGGCCGCAAGGGCGGACGGCCGCTGCTCGCCTGGCTCGGCGGGAAGTTCCCCCGGCACTTCGGCGAGAGCCAGATCGCCATGGCGGAGCGCTCGTTCCAGAAGTGGGGCATGTGGGCGGTCTTCTTCGGCCGCTTCGTCGCGCTGCTGCGCATCTTCGCCGGACCGCTCGCGGGCGTCCTGCACATGCCGTACTGGAAGTTCCTCACCGCCAACGTGCTCGGCGGGATCGTCTGGGCGGGCGGCACCACGGCAGTCATCTACTCCGTGGGTGTCGTCGCCGAGGAGTGGCTCAAGCGGTTCTCGTACCTGGGTCTGGCGATCGCGGTCCTGATCGGGCTCGCCTCGATGCTGGTCATCAAGAACCGGGCCAAGAAGGCGGCCGCCCAGTCCACCGCGCCCACGCCCGAACCCGAGTCCGTCCCGGTCGCCGACTGACGGCCGGTGCCCGGTCGCGGCGACGGGCGGGCGCCGGCCGGATGGCCGGGTGCCCGCCCGTCGCCGCGCGCTCAGTCCTCGTACGCCTGCCGGTGGGCCTTGGCCAGCTCCACGTAACCGACCGCGTTGAACCTGATGCCTTCGAGCTCCTCCTCGGTCAGCTGCCGCTTGACCTTGGCGGGCACGCCCGCGACCAGTGAGCCCGGGGGGACGCGCATCCCCTGGGGGACGAGGGCCTGGGCGGCGATCAGTGAGCCGGCACCGATGTGGGCGCCGTTGAGCACGGTCGCGCCCATGCCGACCAGGACGTCGTCCTCGACCGTGCAGCCGTGCAGCACGGCGTTGTGTCCGACCGAGACCCGTTCGCCCACCGTGACGGGGAAGCCGGGGTCGCCGTGGACGCTGCAGTTGTCCTGGATGTTGGAGGCGGCGCCGATCACGATCGGCCCGCAGTCGGCGCGCAGGACCGCGTGGTACCAGAGGCTGGAGCCCGCGGCCATGGTGATCTCACCGATCGCGACCGACGTCGGCGCGGTGAAGGCATCCGCGTCGATGACCGGCTCCTTGCCGCCCATGGCCGTGATCAACGCCTGCTCCGCCATCGCGCGTCCTTCCGTGCTCCGGTGCTGTCGGTCGCGGTCCTCCGGTCGCCGCCGGACGGTCCCGCACAGGGAACGGTATGCGACGCGCGGGCCGCCCCGCGGCCGGGTGGGGTGAAGATCACAGGCCGGCACGGCGAGCGCCCGCGGGCCCGCCGACTACCGTGTGCGAGTGCCGAAGAACCGAAACACGTTCTCCTCCCTCACCGCCTGGCGGCGGCGCGCCCTGTCCGGGGCCCTCCATCGCTGCCGGCGCTGGGTGCAGGAGACGGGCGCGGTCACGGCGGCACACCCCGGCGGGCTGCGGTTCCGCCGGATCGGCGAGGGCACCCGCCTGGCCTTCCCCCAGGGGACGGTGTTCGGCGAGCCGTGGATCGAACTGGGCGCCCACTGCATCATCGGGGAGCAGGTCACCCTGACTGCGGGGCTCATGCCCGATCTGGATCTCGGACCCGACACCGTCCTGACGCTCGGGGACGGAGTGGTGCTCGGCCGGGGCAGTCATGTCGTCGCCGACACGACGGTGACCATCGGCTCGGACACGTACTGCGGACCGTACGTCTACATCACCTCGACCAACCACAGCTACGACGACCCGCAGCAGCCGGTCGGCAAGCAGTGGCCGCGGATGGAGCCGGTGTCGATCGGTCCCGGCTGCTGGATCGGCACCGGAGCGGTGGTCCTGCCGGGCGCCCGGCTCGGCCGCAACGTGGTGGTGGCCGCGGGCGCGGTGGTACGCGGCGAGGTGCCCGACCACGCGGTGGTGGCCGGAGCCCCGGCCCGTGTCGTACGGAGCTGGGACGCCGAGAAGGGCTGGCAGCCGCCCCTGCGCACACCGGCCCCGGTCCCGATTCCCGCGGGCGTGACCCCGGAACAGCTTCTGGCCGTGGCGGAGCTCGAAGAGGACTGAGGGCCGGGGCGGGCCCCGACGTACAGTGCGATGAACGGCGGGTGCACCGCGCCGCACCGCACGGCCGTAACGCCCTGCAGCGCCGTATCTCCACTCGCATCCAGAATCTTGGACGGAACGTGACTGATCTTGACCAGCTGACCCAATCCCTCGCCCGGAATCTGAAGCGCTGGCGCGGTGAGCGGGGCTTCACCCTCGACGCGCTCGCCACCCGAGCCGGGGTCAGCCGCGGAATGATCATCCAGATCGAGCAGGCCCGCACGAACCCCAGCGTCGGCACCACGGTCAAGCTGGCCGACGCCCTCGGGGTCAGCATCACGACGCTGCTCGACTACGAGCAGGGCGCACCGGTCCGGCTGGTCCCCGAGAGCCAGGCCGTCCGCATGTGGTCCTCCGATGCGGGCAGTTCCACCACCCTGCTGGTCGGAGCCGAGGCCCGGGGCCCGCTGGAGCTCTGGTCGTGGCACCTGATGCCCGGCGACGGCAGTGCGTCCGACCCGCACCCGGAAGGAACCGTGGAACTCCTCCACGTCACCGCGGGCACACTGACCCTGGTCGTCGACGGCGTCACGTACGCGGTGCCCGCCGGTACGGCCGCCACCTTCGAGGCGCACCACCCGCACGCCTACCGCAACGACGGTGCGGAGCCCCTCGATGTCACCATGGCGGTGTCGATCCCGCCCGTCAGGTGAGACACCCAACCAGCAGCGGGGCAGGGGCTGTTAGCGTTGCGCGCATGCACGCGCCCATCGGCTCCTTCGAGGATGCCTGCCCTGCTGCCGACCGTCTCGAACTCCTCACGGCCCCGGTGGCCCGAGCGGTACGGGAGGGCTGGGGCGGCGTGCCCGCCGAGCAGATCATCCACGTCGACACGGACCCGGAGATCGCCGACACGGCCGCCTTCGTCGAGCACCACGGTGCCGACCTGCTGCGCCGGTCGGCCAACTGTGTCGTGGTGGCGGGTAAGCGGGGCGGCGAGGTCACCCTGGCGGCCTGCCTCGTCCTGTCCCACTCCCGCGTCGACGTGAACGGTGCCGTCCGCAAGCATCTCGGGGCCCGCAAGGCCTCGTTCGCCCCGATGGAGACGGCGGTCGGCGAGACGGGGATGGAGTACGGCGGCATCACGCCCGTCGGACTCCCGGACGGCTGGGCGCTGTTGCTGGACTCCGCCGTCGTGGACGAGGAGTGGGTCCTCGTCGGCAGTGGCACCCGCCGGGGCAAGTTGATCCTGCCGGGCAAGGCCTTGGCGGCGCTGCCGGGCGCCGTGGTCGTCGAAGGCCTGGGAGTCTGACCGAATCGTGACTCGGGCACCGGCGCTCTTTGTGCATCAGTCTGGTCCCCGCCCCCGCTCTGCGGGAGGCTGGGCCCGGTGTGCCCCGAACCCGGCCCCGACTGGGCCGGGCGGGTCACGGTTTAGCTCATTCGGGGGGTGTGCGTGACTACGGCCGAAACCGCGGGGTGGGTGCGCACGTTTGTGGTGCGCAGCGCCCCCACGTGTGTCCGAGTGGCCATTTCTGACGATTTGTCCTATTTATAAGGAAAGCTAGGGATTTCGGTCCCTGTCCATACCGGGGTTCGCGGCGGTCGTGGACGTCCTCAACATGAAGGGCCTTAAATGAAAACTACTCTCGTCTCGGCGGCCGGCAGGCCGGGGATCGCTCCCCGTAGCCAGGCCGTTCCCCGGGTGCCGCTCGCCCAGCGAGCCGCTGTCCAGGGCGGCGGGGCCCTGCCCGCCTCGATCAGTCGACTCCTGTCGACCGACGCCGGGGCGAGTCCGTTGGTGATCGCAGCCTTTCAGTCGTCCGTCTGAGTAGCCGAACCGATACCCGTGGACCGGCCACCCCCTTCTTTGAGCCAATTCGTGCTGAAGATGCACAGCCGTTGTGATCTGGCCTGTGATCACTGCTACGTGTACGAGCACGCGGACACGAGCTGGCGTGGCCGGCCCCGGGCGGTGACGAAACAGACCCTGGCCAGGGCGGCGGATCGCATCGCCGAACACGCCCTGGCACACGGTCTCCCCGTGGTCCATGTCGTGCTGCACGGCGGGGAGCCGCTGCTCGCGGGCCCGGACCGGATCCGGTGCGCGGCCGAGGAACTCGCCCGCGCGCTCGACGGGATCAGCGCCCTCGACCTGCGCATTCACACCAACGGGGTCCTGCTCAGCGAGGAGTTCTGTGAACTCTTCGCCGAGCTGGGCATCAAGGTCGGGGTGTCACTCGACGGCGACAGGGTCTCCAACGACCGTCACCGCCGCTATGCGGACGGACGGAGCAGCCACCCCCAGGTCCTGCGCGCCGTCTCGCTGCTCAACCGCCCGGGCTACCGGAGACTCTTCGCCGGGCTGCTCTGCACCATCGACGTCGAGAACGATCCGGTCGCCGTGTACGACGCCCTCGTGGCCCTCGATCCGCCGCGCATCGACTTCCTGCTCCCGCACGCGACCTGGGACGTGCCTCCGCCGCGGCCGCACGGTTCCGTGACGCCCTACGCGGACTGGCTCGACGTGATCTACCGGCGGTGGGACGCCGCGGGGCGACCGGTGCCGGTGCGGATCTTCGACTCCGTGCTGCGGACACTGCGCGGGGAGAGCAGCCTCACCGAGTCCCTGGGGCTGGCGCCCGCGGACCTCGTGGTCATCGAGACGGACGGCACGTTCGAACAGGCCGACAGCCTCAAGACGGCTTACGACGCGGCCCCCGCCACCGGGATGAATCTCGTCGACCACTCCCTCGACGAGGTGCTCGCCCACCCCGGCATGCTCGCCCGGCAGCAGGGGCTGGAGCAGCTCAGTGACGAGTGCCGGGCCTGCCCGGTGGTCAACTCCTGTGGCGGGGGCCTTTACGCGCACCGCTACCGGACCGGAAGCGGCTTTCGCAATCCGTCGGTGTTCTGCCCCGATCTGATGGAAATGATCATGAATATTCGTGACCGGGAAGCCGCGGTGCCCGTGGTGAGCGGCCCGGAGCCGCTCGACGCGACCGGGCTCGACGAACTGGCCGCGGGCTTCGGCGGAGCCGCGACCGTGGACAGGCTCGTGGCGGCACAGTCGGAGATCAACCACGAGTTGCTGGCCGCGGTCGGTGAACGCGCCCCGCGAGGCGACCGCGTCGCCATGCAGGCGTGGGAGCTGCTGGTCGACCTCGACACGGCGGCGCCCGACGCCCTGGACGCGGTGCTCGCGCATCCGTACACGCGGCCCTGGGCGCTGCGCGTACTGGAAGGCGGGACGCGGTGGACCGCCGCTCCCGGCCTGGCCGAGATCGCGGCCGCCGCCGCGCTGCGGGCCCGGCGTGGCGACACCGTCGCCGTCCCCGTACGGAAGGGGCTGCTCCGCCTTCCCGGCCTGGGCGCGGTGACCCTGCCGTCGGACGCCGCGCTCGCCGAAGTGTCCGCGGACGCGGAGGGCTTCTCCGTACGGGCGGCGGGGCACCATGTGCGGATCGACTGGGAGGAAGGGGTGGACGGGCTCACTCCGTACTGGCAGCCGGTGCGCGTGGTCGAACGTCCGGGGTGGTCGGTGGCGCTGGAGGACACCGACCCCCTGCGCGACCGTCATCAGTGGCCGGTCGCCGGACGGCTCTCCGAGGGCGAGGCCAAGCTGTGGGCGCAGGACCTGGCCGAGGCGTGGACGCTGATCCAGGACGAACTCCCCGCGTACGCCCCGGGGGTGGCGGCCGGACTCCGGGTCGTCACACCGCTGCACGCGCCGGGGGGCAGCGATGTCAGCGCGGCATCCCGTGACGCGTTCGGGGCGATCGGGGCGGCCCGGCCCGAAACTCCTGACCTGCTGGCCCTGTTGATCGTCCACGAGTTTCAGCACGTGAAGCTGGGCGCGGTCCTGGACACCTTCGATCTGCACCAACCGCTCGACGACGGGCGGTTGTTCTACGCGCCCTGGCGTCCCGACCCGCGCCCGCTGGACGGCCTGCTCCAGGGCACGTACGCCCACATCGCCGTCACGGACTTCTGGCGCGTGCGCAGGCACACCGCGCAGGGAGCGGCGGCGCAGACGGCCGAGGCGCAGTTCGCCCGGTGGCGGGAGCAGACGACCGAGGCCGTGGGGGTATTGGCCGGATCGGGGCTGCTGACCCCCCTCGGTAAGCGGTTCGTGGCCGGAATGGGCCATACGGCTGAGGCGTGGGAGGCGGAAGAGGTCTCCGCCGGTGCTCTGGCCCGGGCCCGGGGGTCGGCCGAACGGCACCGCGCCGACTGGGCGGCCCGCCATCCGGCGCACGCCGCGCGGCCCGGCCCCTGATCCCTCGCGGAATTGACGGTTATGGCAGCAATTGATTGTCCCGTAGCCGAAAGCGGAGGGGTCGGGTCAATAAATAGGCGCGTTCCTGCCGTTCCGTCGAAGATTCGATACTTCCTAGACTGAGGTCCCACACCTGGACCGGGGGAGACGTTGGATCTTGAAGCTGCCGGAGCACAGGGAGATGAGCCCAGACCGTACTTCTTCCTCAGCTATGCGCATACACCCAGGAACGATCCGAAGGACAAAGATCCGAATCTCTGGGTCGAGAGATTCTACCGGGACCTGTGCGCCCACGTTCTGCAGCTGACGTCCTTGCCCGCCGGTGTGCCCGCCGGGTTTCTGGATCAGCAGATGCAGCCCGGGGAGGGGTGGCAGGAGCGGCTGTCCGAAGCCCTGGCGTACTGCAAGGTCTTCGTACCGCTCTACTCGCCGCGCTATTTCCTGAGCGAGCAGTGCGGTCGCGAATGGTACGCGTTCTCCAGTCGCGCGGTGCACTATCAGGCGGCCCGCAGCAACGGCGGCCAGATGTCCGGCATCGTGCCCGCGCTCTGGGTCCCCGTACCGCCCAGGCACCTTCCGCAGCCCGCGGAGCGGTTGCAGTTCAACCACGCCGCCTTCGGCGAGGAGTACGCCGACGAGGGTTTCTACGGGCTGATCAAACTGCGCTATCTGCGGGACCAGTACGAAAGAGCCGTGTATCTGCTGGCCAAACGGATCGTGCAGGTGGCGGAGCAGAGCCGGATGCCGGAAGGGGATCCGCAGCAGGACTACGCGGCGGTGCCGAGCGCCTTCGGGCCGCCGGGCAGGGCACGGCAGATGGAGATATCCGTCCTGGCCTGCTCCCGCTCCGAACTGCCCCCCGGCCGTGCGCCGGACTGCTACGGGCCGGCCCAGCGCGACTGGAATCCGTACCACCCCAAATCGTCCAGGCCGCTGGCCGACCACGCCGTCGACCTCGTACGCAATCTCGACTACCAGGTGAGGGTGGGGGAGTTCGAGGCGGAATCCGAGCGGCTGCTCGGTGCCGAGCGGCCCCAGGCCCCGGGACTGCTGCTCCTGGACCGGTGGGCACTGGACACCCCCCGTCGCCAGGAACTGCTGAGACGGCTGAGCGAGAACGGCCGGCCCTGGATCAGTGTCATGGTGCCGTGGAACAGGGACGACCCCGACTCGGGCCACCGGGAGGCCGACCTCCGTGCCGTGCTCGAAGGGCTGCTCGAATCCGGCCCCGAGGGCGAATACGGCCACCGGTCGCACAGCGGGGGAGTCCCCACCCTGGAGGCTTTCAGCCAGGAACTCCCGGGAGCGGTGAAGGCCGCGGAGCGCCACTACGCCGCTCACGCCGAGACGTTCCCGCCCGAGGGGCCGAGCGGCGCGTTGCCGCGAGTGCTGATCGACGGCGTGGGCTATGGAACCAGCAATTCCGCTCCACCCGTTATCGGTACGGGCCATGACGCGGGCGATCCGGGTAACGGTGTCGCCCCCGAGGGGGAGGACCCAGCAGATGACCGAGAACCGTGACGGCACCGTCGTCACCTTCTACTCCTACAAAGGCGGAACCGGCCGCACCATGGCGCTGGCCAACACGGCGTGGATCCTGGCCGCGAACGGTTATCGCGTACTCGCCGTCGACTGGGATCTCGAAGCCCCCGGCCTGCACCGCTTCTTCCATCCCTTTCTCGATCTCTCCGACCTGGCCGCCACACCCGGGCTGATCAATCTGATCACCGAATACCAGGAAGAGGCGCGCAGGCCCGCGGCGCGTGATCCGGAATGGCACCGTGAATACGCCCGGGTGCGGCCTCACGCCACCTCCCTGAACTGGTCCTTCCAGCAGGGCGGAAGTCTCGATTTCCTGTCCGCCGGACGCCGCAACCGCGACTATTCATCGACCGTCGGCCGGATGGACTGGGACGACTTCTACGAACGCTACGGCGGTGGCCAGTTCTTTGACGCCATGCGGGCCGACATGCGGAAACACTATGACTTCACCTTGATCGACAGCCGGACCGGACTGAGCGACATCGCCGATATCTGCACCGTCCAGATGCCCCAGGTGCTCGTGGTCTGTTTCACCCTGAGCGACCAGAGCATCGAGGGCGCGTCAGCCGTGGCCCGCGACATCGAGGAGCGGTTCCACGACAAGCACATACGGATCCTGCCCGTGCCGATGCGCATCGACGACGGGGAGAAGGAGAAGGCCGACGCGGGACGCGCCCTGGCCCGGGAGAGCTTTCCCGGCTTCCCGAGCGGTCTGTCCAACGACGAACTGGCCAACTACTGGGGCACGGTGGAGGTCCCCTACCGGCCCTTCTACGCCTATGAGGAAATCCTGGCCACGTTCGGTGACGCCCCGAACATCGCGAGCTCCATGCTCACCTCCTGCGAGCGCCTGACCGAGGTGCTCACCGAGGGCCGGGTCACCGCGCTGCCCGCGATGGACGAGTCGGAGCGGCTGGCCTACGTGGCGGCCTACACCCGGCGCAGGCCCCTCCCGCCGTCCAACATCGTCCTCACCCATGTGGCGGAGGACCAGATGTGGGCGGACTGGCTGGAAGCCGTCCTCACCCGCGCCGGATTCCACGTCATGCCCGTGGACGTGCGCAGCTCCCACACGGCCTGGAACGACGCGGAATGGGCGGCGGCCGGCGCCTTCCGCGTCGTCCCCGTCGTCTCCCAGGCCTACCAGAACTCGCGCCGCGCCCGGAGTCTGTGGGAGTCCGCCCTGGGACTCGATCCCTCGGGAAGCCGTCGCCAGCTCGTTCCGGTGCGCATCAGCGACGTCCGGCTGACCATGCCACTCAACAGCAGGGGCATCGTCGACGTCGCACGGCTGGACGAACGGGAGGCCACCGCGGCCGTGCTGACGGCGCTGGACCGGCCCGAGGCCCTCGAGGCCCCGCCGGCCGCACCCGGGGGCCCGCGATTCCCCGGCACGGTCCCCGGCGTGTGGAACGTCCGGCCCCGGCACGCGGAGTTCACCGGCCGTGGCTCCGTACTCGTGCGGCTGCGTGACCAGTTACGCGGCAGCAGCCGCTCCGCGCAGCACCTGCCGCAGGTCCTCTACGGGCTCGGCGGCGTCGGCAAGACCCAGGTGGCCCGGGAGTACGCGCACCGGTTCCGGGCCGACTACGACCTGGTGTGGTGGGTCGAGGCGGAGCAGCCCGACCGAGTGGTCTCGTCCCTGGCGGAACTCGCGGAGAAGATGGGCCTGCGCGCCGGCGAGGTGGTCGCCGAGGCGGCCAGGGCGGCGCTCCAGGCACTGCGCGGCGGAGCGCCGTACGCGCGCTGGCTGCTGATCTTCGACAACGTCGAGGACCTCGACAAGGCTCTGGAACTCTTTCCCGACGAGACCGGACCGCTCACGGGCGGTCTCTACGGTCACGTTCTCGCCACCTGTCGCAACAAGCCGATCTCCAGCCGCGTGGAGCCGGTGGAGGTCGAGGTCTTCACCCGGTCGGAGAGCGTGGAGCACCTGTGCCGCAGGGTGCGCAAGCTGCCGGCCAGGGACGCCGACCGGGTGGCCGAGGCCGTGGGCGACCTGCCGCTGGCCGTGGAGGTCGCCGCCGCCTGGCTCGCCGAGACCGCGACCCCCGTCGACGCCTACGTCGAACAGCTCAGGGAGCAGAGCACCAAGGTCCTCTCCCTGGGCAGGCCCGAGGACTACGCCCTCCAGATCGGCGCCACCTGGAACATCTCCATCGCCCGGCTGCGCAAGGAGTCCAAGGCGGCGGTGCGGCTGCTGGAACTGTGCTCCTTCTTCTCCGCCGAACCGATATCGATGACGCTGATCGGCAGCGACTCGATGTTCCGCTCGCTCCTGCCGTACGACTCCGACCTCCGCGAGCGGTACATGCTGGGACGGGTCATCCAGGCGCTCAACCGCTTCGCCCTGGCCAAGGTGGACCCGGCCGACAGCAGCATCCAGGTCCACCGGCTCGTCCAGGCCGCCGTGCGTGCCGGGCTGACGCCGGAGGAACGGGACACGGCCGTGCACGAGGTGCACCGCATCCTCGCCGAGGCGCGGCCGCCGCAGGGCGCGGACCAGGACAACCCGGTGAACGACCCCAGGAGCTGGCCGGCCTTCGAACTCATCTGGCCGCATCTCGGGCCGTCGGGTGTCGCCGACTGCGACGAGGCCGAGGCCCGGCAGCTGATGGTCGACCGCATCCGCTACCTCCTCAAGCGCGGCGAACTGGAGAGCGCCAGGGCCCTGGGCACCCAGCTGAACAAGACCTGGACTCAGGAACTCGGCGAGGACGACCTGCAGACGCTGAACCTGCGCTTCGAGCTGGCCAACGCCCTGCGCGCCCAGGGCAGGTACCAGGAGGCCCGCCGGATGGACGAGGACACCCTCGCCCGGCAGACCCGACTGCTGCGCAACGACCACCCCAGCCTGCTGATCACCACCGGAAGCCTGGCGGCGGACCTGCGGGCCCTGGGCCGGTTCAACGAGGCACTGGAACGGGACCAGAAGATCCACCACGTGATGCGCGACACCTTCGGGGAGAACCATCCGCGCACCCTCGTCGCCGCACACAATCTCGCCATCGACTACCGGCTCACCGGCGACAGCGAAGCGGCGCGCAGGCTCGACGACCTCACCGTGGAGCGGCGCAGCACACTGCTGGGCGAGGACCACCCGTACACCCTGACGACCAAGGGACACCTGGGGCGCGATCTGCGGGAGACCGGGGACTACGAGTCCTCGGTCCAGATCCTCCGTGAGGTCAAGGCCGCCTTCGAGCGCGTCCTCAACGCGGACGTGCCCGAGGCGCTGCGCACGGCCAAGAGCCTGGCCGTCTCCCTCCGCAAGGCGGGCCGGCCGCACGAGGCGAAGCTCCTGACGGAGGAGACGTACAACCGCTACCGGGAGAGGTACGGCACGAAGGTGCCCGACGCGCTCGCCTGCGGGCTGAACCTCGCGGCGGACTTCTCGGCGGTGGGTGACAAGCAGGCGGCCCTGGACCTGGCCCAGCAGGCGCTCGACGGCTACCGGGCCACCCTGGGGGAGGACCATCCCTTCACCCTGGCCTGCCGCAACAACGTCGCCATCTACCTGCGGGGCATGGGCGCGGCCCGGTCGGCGGCGGAGGCCGGGGAGGAGGTCAGGACCGCGCTGGAGGCGAGCCTGGGAGCACGGCACCCCTTCACGCTGTGCGCGGCCATCAACCTCGCCAACGCCTACGGCGACCTGAACCGCCCGCAACTGGCGGAGCGCTGGGAGCGGGCCGCTCTCGACGGACTGCTGGACCGGTACGGTCCGGCGCACCCCGACGTGCTGGCCTGCCGCTCCAACCTGGCCGTCACCCTGCGCTCCATGGACCGTGAGAGGGAGGCCGAGCGGCTGCGGGCCGAAGTGGTGCCGCCGGCCGTCGAGCACCTGGGCATGGACCATCCGATCGCGGTGGCGGCCCGTACGTGGCGGCGCATCAACCGCGATCTGGAGCCGCAGCCGGTCTGAACCCGCTCGCGCGGCGGGGGGGGCGGGCCCCCCCCCCCCGCCGCCCCCCCCCCCCCCCCCCCCCCCCCCCCCCCCCCCCCGGGGGCCCCCCCCCCCCCCCCCCCCCCCCCCCCCCCCCCCCCCCCCCCCCCCCCCACC
>NZ_JBIAIU010000009.1:0-282198 GCF_042871565.1 Streptomyces sp. NPDC005775 | reverse complement strand
GCCCGCGCCGGGGGGGGGGGGGCCGGGGGGGGGGGGGCAAACCCCGCGGGCGGGCCCCCCCCGGGGGGCCGCCCCCCGCGGGGGGGGGGGGCCCCCCGCCCGCCCCCGCCGGCCCCCCCCGCCGGCGAAGGACGCGGCCGGCCGGTCATCTGGTGACCCAGCCGAGCACGCGGGTGAGGACGCGCAGCGCGCCGAAGTGCGCGGCTCCGCGCTCCACCACCGTCTCCGCCCCCGGGATGCGTTCGCCGAGCCAGCGGGTGTGCTGCGCCGGTGCGAACACGTCGTCCTCGCCGTGCCACAGGAGCACGGGCGAGGCGATGTCCTCGGGCCGGAACCCCCAGTCGCTGCTGAAGGACATGACGTCGTCGACCCAGCCGTCGGCCGAACTGCGCAGCCCCTCGGCGAAGTTGCGCACCAGCATGGCGCGGATGCCGGTGTCGGAGACGATCCCGCGGTCCGAGGCGGACAGGCCGCGGTGCATGTCCACGACCGAGCCCATCGGATCCGCCCGGATCGAGGCCGATCTGCGCTCCAGCGCGGCGGTCAGTCTGCCGCGCCCCGCTGCGGCGTTGATGTACTCACGGACGTTCGACTCGGTCATCCCCTCGAACCAGTCGAGCCCCTGCGCATCGCGCGGCGCCAGCCCGACCAGCGCCGCCGTGCGGGCGGCGCGACCCCGCAGCAGTGCGGCGCACGCGAGCGCGTGCGGCGCGCCACCCGACCGCCCGACCACCGCGAACTTGCCGATGCCGAGGGCGTTGGCGATGGTCACGACATCGGCGGCGACATGGGCCACCGAACGGCCCGGCAGGCGGTCGGACGCGCCGTAACCGGGACGGTCGTACGCGATGAGACGGATGCCCAGCCGGTAGAGAACGGCCCCGCGCGGGGCGGGCCCGAGCCGGCTGCCCGGGGTGCCGTGGAGCAGGAACACCGGTCTGCCGTGCGGATTTCCGAAGCTTTCCACGGCCAGGTCCCGGCCGTCCTCCGTGCGGATCAGGTGCTCCATCCGGTGCCTTCCCCTCGGGGCCGATACGCGGTAAGTATGAGTGCCGCAGGGGAAGTTGGATATAGATGCACCGGCCAGGAGGTTGCCGCGCAGGCGCGAAACGCCGCTAGGAGTGCGCCCCCCTGTGCGCCGGTAGCCACCGCGTCGCGAACGCCACCGCTGCCGGGAGAAGGAACAGCCGGGCGGTGGCGCTGCCCACCGGGGCCGTGCGGACGGCTCCGCCGCGGTCCGATCGTTCGAAGTCCGCGCCCAGTGCCGCGAAGTCGCTGTCGTCCAGGGCGACGTCCTCGTACTCCCACCACCGGCGCCGGTCGCCGTCCCGCACCACACAGCGGTAGGTGCGGCGGGGCGGGGACGGTACGCGGTACTCGGCGAGGTGGAACGCGGTGCAGGAGCCGAAACCGCTGCCGAGCAGCAGAACCTGGGCCCGCAGTTCGTGCAGGCGGCCCAACGGGGAGTCGTCGCCCAGATGGCAGTCCCGGTGATGGCCCGCCACCACATGGCCGGCCAGCGGCCCGACGGCGGCGAAGGACGTCTGCGGGTGGGAGCTGCGCAGGGCGCCCGGGGCCCGGCGCACCGTCTCGGAGAGCCGGCCCATCGACGGGGCGGCCGTGGTGGCCGGGTCGAACGCGGGCATCGACGACCGGACGGCCTCCCGGGCCCGGTCGTCGAGGCCGCGGACCCGGGCGAGGTACTGCGGGGAGGTGTCCGAGTTCTCCGGGGTGAAGGCCGGGACCACCAGCGTCCCCCCGGGGCCCACCGCGTCCCGCAGGGCGGCCGCGACCGCGCCCGCCCCGCCGTCCACTTCCCCCACCGCGCGTAAGGAGGCGTGCACCATCAGCACGCCGCCGCGCTCGACGCCGAGCGAGGACAGCTGTCCGGCCAGGCGGGCCCGGCTGTGGGGGACGGTCGACACGCTCGCGGCGTGGGCAGCACTCACAGCCCGTCATCCTCCCACTCCGGGGCGGAGTGTGACACCCCGCACATACGGACGGGTCCGTCGCGCAGCTCCGGAACTCAGCCGCGCAGCTTCGGTATCTCGATGGCGGGGCAGTGGTCCATGACCATGTCGAGCCCGGCCGCCCGGGTGCGTGCGTACGCCTTCTCGTCGATCACACCGAGCTGGAACCAGACCGCCGAGGCGCCGATCGCCACCGCCTCGTCCGCCACCGCACCCGCCAGCTCGCTGTTGACGAAGACGTCCACCACGTCGACCGGGAAGGGAATGTCCGCCAGCGAGGCGTAACCCTGCTCGCCGTGCACCCGCTCCGCCTTGGGATGGACGGGCACCACCCGCTTGCCGAAGCGCTGGAGCACCTCGGCCACCCCGTAGGCCGCACGCGAGCGGTTGCCGGACAGTCCCACCACCGCCCAGGTGTCGCCGGTGTCCTCGAGAATCCTGCGGATCGTCTCCGTGTCTGCGTCCATGATCCGCACAACGGACGGCCGCTCCGGACCATTCCCGCGGCTGCGCATAGGCTGGCCGGATGCAGGAGCAGTACCGGACAGTCGCCCGCGCGGGTGTGCACGAGACCGAGGTCAACCGATCACGCTTCATCTGCGCGCTCGCCCCCGCCGCCACCGAACAGGACGCCCAGGACTTCGTCGCAGCGGTCCGCAGGGAGCACCCGACCGCCTCCCACAACTGCTTCGCGTACGTGATCGGCGCCGACGCCTCCGTACAGAAGGCCAGTGACGACGGCGAGCCGGGCGGCACCGCCGGCGTCCCCATGCTGCAGATGCTCACCCGCCGCGAGATGCGGTACGTCGTCGCCGTCGTCACCCGCTACTACGGCGGGGTGAAACTCGGCGCCGGGGGACTGATCCGGGCCTACGGGGGCGCGGTCGGCGAAGCCCTCGACGCGATGGGCACGCTCACCCGGCAGCGGTTCCGGATCGTGACGGTCACGGTCGGGCATCAGCGCGCCGGCCGGCTGGAGAACGAACTGCGGGCCACCGGACGAACCGTGCGCGAGGTCCGCTACGCGGAAGCGGTGAGCATCGAGATCGGGCTGCCGGACGCCGAGGTCGAGGAGTTCCGGCGCTGGCTGGCCGACGCCACGGCGGGCGAGGCGCAACTGGAACTGGGTGCGGAGGCGTACGGGGACGCCTGAGCGGACCGGTCGCGGTGCCGGGAAGCGGAGCCGGTGCGCCGTCTTCCCGGCTGTGGCCCCGGCGGCCCACCGGGGGGTGGGAGACTGTGGTGCGTGAGGGGACAGGGGCAGGGGCGCGCAGGTGGGGCGGGCACCGGGGCCCTGGGCCGGCCCGGTGCGCGGACGGCCGGGACCCGGGGGACGAGGAAGCGAAACATGCAGGTCGGAGCCGGCTCTTGAGGATTTTGCACACATCGGACTGGCACCTGGGCCGGTCGTTCCACCGTGTCTCCCTGCACGAGGCGCAGGCCGCCTACCTCGACCATCTGGTGGCCACCGTGCGTGAGCACGAGGTCGACGTCGTGCTCGTGGCGGGTGACGTGTACGACAGAGCGGTGCCCCCGCTGTTCGCCGTGGAACTCTTCGACGACGCACTGCACCGGCTCGCCGCCGCCGGTGTGCCCACCGTGATGATCTCCGGCAACCACGACTCGGCCCGGCGGCTCGGTGTCGGCGCGGGGCTCATCGGGCGGGCCGGCATCCACCTGCGCACCGACCCCGCCCGCTGCGCCACCCCGGTCGTCATCCCGGACACCCACGGCGACGTGGCGTTCTACGGACTCCCGTATCTCGAACCCGCTCTGGTCAAGGACGTGTTCAAGGCGGACCGGGCCGGCCACGAAGCCGTGCTGACCGCCGCGATGAACCGGGTCCGCGCCGATCTCGCGGAGCGGCCGGACGCCACCCGGTCCGTGGTCCTCGCCCATGCCTTCGTCGCGGGCGGCGAGCCGAGCGACAGCGAACGCGACATCACCGTCGGCGGGGTCGAGGCCGTCCCCGCCGGAGTCTTCGACGGTGTCGACTACGTCGCCCTGGGCCACCTCCACGGCTGCCAGACCGTCGCCGAGCGCGTCCGGTACTCCGGCTCCCCCCTCGCGTACTCCTTCTCGGAGGTCCACCACCGCAAGACGATGTGGCTGATCGACCTCGACGCCGAGGGTGCGATCGCCGCGCAGCGGATCGACTGCCCGGTGCCCCGCCCCCTCGCCCGGCTCCGGGGCAGGCTCGACGCCCTCCTCGACGACCCCGCCCTCGACCGGCACGAACAGTCCTGGGTCGAGGCCACCCTCACCGACCCGGTCCGCCCGGCCGAGCCCATGGCCCGGCTCATCGAGCGCTTCCCGCACACGCTCAGCCTCGTACTCGAACCGGACCGGGCACCCGACGACCCGCACACCTCCTACGCCCAGCGGCTGCGCGGGCGCGACGACCAGAGCATCGCCGAGGACTTCGTGGCCCACGTCCGCGGCGGGTACGGCACCGACGAACACGAGCGCACCGTGCTGCGAGGCGCCTTCGACCACGTGCGGGTCGACGACACCGTGCGCGAGGTGAACCGATGAGGCTCCACCGGCTCGACATCACCGCCTTCGGCCCGTTCGGCGCCACCCAGGAGATCGACTTCGACGCGCTCTCCGCGGCCGGGCTCTTCCTGCTGCACGGCCCGACCGGCGCCGGCAAGACCTCGGTCCTCGACGCCGTCTGCTACGCCCTGTACGGGGCGGTGCCAGGAGCACGGCAGAGCCCCGGCACCTCGCTGCGCAGCGACCACGCCCCCGCGGACCTGCCCACGGAGATCCGGCTGGAGCTCACCGTCGGCGGGCGCCGGCTGGAGATCACCCGGCGCCCCGCCCAGCCCCGCCCCAAGAAGCGGGGCGGCGGCCACACCACGGAGAAGGCGCAGAGCCTGCTGCGCGCGTACGACACCGAGCGGGGCTGGCAGGCGCTGAGCCGCTCGCACCAGGAGATCGGCGAGGAGATCACCCAGCTCATCGGGATGAGCCGGGAGCAGTTCTGCCAGGTGGTGCTCCTGCCGCAGGGCGACTTCGCCCGCTTCCTGCGGGCCGACGCGGAAGCCCGGGGCAAGCTGCTCGGCAGGCTCTTCGACACCCGTCGGTTCGCCGCGGTCGAGGAGCGCCTCGCCGACCTTCGCCGGGCCGCCGAGAACCAGGTCAGGTCCGGGGACGAACAGATCCTCGCCCTCGCCCAGCGGATCGCCCAGGCCGCCGGCCCGGCCGGCCGGGAGGCCGCGATGCCGGAGGTCCAGCCGGGCGGGCCCGGGCTCGCGGACGCCGTACTGGGATGGGCGGCGACGGCCCGCAGCAGCGCTCGGGAGCGGCTCGACATCGCCGGCGCGTCGGTGGCGGCGGCCGAGAGCCGGCGGAGCGCCGCCCGGACCGCCTGGGACGCCGAACGGGAACTGGCCGCACTCCAGCAGCGGTACGCCGAGACCGGCCGCCGGGCCGCCGCGTCCGAAGCGGGCCGGGCCGGACACGACGACGCCCAGGAACAACTGAGGCGTGCCCGCAGAGCGGACCGCGTCGCACCCGCACTCGAACTGCGCGACGAAGCAGAGCGGGCGTACCGCCGCGCGAGCGCGGCCCGGGACCGGTCCCGGAGCGGGCTCCCGGACAGTCTGGCCGACGCCGGCGCCGAACAACTCGCGGCTCTGGAACGCCGACTGCGCGAGGAGCTCGGCGGACTGGACGCCGCCCGCCGGGCAGAGCGGCGCAGCGCCGAGATCGACAGCGAGCGCACCGCCCTGGAGCGGGAGGCCCGGGCCGACGACGAACTGATCCGCGACGCCGACGGCTGGCTGGCCGGCTGGGAAGCCACCCGCGACGGGCTGCTCGCCCGTATCGAGGCGGCGCAGGAGGCAGCGACCCGCGCCGAGCTGCTGGCGGGCCGGCTGGACCCGGCCCGGCGACGGCTGGACGCGGCCCGCCGACGGGACGCACTGGCGGACGAGGCGGTCGGCGCCGAGGACCGGCTCGGCAGGGCCCGCGAGCACGCCCTGGGCACCCGTGAGCACTGGCTCGACCTGCGCGAGCGGCGGCTGCGCGACATCGCGGCCGAACTCGCGCGGGAACTCGTCGACGGCGAGGCATGCATGGTGTGCGGCTCCGCCGGCCACCCGCGGCCGGCCCGCGCCGGGGACGGGCATGTCGACCAGGCGACGGAGGACGCCGCGGAGGCCGCCCACCGGCGCGCCGAGCAGGCCCGCACCGAAGCGGAGCACGTGCTCGGAGCCGTACGCGAACGGTATGCGGCGGCCCGGGCCGAGGCCGCGGAGGCGGCCGGGGCCGACAGCGCGGAGGACCCGGACGCGGGCGGCGTGGACGATCCGACGGCCGCCGAGCTCGCCGCACTCGTGGACACACTGACCCGTGAGCACACGCTGGCTCACCGGACCGCCGCGGGGACGCACGCCGCGCGCGAGGCCCTGGCGGCGGCCGAACGGGAGCGGACACAGCGGACCGAGGACCGCCGTCAGGCCGAGCGACGGGCTGCCGCCCGTACGTCCCGTCGCGAGGGTCTCGACAGTGAACAGGAGTCCCTGGAAGAGGTGCTGGCGCAGGCACGCGGCGAGGCGGGGAGCGTCACGGAACACGCTGCTCTCCTGCAGAACCGGGTCGCCCTGCTCGTCGAGGCGGTCACGACCGTGCGCGAGGAGGAGGATGCGGCGGCGCGGCTCAAGGAGGCCGACGACCGGCTCGCGGACGCCGCGTTCCGGGCCGGCTTCGACACGCCGCAGGCCGCGGCGGACACCCTGCTCGCCGAGTCCGGGCAGCGGTCGCTCCAGCACCGGATCGACGCCTGGCAGGCCGAGGCGGCCGCGGTGGCCGACCGGCTCGCCGAGACAGACGCCCGCGCCGCCGCCGGCCGTGCCCCGGCCGCGCCGGACGCCGCGCGGCAGGTGTACGACGTGGCGGAGCGCCTGCTGCGGGACGCGTCGGCGGCCCTCGCGTCGGCACGGGAACGCTGCGCCGAGCTGGGCAGGCTCTCCCGGCGCGCGGCCGACGAGGTGCGTGGCCTGGGGCCGGTGCGCGAGGAGTACGAACGGATCGCGCGGCTCGCCGGACTCACGGCCGGCACCTCGGCGGACAACGAACGCAAGATGCGCCTGGAGTCGTACGTGCTCGCGGCCCGCCTCGAACAGGTGGCGGCGGCCGCCACCGCCCGCCTCGGCCGGATGTCCTCCGGCCGCTACGAGCTGGTCCACTCCGACGCCCGGACGGGAGGCCGCAGGGCCGGACTCGGCCTGCACGTCATCGACGCGTGGACGGGACGCGAACGCGACACGGCCACGCTCTCCGGCGGCGAGACGTTCTTCGCCTCGCTCGCCCTGGCACTCGGCCTCGCCGACGTGGTCACCGACGAGGCGGGCGGCGTACGGCTGGACACCCTGTTCATCGACGAGGGTTTCGGCAGCCTCGACGAGCAGACCCTCGACGAGGTGCTCGACGTACTGGATTCGTTGCGCGAACGGGACCGCAGCGTCGGCATCGTCAGTCACGTCGGCGATCTGCGCCGCCGCATCCCCGCCCAGCTCGAAGTGGTGAAGGAGCGGCACGGATCGGCCGTGCGGCACCGGGTGGCCGACGGGATCAGCGACTGACCGCCCGCCTCGGCAGCGGCGAGGAGTAGACGACGCTGGTGGTCACGGACCCGAGGGCGCCGATCTTCCCGGTGACCGTCTCCAGGTGCTTCATGGACCTGGCGGTCACCTTCAGTACGAAGCAGTCGTCGCCGGTGACGTGATGGGCCTCCACGATCTCCGGTGTCGTGCCGAGGAGGTCGTGGAACGGCTTGTAGTTGCCGTGCGGATACCGCAGCCGTACGAAGGCGAGAACGGGCAGTCCGAGGCGCTCGGGGTCGACCACTGCCGCGTACCCGCCGATGATTCCGGCCTCCTCCAGCCGGCGCACGCGCTCCGTCACGGCGCTCGACGACATCGAGACGGCCCTGGCCAGCTCGGCGAACGTCGCGCGTCCCTCCCGTTGCAGGACGTCGAGAATGCGCCAGTCGGTGTCATCCGGGGAATAGTCGGTCATGGAAAGAGGAAACAGGGGATTCCCCGGCAGATCAAGGGGTGTGCCGGGGATCGCACCTTCCGTGGAATGATCGGCGCTCGTAGATTTTCACCATGACCACGCAGACCGCTGTCACCCACGCCACGAACGCCGTCCTGCGCGTTCCGCCCGCCGCGTCGGCCGAGGCCGCCGCCTACTTCGGCGCCTCGCTCGCCTTCCACGCCGATGTCTCGGACGTCGCCGCGGCCCTGGCGGCCGACGACGACCCCGGCTTCGTCCTCCTCGACTCCCGTTCCACCGCCTCCTGGGACCAGGGGCACGTACCCGGGGCCGTACACCTGCCGACGGCGCTGATCGCCGAGCAGGCACGCCAACTCCTCGACCCCGCCGTGCCCGTGGTCACCTACTGCTGGGGGCCCGGCTGCAACGGTGCGACCCGCGCCGCCCTCGCCCTCGCCGAACTCGGCTACCAGGTCAAGGAGATGCTCGGCGGTTTCGAGTACTGGGCGCGTGAGGGCTTCGCGTTCGAGACCTGGCAGGGGCGCGAACGGCGCACCGCAGACCCGCTCACCGCACCGGACGCGTCCGGCGACTGCGGGTGCTGACACCGGCCGGCCCCGGACACCGCGTCCGGGGCCGGCCGGCATCCGGTCAGAGCTTGGACAGCTCGTCGACCAGATCGTCCAGACCCAGCGGCCCCTGGGACAGGGCGGCCATGTGCCAGGACTTCAGGTCGAAGGCGTCCCCGTGCGCCGCGCGGGCGTTCTCCCGGCCGAGCAGCCAGGCACGCTCACCCAGCTTGTAGCCGATGGCCTGACCGGGCATCGAGAGGTAGCGGGTCAGCTCGCTCTCCACGAAGTCGGCGGGCCGGCCGCTGTGGTTGCCGAAGAACTCCTGGGCCAGCTCAGGAGTCCACCGCTCACCGGGGTGGAACGGGGAGTCGGCCGGGATGTCCAGGCCCGCGTGCATGCCGATGTCCACGATCACCCGGCAGGCCCGCATCATCTGGGCGTCCAGATATCCCAGCCGGCGCTCGGCGTCGGGCAGGAAGCCCAGCTCGTCCATCAGCCGCTCCGCGTACAGCGCCCAGCCCTCGGCATTGGCGCTGACGATGCCGATGGAGGCCTGGTAGCGCGAGAGGCTCTCGGCGACGTGCGCCCACTGGGCGAGCTGGAGGTGATGGCCGGGAACACCCTCGTGGTACCAGGTGGAGACCAGGTCGTACACCGGGAACCGGGTCTCGCCCATCGTCGGCAGCCACGTGCGGCCGGGCCGGGAGAAGTCCTCGGACGGGCCCGTGTAGTACGGCGCCGCGGCGCCGCCGGGCGGAGCGATGCGGGACTCCACCTTGCGGACCCGCTCGGCGAGTTCGAAGTGCGTCCCGTCCAGGGCCTCGATCGCCTCGTCCATCAGGCCCTGCAGCCACGCCTGCACCTCGTCGACGCCCTCGATGTGCTTGCCGTGCACATCGAGGTGGGCCAGCGCCTCCCAGGGGCCCGCGCCCGGCAGCACCTTCTCGGCCTCGGTCCGCATCTCGGCGAGCAGCCGGTGGTATTCCGACCAGCCGTACGCGTACGCCTCGTCGAGATCCAGGTCGGTGCCGTTGAAGTAGCGCGACCAGCGGGCGTAGCGCTCGCGGCCCACCGTGTCCGGCTCACCCTCGATCGCGGGGGCGTACACCTCCCGCATCCACTGCCGCAGCTCCTCCAGGGACTCGGTGGCCTGCGCCGCGGCGGCGTCCAGATCCGTGCGCAGTGCGTCCGGGCCGGCGGCGGCGAAGCCCTGGAAGAACCCCGTCGTGCCGTTGCCGACCCACTCGTCGAGCTGGCCGATGAAGGTGGAGGTGGCGCGCGGACCGCCGTACAGCTTCCGCTCCAGACCGAGTGCGAGGGACTCGCGGTAGCCGGACAGAGCGCCCGGAACCGCCTTGAGCCGCTCGACGACGGCCGCCCAGTCCTCGTCCGTCTCCGTGGGCGTCACCGTGAACACCTCACGGATCGAGTGGGCCGGGGAGTGCAGGTTGGAGACGGCCCGCAACGCCTCGTCGGCTTCGTGGACGGCGAGTTCGGCCGTCAGGCGCTCACGCAGCAGGCGCCCGCAGCGGCGCTCGGCGTCGTCGGCCGCGCCGGGAAGCTGCTCCGCGCGGTCGAGCCGCGCGAGGGTGGTGCGGGCGAGGTCGGCCAGTGCTTCCTGGCCGGCGGGGGAGAAGTCGGGAAGGCGGCGCGAGCTCTCCGCGACACCCAGATAGGTGCCGGAGATCGGGTCGAGTTCGATAAATGCGTCGACATAGGTGTCGGCGACCTGACGGGGCAGCGCGCTGCTCGGAGAGTCTGACATGTGGACATCCTCGTACGGGGAGGGCCTCCACGTCACTACCGATCGGCACCATGGGCCTGACTCGGACCGCCCTCGGCCGTCCGGGGCGTAGGCGGAAGCAGCGGACCGCATTCCCACTGCTGGAAGATCAGCCGCGTCTCCACGCGGGCCACTTCACGCCGCGAGGTGAACTCGTCCAGGACCAGACGCTGGAGATCGGCGGTGTCGGTCACCGCGACATGGACCAGATAGTCGTCGGGGCCGGTCAGATGGAAGAGCGCACGGGACTCCGGCAGGGTCCTGATCCGTTCCACGAACGGGCCGATGAGCTCCCGGCGGTGCGGCCGGACCTGCACGGACAGGAGCGCCTCCAGACCGCGGCCCATCCTGGCCGGGTCCAGGCGCAGCTGATGACCGAGGATGACGCCCGTGCGGCGCAGCCGGGTGACCCGGTCCAGGCACGTCGAGGGGGCGACCCCGACCTCGGCGGCGAGCTCGCGGTAGGTGGTCCGGGCATCGTTCTGCAGCAGCCGCAGAATGTGCAGATCCACCGTGTCGAGTGCGACGGATTCGGTCATTCGCCGAACGTAGCACGGGCTCCTCCCCGCCTGAGCCGGTCACTGTTCAGAGTGGGCAGCATGGACACCGAACCCTCGATGGCGCCCCCGACGACACCCCCGCACCGGGCGCCCGCCACCGAAGCCGTGCACGCCGGACGCGACGACCTCGCGGCTCTCGGCCTGCACGCCCCGCCGATCGACCTGTCCACCACCTACCCCTCGTACGACTCCAGGGGCGAGGCGCAGCGGATCGACTCCTTCGCCGCCACCGGCGCCCGGCTCGACGGGCCGCCCGTCTACGCGCGCCTCGACAACCCGACCACCGCCCGTTTCGAGACGGCCCTGGCCCGGCTCGAAGGGACCGCGAGCGCTGTGGCGTTCGCCAGCGGAATGGCCGCGCTCACCGCCGTTCTGCTGGCCCGCGCGAGCATGGGGCTGCGCCATTTGGTGGCCGTCCGGCCGCTCTACGGCTGCAGTGACCATCTCCTGGGCGCCGGGCTTCTCGGCACGGAGGTGACGTGGACGGACCCGGCGGGCATCGCCGAGGCGATCCGCCCCGACACGGGTCTGGTGATCGTCGAGACACCCGCCAATCCGACGCTCGCCGAGGTGGACATCCGGGCGGTCGCCCACTCCTGCGGCTCGGTGCCGCTGCTGGTCGACAACACCTTCGCCACTCCGATCCTCCAGCGGCCCATCGAGCACGGGGCCCGGATCGTGCTGCACAGCGCGACGAAGTACCTGGGCGGCCACGGAGACGTGATGGGCGGCATCGTCGCCTGCGACGAGGAGTTCGCGGCCCGGCTGCGGCAGGTGCGCTTCGCCACCGGCGGGGTGCTCCACCCGATGGCGGGGTATCTGCTGCTGCGCGGTCTGGCCACGCTGCCGGTGCGCGTGCGCGCCGCGTCGGCGAACGCCGCGGAACTCGCCCGCCGGCTCTCCACCGACCCGCGGATCGCCCGCGTGCACTACCCGGAACTGGGCGGCGCCATGGTCTCCTTCGAGGTGTACGGGGATCCGCACCGGGTGATCGCCGCGGTACGGCTGATCACGCCCGCGGTCAGTCTCGGCAGTGTGGACACCCTGATCCAGCACCCGGCCTCCATCAGCCACCGCATCGTGGACGAAGGAGACCGGCAGTCCTCGGGGGTCGGCGACCGGCTGCTGCGCATGTCGGTCGGACTGGAGGACGTCGAGGACCTGTGGGCCGACCTGTGCCAGGCGCTGAGTGGCGAAGAGCCCCTAGCGCGCCGGATGGTCAGCGCTCCGCCTGCTCGTACGGCGGCAGGGAGCGTACCGGAGTCGCGCCCAGCCGGGCGGTGATCACCAGCGTGCCTTCCTCGATCTGATAGTCGAGCGGCAGCGAGAGCGCACGCATGGCGGCGACCATCCCGGTGTTCGATGCCTGGGTGACGGCGTAGACGCTCTCGCAGCCCGCCTCGACGGCGAGCGCCACCAGACGGCCCAGAAGTTCGGAGCCGATGCCGCGGCGCTGCCAGTCGTCCTCGACGAGCAGGGCGACCTCGGTCTCGTCGCCGTCCCAGAGGAGATGGCCGAGGGCCACCGTCCGGCCGGAGGCCGTCTGCACGGCGAGGGTACGCCCGAAGCGCGGGCTCAGCAGGTGCTCGAGATACCGGTCCGCGTCACGGACCGGGCCGTGATAGCGCAGCCGAAGGGTCTGCTCCGAGCAGCGGTCGTGCATGGCCCTGGCCGCTTCGAGGTCGCTGCGGTCCGCCCGGCGCACGGTGATCGCGTTGCCCTCGGGCAACGTGAGTACGTGCTCGCTGCGCGGGATGCGGGGGCCGAGCCGCGCATCGAGCTCGACCAGGGCGCGCGCCCTGGCGAATTCCGTGGGAGTGAAGGGGAGATAGGGGCGCTCGACGGTGATGACACCGCCCGAGGGGTCGCGCAGCCGCATCACCGTCTCCTCCAGCACCCCTTCGACGGGCGCGCTCGCACCGGTGGCGCGTCCGGTGATCGACACGGCGGGCAGCGAGTGGATGGTGCACCGCCCGAGCAGTTGGCGCAGGGCGAGGGGGAGTTCGGCCGCGTCCAGAGCGGTGCGGGTGGCGAGGCCGAGCACCCGGGTGGGGGCGTCCACCAGATCGTGGGCGTCGGCGCGCTCGATCCAGGTGGAGCTGCCGCCGGCTTCGGCGATTGCCCGGCTCAGCTGTGCGGCAGGCAGCGTGGCGGGGGCGCGCAGCAGGAACTCGTCGACGGTGCCGTCCGCCAGCGGGTGCGTCTGGAGCGTCAGGATGTCGATCCGGTGGCGCGCCAGCACGATGCAGAGCGCGGCGAGGCTGCCGGGAGCGTCCCGGACGGTGGTCCGCATCCGCCAGAGCACCGTCTCGACGGCTGCGGTGTCGTCCGGTGCCGCGCCGGCGTTCACGCCGGGGGCGTCCGAGGCTCCCGGGCCCTCGGCATCCGGCGGTGGGGCGTGACTGTGGCGACGTGCCCACCAGGTGTGGAACGCGGCGGTGGCGGTGAGTGCCACGGCCGAGGCGATGAGCAGATACGGGCCGTCGGGCTGGTGTCCGATCAGGTTGGCGATCGCGTCGGCGACGGCGACCGCGGTGAACAGGGCGGCGAGTTCAATGAGGTCCCGCCGCCAGTGGTGGGGGCGGCGGGCACTCTTGGCAGAGGTCACATCAGTCATGACGTCACTGTGACCGAGTGGTGTTGCCTGATCACGAACGCCTTGTGACCGATGGGTTAAGTATGGATCTAGCTGCCTATGGTCGGCTTTTGGCCGATTGGCAGGTCGTTCCTGAGGGGGTTCGGACCGGTTCACTGCCCCACGCGTCCCGGCTGCAGCACCTTGCTGAACAGGACGGATCCGCCCTGTTCGCGAAGGCGCACGGTCAGTTCCCCGCTGTCGCCGTCGATGTCCACTTCGCCGAAGAGAGCCGGCGTCTCCATCGGTGAGACGTTGGACCGGTCGGGAGCCTGCACGAACACTTGATCGGGGCCGAACGTGCCGTCGAGCGCGTTCGACGGGAACTGGCCGGCCGCCAGCGGCCCCGTCACGAACTCCCAGAACGGCGCGAAATCCTTGAACGCCGCCCGCTCGGGGGCGTAATGCTGGGCGGAGGTGTAGTGCACGTCCGCCGTCAGCCAAAGCGTGCCGGTGATCCGCTGGTGCTTGATGAACCGCAGCAGTTCGGCGATCTGCAGCTCCCGGCCGAGCGGAGTCCCGGGATCGCCCTGCGAGACGGCCTCGAAGTTCGTGGCGCCGTCGGCGACGACCAGCCCGAGCGGCATGTCGGCGGCGATCACCTTCCACACCGCCCTGGACTTCGACAGTTCCCGCTTGAGCCAGGCGAGTTGCGCGGCACCGAGGATTCCGGTGGTGTCGTCGGGCTGCCGGCCGGGGGAGTTGGGGTTGCGGAAGGTCCGCATGTCCAGGACGAACAGGTCCAGCAGCGGACCGTGCCGCACCACCCGGTGGATCCTGTCCCCGCCCGGGGAGCCGTGCAGGGTCGAGACCGGGAAGTACTCGCCGAAGGCCCGCATCGAGCGAGCCGCCAGCACGTCCACGTTCTTCTCGGTGTACCGGACGTCATCGAGGATCTGCCCGGGGTACCAGTTGTTGCGCACCTCGTGGTCGTCCCACTGGATCACCGAGGGCACCTGTGCGTTGAACCTGCGGAGGTTGTCGTCCAGCAGGTTGTAGCGGAAGTTCCCCCGGTACTCGGCGAGCGTCTCGGCGACCTTCGCCTTCTCCTCGGTGGTGACGTTGTGCCAGACACGCCCGTCGGGCAGCGTCACACTCGGCTCGATGACGCCGTCCGCGTAGATGTTGTCCCCGCTGCACAGGAAGAAGTCGGGGTCGAGGCGGCGCATCTCGTCATAGACCCGGTAGCCCCCGATGTCCGGATTGATGCCCCACCCCTGGCCCGCGATGTCGCCGGACCACAGGAAACGCACGCCGTCCCGCCGGCGTGCGGGCGCGGTCCGGAAGGTGCCGTACACCGGTTCCCCGGTGCGCCGGGGGTCGTCCGGGGCGGCGAGGGTCACCCGGTAGTGCACCTGCTCGCCGGGCGGAAGCCCGTACAGCGGCGTCGTTCCGGTGCAGTCCGTGCCCGTACCCAGGAGCGGGCCGTGCCAGGTGCGGGCACGGCGGAACGACTCGCTCGCCGACGTCTCCACGATCATTCGGGCCGGCCGGTCGGCGCGCACCCACACCAGAGCGGAGGATGACGTGACATCGCCGACCTGAACACCCCAGGCCGCGTTCGGACGGCCGGACCGCGCGAAGGCCGGGACCGCCGCCCCCGCCACCGGGAGCGTGAGGGCGGCCGTGGCCACCAGCGAACCGCGCAGCACGGTACGGCGGTCGGGGGACGAAATTAGCGGACGGTGCGG
This sequence comes from Streptomyces sp. NPDC005775, assembly GCF_042871565.1. NCBI lineage: Bacteria > Bacillati > Actinomycetota > Actinomycetes > Kitasatosporales > Streptomycetaceae > Streptomyces > Streptomyces sp. NPDC005775. The sequence goes on along the minus strand of NZ_JBIAIU010000009.1, from coordinate 266,981 downwards.
CATCGAGGGGCCTCCGACGGGTCGGCGTACGGGCTGCTGGGTGACCGGCCCACCCTCCCGTCCGGCGAAGACGCGCACACCAACGCGAGGTGAACACCCGGCCCCCCGCCCGCACCCATCCCCGCCCGCACCGACGTCCGTTCAGCGGCCGCCTTCCCGGCACGCGGCGAGCAGTTGTACGCCCCGTGAGATGTCCGCGGGCGGCAGGTGCGCGTACCCGATCACCAGACCCACGTATCCATCGGTGGAGCGGGCGTCGCCGCAGTCGCTCAGGAGCCGCAGGGCGATGCCCGCCCCAGCCGCGCACTTCACGAACTCAGCCTCCGGGCCATACCGTTCGGGCAGCCGGGCGATGACGTGCAGTCCCGCCGCGATCCCGCTGACCTCGGCGCCCGGGAAGTGCTCGGCGAGCGCCTCCGTCAGGACGTCACGGCGCTCCCGGTAGGCGCGCTGGCAGCGGCGCAACTGCCGGTCGTAGCCTCCCCGGACGATGAAGTCGGCCAGTACCGCCTGGTCGACGGCCGGATTGCCCATGTCCATGGTCCGCTTGCGGTCGACGATCTCGTCCGTCATCGAAGCCGGTGCCAGCAGCCAGCCCAGCCGCAGCCCGGGCGCCAGGGACTTGCTCACGGAGCCCGTGTACGCGACATGCTCGGGGTCCAAGCCCTGGAGGGCGCCGACGGGGGCGCGGTCGTAGCGGAAGTCGCCGTCGTAGTCGTCCTCCACGATGACGCCGTCCGCCTCCCTCGCCCAGTCCAGGAGCCGGCTGCGGCGGGCGGCGGAGTACGCGATGCCGGTCGGGAACTGATGGGCCGGTGTCGTCACCACGGCGCGTACGCCGGAGCGCACGAGGGGCCCGACCGCCAGCCCTTCGTCATCGAGCGGGAGCCGCTCCGTGGCCAGTCCCGCCGACGAGAAGAGTGCGGCGTGCTCGGGGCTCCCGGGGTCCTCGACGCCGACGGTGGTCAGTCCGCGTCCCCGCAGGACGAAACCGAGCAGTGTGGACGCCTGGGCTACGCCCGAGCAGACCAGCAGGCGCTCCGGGTCGGCCACCACCCCGCGACGCCGGGTCAGCAGTGCGGCCAGGGCGTCACGCAGTTCCGGCAGCCCGCGCGGATCCGGATAGCCCAGCGCGCTGTGCGGCAGCCGGCCGAGCACCGAACGGTGCGTCGCGGCCCAGGCGCTGCGCGGGAAGAGCGAGAGGTCCGGCGTGCCCGGCCGGAAGTCGACACGGGTTCCCGGAGCGCGGGGGGCGAGATCGCGGGCCCTTCCCTCGGCGGCCCGCACGGAGCCGCTCACCCAGGTCCCGGCTCCGTGCCCGCTGCGCAGATAGCTTTCCGCGGTCAGCTGTTCGTAGGCTTCCGTGACCAGGCCGCGGGAAACCCCGAGATCGGCGGCGAGGGCGCGGCTGGACGGCAGCCGCGTCCCGGGCGCCAGCCGGCCCGAGCGGACCGCTTCACGCAGCGCGGACTGCAGCGCCCGCCCGCGACCGCGGGCCGGCGCGGAAGCGGCCGGGAGCAGCAGCTCCCAGGCGGCCGAAACGGATTCCTGCGCACCGCCACTCGCGGCCGGCATGGGATTGGTCCCCGAAGACGTCATAAATGTGGACCTTAAACCGGGCCGCCGGGCCGCCTAGCGTCGATGCCATGAATGTGACCTATCTGCGTGGCGCGTCTCTCGCCGCCTTCGCCTCCGTCCTCGTAGGTGCCTCCTTCACCGCCAACAGTGTCCTCGGCGACTATCCGTACGCCGGAGGGCAGGCGCTGCGCTACGGCTTCGCCGCCCTGCTGCTCCTGCCCCTGCTGAACCGGGCCGGTGAGCCACGGCCGGCCGACGTGCTCCGCGCACTCCGCCCCAGGCAGTGGGGGAGGCTCGCCCTGCTCGCCGCCGTGGGAATGGTCGGTTTCAACCTGGCCGTACTGGCGGCGGAACGCTCGGCGGAACCGGCTGTGCCGGGCGTGTTCGTCGGGTGCGCCCCGATCCTGGTGGCCGTTCTCGTGCCACTGGTGTCCGGGCGCAGGCCGACCCGTGCCGTTCTCTGCGCCGCGGGGCTGGTCGCCGTCGGCGCGTTCACCGTGCAGGGCTGGGGGCAGACCGACACGGCCGGCATTCTCTTCTCCGTCGGCGCGCTGGCCGGCGAGGTGGGGTTCGCCGTGATCGCCGTGCCGGTGCTGCGCCCTCTGGGGCCCAAGCTGCTGTCCGCCACGGTGTGCGCGATCGCCGCGGCGGAGTCGACGGTCCTCGGCCTGCTGGTCGACGGTGCCGGATTCGTCCGTGTGCCCACGCCCGGCGAGGCGGCCGCGCTGGCCTGGCAGGCCGCGGTGGTCACCGTCATCGGTTTCGTCTGCTGGTACCGGGGGATGCAGCGCATCGGAGCGGAGCGCGCCACGCTGTTCCTCGGGCTGATCCCCGTCGCCGCCGCTCTCACCGCCCCGCTCGTCGGCTCCGGCTCGTACGGCCTCGCGCAGGCGGCCGGCAGTTGTCTGGTCGGCGCCGGGGTGGCGATCGGCTCGGGCGTGCTGAGCCGGCGGGGCCGCGAGAAGGCGGCGGATTCAGCGGCTGGTGTCGAGAATCACCCGCGCCACCAGAGCCGGGTCGTCGTTCATCGGGACGTGGCCGCAGCCGGGAAGGCGGACCAGCCGGGCACCGGGGACGGTGTGCTTGGCCCGGATGCCCTGGCGTCGCAGGAGCAGCCGGTCGTGGCCGCCCCAGGCAATGGTCACCGGTAGCCCCGGCACGTCGTCGGTGAACCGGGCGTCCCGTCCGGCGGCCAGGGTCCGGTGGAAGCCGGTCGCCCCGCGCAGGGCTAGGGTCTCGGACACGGCGGCCTCCGGTGAGCGCCGTCCGGGCCGGGCATAGATGGTGCTGGTCAGAGCGGTGCGACCGGCGGCGCTGCGGGACAGCCGCTCGATCAGGGGCAGCGGCATCGACTCCGCCGCGAGCCGCATGGCGCGGAGCGTGCCGAACGCGTACCGGCGCTCGGGATCCGTCCAGAAGCCGGCCGGCGAGAGCGCGGTCACCGAGCGCGCGAGCTTCTCGCGGCCCAGTCCGAGCGCCAGCAGCCCGCCGAGCGAGTTCCCCGCCACGTGGGGCCGGTCCACCCCGATCGCCTCGCAGAAGGTACCGAGCAGCGGCACCATGGCTTTCAGGTCGTACCCGAGATCGTCGGGCAGTCCCGGAGAGGCGCCGAAACCGGGCAGGTCGATGGCGATGACGTCCCGTTCGACGGCCAGGATCGATACGACCGGCTCCCACGCCTGGCGGTGGTGGCCGATGCCGTGGAGCAGCAGGAGGGGCTCTCCCGAGCCCGACCGTTCGTACGCCACGGACACGGTCCGCGGTCGTCCTCGGGGTGACTCGACGGTGAACGAGACCGTGGTGGCCATGGAGGTGCTCCCGGGTGATGCGACACGAGGGATCCCGTGCCCGCAAGCGGCTTAGACATTGCGTCAACAACAATTACCGCCAGGTAGCTTGTAGTTCAAGAGGGCGGGGGAGGTGAACTGGACGCCCTGCGGGAGCGAGGGGCGGGCGGCGCGCCGGACCCTCTGCGGGAGGGACGCGCGGGTGGGGCGAACTGGACACCCTGCGGCAGGTCGGCTGGGATGGGGTACGTGGCAACCGAATCCGTGACCGACGTCTTCGAGGAGCACCGGCCCGTACTCATGGGGGTCGCCTACCGCATGCTCGGCCGGATCGCCGACGCCGAGGACGTCGTCCAGGAGGGCTGGCTGCGCTGGTCGGCCGCTTCGCGCGAGGACGTGCGCGAACCACGTGCCTTCCTCGTCAGGACCGTCACCCGCCTCGCCATCGACCGGCTGCGCCGGCTCGGGGCCCGGCGCGAGGCCTACGTCGGGCCGTGGCTGCCGGAGCCGCTGGTCACCGGCTTCGGGCCGACCGTGCCCGACACGGCGGAGCAGGCGGTACTCGCCGACTCCGTTTCCGTCGCCGTGCTCGTCGTCCTGGAGTCCCTCTCCCCGCTGGAGCGCGCCGTATTCGTCCTGCGCGAGGCCTTCGGCTTTCCCTACGCGGAGATCGCCACGACGCTCCACAGGACCGAGGCGGCCGTACGTCAGCTCGCCGGACGCGCCCGCCGGCACGTGGAGGAACGCAAGCCCCGCTACGACGTCGATCCCGTCCAGCGGCGCGACCTCACGGAACGCTTCCTCGCCGCGGCCGCCGGCGGTGACATCGACGCGTTGCTCGCCCTGCTCGCCCCCGACGTGCGCCTCGTCGGCGACAGCGGGGGCAAGTCGAAGGCGCCTCTGCGGGTCCTGGAGAGCGCGGACAAGGTCGGCCGGTTCCTCTTCGCCGTCGCGCACGGGCAGATCCCCGACCTGGAAATCCGCTTCCTGGAGTTGAACGGCGGCCCGGCGGTGCTGATGCTGTCCGGCGGCAAGAGGGACTCCGTGTTCCAGGTGGATGTGCGGGACGGAGTCATCCAATGCGTCTATATCATTCGAAATCCTGACAAGCTCACCACGTTGCCCGGCGCGTAGTCGGTCGGAGCGGACCGGCCGCCGTCCTCGGGAGGCCGTGTCCGGCCGCCTTGGCCGGGCAGCCGCCCACCCCTGTACCGAAGCCCCGCGGACCCGCCCGGAAGTGGGGCTTCGTGCCGCCTGCGGCCCGCTTTCCGCGAACGTCTTGTGAACGCTGAACGGCGGATCGCCCGTTCGCGGCCCCGCGGCCCGAGGATTGGTCTTGACCAAGGGGGTGCGCCGTCCTATGGTCTCAACGTTAAGACAGGAACCTTTAATAAATAACGTCGCGGAAAAGCCGCTGGGCGATTGCGGAGGACAGGGTGGGGACCACGCAGCTGGAATCGGTACAGGAGCCGAAGTACTGGCACCTCAAGACCGTGCTCAGTGAGGCACTCGACTCGGACTTTGCGGTGGGGGAGATCCTTCCCAACGAGCGTGAGCTCGCCGCCCGGTTCGGCGTCGCCCGGGCCACGCTCCGGCAGGCCCTGGAGCAGCTCGAGCTCGAAGGCAGGCTGCAGCGCCGCCGCGGAGTGGGGACCACTGTCGCCCCGCCGCGCGTGGGCGTCGCCGTATCCACCGCCCAGCACGACTGGACCGGTGGCGGCGCGGGCGAGGCCTGGCAGTCGGCCGACTGCCGGACGGCGGCCGCACCCGCCGCCGTGGCCGGAATGCTCGAAGTGGCGGCTGATGAGCCCGTCCACATCGTGCGCAGGATCCGCCTCACCCACGGGCAGGCGGTCGCGGCGGAGCTGCTGTACGTACCGGCAGGCTCCGTTCCCGACCTTTCGGCGATAGAGAGCCCCTCCGGTCCCGCCAGGGCCCGCAGCGTCGTACGTGAGCTGCACCGGCTCGGCCTCGACGGGCAGGACCGTTCCGTGGAGCTGGGTTCGGCGCGCGCGGACGACGCCAAGGAGCTCGACCGGCTCCCCGGCGCCCCCGTCCTCGTGGTGACGACCCGCTACCTCGCGGCCGGCGGCACAGCTGCCGTCTCCGTCGCCACGTACCGGGCCGACACCTGCCGCCTCACCTTCGGCGACTCGGGCGACCTGGAGATCAGCCACGACGAGCGGACCCGCCAGGCATCCTGACCGGATGACCGCGCGCCCGGGGCACGCACCGTACGGCCCGTCGCGTTCAGCGGCGGGCCGTCACCGTTCCCTCCACGGCGAAGAGCTGCTCCTCGACGTGGTCCAGCGCCAGCCGCAGCGCACCCGTGGCCACGGCGGCCTCGCCGAGCAGCGACAGGGTCACCCGAGGGGGCCGCAGACAGTACCGGGCCAGCTCACCGCGGAGTGGGTCCAGCACCCCGTCCAGTCCGGCGGCCCAGCCGCCGATGACCACCAGTTCCGGATCGAGTGCCAGGACGAGCGCCGCCACGTCGTGGACCAGGCGCTGGATGAACCGCTCCACAGCGGCCTGCGCCTGCTCGTCGCCGTGCCGTGCCTTGGCGAACACCGCGGCGACCGCCTGCTCGTCGAGCGGGTCCAGGGGCGTGTCCGTCGTCGACAGCAGCCTCTCCGGCGTGACGTCACGGCCGAGGAGGTGCAGTGCACCGATCTCGCCGGCCGCCCCGCCGAATCCGCGGTGCAGCCGCCCGCCGATGAGGGATCCCGCCCCCGGGCTCAGGCCCGCCAGTACGAACACGATGTCGTCGGACTCCGTGGCCGCACCCTTCCAGTGCTCCGCGACGGCCGCCGCGTTCGCATCGTTCTCCACGAGGACGGAGCAGCGGAACGAGCGCCTCAGCCGCTCGCCGAGCGCCAGCCCCGTCCAGTCCGGGAGAGCGGTCCCGAGCCGGACGGTGCCGTCGGCCTCCACGATGCCGGGGCTGCCCACGCCGACCGCCCGCAGACTGCTGCGCGCGACGCCGGTCCGCCGGAGGACATCGGCGACCACGGTCCGCACCCTGTCGAGGCGGTCGTCCGCACAGGCCGTCTCCGACACCTCGCGTGAGCCGGCGCCGATGATCCGGCCGTCCAGCCCCGACAACAACGCCGACACCCGGTGCGGGCCGATCTCGATGCCCAGGAGGTGCCCCGCCTCGGCGCGGAAGCGGAACCGGCGGGCCGGACGCCCCTGACGCCGCGCCTCGGCACCGTCCGGAGCCGACTCGACAACCAGCCCGGCTTCGAACAGCCCCTCCACGACGCCCTCGACCGTGGGCCGGGACAGACCCGTGATCCGCGTCAGGTCCGTAAGGGTCGGCGACTCCGCACCCCGGAGGGCGTGCAGCACCACCGCGGAATTGATCCGACGCAGCAACGACGGGTCCCCACCGGTCAGCCGGCCCACGGTGTGTCCTCCCAGCTCGTGCGCATGTCAGGCGGATCGTACTCGCTGCTCAGGGACTCGGCGACCGTGGGCGGGAGGGCTGCCCGGGAACACCCGGTATCAGCTCGGAGCGACGAATCCGGACTCGTAGGCGGCGATGACCGCCTGGGTGCGGTCACGGGCCCCCAACTTCGCCAGCACGGCGCTGACATGCGATTTCACCGTCTCGACGCCGACCACGAGCCGGGCCGCGATTTCGGCGTTGGACAGACCCCGGGCCATCAGGCGCAGCACGGCCGCTTCCCGCTCGGTGAGGGAAGCCCGCTCCATGACCTCCCGCGCCTTGCTCGTACCGTACTGGGCAGCGAGCTGGCGGACCGCGGCCGGGAACAGCAGGGACTCGCCCTCCGCGACCAGCCGCACCGCGTGCACGATCTCGGCCGGCCGGGCCCGCTTGAGGAGAAAGCCGTCCGCGCCGGCCCGCAACGCCTCGTAGACGTACTCGTCGTTCTCGAACGTCGTCACCACCAGGATCTTCGGCGGATCCGCCACCGTGCGCAGCACCACCCGAGTCGCCTCTATGCCGTCCATCAGCGGCATCCGGACATCCATCGCCACGACGTCCGGGCGCAGTTGCCGCACCAACGGGATCACCGCGGCGCCGTCACCCGCCTCACCCACCACCTCGATGTCGGGCTGGGCTTCCAGGACGGCGCGCAGTCCCGCGCGGACCAGGGGTTCGTCGTCGACGAGGAGAACGGTAACCGGCATCCGGTCAGCGTATGTGGTCCAGCGGAAGGTTCGCGTGCACGATCCATTCCCCCCTGTACGGTCCCGTTCTGGCGCTGCCGCCCAGGAGTGCGGCTCGCTCCCTGATGCCCCGCAGTCCGCTTCCGCTTCCAGTGGTAACGGTCGAACCCGCGAGCGGATTTGTCACTTGCAACTCAAGCCGGCCGTCGGCGACGGTGATGCGGACCCGGACCGCGACCGATTCGGAGTGACGCAGGACGTTGGTGAGGGCCTCCTGGAGGATGCGGTACCCCTCCCGGGACACCGATGCCGGCACCTGTTCCAGCGGGCCGGACAATTCCGCGTCGACCTCGGCCCCGGAACCGCGCGCGGAGTCCAGCAGACGGTCCGCCTCGCTCAGCGACGGCCGCTGGCCCGACGACGAAGGTGTACCCGACTCGCGCAGCACCCTCAGCACCCGTTCCAGATCGTCCAGCGCGTTACGGCCCGTCTCCTCGATCGCCGCCAACGCCCGTTCGGTGAACTCCGGGTCGTGCGCCGCCCGGGCGGCACCCGCCTGAAGGACGGCGACCGTAAGGGCGTGCCCGATCGAGTCGTGCAGTTCGCGCGCGATCCGGTTTCGCTCGAGCAGCTGCTCCGTACGCTCCTCCAACGCCGTCATCCGCTGTTTCGGCGTCGGTCCGAGGAGCCACCGGGCAGCCGCGGTGATCAGCTCCCCGCACCCCACGACCACGGCTAGGAGCATCGCCACGGGCACCGGAGCGAGGAGAGCGGCCCACCAATGCGTGCCCAGCCCGGCGGCGAACCATTCGGCACTCGGCTGCGAACCTGCCGCGGAGCGTATGAGGTCGACCGTCGTGGCCGACAGCCACACCGTCGCCATGCCGGCCAGCCCGGCGCACACCAGCCGCACCTCCAGCCAGAGAGAGGTCCGCCACCGCTCGGACCACGATGTGGAGGGAGCGGCCGAAACAGTCGCTCCGGGGTCGCCCCGCTCCTCGGGCGTGAGGAGCAACTGCGCCTGGACACCCTCGGCGAGGCGCATACCGGGAATCAGCCCCACCAGGGCAGCGAGGACCACGGGTACCCAGGGCGTGTCCGTCGAGATGAACAGCCAGACGCTCACGACGGCGCCGGGCAGCAGCAGATGCAGCCACCGGGTGTAGGTGACCGGCACGGTCAACGGGCGGAGAAAGCTGAACATGCTGCCATCGTGCCAGCGGGCTCGGCGCGACGGCTCCCCCGAGCGAGGGAGATGGTCCACACCCGCGGGGGAGGACCGCCTGCCGGCCCGGCGGCGAGGCTGAGGACATGACCAGCATCGACGTCAACGAGCTCACCAAGGATTATGGCGCGACCCGCGCCGTGGACCGACTCACCTTCAGCGTGCGGCCCGGCCGGGTCACCGGCTTTCTCGGGCCGAACGGGGCGGGCAAGTCCACCACCATGCGACTGATCCTCGGCCTGGACCGGCCCACCGATGGCACCGTCACGATCGGCGGGCAGGCCTACGCGGCTCTGGAAGATCCGCTCCGCCACGTCGGGGCACTGCTCGACGCGCAGGCCGCCCACGGCTCGCGGACGGCGCGCAACCACTTGCTCGCGCTTGCCACGAGCAATGGTATGAGCGGGGCGAGAGTCGAGGACGTACTGGAGGAGGCAGGACTCGGCCACGTCGGTGGCCGGCGGATCAAGACGTTCTCCCTCGGCATGCGCCAACGCCTCGGCATAGCGGCCGCACTGCTCGGCGACCCGGAGGTCGTCATGCTCGACGAGCCGTCGAACGGGCTGGATCCGGAAGGGATCATCTGGATCCGGGAGCTGATGAAACGGCTGGCACGGGAGGGCCGCACCGTCCTGGTGTCCAGCCATCTGATGAACGAGACGTCGTCGTTCGCCGACCATCTGATCGTCCTCGGGCGGGGCCGCCTTCTCGTCGACCTCCCGATGAGGGAGTTCCTCAACTCCCGCGGCCGGCCACGCGTGCGGGTGCGGGTCCCCACGACTGGGTCGCTCCGGCTCAGTGAGGCCCTGACACGCCAGGGATACCGGGCCGATCAGGGCGAGGACGGGTACTTCACCGTCGAAGGGGCGCGAGCGGACGAGATCGGGGCGATTGCCGCCATGGAAGGCCTTCCGGTTCTTCAGCTCACGGACGAGCAGACCACGCTGGAACAGGCCTATCTGGATCTCACCGCCGGGGCGGCGGAGTTCGAGTCCGCCGCTTCCGCTCCCGTCCGACAGGAGGCCTGACCATGGCGACCACCGCGATCCTGAGTTCCGAGTGGATCAAGATCAGATCGGTGCGCTCGGTCATCGGGTCCCTAGCAGCCGTATTCCTCGCCACCATGGCCGTCACGGTGCTCAGTTTCGCCACCGTCGGGCAGGAGGAGGCGGACCAAGCGGATGCGGATCTCGTCCTCGGGGCCTTCTACGCGCTGAACTTCGGTCAGATCGCGGCCATAAGCTTCGGAGCCACAGCCATCTCGTCCGAGTACGTCAACGGCGCGCTGCGCACGTCGCTGGCTGCCGTGCCGCGCCGCACGCTCTTCTACACGGTCAAGATGGCGCTCATCGGGGGGGCCGCTCTTGTGGCAGGGCTTGTCACCAGCTTCAGCTCGTTCCTGGTAGGGCAGTCGTTCATGGGGGACTACGCCATCGGGCTGGGAGAGCCGGGCGCGCTCAGGGCCGCTGCCGGCAGCGGCATATATCTCGCTCTCATGACCCTCTTCGCCGCCGGGCTGACCGTTCTGTTCCGCAGCGCGGTTGCCGTACTCAGCCTGCTCATCCCCTTCATTCTGATCGTCTCGTTCGTCGTCGGCGACGTCGCGGGCGGCGCGGCCGACTATCTTCCGGACCGGGCCGGACAGTTGGTGTTGCACCAGCATCCGGAGGGCAGTATCGGCCCCTGGACGGGGCTGGCCGTCACCGCGGCATGGGCGGGGGCGTCGTTGCTGGCCGGATGGTGGGCCCTGCGACGCCGGGACGCCTAGGCGTTCCGCCCCGCACAAGTTCGTGGGGTGGAACGGAGGCCGAGCCCGGGGCTATCAGTGCGGCTCGTGGGCCCACCACTCGTCGTCGCGGCCGGGAACGGGGCGTTCCACAGCCTGCGTCGGATGCGCGACGCCTGTGCCCGCGGGGTTGCGGTCGGCTCCGCAGAGGACGGGGCCTTCGTCCAACAGCGCCGCACGGCCATGGCTGAGATGCGCGGCCGCTTGCGTGAGGATCTGGGCATCGGGCCCCTCGGGATGGAATGACCAGCGGCTGACGAGGCTGTCGGGAACTGCGCCGACCGCCAGCAGAGGAGGGGCTGAAACCCTCTCAAAGTGCTCGGTGAGACTCTCGTTGTCAGTGCCGGACGGTTTACTGACGGCATGACCACCGCACATCACCTCCGCCTCATCGACGGGATGCGCACCCGAGAGTTTCCCGCGGATCGCATCCGATCGGGTTCGGGAGTCAGCGGTCCCGGCTACCACACGGCGTCCCTGCGCGCCGAAGACGAGTACGGGGACGACGACGAGGCAGAGCGGCTTGAGCGTCGTGCGCAGTGTCTCGCCGAGCACGACGCCCTCGTCACCGTGCTCGGCGCGCGCTGGGGCGATCCGCAGCTGATCAGCTTGTGGAGTGCCCAGGAGCGCATGATGTCGGGTGAGGAGATACCCGATCCGTGGGCCGAAACCGTTGCGGGGTGCGAATATCTCCGGCTCTGGCGCATAGATGATCAGTGGATCGCCCTGGCGCTGTACCTGGAGGAGGAAGGCCTCGGGTGCGAACTCGGCGTGGTGGTGACCGAGATTGATCCTCCGTGAGCGCGGAGGCCGGCGCGGTCCGCGGGCGTGGAACCGGGATTGAGTCCGGAGCCACGGCGGCCCGATAGCCAGGTGTGGCCGTTGTCGCAGGGCGGCACGGTGCTGTCGTCAGGCCTCGGTGGCGGCGGTGGCGGTGTCCGCGTCGACGGTTGACCGGAGGCGTCCGTACTCGTCGGCCATGGAACTCACGGTCCAGTGGGCGTTCAAGCCGCTGGGGTTGGGCAGTGCCCAGACCCGGGCCCCGCCGATGCGCCGGTCCTGCGGCCCGATATGGGCCTGCCGCTCACCGAAGGCCGTTCGGTAGGCCGTGATCCCGACGACGGCCAGCCACTGCGGCCGCAGTTCCTCGACCTTCGAGGTGAGGAGCCGGCCCCCGGCGCGAAGTTCCTCGGCAGACAGTTCGTCGGCCCGGGCTGTGGCTCTGGCGACCACATTGGTGATGCCCAGTCCGTGGCCGAGCAGTTCGGACTGCTCGCACGGCTTCAGCTGACGCGCGGTGAATCCGGACCGATGGAGCACCGGCCAGAAACGATTACCGGGAAAGGCGAAGTGATGGCCCGTGGCGCCCGTCATCAAGCTCGGGTTGATTCCGCAGAACAGGACGCGCAGGCCGCCCGCGACCACATCGGGAACAATGCGGTCACGGGCGGCCAGGAGTTCTTCGGGTGTCATCGACCGGTGGTCCCGCGCATCAGAGGATCGAGCCCGGCGTGTAACCGGCGGCCTCCGGGTGCTGCTTGGTGATCTCCTCGATCCGGCCGACGAGTGCGGTGACCTGGTCGCCCGCGGCACCCGTGAACGAGAGCTTGTCGGCCATCAGCTCGTCCAACTGCGCGCGGTCAAGCGGGATGCGCTCGTCCGCCGCCAGCTTGTCCAGCAGTTCGTTGCGCTCCGTACCCTGCTCACGCATGGCAAGCGCGGACGCGACCGCGTTCTCCTTGATGGCCTCGTGCGCGACCTCACGGCCGACACCGGCGCGAACCGCGCCCATCAGCACCTTGGTCGTGGCGAGGAAGGGCAGGTAGCGGTCCAGCTCGCGCGCGACGACCGCGGGGAACGCGCCGAATTCGTCGAGCACCGTCAGGAAGGTCTCCACCAGACCGTCGAACGCGAAGAACGCGTCCGGCAGCGCCACCCGGCGGACCACGGAGCAGGACACGTCGCCCTCGTTCCACTGGTCGCCCGCCAGCTCACCGGTCATCGACGCGTAGCCCCGGAGGATGACCATCAGGCCGTTGACGCGCTCGCAGGAGCGGGTGTTCATCTTGTGCGGCATGGCGGACGAACCGACCTGGCCCGGCTTGAAGCCCTCGGTCACCAGCTCGTGGCCGGCCATCAGCCGGATGGTCTTGGCCACGGAGGAAGGTGCTGCGGCCAGCTGTACCAGGGCGGTCACCACGTCGTAATCGAGGGAGCGCGGGTAGACCTGGCCGACCGATGTGAAGGCCTGCGCGAAGCCGAGGTGCCCGGCGATGCGCTGCTCCAGATCGGCGAGCTTCCCGGCGTCCCCGCCCAGCAGGTCGAGCATGTCCTGGGCCGTGCCGACGGGGCCCTTGATTCCGCGGAGCGGGTAGCGGCCCAGCAGGTCCTCAAGGCGCCCGTAAGCCACCAGCAGCTCGTCCGCCGCGGTGGCGAAGCGCTTGCCCAGTGTTGTGGCCTGCGCGGCGACGTTGTGGGACCGGCCGGCGATGACCAGTTCGCGGTACTCGCCGGCGAGCCTGCCGAGTCGCGCCAGGACCGCCACCGTGCGGTCGCGCATGAGCTCCAGCGACAGCCGGATCTGGAGTTGCTCGACGTTCTCGGTCAGGTCGCGGGAGGTCATTCCCTTGTGGACCTGCTCGTGGCCGGCGAGGGCGTTGAACTCCTCGATGCGGGCCTTGACGTCGTGCCGGGTCACCTTCTCGCGCTCGGCGATCGATGCCAGGTCGACCTGGTCGAGGACGCGCTCGTAATCGGCGAGGGCCGCGTCGGGTACCTCGATCCCGAGGTCCTTCTGGGCGCGCAGCACCGCCAGCCACAGCTGACGTTCCAGCTTCACCTTCTGCTCGGGGGACCAGAGGACAGCCAGCTCCGTAGAGGCGTAGCGGCCGGCCAGGACATTGGGGATGCGAGGCTTCGCAGACACAGCAGTCACGTGTCCAGATTCTACTGGCGGTTTATGCAGGTCGGCGCCGCCCCCGGTTTGTGCGTTGCTACGAGGACCTGGCGACGTGGACGTGGCAACGAGGTCGTGGTTGAGAGGACGGTCGGTGTGCCGCCCGGATTCGGCGCGCGAGCGGGAGAGCCGGAGGGAGTCGGAGGCGGTTCGGGTGGGGGCGGGCTCGCGGAACCGTTCCCGGCGGGCCCGCTACTCGCTCGCGTCGACCCGGCGCCACGTGGAGATCGGGCCCGGCGCCCCGGCGTCCACGGGCGTGATCCAGAAGGCCCGCCCCAGCTCGGCGCTGAACTGCGCTCCCGCACGGCCGTCACCCGAGGAGCGCCCGGTCAGACGCCGTCCTATCCACGGGAAGAGGTGCCGGCGGGCAAAGCGCACGTCTTCGACGCGCCGAGTGGCCCAGCGCGGCAGGGCGGCGGTGGGAAGCACCGTCTGCCAGTCGTCCTCCGGAGGCAGCCCCAGTGTCTGCCAGACAGCCTCCGCCACCCTGCGGTGTCCCTCGGCAGTCAGGTGCAGCCGGTCCACGTCCCACATCCTGGGGTCGCCCAGCACCGGCGCTCCGTACAGGTCGGCGACCTGCGCACCGTGCCGGGCGGCCAGATCGTCGACCAGGGTGAACAACTCTTCCATCCGTGGCCGGAAGCGTTCCATCACCGGCCCGTTGCGACCGGGGCTGCGCATGAGGACCAGCTTCTTGCACGAGGGCGCGAGACGCTCCACGGCCTCCTCCAGCCGGCCGCGGACCATGCCCATGTCGCACTTGGGCCGCAGGGCGTCATTGAGGCCGCCCACCAGCGTCACCACGTCCGCCTGCATGGCCGCCGCAACGTCCACCTGCTCGTCCACGATCTGGCCGATGAGCTTCCCGCGCACGGCGAGATTCGCGTATCGGAAACCGGGGGTACGGGTCGCCAGCCGGGTGGCGAGAACGTCGGCCCAGCCCCGGTACGAACCGTCGGGCAGCAGGTCCGACATGCCCTCGGTGAACGAATCGCCCACCGCGACGAGACTGGTGTATTCGGCATTGATTTCCATGGCCCCGCGATCGTATCGCGGCGGGGGCCGACCCTCGCCGGAGGCGGTGGCAGCCCCGCCCGCCCCGGAACGAGCCCCGCCCCACCCCGGAACGAGCGCGGTCCCGCACCCCCTGAGGGGCGCGGGACCGCGGTTCGGGCGGGCGGATCAGCGCGACTGGGGCCGGCCCACCAGTTCGCGGAGCACGTCCTCCATCGTCACCATGCCGGCCAGCCGGTCGTCCTCGTCGAGGACCGCCGCCAGATGCGTACGGCTGCGCCGGAGGGCGGTCAGGACGTCGTCGAGCGGGGTCGCCGCCCGGACCCGGGCGATCGGCCGCATCGCCGTCACGGGGAACGGCATGTCGCGGGGCGTGACGTCGAGGGCGTCCTTCACGTGGAGGTAGCCCAGGATCCGCTGCTCGCTGTCCATCACCGGGAATCGCGAGAACCCGGTCTCGGACGAGAGCCTCTCCAGTTCCTCGGGCGTCGTTCCGACCCTCGTGTACATGACCCGGTCCACCGGCAGCACCACGTCGCGCACCGGCCTGCGCCCCAGCTCCAGCGCGTGGTGCAGTCGCTCGGCCGCGCGGTCGTCGACCAGCCCGGCGTCGCCGGCGTCCTTGACGAGCCGGGCCAGCTCGTCGTCCGAGAAGGTGGCCGACACCTCGTCCTTCGTCTCCACCCTCAACAGCTTCAGCAGGGCGTTGGCGAAGGCGTTGATCGCGAAGATCACCGGACGCAGCGCACGGGCCAGGCCCACCAGCGGCGGCCCGAGCAGCAGTGCGGTCCTCACCGGCTCCGCCAGGGCGATGTTCTTCGGCACCATCTCGCCGAGCAGCATGTGGAGGTAGGTCGCCACCGACAGGGCGATCACGAACGAGATCGGATGGACCAGTCCGTGCGGCACCCCCACGGCGTCGAAGACGGGCTCCAGCAGATGCGCGATGGCGGGCTCGGCGACGATACCCAGGACCAGGGTGCACAGCGTGATGCCCAGCTGTGCCGCCGCGAGCAGCGCCGAGACGTGTTCCAGACCCCAGATGACGCTGCGCGCCCGCCGGTTCCCGTCCTCCGCCTGCGGCTCGATCTGGCTGCGCCGCACGGAGATGAGGGCGAACTCCGCACCGACGAAGAAGGCGTTCACGACGAGAGTCATCAGACCGATGAAGAGCTGTACGGCGGTCATCGCTCATCCTCCGGAAGCTCGTCGGAACCGGGCAGCGGCGCGTGCAGCAGCGCCCGGGCGGCGCGCCGCCCCGAGGCGTCCACCACATCGAGGCGCCAGCCGGCGAGCTCGATGGAGTCACCCACGGCCGGGATGCGGCCCACCTCCGTGGCGATCAGACCGGCGAGGGTCTCGTACGGTCCGTCCGGCACTCTCAGTCCGATCGTCTCCAGCTGGTCCGTGCGGGCCGCGCCGTCGGCCGACCACAGCGTGCGTCCGTCGGCGTCCTCCCCGGCGGGCGCGAGGTCCGGTGTCTCGTGCGGGTCGTGCTCGTCCCGCACTTCACCGACGACCTCTTCGACGATGTCCTCCAGCGTCACGACGCCCGCCGTGCCTCCGTACTCGTCGATGACGACCGCCATCGCGAGCTTGCCGGAGAGCCGGTCCAGCAGCCGGTCGACGGTCAGGGTCTCCGGCACGAGCAGTGGCTCGCGCAGCAGGTCGGAGACCCGCTTGCGAGGCCGCTGCTCGGCGGGGATCGCCAGGACGTCCTTGATGTGCGCGACACCGACGACGGTGTCGAGGCTGCCCCGGTACACGGGGAACCGGGACAGTCCGGTCGCCCGTGTCGCGTTGGCGACGTCCTCGGCGGTCGCCTGCACCTCCAGCGCGGTGACCTGCACCCGGGGCGTCATCACGTTCTCCGCGGTCAGTTCCGCCAGATTGAGCGTACGGACGAACAGCTCGGCCGTGTCGGCCTCCAGGGCGCCGGCCTTGGCGGAGTGCCGGGCCAGTGCCACCAGCTCCTGCGGGCTGCGGGCGGATGCCAGTTCCTCGGCCGGTTCGAGCCCGAAGCGGCGCACGATGCGGTTGGCCGTGTTGTTGAGGTGGCTGATGAAGGGCCGGAAGATCGCGGTGAAGGCCCGCTGCGGAGTGGCCACCGTCTTCGCCACGGCGAGGGGCGAGGAGATGGCCCAGTTCTTCGGTACGAGCTCGCCGACCACCATGAGGAACACGGTGGACAGGGCGGTCCCGATCACCAGGGCCACGGACGAGGACACGCTGGGCGACAGTCCCACTGCCTCGACCGGGCCGCGGATCAGCTTCGCGATGGACGACTCCGAGAGCATGCCGACGACCAGGTTGGTGACGGTGATGCCCAGCTGGGCCCCGGAGAGCTGGAAGGTCAGGCTGCGTACCGCCTTCATGGCGCTCGCGGCGCCGCGCTCCTCCCGCTCCACAGCCCGCTCGAGCTGGCCGCGTTCGACCGTGGTCAGTGAGAATTCCGCCGCGACGAAGGCGCCACAGGCGAGGGAGAGCAGTACCGCCACGAGCAGCAGAAGCACTTCGGTCATCGGTTCACCTCCGTCCCATGATCGGGCAGGGACAGGAAGATCGCGCGATCTCGGCGATATCGGCTACTGGGAGGCTCGCCCATGGGCGGACGCTCACACCTTTCATAAGGATCGACAGGGGAGCCCTCATAGTAAAGGATCGGCAAAGTGGAGAGGTGGGGCAGTCCTCCACCACTTCGGACTGCGGCTCCGTGGCCGGAGCACGCCGGCCCCGCACCGTTTTCAAAGAGGCTTCACCCAACGCCGCCAGTGGTCCTCCCGGTGATAGCCGGCGGCCGCCCACGCGTGGTGTGCGCGTTCGTTGGCCTCCAGGACCATGGCGTCGGCCCGGCGGCCGCCGAGCGCGGCGAAACGGGCGTCCGCCGCTTCCAGCAGGGCGGTGGCGATGCCCTGCCGGCGTGCCCCGGGATGCACGGCCAGCCGGTAGACGTGACAGCGCCATCCGTCGAAGCCGGCGATGACGGTGCCCACGAGCAGGCCGTCCCGCTCCGCGAGGAGCAGGGATTCGGGGTCCCGGGCAACCAGCCGGGACACCCCGTCGTGGTCGTCGCTGATGCTCGTTCCTTCTGCGGCCTCGCGCCAGAACGTCAGTACGTCGTCGACGTCGGCCGGGCCCGCGCAGCGGATGTGAAGATCGCTCATGGGACGAGCCAAGCAGAATGTCATCCCGATGGGCGAACGAATTCGCATCTGCCCGGAAGCGCGCGGGCACTGGCCTCCTCAGCGCAGGTGCACCGGGAGCGACTCGATGCCGTAGACGATCGACAGCTTCCGGAAGCCGAGCTCCTGGGGCGGGACGGCGAGCCGCATGCCGGGGAACCGCCGGGCCAGCGCCGGGTAGGCCACGCGCAGCTCCATGCGAGCCAGTTCGGCGCCGATGCAGCGGTGGATGCCGTGGCCGAAGGCCAGGTGGCCCGCCGGGGTGGAGCGGTGCGGGTCGAAGCCCCCGTCGTCCGTGACGTACGACGGATCACGGTTGGCGCCGCTCAGGGAGCAGAGGACCATGTCGCCGCGCGGAATGACGACCCCGGCTATCTCGATGTCCTCACGGGCGAACCTGGGGAAGGCCATCTGGACCGCGGAGAGGTACCGCAGCACCTCCTCGACGAACGGTGCGGTCATGGTGTCGTCCGTGCGCAGCCGGTCGAGGACGTCCTCGTTCTGCAGCATGACCAGCGAGCCCAGCGCGATCGTGCTGGCCGTCGTCTCGAAGCCGCCGGTGAGCACGCCGTCGGCGAGGCCCGCCAGTTCCTCGTCGTCGACGGTGTCGCCGTGCTCCCGCACGATCATGCCGAGCAGCCCGTCCCCCGGGTTCTGGCGCTGTGCCTTGACCACGCCCCTGAAGTAGTCCAGCGACGCGGACATGGCACCGAAGGGCGCGGTCGTCCCGCCGAAGAGGTCGAAACGGTCCATGGCCAGTTGCTGGAAGTCGTGCCGGTCCCGGTAGGGCACGCCCAGCAGCTCGCAGATGGTGAGCGAGGGGACGGGCAGCGCGAACTCGTGCACCAGGTCGACCGGGCCGCGGGCAGCCTCCATCGCGTCCAGGCGTTCGTCGACGATGGCTTCGATGCGGGGTGCCAGGCGCCGCAGCCGGCGCATGGTGAACTCCGGGGTCAGGATGCGGCGCAGCCGCGTGTGCACCGGCGGATCACTGAACCCGAGCCCGCCGGGGCTCTGCTCGGCGGCGATCCCGGCATTGCCCGCGAGGTGGGCGAAATCCGTGCTGAACCCCTCGGCGGAGCCGAGCACGGCCTTCGACTCCTCGTACCCGGTGACCACCCAGGCGTCCATGCCGAACGGCAGTGACACCCTGGAGACCGGGGCGCTCGCCCGGGTCGTGGCCACCCGGCGCACGGGATCGAGCCCGTCGCGGCGCAGGAGCATGAGCAGTTCCTCCGGCAGCAGCTTGATGGTGGAGGAACCGATTCCGTGCCGTTGGATCCTGGCCAGGTAGGTGCGCCCGAGCCGGGCGGTGATACGGGAACGGAACGTCGTACTCAATGTGTGCACTCCATGAGTCGTCGCGAGATCTGGTCGGTTGGCAGGTGTTCGCCGCCAGGACGTGGCCGACTGCGCTGACTTCGGTCGCCTGACCAGGAATTATGACCACTTGTTCGGAGAAGGGGGTGGCCGGGTGCGGTATCCGACGCTCATCCTTCGACGGTACGGGCCCCGGCGCCCGTACGCCCGGGCCGGAAGGCTGCGGTGATATGCCAGGTGACAGGGGGCGCCGGGCCCTCGGACGGCACGGCGCCCCGGCTCGCGGAAGCGGGCCGGGCCCGTACGTCTTGCCGGTGCTAGCGATCCCGCGCTAGCGTGAGGAGGTGCCCAAGACGCAGCTGAACGTTCGAGTGGACGAGGCCACCGCCGAGGCCGCGCGGCAGCGCGCGCTCCAGAGGGGGATGAGCGTGAACCGCTACATAGAGGAGCTCGTCAAACAGGACGCGGGCGAGGTCGGCCACACCTTCGTCGAGGCCGCCGCCGACTTCATGAAGAGTTACGCATCGGTGTTCGCCGAGGAGTTCGGCCCGGAGCGCAAAGGCACCCGTTGAACCTCCGGATCCAGCTTTCCTGGCTTCTCATGGTCGCCGAGCACAAGACGCCGGGCGACCCGCAGGTCACGGACTGGGGCGCTCTGGTCGCCGCGGTCGCACGGCACGAGGCGGAGATCTTCGGCAGCCCGGTCTACAGCGACCCGCACTCCAGAGCTGCCGCGCTGCTGCAACTGCTGCTGCACGTGCCCGCGTTGGAGCGGTCCAACGCGATGTTCGCTTCCGCCGTCGCCTACGGCTACCTCGTGGCGGCGGGACTGAAGGTCATCACCTCGCCGGAACAGGTGCGCGATCTGGCCCTGCTGGTCAAGGAGGGCAAGGCGGACGTCCGGGCCATCGCCGACGAGCTGCGTCAGTGGAGCCTGTGACCGGGGCCGCGTGACCGGTGACGTCGGCTCGACGCGGCACGGGCCCCACCGGAGGGTGTACGCCGGTCAGCGCAGGCCCAGCCGCCCCCGGTCCACCACGGCCGACCGTCGTGCCACGCCCAGCACGCACGAGGACGTGGGAAGCCTGATGCCGTGCTCCGGCATGTTGACCTTCCGGTACGCCTCCACCGTGAACCCGGCCGCCTCGATGGCGGCGAGCGCGTCACGCGAGGTGTGGCATCCCCCGGCCACCAGCGGCCAGAAGGTCCGGTCCAGCGCGCGCTGGGTGGCTGCCATGCCCCGGCCGTCGGCCCGCACGTGTTCGAAGAAGCGCAACTCGCCACCCGGCCGCAGGACCCGCCGGATCTCCGCGAGCGACTGCCGCACATCGCGTACGGTGCACAGCACGAGCGAGGCGACGGCTCCGTCGAACGCCTCGCTCTTCACCGGGAGGGCCTCCGCCGTCCCCGGGACCACGTCCACCGGGATACCGGCGCGCAGCGCGGAACGTACCGCCAACTGCCGTAGCGTGCGCTCCGGTTCGATCGCCACCACCTCGGACACCGCCGGCGGGTAGTGGGCGAAGTTCAGGCCGTTGCCCGCTCCGATCTCGATGATCCGGCCGGACAGTCCCGACAGCAGTTCGGCCCGCACCGCGGCCAGTCCCGCGGCGGACTCCGCGGCCACGCTCAGCCGGGCGTAGCAACGGGCGAAGACGGGGTGGTGCACCGCGTCCTTCTGGATCTTCGTGCTCCGCAACCGCATGACGGACCTCCTCGACGGGGGCCGGTCCGAGCGGGCCCGGAGCGAGGGATGCGCCCCTCGGGCCACGCTCGGCCGGAATCGTTCGGCTACCTCGATTCTGCCCCCTTCGGCGCACCCCGTCCTGCGCCGCACAGCGCTCAGTCCGGAGGCCGGGTGCCGCCCAGCCGCCCCGCCAGCCAACTCCCGGCGCGGGCACGGAATTCCACGGGGTCGAGTGCTCCCGCGCCCGCCGGAACCACGCCCAGCAGCGGGGCGCCCGCCGCCACCGGGAGGTCCGCCAGATTGCAGCGCTCCGCCAGGTCAGGCTCGGCCGGCATGCTGCCGATCACCACCCCGAGGCAGTCGAGCCCGCGGGCGCGCAGCGCCTCCGCCGTCAGCGCCGTCGAGTTGAGCGTGCCGAGCCCGGCAGGCGTGACCACCAGGACGGGAGCCGCCAGCAGCCGTGCCGCGTCCGCCAGGGTCGCGCCGTCGTCGTCGAACCGCACGAGCAGGCCGCCAGCGCCCTCGACGAGCACCAGATCGTGCTCGGCCGCCAGTTTCTCGGCGGCCTCGGCGACCTCGTACGGACGCACCGGTGCCAATCCGGACCGCCGAGCAGCGGTCGCAGGTGCCAACGGCTCCGGAAAACGGGCCAGTTCGACAGCAGTCACATGAGTGCCCGCCAGCCGCGCCACCTCGGCGGCGTCACCCGGCTCACCCGGCTCAAGGCCCGTCTGGGCCGGCTTGAGCACCGCCACCCGACGGCCTGCCGATGCCGCCGCGACGGCCGCCGTCACGATCGTCTTGCCGATCTCGGTGCCCGTACCCGTCACCACCAGAACGCTCATCTCAGCCCTCCCGCGCCGCAGCGCACACGGCGCGGCAGATCCGCGCCACATCGTCGTCACCGGTGACGTACGGCGGCATGGTGTAGACGAGGTCGCGGAACGGCCGGAGCCACACGCCCTCGCGCACCGCCGCCCGCGTCGCGGACTCCATGTCCACCTCGTGATCGAGCTGGACGACGCCGATCGCACCCAGAACCCGCACATCGCGGACCCCGGGCAGCTCCCCGGCCGGGGCCAGGCCGTCCCGGAGACCGGCCCCGATCCGCTTGACCTCCTGCTCCCAGTCCTGGCCGAGCAACAGCTCGATCGAGGCGCAGGCCACCGCGGAGGCGAGCGGATTGCCCATGAACGTCGGCCCGTGGGCGAGCACCGGCACCTCGCCGCGCGAAATGCCCTCGGCCACCTCGGTCGTGCACAGCGTCGCCGCCATCGTCAGGTAGCCGCCGGTCAGGGCCTTGCCCACACACATCACATCGGGCGAGACCCCGGCGTGCTCCGCTGCGAAAAGCTTGCCCGTACGCCCGAAGCCCGTGGCGATCTCGTCGAACACCAGGAGCACGCCGTGGGCGTCGCAGGCCTCGCGCAGGACACGCAGGTACGCGGGGGAGTGGAAGCGCATGCCGCCCGCCCCCTGCACCACGGGCTCCACGATCACCGCGGCCAGCTCATCGGCGTGGTGGGCGATCAGCTCACGCAGATGCGTGGCGTACGCGACGTCCGGCTCCGCGTCGAAGCCGGCCGGCGGCTCGTCCGCGAAGACCTGCCGGGGCAGCGCCCCCGACCACAGCTCGTGCATGCCGCCCTCGGGGTCGCACACCGACATCGGCTGCCAGGTGTCCCCGTGGTACCCGCCGCGCCAGGTCAGCAGCCGCTGCTTGGCCGGCCGGCCGGCGGAACGCCAGTACTGGAGGCACATCTTCACGGCCACCTCGACCGACACCGAGCCGGAGTCGGCGAGGAAGACGTGCCGCAACGGCTCCGGGGTGATCTCGACCAGCCTGGCCGCCAGCCGCACGGCGGGCTCGTGCGTGAGCCCGCCGAACATCACATGGCTCATCCGGTCCAGCTGGTCGCGTGCCGCCTCGTTCAGCACCGGATGGTTGTACCCGTGCACCGCCGACCACCACGACGACATGCCGTCGACCAACTCGTGCTGTCCATGGGCCGGTTCGGCAAGCCGGAGCCGTACGCCGGACGCGGACTCCACGACCAGCGGCTCCTGCCGGCCCGGCATGGGGCCGTACGGGTGCCAGACGTGGGCCCGGTCCAGCGCCCGGAGCCTGGCGGGGGAGAGCGGCTCAGGCATTGGGTGCGAGATCCGTACCCGCCCCGCGACGGCGGACCGCCACCAGGTCCGTGCGTGCCGGCCGGTCCTCGGCGGTCTCCGCGGGAGCGGCCTCGGCCTCCGGGTTGTCGCCGCAGGGCGCGCATCCGCCGGAGTGCGAGCCACAGCCGCCGCCCGCCTCGGCTCGGTGGCCGGGGAGCGTCGTCGTACCCGCGCCCTCCACCTCGAAGCCGGCGTCCGCGATCATGTCGAGGTCGGTCTGGCCCGCCTGGCCCTCACTGGTCAGGTAGTCACCCAGGAAGATCGAGTTGACCAGGTGCAGGGCCAGCGGCTGCATCGAACGCAGATGCACCTCGCGCCCGCCCGCCAGCCGTACCTCCACGTCGGGGCAGACGAACCGCACCATCGCCAGGATGCGCAGACAGCGCTGGGGCGTCAGGTTCCACTCCTTGGCGAGCGGAGTGCCCTCGAAGGGGATCAGGAAGTTGACGGGTACCGAGTCAGGGTCGAGATCACGCAGCGCGAAGACCACGTCGACCAGGTCGGTGTCGCTCTCCCCCATGCCGGCGATCAGCCCGGAGCAGGCGGAGAGCCCGGCCGCCTGCGCCTGGTGCACCGTCTCCACCCGGTCGGCGTAGGTGTGGGTGGTCGTGATCGCCCCGTACGTCTCCTCCGACGTGTTGAGGTTGTGGTTGTAGGCATCGGCGCCCGCCGACCGCAGCCGGTCGGCCTGGCCGTCGGAGAGCAGACCCAGACAGGCGCACACCTCCACGCCCTCGTTCTGTTCCTTGATCGCCTCGATGGTCTGCGACACCCGGTCGACGTCCCGGTCCGTCGGGCCCCGGCCGCTCGCGACCAGGCAGACGCGCTTGGCGCCACCGGCCACTCCCGCGGCCGCCGCCTTCGACGCCTCGTCGGGCTTCAGCCAGGTGTACTTCAGGATCTCGGCCTTGGATCCCAGCCGCTGGGAGCAGTACGAGCAGTCCTCGGGGCAGAGCCCGGACTTCAGATTGACCAGATAGTTCAGCTTCACCCGCCGCCCGAACCACTGACGGCGCACCTTTCCGGCCGCGGCCACCACATCGAGCAGTTCGTCGTCCGGGGTCGCCAGAACGGCGAGCGCTTCTTCACGGGTCGGCAGCTCGCGCCGCAGCCCCTTGTCCACCAGCGTGTTCAGGAGGTCCATGGCGATGATCCTGACGCACGGCACCGCTCCGAGCCAAGGAGGAACCGGACAACAGAGCTCGCGGAGGGTGTGTGCATTGCCACACCATGCCCGGCTGCGCCCACGGTTAGGGTCTGTGAGCTGCCTACAAAAGGGACCCGCCCATGTCCTTCGCCCCGTTCGACTGGATCGATGAGGAGGCGCGCCGCCGCGCGGACGCCGGACTCGTCCGGACGCTCCGGCCGCGGCCCGCCGACCCGGAACTGCTGGACCTCGCGAGCAACGACTACCTCGGCCTGACCCGGCATCCCGAGGTGACCGGTGCGGCGGCGGACGCGGCGCGCCGCTGGGGCGGCGGCGCCACCGGTTCCCGGCTCGTCACGGGTTCCACCGCGCTGCACGCCGAGCTCGAAGGTGAACTGGCCGATTTCTGCGGTTTCGAGGCGGCCCTGGTTCTGTCCTCGGGCTACGCCGCCAACCTCGCGGCGCTCACCGCGCTGACCGGCCGGGGATCCCTGATCGTGTCGGACGCGGGCAACCACGCCTCGATCGTCGACGGCTGCCGGCTCTCGAGGGCCGAGACCGCCGTCGTACCGCACGCCGACCCGGAGGCCGTACGCAAGACGCTGCACGCACACCGGGGCAGGTCGCTGGCGGTCACCGACTCGGTCTTCTCGGTCGACGGCGACGCCGCACCCCTGGCCGAACTGGCCGCCGCCTGCCGCGCGGAGAACGCCGCGCTGCTCGTCGACGACGCGCACGGCTTGGGAGTGCTCGGGGACGGCGGACGCGGCGCACTCGCCGCGGCCGGCCTGGCAGGCGGCGACGGCGTCGTCACCACGCTCACCCTCTCCAAGTCCCTGGGCAGTCAGGGCGGGGCGGTGCTCGGTCCGGCACGGGTGATCGACCACCTGGTCAACACCGCCCGTACGTTCATCTTCGACACCGGTCTCGCCCCTGCCGCCGTCGGTGCTGCCCTGGGCAGCCTGCGGTTGCTGCGCCGCGAACCGGAACGCGCGGCCAGAGCCCGTGCGGTCGCCACCGCGCTGTTCGGGCAGCTGACCGCGGCCGGTCTGACCGCGGTCAGACCCGACGCGGCGGTGGTGTCGGTACGCGCGCCCTCGGCCGAGGCCGCCGTCCGCTGGGCGGCCGACTGCCGTGCCGCCGGCATGGCGGTCGGGTGCTTCCGGCCACCGTCCGTACCGGACGGCATCTCCCGGCTGCGGCTGACGGCACGGGCCGACCTGACGGACGAGCAGATCGCACACGCGGTGGGGATCGTACGGCGGACGGCCCCGGCCGGCTGACACTCCGGAGGTCCGTGCCCGAGGGCCCGGCCCCCGGCTCAGTGGACGGAGCCGCCGTTCAGGGCGCTGACGAAGGACGTCCAGGCCGTGGCCGAGAACTGCAGGGGCGGCCTGGACACATCCTTGGAATCGCGCACGGCCAGTCGCCGGCCGCCGAACGGCGCGGCCTCCACGCAGTTGTTCATTCCCGTGCTGCGGCTGCTGCGCCGCCAACGTAACGCGTGCTGTGCGAGGCAATCCGACATGACGCCCCCCTCGGGCAGTCCGGGGTCACTGACCGCCGCGGTCGATTGCGGCGATCAGGTCCAACGAGTGCTCCGGCGACAGCGCGTGTGCCTGCAGAGTGCGGAAGGCCGAGCTGTACGCCTCGAGGTCTTCTTTCCGCTCCAGGTAGAGGCTACTCATCAAATGGTCAAGAACGACCACATCCAGATCAGAAGTGTGCGGAAAAGAGAAGATAACGAAAGGTCCGGTGAGGCCCACATAGCCACCGACCGAGAACGGCAGCAACTGAATGCGCACATGGGGTAGTTGAGCTACCCGGCTGAGGTGGCGCAGTTGCTCCCGCATCACCCGCCGGCCGCCGACCTCCCGCCGCAGCACCGCCTCGTCCAGCACCGCGCTCAGCCTCAGCGGGGGATCACTCCGCAGGACCCCCTGCCGTGCCAGCCGCACCTTCACCAGCGAGTCCAGCTGTCCGACGGGCAGCCCGTCGAGCGAGGCCCGGGTCACCGCGCGGGCGTAATCGGCGGTCTGCAGCAGACCCGGCACCACCGATGTCTCCAGGGTGCGGGCCGTGCGCGCCTGTGACTCCAGACTGATGAAGTCGCGGTACTGCGGCGGGATCAGGCCGCGGTACGCGTGCCACCATCCCGCGCCCCCGCCGCCCGCCGAACCCGCGAGCGCCTCAAGGACCTCGCGCAGCTTCGGGTCGTCCGTGCCGTACGCGTCGAGCAGCCGGGTCACATCACCGGGCTGTACTCCGCTCACGCCGGTCTCGATCCGGCTCACCTTCGACTGGTGCCATCCCAGCAGGCGGGCCGCGTCCCGGCTCGTGAGTCCCGACGCATGGCGCAGACTCCGCAGCTCCTCCCCGAGCTTGCGGCGTCGCACCGCAGGGCCGTGCTGCATGTGGTGCCTCCCTCCCACTCTCCGTCGAGCGGACAGTGTGGCCCCCCTGCGGGGCAACCGGGGCAGAGTTCACCGCTTCGAGCGACAGATATATGCATATCTTGGTGGATCGTCGTTACAGAGGGCAGCATCAGTGGCAATCTGGCGCGAAGCACAACCCGGACCATCGATCGCGGGGTCGCTTCCGGGTGGGAAAGGGACGGCTCGCCATGGCGGACCATCAAGAAGCACGCGTCACTCTGCCGAGCGAGCCGGTCTCGGTCTCCGCAGCCCGGCGGTACGTCGCCCGGGTGCTGGCCGAATGGGGGCTGCCCGACGGCACGGACACGGGCGACACGGTCCGGCTCATCGTGTCGGAGCTCGCGACCAACGCGGTCCAGCACACCTTCGGGCAGTCACCCACCTTCACCGTGGACCTACGGCTGGAGCGGGAGGAACAGCTGCGCCTCGGGGTGACGGACAGTCACCCACGCTGGCCCCAGAGGCTCCCGGCGGCCGTGCAGCAGGACAACGGCCGCGGCATGGTGATCATCCGCTCGCTGGCCAAGGAGTACGGGGGCCGGCTGACCGTCACCCCGACCGCGGACGGCGGGAAGACCGTCTGGATCGCGCTGCCCTGGCACGTACCCGCTCAGCACTGACGCGCGCCACCGCGCCGGCCGTTCACCGAGGTGACGTGGCCGGCCCCGGATCCGCGCGCCGGAGAGCCGCCCCGGCCTGTGGCCGGCCCGGGTCCGCGCGCCGGAGCCCTGGACCGGTCGCCCGCTCCCGTGTGCGGGCGGCTGGGGGGTGACGGGCCCGCTGCGGCGCCGGTGCGGCAGTGTGGGCCGGACAGCGGGCTCAACGGACCCGCCCGTAGTAGACGCTCTTCGTCCAGATCTTCTCCAGGCGGACCACGGCCCCGGTCTTGGGTGAGTGCCAGATCTTGCCGCTGCCCGCGTAGATGCCCACGTGGTAGATGCTGCGGCCGGAGTGGAAGAAGACCAGATCGCCGCGTTGCCGCTTGGACGACGAGATGTGGCGGGTCTTGTTGTACTGCTGCTGGGCCGTGCGCGGGAGCTTCTTGCCGGCCTTCTTGAACGAGTACAGCGTCAGCCCGGAACAGTCGAAGCGGCTGGGTCCGGTGGCGCCCCACCGGTAGGGTGCCCCCTTCTTCGACGCGGCGATGTTGAGCGCCTTCATCGAATGGGTCGCGGCCTGGGCGTCGCTCACGGCGCCGGGAACGAACAACGTGCCGCCGACGGCGGCGAGCGTCATCACCGAGGCCGTCGTGGCCCGGGCAAGCAGAGACGGGACATGAACCTGCGCAGTCATGCGCAACCCTTCGTCAGCCGCCTGTGAAGGATGACCTGTCGGGTTCGGGCCGGCGAAGTCGCCCGGCCGCAGATGCGGCTTCACCCCGAGGGCCAACCGGAAATCCGGTCAGCCCGTTGTGCTTGGGTCCTCCACTCCTGCCGATCCACTCCTGTCGACCAGGCATCCGGACAGCGGCAGGACTCGGCGTCCGCCCGGACCGCCCCGCCGCGGTGGCGGGGGCTTGTCGTCCCAGGGATCTTGACTCACCCAGTGCCCGATTTCCGAGGCGAAACGGCTATATGTGACACTCGTCACGTTTCGCCCGTTCAGGTGTGAATAGGGCTTTTCGGGCCGCAGTCAGCCCCTCGCGTGCGGTGCCGCACCAGCGACGGAACGGAAGATCTCACCCAGGAGTCCCCTTGAGAGCGCAAATCGAGTTGTCCCTCGTGAGAAGTAACGTCTACGCCGAACGAGCGAGGAAAATCGGTCGACGCGTCGGGCGTGTCGACCCGGTGGGCTGATCAACTCGGCGGGTCGGGCGGGACGGTGACCCGCCCGGAGCGCCGTTCGCCGTCCAGTACGCGCAGCGCCCGGGTCAACGTGACGGCGTGGATCCGGGATTCACCCCGCTCGTGCATCAGCGCGAGCGCGTCCCGCAGCGCGGCCGAGTACGAGGCCAGTGCCTGAGCGGCGCGCAGGGCGCCGTAGGTGTCGCCGCCGTGGACCGGATTGATCCGGCCCACCTGGTCGAGGACTTGCAGGTAGCGGTCGATGAACTCGCCCTCCGCGCGGGTCAGGGCGGGCAGCGGCGCGAACTCGGGCGACGGCATGGTGATTTCACCGCGCCGAGTGTGACGGCGGCAGAGGTCCCCGGTTCTGGACGATGTGGTCGACCAGTCCGTAGTCCTTGGCGCCCTCGGCGTCGAGGATGAGGTCGCGCTCGGTGTCGGCGGTGATCTGTGCGGCGGAGCGGCCGGTGTGACGGGCCAGCATGCCGGTCAGGGTCTCGCGCATGCGGGCCAGTTCCCGCGCCTCGATCTCCAGGTCCGACGGCTGCCCCCGCACCGGCTCCGCGAGTTCCGGCTGGCGCACCATCACGCGGGCACCCGGCAGGGCGTGCCGTCTGCCCGGGGCTCCCGCCGCGAGCAGCACGGCCGCACCGGCCACGGCCTGGCCGAGGCAGAAGGTCTCCACCTCGCAGGTGAGGAACGCCATCGTGTCGTAGACGGCGGTCATGGCGCCGAACGAGCCGCCGGGGGAGTTGATGTAAAGGGAGATGGGCCGGTCGGGAGCGTCGTGCTCCAGGTACATGAACTGGGCGACCAGATCGGTGGCCGCCGTGTCGTCGACGGGCGTCCCGAGGAACACGACCCGTTCGGCCAGCAGCTTGGAGTAGGGATCGAGCGTGCGGGTCCCCTGGGACGTGCGCTCCGTGAACTCAGGCAGTACGTGGCGGGCGGCGGGGCGGTACATGGCGGGCCTCTCCTCCGGGCGTGCGGGGGCCGGACGGGCTCCGCACACGCTTCTGTAAAAAATGTACAGGACGTACAGAAGGTTATGATGGGAGCATGGCCTACGAGATTCCGGTGACGCAAGCCCGCGCTGAACTCGCCGAACTGATCAACCGAGTCGTCTACGGCGGCGAGCGCGTGGTCGTGACGCGGCACGGCAAGCCGCTCGTCGCGCTCGTATCGGCCGCTGACCTGGAGCGACTCGAGAGCGAGGAGGCGGCCGAGCGGGAGCAGGTGATCAGTTCGGTCTCCTCGATCGGCTCCTCGGCGTCCGCTGCGGGCGAACGGCACCGCTTCGGCATCGCCGCGGAGCACCGGGAGCATCAGGGCCCGGGCAACTGACGGAACGCGAAAAGGCCGCGTATCCCGCCCCGGAGGGGGATGCGCGGCCCGTTCGGCCGGCGGTCGGCCCGTCAGGGTGTCAGCGCGGGCTGTCGCGAGGGTGCGGCCTCGGGGGCTTCGGGTGCCGGGGGCCGGCGGCGGCCTCCGACGATCACCGCGGTCAGGCCGAGTGCCGCCCAGAGGGTCAGGGTCAGGGTCGCGGCCCCCGCCGCGTGCCCGTCGAAGAAGGCGACCGAGCGCAGCAGCGAACCGCCCGCGCCCGGCGGCAGCCACTGGCCGATCATCCCGACGGGCCGGGGGAGCAGTTCGGGTGCGCTGGTGACGCCTGAGAAGGGGTTGCCCACCAGCACCATGAGCAGCGCCCCCAGGCCGATGCCCGCCGGTCCGATCAGCGCCGCGAGCCCCGCCACCGTCGCACCGATGGCGAGCACGGTGAGGCCGAGTGTGCCGGCCTCGGCCCACCAGTCACCGGTGAGGATCCCGAGCCAGCTGTCGGTGAGCGCGGCGGTGATGATGCCCACCAGGGCGGCCACGCCCAGGACCGCCGTGGCCGCGCGCCCGCCGCGCAGCCGCAGCAGTGTCACGGCCGAACCTGCGGCCACGCCCGCGATCGCCAGGGGCAGGATGGTCGCACCGAGCACGCCGCCGCGCGGGTCGGTGGCCGGAGCCGCCACCACGTCCGTGACCGGGACGGGGGTACCCGGGGGAGCCGATGCCGTCACCGCTTCCCGCAGCAGTTGGGCGACCACCGGGCCGGCCGCGGACGCGGTCAGCAGTTCGGGTCCCTTCGCGGTGACGACGACCGCGCCGTATACGGACCGGTCCTCGATCGCGGTGCGGGCGGCGGCCTCGGAGTCGTAGCGGTGGATCTCGAAGGCGTCGTGACGCTGTTCGAGCTGTTGCTGGAGCCGATCGGCCACCGGGGCGGAGCCGGCGACGCCGACGGGGAGGTCCCGGGGGGCCGTACGGGCGGCGGGCCAGGCGAAGGCCCAGAGGGCAAGGGTCACCACGATGGGGACCAGCAGGACGACCGCCACCAGGCGGCGGTTGGGGGCAGCGGGCATGACGGGTACCTCGGATTCAAAGAGAATGATCGTTCGTTTTACGTCCCACACTGTCCTGTTGGGACGGCTCGCTTGTCAAGAAGGAACGTTCGTTTTACATTGGCTCCATGGCCCGCGTATCCCAGGAACATCTCGACGCCCGCCGACGGCAGATCCTCGACGGCGCCGCACGGTGCTTCGCCCGCGACGGTTTCCACGCGACGTCGATGCAGGACGTGCTGAAGGAGGTCGGGCTCTCGGCCGGGGCGGTCTACCGCTACTTCGGCGGCAAGGAGGATCTGATCGCCGCCATCGCGGACGAGGCGGTCGGTGGGGTCCGGCAGGCGTTCGAGCGGGCCGCCCGGACCAGTCCGCCGCCGACCCCCGATGTGCTGATCGGCCGCGTGGTGCGCACCCTGTTCGGCGACGGGGCGCACCGCAGGGGAGGGCTGGACCCGCGGGTGTATGCCGGACTGATCGTCCAGGTGTGGTCCGAGGCCCTGCGCAGCGAGCGGCTGGCGGCCACGCTCGACGAGGCGTACGCGGGTCTGCGGATGTCGTGGGCGCGTCTGGTCGGCGTCTACCGCGCGAGCGGTGTGCTCGCCGCGGGGGTGCCGGACGAGGACATCGTCCGCACGCTGATCGCCACCGCCCAGGGATTCATCACCCAACTCGCCATGTTCGGCGACGCGGGACCCGAGGTCCTCGAGAACGGTCTGCGCGGGCTGATGTCCATGAATCTGCAAAAGGCCAGTTAACGCGCCGGAAAAACTTCGGCTCTAACGTGCAATACCTCGCCGCGCGACACTGGTTCGACCTTCAACAGAGTGTTGAAGGCGGCTAGTGTCTCGCTGCGCCCAGGGCCGGTACTGGGCGGACAACTGTGAGGTGGACGCGTGCAACTGACCCCGCACGAGCAGGAACGCCTGCTCATACACGTAGCCGCAGACGTGGCCGGCAAGCGCCGCGCGCGCGGGCTGCGGCTCAACCACCCCGAGGCCGTCGCCCTCATCACCTCCCATCTCCTGGAGGGGGCGCGGGACGGCCGTACGGTCTCCGAACTCATGGCGTCCGGACGCAAGGTGCTCACCCGTGACGACGTCATGGACGGCATAGCCGAGATGATCCACGACGTGCAGGTCGAGGCGACCTTCCCCGACGGCACCAAGCTCGTCACCGTCCACGAACCGATCGTCTGACGGGGGTCCGCCGATGATTCCGGGAGAGATCCTGTACGCGGACGGGCCCGTGCCGCTCAACGCCGGCCGGTCCGTCATCCGCCTCACCGTCCTCAACGCGGCCGACCGGCCGGTCCAGGTCGGGTCGCACTACCACTTCGCCGAGGCCAACCCCGGCCTCGCGTTCGACCGGGCCGCCGCCCGCGGACTGCGGTTGAACATCGCCGCCGGAACGGCCGTCCGCTTCGAGCCCGGCGTCCCCGTCGACATCGAACTCGTCCCCCTGGCCGGACGGCGGATCGTCCCGGGACTGCGCGGCGAGACCGGAGGCCCTCTCGATGGCTGAACTGCACCGCGCCGTGTACGCCGACCTGTTCGGACCCACCGCCGGAGACCGGATCCGCCTCGCCGACACCGATCTGCTCATCGAGATCGAGGAGGACCGCTGCGGCGGCCCCGGGCGCGCCGGCGACGAGGCGGTGTTCGGTGGCGGCAAGGTGATCCGCGAGTCCATGGGGCAGGCGCGCACCACCCGCGCCGAAGGCGCCCCGGACACCGTGATCACCGGCGCCGTCGTCATCGACCACTGGGGCATCGTCAAAGCGGACATCGGCGTCCGCGACGGCCG
This sequence comes from Streptomyces sp. NPDC005775, assembly GCF_042871565.1. NCBI lineage: Bacteria > Bacillati > Actinomycetota > Actinomycetes > Kitasatosporales > Streptomycetaceae > Streptomyces > Streptomyces sp. NPDC005775. The sequence continues at coordinate 234,578 of NZ_JBIAIU010000009.1, read as the reverse complement.
TATCACCGGGATCGGCAAGGCCGGTAACCCGGACACGATGGACGGCGTCCACCCGGACCTGGTGATCGGCCCGGAGACCGAAATCATCGCGGGTAACGGGAAGTTCCTCACCGCGGGCGCCATCGACGCCCATGTGCACTTCATCTCGCCGACCCTCGTCGACCAGGCGCTCTCCAGCGGCATCACCACCCTGGTCGGTGGCGGCACCGGCCCGGCCGAGGGCACCAAGGCCACCACCATCACTCCGGGCCCCTGGCATCTGGCCCGGATGTTCGAGGCGCTGGAGGCGTACCCCGTCAACATCGGTCTGCTCGGCAAGGGCAACACGATGTCCCGCGACGCCATGTACTCCCAACTGCGGGCCGGCGCACTCGGTTTCAAGATCCACGAGGACTGGGGAGCGACGCCTGCCGTGATCGACGCCTGTCTGGGCGTCTGCGAGGAGACCGGGGCCCAGCTCGCGATCCACACCGACACGCTCAACGAGGCCGGCTTCGTGGCCGACACCCTGGCCGCCATCGCCGGGCGCACGATCCACGCGTACCACACCGAGGGGGCGGGCGGCGGGCACGCCCCCGACATCATCGGCGTCGTCTCGGAGCCCTACGTCCTGCCGAGCTCCACCAACCCGACCCGCCCGCACACCGTCAACACCATCGAAGAACACCTCGACATGCTGATGGTGTGTCACCACCTGAACCCGGCCGTGCCGGAGGACCTGGCGTTCGCCGAGTCGCGTATCCGGCCCTCGACCATCGCGGCCGAGGACATCCTGCATGATCTCGGTGCCATCTCGATCATCTCCTCCGACTCGCAGGCGATGGGGCGGATCGGTGAGGTCGTCCTGCGCACCTGGCAGACCGCGCACGTCATGAAGAAGCGACGGGGCCCGCTGCCGGGCGACGGGCGGGCGGACAACCACCGGGTCCGTCGCTATGTCGCCAAATACACCATCAACCCGGCGGTGGCCCAGGGCCTCGACCGGGAGATCGGCTCCGTGGAGACCGGCAAACTCGCCGACCTGGTCCTGTGGGAACCCGCCTTCTTCGGGGTCAAACCGCAGACGGTCATCAAGGGCGGCCAGATCGCGTACGCGCAGATGGGCGACGCCAACGCCTCCATCCCCACCCCGCAACCCGTGCTGCCGCGCCCGATGTTCGGCGCGGTCGGCAGGGCCCCCGCGGCCAACTCGTTCAACTTCGTATCGGGTGCGGCGATCGAGGACGGGCTGCCGGAGCGGCTCGGACTGGGTAAGCGGTTCGTGCCGATCACCAGTACCCGGGGCGTCACCAAGGCGGACATGAGGGAGAACGACGCACTGCCGCGGGTCGACGTGAACCCCGACAGCTTCGCCGTGACGATCGACGGCGATCCGGTCGAACCAGCCCCCGCCGCCGAACTCCCCATGGCCCAGCGTTATTTCCTCTTCTGAGAACGGACGACGGATGAGCCGCGCCGCCCTGCTCGTCCTGGCCGACGGACGCTTCCCCGCCGGTGGGCACGCCCACTCCGGCGGCGCCGAAGCCGCCGTCGTGGCAGGACGCGTCCGCAACGCCGACGACCTCGCGGCCTTCTGCCGGGGCCGTCTGCACACGACCGGGCTCACCGCCGCGGCACTCGCCGCGGCGGCCGCGCACGGGCACGACCCGCTGGCCCTGGACGAGGCCGCCGACGCCCGTACGGCCTCACCCGCCCTGCGCGCGGTCGCCCGCAAGCTCGGCCGGCAGCTGATGAGGGCCGCCCGCGCGACCTGGCCGACGGACGAACTCGACGCCTTCGCCCTTGCCCGGCCGCGCGGTGGCCATCAGCCGGTCGTGCTCGGGCTGACCGCGCGCGCGGCGGGGCTCGGACCCGAGGACGCCGCACACTGCGCCGCGTACGAGACGGTCGGCGGCCCCGCCGCCGCCGTAGTCCGGCTGCTCTCCCTCAACCCCTTCGAAGCCACCGCGGTCCTGGCCCGGCTCGCCCCCGAACTCGACCGCGTCGCCGAACGGGCCGCCGCTGCCGCGCTCGGGCCCATCGACGAACTGCCCGCCGCCTCGGCCCCGTTGCTCGACATCGCCGCCGAGGCACACGCCGGACGACCGGTCCGGCTCTTCGCCTCATGACCCCGGCGCACCGAACCGCACGCCGTCCCGAACCGCACAGGAGCCGCAGCATGCACCTCGACCACTCCCACCCCGGCCCGGCGGCCGTCGGCGCCGACGCCGCTCGCCCCGACGGCACCCGCCGCGCCCTGCGCATCGGCCTCGGCGGACCGGTCGGCTCCGGGAAGACGGCCACCGTTGCCGCACTCTGCCGCGCCCTGCGCGACCACCTGTCCCTGGCCGTCGTCACCAATGACATCTACACCCGCGAGGACGCGGCCTTCCTGCTGCGCCACGCGGTGCTGCCGCCCGAACGGATCCAGGCCGTGGAGACCGGCGCCTGCCCGCACACCGCCATCCGCGACGACATATCCGCCAACCTCGAAGCCGTCGAGGACCTGGAGGACACCGTGGGACCGCTCGACCTCATCCTCGTGGAATCCGGCGGTGACAACCTCACGGCCACCTTCTCCAAGGGACTCGTGGACGCCCAGATCTTCATCATCGACGTCGCGGGCGGCGACGACATCCCGCGTAAGGGCGGTCCCGGCGTCACCACGTCCGACCTGCTGGTGATCAACAAGACCGATCTGGCGCCCTACGTCGGATCCGACCTCGGCCGGATGGCCCGCGACGCCGCACAGCAGCGCGGGGACCTGCCCGTCGCCTTCACCTCGCTCACCTCGGGCGAAGGCGTCGGCCCGGTCGCCGACTGGGTGCGGGGGCGGCTCGCCTCCTGGACCGCGTGAGCATCCGTGCCACCGCCCGTATCGCCGCCGTCCGCGACGGGCGCGGTGTCACCGCACTCCCCGTCCTGGAGAGCGACGGACCGATCGCCCTGCGCCGGACCAGGGCCGCTCTTCCCGGGGCCGCACGCGTCACCGTCGTCGGCGCGATGAGTGCCCCGCTCGGCGGCGACCGGCTCGCCATCGAGGCGCGGGCGGGGCAGGGCACCCTGCTCACCGTCGACTCGGCGGCGGCCACGATCGCCCTGCCCGGCGCGGGGCCCGGAGCGGCGCCGGCCGGCTACGACATCACGCTGCGGGTGGACGAGGGCGCCGAACTCGACTGGCTCCCCGAGCAGATCGTCTCGGCCCACGGCAGCGCGCTCCACATGACCACCGTGGCCGAACTCGCGCCCACCGCGCGGCTGATGCTGCGCGAGGAACAGGTCCTCGGCCGGCACGGCGAGACCACGGGCACCCTGCTGAGCAGGCTCACCGTCCGCCGCGCCGGACGCCCGCTCCTCGATCAGCAGACCGCGTACGGGCCGGGCGCGCCCGGCGGCTGGGACGGCCCGGCCGTGCTCGGCGGCCACCGGGCCGTCGGGCAACTGCTCGTCGTGGATCCGGCCTTCGACGACAAGGGCCCGGAGCCCCGGCTGCTGGGGACCACCGCCGTGCTCACTCGGCTTGCGGGCCCCGCCGCCCTGGTGACCGTGCTCGCCCCCGACGCGAGGGAACTGCGCACCGTGCTGGACCGGGCGGCGGACGAACTCACGGGCCGCGCGAACGGCTGAACACCGCTGGCAGGACGCCGGTGTCCGGTTATCGATTCGGTAAAGAAGTGCGTGTGCGACCTGTTCTCAGGCGGCTCACAGACGACAGGATCCGCGGGAGGTTCCTACTGAACAGCGCCGCACCCGAAGGCGCTTCACCCTGAGGGAGGTTCCACTTGAGACGCACAGCAGCGTTCGGCTCGGCCGGTGCTCTGATCGCGGGCACGCTCATAGCGGGCGCGATAGCCGCACCGGCTGCCACTGCCGACGGCCGCCACCACAACGGCTCCGAGGCACGCGGCGTCCAACTGGCCGCGGCACGCGCGGCCAGGTCCGGTATCGACTGGGCGGACTGCCCGGCCGACTGGGCCATCTCCGCGCCGATCCAGTGCGGATGGGTCACCGTCCCGCTCGACTACGCGAGGCCCGACGGCAAGCAGATCAAGATAGCCGTCGACCGGCACGTCAGCACCGGCACCAGCAGCGAACGCCAGGGCGCCCTGATCTACAACCCGGGCGGCCCCGGCGGCTCGGGCATGGCGTTCCCCAAGCGGATCGCCACCAAGAGCCCGCTCTGGCTCAACACGGCGAAGGCCTACGACTTCGTCGGCTTCGACCCCCGTGGCGTCGGCCACTCGGCGCCGATCTCCTGCATCGACCCGCAGGAGTTCGTCAAGGCCCCCAAGGCCGACCCGGTCCCCGACTCCGAGGCCGACAAGCGCGCCCAGCGCAAACTGGCCGCCGAGTACGCGGACGGCTGCGCCGCACGCAGCGGCGAGATGCTGCCGCACATGACCACCCCGAACACCGCACGCGACCTGGACGTCATCCGCGCCGCGCTCGGCGAGAAGAAGCTCAACTACCTGGGCGTCTCCTACGGCACCTACCTGGGCGCGGTCTACGGCACCCTCTTCCCCTCCCACGTCCGCCGCATGGTCGTCGACAGCGTCGTCAACCCGGACAAGGACAACATCTGGTACCGGGCCAACCTCAACCAGGACATCGCCTTCCAGAAGCGCTGGGACGACTGGAAGGCATGGGTCGCCGCCAACGACGCCACCTTCCACATCGGCACCACGCCTCAGAAGGTCGAGCAGGAATGGCTGAAGCTGCGCGCGGCCGCGAAGAAGAGCCCGATCGGCGGCGTCCTCGGCCCCGCCGAACTCATCGGTTTCTTCCAGAGCGCCCCGTACTACGACTCCGCCTGGGCACCCACCGCCCGGACCTGGAGTGCCTACCGGGCCGGTGACACCCAGGCACTGATCGACGCCGCGGCCCCCGACCTCTCGGACACGGCGGGCAACATCCGCTCCGAGAACAGCAACGCCGTGTACACCGCGGTCGAGTGTGCCGACGCCAAGTGGCCGACCAATTGGCGGACATGGGACCGGGACAACACCCGGCTGCACAGGGACTACCCGTTCATGACCTGGGCCAACGCCTGGATGAACCTGCCCTGTGCGACCTGGTCGGCCAAGCAGCAGACCCCGCTGAACGTCCGCACCGGCAAGGGCCTTCCCCCGGTGCTGATCGTGCAGTCCACGCGTGACGCCGCCACTCCGTACGAGGGCGCCGTCGAGCTGCACAAGCGCTTCAGGGGCTCGCGCCTCATCACCGAGGAGGGCGCCGGATCGCACGGCGTCACCGGCCTGGTGAACCCCTGCGTCAACGAGCGGGTCGACAGCTACCTGCTCACCGGGAGGACCGACCGGCGCGATGTGACGTGCGCCCCGCACGCCACGCCGAAGCCGTAGTTACCCGGGTGACGGGACGGGCCGCCGGCAGGAGACCGGTGGCCCGTCCCGTCACCACGACCGGCTCACCCCTTCCGGTCGTACCGCTCCAGCCAGGCGTCCTCCGCCGCATAGTCGAAGAGCCGGGTGCCGTAGGACCGCAGCATCGCCGGGTAGGCGTCCGTCCACTCGCGGTCCGCCAGCTGCCCGGCGATCCACTCGACCGTCTCGGGCAGCGACTCCGCGTAACCCGTCACCGCCCGGTATCCGAGCTCCCGCTCCGCCGCGCTCATGTCGTAGACGATGGGATGCGCGCTGCTCCAGGGCGTCTCGCCCACCCCCTCCGGTGTGGGCTCGCCCGGCATCAGAACGGTCTGTGTGCTCCGGCCCAGCACCGCGTCCACCGCCTCACCGATCTCCGCGACGGTCGGTGCCTGCGGATCGGCGGCGTTGAGCACGCGTGAGGCGGGCTTCCGGGCGGCGAGGCGGATCAGCTCCGCCACGTTGGCCGCGTGGACCGGGTGGAAGCGCGAGGCACCTCCGTACGCCAGCACCCGCCGCGCGCGGCCGTCCAGGGCCCGCTTCACGAAATACAGCTCCCGCGGCGAGCGGCAGTACGGACCGTGGACCGCGCCCGCCCGCAACAGCGTGACCGGCAGTGAATCACCCGCCGCCAGCAGGTCCCGCTCCAGCCGGATCTTCCGCGTCGCATACGTGGCCCCGCCCGGCGCGACCGTCGCCTGCGACTCCGCGAGCGGCACCGGATACTGAGGCGCTCCGTCCGGCTCGCCCTGCGTGTCGAAACTGCGGCCGCGATCGTCCTCGTACACCGCACCGCTGGAGACGACCACCGCGGAGCCGACCCGGTCCGCGACCGCCAGCAGCTGCCCGGCGTGCTGCTCCCCGTACGCCACCATGTCCACGAGCACGTCACAGCCGTCGCCGAGCGCCGCCGCGAGCGCCCCGTCCTCGTCGCGGTCCAGCGCCGCCGTCCGGACGCCGCCGTCCCAACTACCGTCACGGTCACCGCCGCGCGAGGCCGCGGTGACCTCCCATCCGTCCTCGACGAGCGAACGCACCGCCGCCCGCCCGATCTGGCCCGTCGCTCCCAGCACCCATGCGTGTCCCTTGCTCATGCACCGGACGCTAGGGCCCGCGCACGGCGCTGACCAGCGGGTTTCACCGACCGCGAATCCGCCGTCAGCGTTGCCGTTTCGGGAACTTCCCCGCGCCGTCCCCCTGTTCGGCTGCCTTCACCTTGGCCGCGTACTCGTCGACGTACTCCTGACCGGAGAGACCGAGGATCGCGTACATGATCTCGTCGGTGACCGCCCGGATCGCCGCCTTCTCGTTCTCCAGCCCGGCATACCGGGAGAAGTCCAGCGGTTCGCCGAAGCGGATGGTGACCCGTTTGATGCGCGGGACGACTTTTCCGGGCGGCTGGATCTCGAACGTGCCCACCATCGCGCACGGCACCACCGGGACCTGCCCCCGGATGGCCATCACCGCCACACCGACCTTGCCCTTGTAGAGCCTGCCGTCGTGCGAACGGGTGCCCTCCGGGTAGATGCCCAGCAGCTCGCCCCTGCCCAGCACCCCGAGCCCCTCGCGGATCGCCGCCTGCCCCGCCTCCTTGCCCGATCTGTCCACCGGGATCTGACCGATGCTGTGGAAGAACGCCGCGGTCAGACGGCCCTTCACACCGGGTCCGGTGAAGTACTCGGCCTTCGCGAGGAAGGTGATGCGCCGCTTGATGATCGCCGGCATCAGGAAGTGGTCCGAGAAGGACAGGTGGTTGCCGGCGATGATCGCCGCGCCGTCCGCCGGGATGTGTTCCATCCCCTTGATGTCGGGGCGGAAGAACAACCGCAGCAGCGGTCCCAGGACGACGTACTTGAGCACGTAATAGAACACGGGCGGCTCCAAGCTCTGCCGGTGCGGTGCCGGGACTGCGTTCTCCCAGGTCGGCGGATGCCTCAACGAGCACAGCCTAGGGCCGGGCGGCGCGTCCCGTAACCGTCTGCGGGCGGAGCGACGTGATGGCGTACGCGTCGGGGCACCCTCCCCCCGGGCTCCGACAGCCCGCGCACATGACACCGCCCCCTGCCGGTTTTCCGGCAGGGGGCAGGTCCGTAGGGAAGCCCGGGGTCCGGCCCCCGTCACCGCGTCGGCACGGGGACGGGGGCCGGACCGCGGGATCAGGGCGCGGTGCCCCAGGCGAGCGTGCCGGTGACGTACACGCCGATCTTCGACGCGTCGGTGTAGCTCGTCACGGTCGAACGGCTGTAGTCGTCCGCCTCGCTGAAGTTGGACCAGTCGCTCTTGTTCAGCCGCATCTGGATCTCACCCGTGGACGCGCCCGGCGCCAGGGTGCCGCTGCCGAACGAGACCTCCAGGTAGTGGCTGGCGCCGGCCGCCGAACCGTTGGTCTTCACACTGTGCGTCAGGTTCCCGCAGCCGATGACCGCCCAGTCGCACGAGGTACCGAAGGTCGAGGCCCCGGCCTCGGGGGTGAACCAGTAGCGCACCTTCACCGTGGACAGGTTCACCGCGGTGCTGCCGGTGTTGACCAGCTGCAGACCCATCCGGATCTGGTTGTCGGTCGCGGAGGAGTCGGTGTTCTTGTACTGGACCTTGAGCGAGCCCGTTCCGGTGCCGCCGCCCGCGGAGGTGGTGACGGACAGGGCGGAGGAGGCCGCCGAGACGTTCCCGGCCGCGTCCTTGGCCTTGACGGTGTAGCTGTACGCGGTCGACGCCGACAGACCCGAGTCCGTGTAGGAGGTGGTGGCGGAGGAGCCGACCTTCACCCCGCCGCGGAACACGTCGTAGCCGGTCACGCCGGTGTTGTCGGTGGACGCCGTCCAGGACAGCGAGACGCTGCTGCTGGTCTTGGCCGTCGAGGTCACACCGGTCGGCGCGGTCGGCGCCTGGGTGTCGCCGCCAGGGTTGCCGCTGCCGTCGATCGGCGGGTAGGCGTTCTTCACGAGCTCCTGGAACTGCGCGGAGAACCAGTGACCCGCGAGCGGGGAGTTCGCCAGCGCGCCCGTCATGCTGTTGCCGTTACGGCCGTTGCCCTCGTACGTCGGGTCGCACATCCGGTCGAAGCCCTTGCCCTCGTCGTTCTCGACGGGGGCGCTGTTGCCGTCCGACTCGCCCGGGGGCTTGGCCCACACGTACGCGTCGATGCCGGGCTCGGGGGCCGTGGTGGGACGCTCGCCGACTCCGGCGCCGGACTGGTTGCACCAGTTGCCCGCGTGGATGCGACGGTCGACCCGGCCGCCGTTGACGTAGGCGTCGACACTCGTCAGGGGACCGGCGGAGGTGGGCCGCGCGGAGCCGCCCCAGCCGTTGCGGGCCGTGTCGATCAGCATGCCGATGTTGGAGTTGAAGCCCTGGGACACCAGCAGGGTGCGCAGCGCCTGGGCGAACGTCAGTTCATCGGTGTAGTAGTTCCAGTCGATCCACTTCGACTGGCGCACGGTGGTGCCGTTGACCGAGTCGGTGATCTTGAAGTTCGGCTCCTTGAGAGCCGAGTAGTTGGCCGTGTTCACGATGAAGCCGGCCACGTCGTTGACTGTGGCTCCTTCGGACGTGGCGGCCTTCTTGAACTCCGTGGCGGCCGGACCCATGTTGGTGTCCCAGCCGAGCCATCCGTGGTGGGCGGCGTCGATGTAGTTGTAGACGTTGGGAATCGCGCCGAGGGTGTGCAGGGCGTAGCCGATACCCTTCTCGTAGTTCCCGTTCGCCTTCATCACCGCGCAGGCATCCGTGGAACCGGCGGTGCCGCCCGCGTTGGTGACGATGTTGGGCAGCGAGTCGGGCTCGATGAGGGTGACGATGCGCAGGCTCGCGTACGCCGGGTCGGCGAGGATGTCGGAGATCGGATCGATGTACTCGTCCTTGTATCGGTCGAGCTCGGTGGGACCGAGCTCACCGTTGGACGCCAGCGCGGCGCAGTCGCGTCCCGGCAGGTCGTAGATGACGACCTGGAACAGGTCCGCACCCTGGGCCAGCGCGGTGTCCAGGTGCTCGCGCAGGCTCATCTTGGAAGCCGAGCCCTCAATGGCTGCGATGCGGTCCATCCAGACGAAGGACGGATTGTCGGCGATGGCGGCACCACCCGGTTCGGCCCTCGCCAAGGCGGACCAGTCCGAGTTCACGTAGGGCGTGGCGCCCACATAGGGGTTGTCGACCCGCGCGGCCGCGGAAGCGGGGGTGGGTATCGCCACCATCAGCGCCGCGCCCATGGCCAGGGCGGAGACTGCTGCCAGCCTCCGGCGCAGCCCGTGCTTGATCGTGCCTCTGCTACTCATTGCGGCTCCGTGCTCCTCTCGTACGCCTGCGGAATCTCCCCGCAGACGGGTTGTGGGGTGTTGCTCCGGGCCGCCGTCGGCGGGGACGGCGACCCGTGGTCCGTCGGTGAGGACGGTGGTGGTTCCCCGATGGCGGGCACAGCGGGGCGAGTGGACAGCCCGCCATCGGGAGCGGTGGGGTGGCCGGCCGTTCAGCGGCCGGTCACGGGGCGGTGCCCGCGGACAGGGCGCCGTTGACGTACACCCCGACCTTCGAGGCGTCGGCGAAGGTCGTGTTGGCGGCCCTGCTGTAGTCGTCGGTCTCGTCGAAGGAGGACCAGTCGGCCTTGTTGAACCGGAGCTGAAGCTCGCCGGTGGCGGCGCCGGGCGCCAGACTGCCGCCGGTGAAGCCGACCTCCAGGTAGTGGTCCGCGCCGGGGCCTGCCGAACCGGCCGACGCCACGCGGTGGGTGACCTTGCCGCAGCCGATCACCGCGTAGTCGCACGAGGTGCCGTACGAGGCGGAGCCCGACTCACCGCTGAACCAGTAGCGCAGGGTGACCTTGCTCAGGTCCACCGCCGTGGTGCCGGTGTTCACGAGCTGGAGGCCGGGCCTGATCTGGTTGTCACCGGGCGACGCGTCGTTGTTCTTGTACCGGGCCTTGAGCGCGCCGGTGTTCCCGCCGCCTCCGGCCGCGGTGGTGGCGCTGACCGGCGCGGAGGCCGCGGACGTGTTTCCGGCCGCGTCCCGGGCCCGCACGGTGTAGCTGTGCGAGGACGAGGCGGCGAGGCCGGTGTCGGTGAACGAGGCGGACGCGGTGGAGCCCGCCTTCACCCCGTCGCGGTAGACGTCGTATCCGCTGACGCCGGTGTCGTCCGTGGCCGGGCTCCAGGACAGGGATACCGAACTGTTGGTCGTGCCGGTCACGGTCACACCGGCCGGCACCGTCGGCGCCTGGGTGTCGCCCCCGCCGCCACCGGACTCCGCGCTCGCGTCGAAGGAGAACCGGTTCATCCCGAGGCCCTGGCCGCCCTGCCAGATCTCGAACCCGGCCTCGGCGTCGATCAGGTAGTGCGCCGGACTGATCGATCCGCGGCCTACGCCGTCGTCGATCAGGTCCTTGACGTCGAAGTCGGCGAGTTCGGTGGCACCGCCCTGCAGGACGTACGAGATCACCTTCCAGCCCGAAGCGCCGGGACCCGTCCAGACGTCCCAGGTCCGGCCGTCGAGCCGCACCGTCGCGGTGCGGGACCCGATCGGCTGGACTCCGCCGCGGTGGTTCATCCAGATCATCACCTCGGTGCCGTCCGGCTGGTCGTCGGTGACGGGCGCCGAGTTGAACCAGATGTCCATCGACACGTTGTACGCGCCGGAGGCGACCTGGGTGGTCGACCAGTCGGTGCGTACGCTGCCCAGCTCGTCGACGCGCAGCGGCAGCCCGCTGTCCGTCGTGCACGCCCCCCAGTGACAGCCCTTGTAACTGGAGGGGTACGTCGCGGGGGCGCCGTTCGTCGGCAGGGAGAAGGAGGACTTGGTGACGCTCCAGGCGCCCGTGTCGGGGTCGACGCTGACGCACTGTTCGGTCTCGGAGTTCCACTCGTTCTGCTGGTAGAGGTACTCCCCGCCCTGCAGTTCGGTGGTACCCCACGGGGTGCAGTCGGTGACCGGCGCCGCCGATGCGGCGGGGGCGCCGGTGAGCATCGCCGCGGCGGCGAGCACGAGGGCCGCGGCGGCCCCGGCCAGCACGGGGAGCCTCGGGCCGGTCACGGCTGGACCCCCCAGGCGAGGGTGCCGGCGACGTAGGCCCCGACCTTGGAGGAGTCGGCGTAGGCGGTGTTGGTGGCCCGGCTGTAGTCGTTGCTCTCGTTGAAGTTGGACCAGTCGCTCTTGTTGAGCCGCAGCTGCAGCTCGCCCGTCGACGCGCCCGCGGCCAGCGTGCCGGCACCGCCGGTGAAGCCGACCTCCAGATAGCGGTCGGCCCCGGTCTTCGGGCTGGCGACGGCGACCACGGAGTGGGTGATGTTGGACGAGCCGAGCGCGGCGTAGTCGCAGTACGTGCCGAAGGTACTGGGGCCGCCGTCGGCGGTGAACCAGTAACGCACCTTCACGGTCGACAGGTCGATCGGGGCGCTGCCCGTGTTCAGCACCCGCAGACCCAGCCGGATCTGGTTGTCTCCGGTGTTCGAGTCGTTGTTCTTGTACTGGACCTTCACCGCGCCGGTGCCGGTCGAGCCACCCGTCTTCGTGGTGGCGGTGACCGCGGCCGACAGAGCCGAGGTGTTGCCGCCCGCGTCACGGGCCGCGACCGCGTAGCTGTACCCGGTCGCCGCGGCGAGGCCCGTGTCGGTGAACGTCCGGGCGGTGGCGTTCCCCGCCAGCACCCCGTTGCGGTACACGTCGTACCCGGTCACGGCGACGTTGTCGGTGGAGGCCGACCAGGAGAGCGACACGCTGTCGGCGGTCGTCGCCGTCACGGTGAGGCCGGCCGGAGCAGTCGGCGGCTCGGTGTCCCCGCCCGGCTCGCCGCCACCCTCCACCAGCAGCTCCGCGTAGATCGCGAAGGCCAGCGCGAGTGCCGCCTGCGCCCAGAAGCGGTGGTACGTGAACGTGGGGGCCGCGCCGCCGTCCAGGTAGGCCTGCACCTTCGGCCAGTCCGGGTCGTCCCGGTACCAGCTCCGGATGTCGATGAAGGTCGAACCCGGCTCGATGGTGTCGCCGTTCGGCATCGTGCCCGACCATCCGGCCGGGATGTACACCTCGTCGTTGAAGCGGTTGTAGTCCTTCCTGGTCTCCGGCACCGAGATGCCCTTGTCCGTGGCGTTCAGCGCCATCGCGTCCAGCAGCGCCTTGGCCAGCGCCCCGGCGTCCTCGTCACCCGACTTGGCCGCGTAGTACGTGAGCGTCTTGACGTACGCGGCGCCGACACCGACGTCGTTGGCGTAGTCCACGACCGAGACGTGCAGACCCGCGTTGTCCCCGGGGGACGCGGCGTTCCAGGTGTCCGGCTGGCCCGTCCAGTTGAGCGTGGAGGGGAAACGGAAGCTGCCGTCGGCGCCCACCGTCGTCTCGGACGAGGCCCAGGCGACCCACTTGGACAGCACCGCCTCGGCACTCGCGTTGCCCGTCTCGTGGTAGTACGCGGCGAGGCGCTCCATGCCCCAGGCCTGGAAGCCGAACCAGTTGTTGCTCGGCGGGTCGTGGTAGACCGGCTGCCAGTCGTAGGCCATCCCGTAGAAGGTGGGTGTGCCGGCCGGCGGCTCGCTGTAGCTGCCCTCCCAGCTGTTGGTGCAACCGCCCGCGAAGGCGCCCTCGCTCGACTGCAGCCAGGTCAGGAACTCCAGCTGCCGGGTCAGGCTCTTGGACCAGTCGGACCTGGCCGTCGCCGACTTGGGGGTCAGCGACGGCACGTTGGACAGCGCCCAGGCCGCCAGCGGGTTCTGGTAGCCCTGGTGGGAGGCACCGTCACCGATGCGCCATGCCCAGCCGCCACCGCTGCCCGCCGCCGCGCCGCCCCAGGCGTAGTACCAGGACAGCAGGTAGTGCTGGGAGTCCCGGCCGGTGGCGGCCGGGCAGGAGGCGGGGTCGGTGCAGTCGCCGACCCGCTTGAAGTACTTGTCGAACATGGCGTAGCGGAGGTAGTCGCCCATCTTGGCGGCCTTCGCGACCGAGGCCGAGACCTCGCTCGCCTTGCCCTGGGCCGAGGCCCAGCGGTACGCCCAGTAGGCAGCCTGCACCGCGCGGGCGTCGGCGTCCGGCGCGTTGGTGTACTTCCACTGCTTGGCGTAGCTCGCGTCACCGACGAACAGGTCGAGGTACCCGTTGGGGCCCCCGTACTTGAAGAGGTCGGTGGTGGGCTGGGGGACGGTCTCCCACACCGACTCCTGCGCACCGCGCTGGTAGGTGTTGATGTAGGAGGCGCCGGCGCCCGGCCCGGACTCGCCGCCGGTACCCGGCTTGTTGCCGTAGCCGTAGACGTTGTCCAGGTCCATCAGCCAGTGCATGCCGTAGACGTCCATCGTCCCGTAGGACGAGGCGAGTTCGGTGGCGAGCGGGTCGGTGCCGACCTTGACGGCGGGGTCCAGGGCGGAGGGGTAACCGCTGGGCAGCGGGTGCTCCGGGGCGTAGGTCGCGGGGGCCGAGGGGTTGTAGGAGTCCGCGGTCGACTGGTCGGCGTGCTGCGGAATGATGGTCTTCTCGGCCACCGCCCAGGCCGCGTTGAAGGGTGCCCAGTCGCCGGTCACCCGTCCGTACGCGGCCTCCAGCCACATCCAGAAGCTGACGGCCTCCGACGTGGTCTGGTGACCGTGGTCGGGCGCCTCGACCATCAGGGTCTCGACCGAGTGGTACGGCAGGCCGTCCGGGCTGAAGTAGCCGTTGGCGGCTGCCTTGATCTTGCCGTACTGCGTAAGGAAGGCCTGGGTGTACGGGTCGTCGGCCGCGGCCGCACGGGCGCCGGTGCCGGCCGCCGCGGACGCGGGCTCGGCGACGGCGGTGCCCTGGACCAGACCCATGGCCAGCAGGCTGCCGCCCAGGGCACTGCTGAATGTTCTACGTGATATCGACACAAATCCTCCATTGGCGGGTGTCGGTGGGGAGGGAGGGCATGCAAGGGGGACGGGAGATGCGGCGGAGGTGGAGCGGTGGGGAAGGAGCGGGGAGGTGCGGGAGCGGTGGGGAGGTAGCGGTGGGCCGGTGCGGCCGGCGGTCAGGGCGCGATGCCCCAGACCAGCTCGCCGTCGACGTAGACGGCGATTCTGTCGGCGTCCGCGTACGAGGTACCGGAGCCGTGGCTGTAGTCGTCGGTCTCGTCGAAGTTCGACCAGTCCGTCTTGTTCAGGCGCAACTGGATCTCTCCGGTGGCGGCTCCCGGTGCCAGACTGCCGCTGCCGAAGCCCACTTCGAGGTAGTGGTCGGCGCCGGCCTCGGGGGCGCTCATGGCAGCGACCCTATGGGTCACGGTGGAGCAGCCGATCGGGGACCAGTCACACCAAGTGCTGTACGTGGAGGCCCCGTTGCCGGAAGTGAACCAGTAGCGGACCGTCACGTCCGAGAGGCTGACGGCCGTGCTGCCGGTGTTCACGAGTTGGAGACCGGGCTTGATCTGGTTGTCGCCCACCGAGGAGTCGCTGCTGCGGTACTGCGCCTTGAGCGCGCCGGGGCCGCCGGGCTCGCCGCCCTCGTCCTCGCCGCCCAACGCGGTGCGCACGGCCGAGTAGGCGGACTTCGGCGCCAGGTTCTCGTCGTACAGATTGGCCGCGCCCTCACCCGGGAACGTGCTCGGAACCCAGGAGTACTTGTCCGTGTAGTCCCAGACGGTGATGCCGACGCAACGCTCGACCGCCAGACAGGCTTCGGTCACCTGCCGGTAGTACGAGGACTGGGTGGCCGTCTTGGCGGCATCGGCGGGCAACTGCATCCGCACGTCGAGTTCGGTGACGGCCACGTCGAGACCGAGGTCGGCGAACCGCTGCATGTTCGCCCGCATCTCGTACGGGAAGCCGTACTGGACGGCCAGGTGCGCCTGCATGCCGACCCCGTCGAGCGGTACGCCCTCGTCGAGCAGCTCCCTCACCAGGGCGTACATGGCGTCGCTCTTCGCGCCGAGCCCCTCGATGTTGTAGTCGTTGACATACAGCTTGGCGTCCGGGTCCGCGGCATGGGCGGCCCGCAGCGCGGTGGCGATGTAGTCGCTGCCCATGGCGGTGTAGAAGGGACTCGTGCGAAAGGTCCCGTCCTCGTTGAACGGTTCGTTCACCACGTCCCAGGCCGAGACCGCGCCCCGGTAGTGCGTCGCCTCCTCGGTGACGTGGTTCGTCATCGCGGCCTCAACCCGGTCCGAGGGCAGTGCGCCGACCCAGCCCGGCAGTTGGCTGTGCCAGACCAGGGTGTGGCCGCGTACGGTCTGGCCGTGCTGCTGTGCGAAGCCGGTGACCACGTCGCCCTTGCTGAAGTCGAACCGGCCCTGCACCGGCTCGGTGGTGTCCCACTTCATGGAGTTGCCCGGGGTGATCTGCCCGAACTCGGAGCCCAGGGTGGCCGCGTAGGCGGCGTCGGGCAGTTCGGGGTTGTCGGTGGCGGATCCGAAGTACTTGCCCTGGGCTGCGGCGAGTTCATGCAATGTGCCCTGCTGGGCCGCGGTGGCCGGTCCGCCCACCAGGGTCGTGGCGAGGGCGAGGGCTCCGACCAGGAGGGTCGGGAGCCCTCCGGTGCGGCCGTGTCTACAGCGCTTCACCAAGCTCATGACAAACGCCTTCCTCGGCCGGGCAGCGTGGAGCCTCACGGGGAGCGCGGCTGCGCCCCGTAACGCCCTTTTCGCCGCCCGGTGTTGGGGGAGAAGGGAGGGGAGTGGAGTGTGCAAGTCTTGATTGTGGGAGCGCTCCCAAGGTGGCGTGGTGATAGGCACCTGTCAAGACTTAAATCACAACTGCCTTACGAGCGCGTTAACTCGGCCACACGTCGAACGGACGCCGGGAGATGCGGGGCCGGCCGTCCCGCCGGCTGTCCGACAGGCCCGTCGGCAGACGCGTTCCCGTCGGCGTGTGCGTGCCCCGTCCGACGCGAAGGAGAGGGTGCGGGCAGGGCGGATGGGGCACGTTCGCGATTGCGTGCGAACGGCTGCCGAGGGAGTCATGGGTGCTGACGTGGGCATGCACGATGCGTGACGGCCGGAGGACGCCGGGCTCCCGTGCGAGCCGTCCGTTGGTCCGCCGCCAACGCCGGACGCCGGTGCGCGTCGGCGGAAAAGCCGCTGGACACGCGTACGGACGGTCGGGCGACGGCCCGGCGGGAAGGGCTTCCGTCGGCAGCCGGTCGGCATCGCATGTAGTGCAACTGTGTACCAACCGTGGGCGGAGAGTGACGGACGGACCCTGTCGGGGCGGGACGTGCGAGGCACCGGCGCGCCCCGTCCGGCATGCGCGATGGTGTACGCGGACCGTCTTCCGGGCCGGGAGGACCGGGCCGCGGAACGCCGTGCGCACCCGTCTCAGCGCACCGCGAGCGAGCCGTGCATCGTCGGATGGATGGTGCAGATGTACGGATACGAGCCCGGCCGCGCCGGGGCGTCGAAAGTAACCGTTTGCCCCGACTTCACCTCGCCGGTGTCGAAGGCCTTGTCCCCGGTGGCCGTCACCGTGTGCGTTGCCGCGTCCTTGTTGATCACGGTGACCCGCGTACCCGGAGTGACGGTCAGCGAGGCCGGGTGGAAGGCGAAGTCCTTGATCGTGATGAGCGCGCCGCCCGCCGACGGCGAGGCCTTCGGCGGGGTGGCCGAGGCGGAGGGCGAGGAGCCGCCCCCACCGCCGGAACAGCCGGCCAGGGCGGCGGCGCAGGCCAGCGAGACCACCACGGCGATGCGCGCCCGGGCCGGAAACAGAGCGAGCACGGTCAGTACCCTCCGTTGGCCGAGGCCGAATCCGAGGGGGAGGGCGGAACCTTCGTGATCTTGTTCCCGGCGACGTCGAGCACGTACCAGGCCGCACCGAAACCGTTCGAACCCTGGCCGTGGGTGTCCCCGGCGCTCGTGTCGCCCGCGTAGCGGTAGAGCGGATGACCGTTGTAGGTGATCTCCTCGCGCCCGTCGTCACGCGTCGTGGTGCCCAGCAGGGCGGCCTTCACGCCCTTGCCGGCCACCGGTTTCCCGCTGACGGTCACGGGCGGCCAGGAGGTCGCACAGTCGCCGTCGCAGGTCGACTCGGAGGTGGTGTCCGCCTCCCAGAGATAGAGGGTCCGCCCCTCGCCGTCGACCAGGATGGTGCCCAGCGGGCTCGACGCGGCAGCCACGGTACCGGCCGCCCGCGTGCCGGTCGCGGACGGCGTGGCCGAGGCCGAGCCGCTGTTCCCGCCACCGTCCGAGCATCCGCCGAGTACGGCGGCCAGCAGGCCCACCGTCGTGGCCGCGGCCGCTCCTGCGCGGTTCCCCATCACGAACTCCTCGGGCCCGGCCGCCGTGTCGGCGGCACCATGGCCCGAACAGTAGAAGCCCACCCGCCCGGCCCCGGGCAGGCGCTCGGAAGGAACGGCGGAGCGGCACCGTCCGGGTGTACCGAACGGCCCGGCCCTGCTCCGTCCGGCTCAGGTCTCGCGGGTGGCGACCATCCCCATCGTGATCAGCCCCAGCACCACCCAGCCGAACCAGAGCCAGCCGTTGCTCCCCAGCGCCACCGTGTACGCGGTGACCGCCACCAGGGCACCTACAGTGAGCACTCCCATAGCCTTCGTGGATCCGGACATGCGCGCACCCTCCAGAACCTCATCGGCCGCGCGGCCGTGAATGCCATCGTCTCCCCGATGGCCCTTCCACCGCTACTGTCCGCGCGCCTGCAACGACGCGAGATACGCGTTGTACGCCTGGAGCTCCTGGTCGCCGTCCCGGTCCGCGGCCCGGTCCGAGCGCTTCGCCGTCCGCTGTTCCGAGCGGTACCACTGGAACACCAGGGCCACCAGGACCAGCACCGACGGGATCTCGCTGAACGCCCACGCGATGCCGCCCGCCGCGTTCTGGTCGGACAGGGCGTCGATGCCGAGCGAGGCCGAGGGGTTCTCGTAGACCTTCACCATCGGCTGGCTCGCCATCATCAGCGCGATGCCGAAGAAGGCGTGGAACGGCATCCCTGCGAACAGCTCCAGCATTCTCATCAGATAGCCCGGGCGGTGCGGCCCCGGGTCGATGCCCATGATCGGCCAGAAGAAGACCAGGCCGACCGCCAGGAAGTGGACCATCATCGCGAGGTGCCCGGCCGTCGAACCCATCAGGAAGTCGAAGAGCGGGGTGAAGTACAGGGCGTACAGGCTGGCGATGAAGAGCGGAATGGTGAAGACGGGGTGCGTGATGATCTTCATGTAGCGGCTGTGCAGCAGCATCAGGAGCAGTTCGCGGGGCCCCTTGCTGCCCCGCGCCGCGACCGGAAGGGCGCGCAGGGCGAGCGTCACGGGCGCGCCCAGCAGCAGCAGGATCGGCGACAGCATGCTGATCACCATGTGCTGCACCATGTGGACGCTGAACATGACCATGCCGTAGTCGTTCAGCTTGGTGCACATCACCAGGGCGATGGTCAGCACCCCGATGACGAAGAAGACGAGCCGGTTGACCGGCCAGCTGTCCCCGCGCCTGCGCAGCCGGAGCACCGCGTACCCGTACAGGACCACTGCGAGGACGCAGCCGATCAGGAAGAACGGGTCCGCGGAGAACTGGAGCCCGCGTCCCAGCGTGAACAGCGGCAGATCCATGTTCATGCCGTGCCCGCTGTGATCCATCTGTTCACTCCCGAGGGGAACGCCGGGACGTCCCTGTTTCGTGCCGGTTGTCCCGACCAGAGTAGAACCGCCCCCGGCCGCGATTGCGGCCGGGGGCGGTCTCGGGTCGTGGTGTGTCTCAGAGCACGCACTCGGCTTCGGAGTACCGCTCGGCCGGGACCGTCTTCAGGGTCTCCACGGCGTCCGCGAGGGGCACCATCGTGATGTCCGTGCCGCGCAGGGCCGTCATCATGCCGAACTCGCCGCGGTGCGCCGCCTCCACCGCGTGCCAGCCGAAGCGGGTCGCGAGGACGCGGTCGTACGCGGTCGGCGTGCCGCCCCGCTGCACGTGGCCGAGGATGACCGGGCGGGCTTCCTTGCCCAGGCGCTGCTCCAGCTCGATGGACAGCTGGGTGGCCACGCCGGCGAAGCGCTCGTGCCCGTAGACGTCCTTGACGCCCGACTCGAACTCCATGGAGCCCTCGCGCGGCTTCGCACCCTCGGCGACCACGACGATCGCGAACTTCTTGCCGGCCGAGAAGCGCCGGCCGACCAGTTCGGTCAGCTCGTCGATGTCGAAAGGGCGCTCGGGAACCACGATGGCGTGCGCGCCGGCCGCCATGCCGGAGTGCAGGGCGATCCAGCCGGTGTGACGGCCCATGACCTCGACGATCATGACCCGCTGGTGGGACTCGGCGGTGGTCTTCAGCCGGTCGAGGGCCTCGGTGGCCACGCCCACCGCGGTGTCGAACCCGAAGGTCACGTCGGTGGACGCGATGTCGTTGTCGATGGTCTTCGGTACGCCGACGATCGGCAGCCCGGCCTCGGACAGCAGGTTGGCCGCCTTCAGCGTGCCCTCGCCGCCGATCGGGATGATCGCGTCGAGGCCGAGGTCCGCGACATGGCCCCTGGCCGTCTCGACGCCGCCGCGCAGATGCGCGGGCTGGACCCGGGAGGAGCCGAGGATCGTGCCGCCGCGGGCAAGGATGCCGCCGACCGCGTCGAGGTCGAGCTTGCGGTAGTCGCACTCGAGGAGGCCCCGCCACCCGTCGTGGAAACCGATGACCTCGTCGCCGTGGTCGACCACAGCACGGTGGACGACGGAACGGATGACCGCATTGAGCCCGGGGCAGTCGCCGCCGGAGGTGAGTACACCAATTCGCATTGCCCGGGGAACCTTTGCAACGTGGGCCGACGACCGGACCACGTCGTCCGGTTGGATCCCCGCCACCCTACCGGCGCAGGGTGGCGGGACCGAACCGGGCGTCCGCCTGCTGGACTCCGCTCAGCTGAGCGAAATACGCCTCATCAGACGGGCTGTGTCGCGGCGGCGATCCGCTCGGCGCGCAGCGCCTCGTACCAGCGGTCGTCGCACGGCGGGAGCGCGTTCACATCGAGGGCCAGCTTCAGCAGCAGATCCGCGATCAGCGGGTTGCGGGCCATGACGGGCCCGTGCATGTACGTACCGAAGACGGTGTCGTTGTACGCGCCCTCCGTCCCGTCGCCCGTGCCGTTGCCCCGGCCGAACCGCACCTGGGCGAACGGACGTGCCGTCGGCCCGAGATGGGTGACGCCCTGGTGGTTCTCGAAACCGGTCAGGGGCGGCAGTCCGAGGCGCGGGTCGATGTCCCCGAGCACGTCGCCGACGCACCGGGCGCCCTCACCGCGGGTGGAGACCACGTCGAGCAGCCCGAGCCCCTGCTCGCGCTCACCGAGGTCGTTCACGAACTCGTGGCCGAGGATCTGGTACCCGGCGCAGACCGAGAAGATGATCGCGCCGTTGGACGCGGCCCGGCTGAGGCCGCCGTCGCGGCGCAGCCGCTCCGCCGCGAGCCGCTGCGGCCGGTCCTCGCCGCCACCGATCAGATAGATGTCCCCGGACGTGGGGACCGGCTGGTCGCTGCGCACGTCGACGCGTGACACGTCGAGACCGCGCTGACGGGCCCGGCGCTCCACCACGAGGGCGTTGCCCTGGTCGCCGTAGGTGCTCAGCAGGTCGGGGTAGACCCACACCAGCCGCAGGCTGTTGTTGCTCATGCTTCGTCCTCTCCTGAGGGGCCCGGGGCCGGGGTCAGTTGCCGACACGACGGCGCAGATCCTGGAAGGCGGTGTAGTTGGCGATGACCTCGATGCGTCCGGGCGGAGCCTGCTGGACGGCCTCGTCGAGGTTCTCGCATACCCGGAAGTCGAGACCGGCCACTTCGAGCCGGACCGCGAGGTCCAGCTTGCGGTCGCCGAGCACGAAGATCGGGTGACCCGCGAGCTGGGTGTAGTCCACGTCCCACAGCCACGAGGTGTCCGTGCCGTCCGCGCCGCGGGCGTTCACGGAAAGGATCACCGGGGTGGGCGGCGGGTCGATCAGGGAGAACGTCTCCAGCCAGCCCGCGGGGTTCTTCGCCAGCAGGAGCCGGAGCTCACGGCCGAGGAAGGTGACCACGTCGTAGCGGCCGGCCACGGCCTGCACCTGGTACATCCGCTCCAGGGCGACCTGCGGCGGCACCCCGAAGACGGCGGCCACGGCGGCCGAGCTGGTGGCGTTGGCCTTGTTGGCGCGGCCCGGCAGCTGGAGATGGATCGGCCACGCCGAACCGTGCGGGTCGAGCACGTAGTCCCCGTGCAGCACCCAGCTGGGCGGCGGGCGGCGGAAACCGCACTCGCCGCAGAACCAGTCGTCGCCGGGGCGCTGCATCACACCGCCGCAGGACGGGCAGGACCAGGCGTCGTCCTTCCACGCCTGGCCTGCCGCGACCCACACCACGTTGGGGGAGGAGGAGGCGGCCCAGACGATCAGCGGGTCGTCGGCGTTGGCGACGATCACGGCCTTCGAGCCGGAGAGGCCCTCCCGCCACTTCTCGGCGAGCATCCGGGTCTCCGCGGCGCGGTCCAGCTGGTCGCGCGAGAGGTTGAGGAGCGCGATCACCTTGGGCGTCGTGTCGCGGGCGACCCCCGCGAGGTACTTTTCGTCGACCTCGATCACGCCGTACTGCGCGTCCGAGCCGCCGGCCAGGGCCGACGTGATGCCCGCGGGCATGTTGGCGCCGAGCGCGTTCGACACGACCGGGCCCGCGGCCCGCAGTGCCTCGGCGATCAGCCGGGTCGTGGTCGTCTTGCCGTTCGTCGCCGACACGAGGATCACGTCCAGGTGCTGCGCCAGCCGCCCGAGCAGGTCGGGGTCGAGCTTGAGCGCCACCCGGCCGCCGATCACCGATCCGCTGCCCCGCCCGGCCGCTCGCGACACCGCCGCAGCGGCCTTGCCCGCCGTCACGGCCAGCTTGGCCCGCGGCGACAACGGCTCCGTGTTGCCTGCCATCGTCCTAGATCCTCCTTGCATCGGTCCGCGCCCAGCCTATCGATGTCCGGCGCGGCGGAGGCACGGCGGCACCGCCAGGCCCGTGGAGTTCCCGTGGAAGGTGCGACGGGGCAAATAACACCCCCGCACTGATCTGGCAAACATACAGGTCAGAGGGGGCGCGTCCGATGCGTGTCCGACCCGGCCCTTTTCCGCCGGGGGGCGGTGTCGAGAAACCTGAGCGTGTGGCACCTCTCCTCGCTGCCACTTGAGGTCCCTGCGGCGCCTGCCGCCTGCTTCGGAGATGTCGCTGGAACGTACGATGACCGTCATGCGCAACCGCCCCATCCCCGGCAGCTCCGGCCTCGTCCGGGCCATGAGCCTGCTCGGCGACCCCCTGCTCCACGCCGCGTGCGAGCCGGTGACGGACTTCGGGCCCTCGCTCGCCCGGCTGGTCGAGGACATGTTCGCCACCATGTACGAGGCGCAGGGTGTCGGTCTCGCCGCCAACCAGGTCGGTGTGCCGCTCCGGGTGTTCGTCTTCGACTGCCCCGACGACGAGGACGTCCGTCATCTCGGGCACGTGGTCAACCCCACGCTCGTCGAAGCCGACGGCATCACCGTGCGCGGTCCGGAGGGCTGCCTCTCGCTCCCGGGGATCGAGGCCGGCACGCCACGCTTCGACCACGCCGTGGTCGAAGGGGTGACGGTCGAGGGCGAGCCGGTGCGGATCAGCGGGACGGGCTTCTTCGCCAGGTGCCTCCAGCACGAGTGCGACCATCTCGAGGGCGCCGTCTACACCGACCGGCTGACCGGGCTGCGCAAGGCCCGCGCGTTGCGCGCGGCCCGCCGGGCGCCCTGGGGGCGCGCCGGCTGAGAAGGCCGAGTCAGAAACCGGGGCCGCCGGGGCGGTCGCCGGCCGCGGCCAGCCGGCCCCAGAGCAGATCGGCCAAGCTCCGCACCAACTGCTCGCGTGAACAGGGGCGTTCGCCGAGCCACCAGTCGCCCGCCGCGTGCATCATGCCGACGATGCCGTGACCCCAGATCCGGGCCATCCCCTGACTGTCCGGGCCGAGGTCCACCCGCTCCGCGATGACCGTGGCGAGTTCCTCGCCGAGGCGGCGCAGCAGCGGGGCGGAGTGCCGCCCGACATCGAAGCCCTGCTCGGACGGGGGTGCCGCGTCGTCGGAGGGGTGCATCAGGAAGCGGTAGACCTGCGGACGTGCCTCGATCGCCGCGAGGTAGGTGTCGAGCGTCGCCTCGACGCGGGCGCGGCGGTCGGCGGGGGCGTCGAGCGCGGCCCGCAGGGCGCTCAGCAGTGCGTCGGTGTGCCGCTTGGCGAGGGCCCGGTAGAGGCCGCCCTTGTCACCGAAGTGCCGGTAGAGGATGGGCTTGGTGATGCCCGCCTCCGCCGCGATGGCGTTCATCGAGGCCCCGGGACCGTCCCTGAGCACCACGCGGTCGGCGGCCTCGAGCAGCTCGCGGCGGCGGCGTTCGGCCGCGGTCCGCTGTCGCTCGGCCTGTCGTGTGGTCTCCATGTCGTTTCTCCCACCCCTGACCGTGCATGTCCGTCCTGCCTGCGCAACGTAACACCCTGCCCAGCGGTGTGTGGATCGCCGCCCGATCGGTTGACACAGGCTACTTGTCGGTAACAGACTGTTGTTACCGCAAGTAACGATCTTTTTGGACGGCAGTACGTGGAGGGGAACATGGCGGAGTTCGCGCTCGAGCTCAACGACGACCAGAGGCAGGTCCGTGACTGGCTCCACGGCTTCGCCGCGGATGTGATCCGTCCGGCAGCTTCGGAGTGGGACGAGCGTGAGGAAACGCCCTGGCCCGTCATCCAGGAAGCCGCCAAGGTCGGAATCTACTCCCTCGACTTCTACGCCCAGCAGTTCTTCGACCCCACGGGTCTCGGCATCCCGATGGCCATGGAGGAGCTGTTCTGGGGCGACGCGGGCATCGCGCTGTCGATCGTCGGCACGGGCCTGGCGGCCGTCGGCGTCCTCGCCAACGGCACCGAGGAGCAGATCGGCACCTGGATACCGCAGATGTACGGCGACGCGAACGACGTGAAGGTCGCCGCCTTCTGCTCCTCCGAGCCCGACGCCGGCTCCGACGTCGCCTCGATGCGTACCCGCGCCGTGTACGACCAGGCCAAGGACGAGTGGGTGCTCAACGGCACCAAGACCTGGGCGACCAACGGCGGCATCGCCAACGTCCACGTCGTGGTCGCGGTCGTCGACGCCGAGCTCGGTTCCAAGGGACACGCCTCCTTCATCGTGCCGCCGGACACCGCCGGCCTCTCGCAGGGCCAGAAGTTCAAGAAGCACGGCATCCGCGCCTCGCACACCGCCGAGGTCGTCCTGGAGGACGTGCGCGTCCCGGTCCACTGCCTGCTCGGCGGCAAGGAGAAGCTCGACCAGCGGCTCGCCCGGGCCCGCGAGCGCGCCGCCTCCGGTGGTGGCGAGCGCGTGAAGAACGCCGCCATGGCCACGTTCGAGGCCTCCCGCCCGGCCGTCGGCGCGATGGCGGTCGGCACCGCACGGGCCGCGTACGAGGTCGCGCTGGACTACGCGAAGACCCGGACCCAGTTCGGGCGCCCGATCATCGACAACCAGGGCATCGCCTTCCAGCTCGCCGACATGCGTACCCAGATCGACGCG
This sequence comes from Streptomyces sp. NPDC005775, assembly GCF_042871565.1. Classification (NCBI taxonomy): domain Bacteria; kingdom Bacillati; phylum Actinomycetota; class Actinomycetes; order Kitasatosporales; family Streptomycetaceae; genus Streptomyces; species Streptomyces sp. NPDC005775. The sequence continues at coordinate 209,778 of NZ_JBIAIU010000009.1, read as the reverse complement.
GCGCGCCTGCTCGTCTGGCGCGCCTCGTGGATGGCGTCCGCCGGCAAGCCGTTCGAGTCGGCCGAGGGCTCCATGTCCAAGCTGTACGCGAGCGAGACCGCCAAGAAGGTCACCGCCCAGGCGATCCAGATCCTCGGCGGCAACGGCTTCACCCGTGAGTACCCGGTGGAGCGGATGCACCGGGATGCCGCGATCTACACGATCTTCGAGGGGACGAGCGAGATCCAGCGCCTGGTCATCGCCCGCACGCTGTCAGGGATGCCCATCCGCTGAGCCGCGTCGGGCGATCGGCGAACCGGCCCCCGTCCCTGTCCGCGTGACAGGGACGGGGGCCGGTCCGCACCGACCCGGTCCTCAGGCGGGGAGCTGCGCCTCGATGGCGGCGACGACCTCCGGGGCCTCCGGCTCCGTACGGGGACGGATCCGGGCCACCGGCTCGCCCGCGGGGGAGATGAGGAACTTCTCGAAGTTCCACTGGATGTCACCGGCCTCGCCGTCCGCGTCCGCGAGCCGCGTGAGCTCCGCGTACAGCGGATGCCGGCCCGCGCCGTTGACGTCGGTCTTCGCCAGCAGCGGGAAGCTCACCCCGTACGTCGTCGAGCAGAACGTCTGAATCTCCTCCGAACTCCCGGGCTCCTGGCCGCCGAACTGGTTGCAGGGCACGCCGAGCACGGTGAAGCCCCGGTCCCCGTACTCCTTCTGCAGCCGCTCGAGACCGGCGTACTGCGGGGTCAGCCCGCACTTGGATGCGACGTTCACCAGCAGGACCGCCCGGCCGCTGTAGGCGCCCAGCGTGGTCGGCTCGCCCGTGAGGGTGTGGAGCGGGATGTCGTGCAGCGTCATGGATATCTCCTCGTCGGTGTCTTCCACGGCCATTGTCGCTCCCGGAGATCCAGCGGTACGAAGCCGATCGCCCCGCCGTCCGGTTCAGCCCGCGTCCCGGCCGACCGCCTTGTAGTAGAAGGTGGTCGGCTTCAGGACACCGGCCGGGTCGGCGGCATAGTCCGGAACGGAGCCGCACTCCGTCCAGCCGGCCGAGCGGTACAGCCGCTCGGCCGGACTGCCGCTCTCGGTGTCCAGGACCAGCAGCGTGACGCCGTCCTCGGCCGCCGAGCGCTCGGCGGCGTCCAGCAGGCTCCTTCCGAGCCCCCGTCCCCGTGCCGACGGGCGGACCATCAGCTTGGCCACCTCCCCGCGATGACGGGCGTTCGGCAGCGGCGTGCGGGCCAGGCCGATGGTTCCCGCGATCCGCTCACCGTCCCGCGCGATCCAGACGCGGTGATGACCCGCGTCCACGGAGGCGGCACGCTCCCGCCACCAGTCCGCGGCGGCATCCCGGTCGAGCGGGGCGAGGAAGCCCACGGACGATCCGCCGTCGACCGTCTCCACCAGGAGGGCGGCCAGCTCATCGGCGTACGTGACCAGTTCGGGTCCGGACACCGAAACGATCTCGGTCATGCGGCAGGGTCCTTTCACGGTGTGACGATCATCAGTGCGTAACGGACCCGCTCCGGGCCCGGGCAATGGAAGTGCGAAGGTCCGCGCAGCCGGAACCGCAGGCAGTCGCCGGGGCCGACCGTGTGCACGGTCTCGTCGACGGTGACCGCCAGCGTCCCCTCCAGCACCCAGATGTGCTGCTCCAGGCCGGGGACCGGCGGATTCTCGTACGAGATCTCGGCACCCACGTCGAGAAGGCCCTCGATGACCTCCGCGCGCAGACCGGCATGCGGCGGGGAAACGGACCTGCGGACGAAGCCCGTCGCCTCGTCCCGCCACACCGTCTGACGCCCGGCGGGCACGAGCTGCGGCGGCTGCGCCTCCACCTCCAGCAGCAGCCGGGACATGGTCATCCCGTGAACGCCGCACAGCCGGCCCAGCTGGGCCGCCGTCGGGCTCAGCTCACCGCGTTCGAGCCGTGAGAGCGTCGGCCGGCTCATCCCGCTGCGCCGGGCCAGCTCGTCCAGCGACCAGCCGCGTTCGACCCGCAGCGCACCGAGCCGCGCCGCGAGCCCGGCCTCCACGGCCGTCGCCCGGTCCACTTCCCTCTCTCTCACATCAGAGAGCATATCTCCGTATGGAGAGGCCGCGGGCGGGGCCCGTGGGCTTCGCCTGTGGTGCCGGTCACCCGCTGTCGTGCCACGCTGGTACGGGGGATGCCCGGCCGGGCGCTTCGGTCCTGCCAGGCACTTCTGCTACCCGAGGAGGCCGGCATGGCCAGTACGAGCAACCGACCCGACGCGGCGCCGGGCGCCGCGACGGACTCCCGCCACCCGCTCCGGACGGGGTGGACCGCCTTCGCCGCGGTCCTGATGATCTTCGGTGGCGCGATGGCGATCCTCCAGGGGATCTCCGCCATCGCCAAGGACGACGTGTTCGTCACCACGCGCAACTACGTGTTCCAGTTCAACCTGACCGGCTGGGGCTGGATCCACCTCATCCTCGGCATCGTCATCGTCCTCGCAGGCTGCGCCCTGTTCACCGGCGCCTTCTGGGCGCGCGCCGTCGGCGTCGTCCTCGCCGGGCTCGGTGCACTCGCCAACTTCGCCTGGCTGCCGCACTACCCGCTGTGGTCCATCGTGCTCATCGCGCTGGACATCTTCATCATCTGGGCGCTCTGTGCGGGATCCGGGGAGCGCGGGCGGGCCTGACGGCACCTCGTACGGCCCGCGGCGTGTCTACGGCGCGGGCCGCTTCGTGGCGAATGCTGCCGGTGGGGGAGTGATCCTCAGCGTGAGGACGTAGGAGACGACCACCGAGACGATCACGAGCGGCATGACGGTCAGACCCTCGGACCCCAGCAGCAACGTGGCCAGCAGTACCGATGTCATCGGCAGCTTCAGCATGGCCACACACATCGCCCCGATCCCCATCGCGAATCCGGATGTCGGGTTCAGCCCCGGGAGATGGGAAAGCGCGAGACCGCCCGCGGCGCCGGCGAACATGGCCGGGAAGACGGGACCGCCCCGGAAGGCGCTCAAGGAGGCGCAGTAGGCCAGCGACTTGCAGACGATGAGCACCACGAGAGTGGCCGCCGAGTACTTCGCGGAGTCGGCCAGCAGCGGATCCAGGGCGTGTTCGCCCGAGTACAGCACCTGCGAGGCGGAGTTCCCGGTGATCTCGGCGTACACGAGGGCGAGCACACCGACGGCGAGGCCCATCACCGCGGTGGCCATCACCCTCCGCCGAGCGACCCGCGGCTGAAGGAACAGCGCCAGCCGGTGGATGCCCGCGCCGGCGAGTGCGGCCGCCAGCCCGAGGGCGACGGCCCAGCCGAATTCGGCGACGGTGGGGCCGTCCGCCCGCGGCACCTCGTGCAGCGCCAGGGAGTACGTCCCCAGGCCCGTCCACGAGCCGAGACCCGTGAAGATCAGCGCGCCGATCCCGGCCGCCAGGAGCCCGGGTACGAGAGCCACCCCCAGCATCATCCCGGCCAGACCCGAGGCCTCCATCAGCAGGAACGCGCCGAGGAGGGGCGAGCCCAGCAGGGCGCTGACCGCGGCGAAGCTGCCCGCGGCCCCCACCACCGCGCTCGCCCCCGGAGCGATGTCCGGCTTGATCAGGCGAGCCGCGTACACGGCCGCGCCCCCGCCCAGCGCGATGAGCGGTGCCTCGGGGCCGAGCACCGCGCCGAGACCCAGCGAGGCGATGGCCGCGAGGGCGATGCCGGGAAGTTGCGCGGCCGAGGGCGCACCGGTGCTCACCAGCCCCTCGGCCGGCTCGTGCCCGCCGTCGCCCGGGAGATACCGGATGGCCAGCCCCGTCAGCAGCCCCGCCAGGCCGACCAGCGGCACCGGCCACCACGAGGGCGTCCCGGCGAAGCCCAGGGCCTTCGGCAGATCGTCGTACGTCAGCGACTGCAGCTCGGAGACGAGAGCGAGGAAGCCGAAGGCCCCCGCCGAGATCGGAACCCCCAAAATCGCCACCATGACCAGCAGGACCGCGTAGCTGCGGGTGCGGACCATGGCGACGGGATCGGGCGGCTGGACGGCGGGCGCTCCGGCAGGTTCGGCCGACATGTTCGTTGTCTCCCTCGGCTGGGTGATGTCTGTGGTCGCCCGCCCCGGCGGGTATTCCCGGGGCGGTGTCCCGGGGCATGCGCACGGGACACGCTGCCCGGCTCCCGGGCGCCGGCCGCGCCGCTGCGGTCAGCCGGTGAGCACACCGGCGGGCGGGCTCAGGAGGATGACGGTGTCGCCCGTGCCCGGGACGGGGGCCCGGGCGTCCGTGACCGGGGTGAGCCGCCCGTCCGGATCCACCACGAACAGCAGCGCGTGACCGGACGGCAGGGCGTCGCCGGCCGGCCGCGCCACCACACGGGAGCCTGCCTCGTACCTGCGGGAGAGCTCGGGCCCGGTGAGAGCGGCTCCGAACAGCGACTCGCCGCCCGTGTACGGCGCGACCACCCCGTGGCTCGTGGAGGGCGACGCGAGCCGGTGCACCGGGCCCTCGACGCTCTCGCGGAGGGTCATCGAGGCGAGGGCGTTGAAGTCGTCCTCGCCCGTGAGCAGCAGCACCCCGGTGATGCCTTCGAGTTCCGCGCCGGCGCCGGTGGCCGACGCGAGCAGTTCGCCGGGGGCCAGTTGCAGTCCGGCCTCCACGATCCGGGCCCGCTCACGCTCGGCGCCGGCCCACATCAGGACGTCCAGCCCCGCCGAATCGAGCGCACGCGCCAGGTCGACGGCCCACGGCGCGCCGCCGACGAGCAAGGGCCTGGACCTGGCCGGACGCAGCACCCCGAGCCGTCGGGCGACGGGGTAAGCCGTCAGGCCGTACAGCATGACGGTGGCCACGATCACGACGAAAGTGGCGGGCAGGATGCGCTCGGCGCCCGCGATGTCCTTCTCGATCAGCTCGGCCGAGAACGTGGACGCCGTGGCCGCGGCGACGATGCCACGCGGGGCCATCCAGCCGATGAACCACCGTTCTCCGCGCGGCACATCGGTACCCAGCGTCGCCAGGTGAGCTACCAGCGGCCTGGTCACCAGGACGAGCAGAGCGACCAGCGCGAGCGACGGCAGCACCACGTGCCGCAGCGACGCGGGGGTGACCGTGGCGGAGATGGAGACGAACAGCAGCCCGATGATCAGCGAGACCAGCGTGTCGAAGAACGGCCGCCTGGCCGGGATGTCCACACCCGGCAGATTGGCCATGGCCATTCCCATCACGACCGCCGAGATCAGCCCCGTGTCGTCGCGGAGCACGTCGCAGGCCGCGGCCACGCCGACGACCGCCGCGATCTGTACCGAGGTCCCCAGCTCCTCGCTCAGCCGCACCCGGCTCAGCACCAGCCACAGCAGCGCCGCCCCGGCCACGCCGCCGGCCAGGCCGACGGCAGCACTGACCGAGAACTCCCCGAGCTGGCTGCCGAAGCGGTGGTGGCCGTCGGCGGCCACGACGCCGTGGAAGACGAAGGCCCCGAGAATGCCGCCCACCGGGTCGATCAGCGAGCCCTCCCAGATGAGGACGCGTTGCAGCCGCTCGGTGGGCCGGACGAAGCCCAGCAGCGGACCGACGACGGTCGGCCCGGAGACGACCAGGATCGCGGCGAGCATCACCGCGGCCCCCATCGACATGTGCAGAACCGGTACGGCGAAGAGCGCGGCGGACACCACGGTCAGCACCGTCCCGAGCCAGAGCAACCGGTGCACGACCCGGCGCGTGTGACCCTTCAGCCGTTCGAGGTCCAGGCCCAGACCGGCCTCGTACAGGATCAACGCCACCGCCAGGGACACCAGCGGCGAGAAGGCGGCGCCCAGCAGGCGCTCGGGGTCGACGTCGTCCGTGAGCGCCCCGGCGGCGAAGCCGACCGGAAGGAGGACGAGCAGTGCGGGCACGCGCAACCGGTTCGCCAGCAGTTGCGAGGCGACCGCGAGCACCACGATCAGTCCCAGCCCCACGAGCACCTGATCGGCCGTCATGACCGCACCTCCTCCGACGCCGTCCCTCCGGTGCCGTGGGCCGTGGTCGGGGCCCGCGGAACACCGCGCGCGACCACCTTCCGCGGCAGGGGTGCGGCAGGGCGGTCAGGCGCGCGCCGGGGGCCGGCAGGGGCCCGCGGTATCCATCCAATGGCCTAACGGCGCGAGGGTGCGGCTGCCGGCCCGCGACGACGCCGGGCCGGGCCGGGGCGCGGTCACTTCTTCCTGTCGTCCCACGGTGTGCCGAGCCAGCTGTCGAACGAGCGGACGACCGCGGTCAGGGCGGCCGCCAGCCGGAAGTCGACCCAGGGTGCGTGCGCGACGACCTCGTCCTCGGACCGGTACTCCAGTGGCGCTTCCCCGCCGGCCCGCCACACGATGCGCCGTGGCCCGCGAGGCACATCGCCGCCGCCGCTGAAGAGGCTCCCCACGCCGATGGCGACCCACAGCGGGAACAACGCCCACCACAAGTACCACCAGAAGATCCGGCCCTTGAAGCCGGCGGCCTGCGGGCAGCCCGACTGAGCCACGGTCCAGCGGGTGCGCAGCCCCTTGCCGGACAGGGCCTTCTCCCGGACGAACGTACCGATCAGCTCACCCTGCCCTCCCCACACCTGATACTCCGACACGCCCCCGCCGGCCGAGGTGGTGACGAGCGTGGCCAGCCGTGAGCGGCGCTGCGGGTCGGCCCACATCACGAAGGAGCGGGCTCCGTCCTTCCGCGCCGCGAGATACGCGGGTATGCCGCCCGCCGGCAGTTCGCGCTCCAGGTACGCGACCACGTGGAAAGGGCCCTGGGACGTGTCGACGACGACGTGATCGAACCCCTCCGCCACACCGGGCAGGACCTCGGGGCGGGCCTTGCCGTCTTTGGGCAGGGCCGTCACTTTCAGGGTGCTGGGCACGTACGGATCCTCCGGGGTGAGTGGTCGGGAAGGCGAAGCGTAGACCGGCACCTGAGAGGATCGGCGCGTGGAGTCTCCAGAACCCGGCCCCGGCCCCGAACCGCTGCCCGGCACCGCCGCGGACACCGGCCCCCGCCCGGTGCGCTGCCGCGTGTGCGGCCGCCCCCTCACCGGCACGGCCTCGCGCCGCACCGGTCTCGGCCCCACCTGCGACGCGAAACTGCACCCGGCGCCGCCCGACATCCGCATGCGCCGTCACGAGGTGGAGCAGGACCCCCTGCCGGGCATCTGAGCCGCCCGGCCGCCGGAACGGGGGGTCATCAGGACGGCTGTGTACCCAGCCGCCGGAACAGTCCCTCCTGCACCACCGACACCAGCAGATTGCCCTCGCGGTCGTAGATCCTGCCGCGCGCCAGACCCCGCCCGCCGGTCGCCACCGGCGACTCCTGGTCGTACAGGAACCACTCGTCGGCCCGGAACGGCCGGTGGAACCACATCGCGTGGTCCAGCGACGCCATGTCGAAGCCGCGCGGCCCCCACAGTGGCTCCACCGGGATGCGCACGGCGTCCAGCAGCGTCATGTCGCTCGCGTACGTCAGCGCACAGGTGTGCACCAGCGGATCGTCCCCGAGCGGGCCGACCGCGCGCATCCACACCGCGCTGCGCGGGTCCGCGTCCTTGATCTCCTCCCGCGTCCAGCGCAGCCGGTCGACGTAGCGGATGTCGAAGGGCTGACGGCGCGCCATCCGTTCCAGTGCCTCCGGCAGGCCGCCCAGGTGCTCGCGCACCTCGTCGGCGACCGTCGGCAGCTCGTCGGGATCGGGAACGACCCGGGCCGGCGGCAGCTGGTGTTCGAAGCCGGCCTCCTCCGGGCGGTGGAAGGACGCCGTCAGGTTGAAGATCGTCCGGCCCTGCTGCACGGCCGTCACCCGGCGCGTCGTGAACGACCGGCCGTCCCTGACCCGCTCGACCTCGTAGACGATCGGCACCCCGGGACGCCCCGGCCGCAGGAAGTAGGCGTGCAGCGAGTGCACCGGCCGCTCCCCGTCCGTGGTGCGGCCCGCCGCCACGAGGGCCTGGCCCGCCACCTGCCCGCCGAAGACCCGCTGGAGGGACTCCTCGGGGCTGCGGCCGCGGAAGATGTTGACCTCGATCCGTTCCAGGTCGAGCAGGTCGACCAGGTGCTCGGCGGGGTTCGTCATGCGGTTGCTCTCCACTCTCGAAGCGGCGCCGTCGGTACGGACGCGCTCACAGCTGGCCCACGGACGTGACCCGGAGAACCGCCCGGCCCTCCTCGTCGGAGGCGGCCAGGTCGACCTCGGCGCTGATGCCCCAGTCATGGTCGCCGTTCGGGTCGGCGAACGTCTGGCGGACCCGCCACAGGCCGTGCTCGGCGTCCTCGTCGATCTTCAGCAGCTTCGGACCGCGGGCGTCGGGGCCCGTGCCCAGCTCCTCGTACTCGTCCCAGTACGCGTCCATCGCCTCACCCCACGCGTCCTCGTCCCAGCCCGCGTCGCCGTCCAGCTCGCCCAGGTCACGGACCCGGTCCAGTGCGGCCAGCTCGACCCGGCGGAACATCGCGTTGCGCACCAGCACCCGGAAGGCGCGCGGGTTGGCCGTGACCGGCTTGACCTCGTCGGCGCGCTCCTGCGCCTGCTCGGCCGTCTCCACCTCGGGATTGGCGAGCTGCTCCCACTCGTCGAGGAGGCTGGAGTCGACCTGACGGACCATCTCGCCCAGCCAGGCGATGAGATCCTCCAGGTCCTCGGACTTGATGTCGTCCGGGATGGTGTGCTCCAGCGCCTTGTACGCGCTCGCGAGGTACCGCAGCACGATGCCCTCGGTGCGCGCCAGCTCGTAGTTCGACGTGAACTCCGTGAACGTCATGGCGCGTTCGTACATGTCGCGGATCACCGACTTCGGTGACACCGGGTGGTCGCTCACCCACGGGTGGCTCTGGCGGTAGACGTCGTACGCGTGCCACAGCAGTTCGCTCAGCGGCTTCGGGTACGTCACGTCCTGGAGGAGCTCCATCCGCTCCTCGTACTCGATGCCGTCGGCCTTCATCTGCCCGACCGCCTCACCGCGCGCCTTGTTCTGCTGCGCGGCGAGGATCTGGCGCGGGTCGTCCAGCGTCGACTCCACCACCGAGACCATGTCCAGCGCGTACGACGGCGATTCGGCGTCGAGCAGCTCGAAGGCGGCGAGCGCGAACGTCGACAGCGGCTGGTTCAGCGCGAAGTCCTGCTGCAGGTCGACGGTGAGCCGCACGATGCGGCCCTCCGCGTCGGGCTTGTCGAGCCGCTCCACGACGCCGCCGTCCAGCAGCGAGCGGTAGATCGCGATCGCCCGGCGGATGTGGCGCAGCTGCGCCTTGCGCGGCTCGTGGTTGTCCTCCAGGAGATGCCGCATGGCCTCGAAGGCGTTGCCGGGACGCGCGATCACCGACAGCAGCATGGTGTGTGTCACCCGGAAACGCGAGTTCAACGGCTCCGGATCGGACTGGATGAGCTTGTCGAAGGTGGTCTCCGACCAGGCGACGAAGCCCTCGGGGGCCTTCTTGCGGACGACCTTGCGCTTCTTCTTCGGGTCGTCACCGGCCTTCTTGACCGCCTTCTCGTTCTCGACGACGTGCTCAGGAGCCTGGGCGACGACGAAGCCCGCCGTGTCGAAGCCCGCCCGCCCGGCCCTGCCCGCGATCTGGTGGAACTCACGGGCGCGCAGCGTACGCACCCGGGTGCCGTCGTACTTGGTGAGGGCGGTGAACAGCACGGTGCGGATGGGGACGTTGACGCCGACGCCGAGCGTGTCCGTACCGCAGATGACCTTCAGGAGCCCCGCCTGCGCGAGCTTCTCGACCAGACGGCGGTACTTCGGGAGCATGCCGGCGTGGTGCACACCGATGCCGTGGCGTACGTAACGCGAGAGGTTCTGACCGAACTTGGTGGTGAAGCGGAAGTTGCCGATGAGGTCGGCGATCTTCTCCTTCTCCTCCTTGGTGCACATGTTGATGCTCATCAGCGACTGCGCGCGCTCGACGGCCGCGGCCTGGGTGAAGTGCACGATGTAGACCGGTGACTGCCGGGTGTCCAGGAGCTCGGTGATCGTCTCGGTGATCGGCGTCAGCCGGTACTCGTAGCTCAGCGGGACCGGACGGGTCGCCGAACGCACCACCGAGGTGGGGCGGCCGGTACGGCGGGTCAGGTCCTCCTCGAACATCCGGACGTCACCGAGCGTGGCCGACATCAGGACGAACTGGGCCTGCGGCAGCTCAAGGATCGGGATCTGCCACGCCCAGCCGCGGTCCTGCTCCGCGTAGAAGTGGAACTCGTCCATCACGACCTGGCCGATGTCCGCGTACTTCCCGTCACGCAGCGCGATGGACGCCAGTACCTCGGCGGTGCAGCAGATCACCGGGGCATCGGCGTTGACGGAGGCGTCGCCGGTGAGCATGCCGACGTTCTCCGTACCGAACAGCTTGCACAGGTCGAAGAACTTCTCCGAGACCAGCGCCTTGATCGGAGCGGTGTAGAAGGTGACCTTGTCCTGGGCCAGGGCGGTGAAGTGCGCACCCGCCGCGACCAGGCTCTTTCCGGAACCGGTGGGGGTGGAAAGGATCACGTTGGCCCCGGAGACCACCTCGATCAGCGCCTCCTCCTGAGCGGGATAGAGGGTGATCCCCTGCGTCTCGGTCCATGACGAGAAAGCCTCGAAGAGGGCGTCGGGGTCGTCGGTCGGGGGCAGCTGATCGATAAGGGTCACGCCCCCATCTTGCCTGCCTTCGGCCCCGATGAGGGAACCGGACGACGGTACGAAGATCACGGACGATACGCTGCCCACTCAACTCGGCCGCACCACACCGATGGTGGCCACAACCGGTGCGCGGGCCATGCCTGGCGCATCTCTCGACGTCTACGGGGGCGGAAACAGCCATGATGGGACCGGCACACTCTCTGTCAGGGGCAGCGGCCTGGCTGGGGGTGGGCGCGGCCGCGGCTGCCGCGGGCCACGCCATGCCGTGGCCCGTCCTGGTCGTCGGCGCGCTGATCACCGCGGGCGCGGCGCTCGCCCCGGACCTCGACCACAAGTCGGCGACCATCTCGCGCGCCTTCGGACCGGTCTCACGCGGACTCTGCGAGATCGTCGACAAGCTCTCGCACGCCGTCTACAAGGCCACCAAGCTGCGGGGCGACTCGAACCGCAGCGGCGGCCACCGCACACTGACCCACACCTGGCTGTGGGCGGTCCTGATCGGCGCGGGCGCCTCCGCGGCGGCGATCACCGGTGGCCGGTGGGCGGTGCTGGCGATCCTCTTCGTCCACCTGGTGCTCGCCGTCGAAGGGCTCCTGTGGCGGGCAGCCCGGGTCTCCAGCGACGTCCTGGTGTGGCTGCTCGGCGCGACCAGCGCGTGGATCCTCGCCGGCGTGCTGGACAAGGCGGGCAACGGCTCCGACTGGCTCTTCGACGCCCCCGGCCAGGAATACGCCTGGCTCGGCCTGCCCATCGTGCTCGGAGCCCTCGTCCACGACATCGGTGACGCGCTGACCGTCTCCGGCTGCCCGATCCTCTGGCCCATTCCGATCGGCCGCAAGCGCTGGTACCCGATAGGGCCGCCCAAGGCCATGCGGTTCAGGGCCGGCAGCTGGGTGGAGCTGAAGGTGCTGATGCCGGTGTTCATGGTGGCCGGGGGAGTGGGCGGAGCCGCCGCCATGAACTTCATCTGACGGCACGCCCCACGGTTACACGGGTGCCGGCGGGACCAGCCGGCCGTGCGAGATGAGGGAAGCGGCCTGCTTGAGGCGGCGCACCCGGATGCTCACCCCGTAGGCGTCGACGCCGGGAGCGGCGGCGAGGCGGGTGGTCAGATAGCGGTAGAACTCCTCGGCGTCGCGGCAGATGACGATGACCATCATGTTGTGCTCGCCACTGGTGGCACCGGCGAACGCCACCTCGTCGTGACGGGCGATCTCGTTTCCGGTGTCTTCCAGGAGGGCGGGGGCGACGCGCAGCCAGAGGGTGGCGTTGAGGTGGTAACCGAGAGGCTCCGGCAACAGGTCGATGTCGTACGAGAGAGTGCCTGACGCCTCCAGCGCCTCCAGCCGTCGGGCGACGCGGCCCTTGGACCAGCCGGTGACCTCCGCCAGCCTGGTGTGCGAGGTGCGGCCGTCCTCGGCGAGCGCGTCGAGCAGCGGTCCGTCCTCGGTGGTGAGGGGGAGGAGCGGGCCGGCCCCGGTGCGGAGGGGGCCGTCGGCCAGCCGCTCTTCCTGCTCCGCGGTGAGGTGTCCGCCGTAGCCGGTCCAGCCTGCCGTGCCGGGGTCGCCGAACGGGTGGATGAGCAGATCGATACTGAGGTCGAGAACGGCCGCGGACCTGGGCAACTGCTGGAGCAGCATGTCCTCGCGCGGGGCGTGGAGCGGCGAGCGGATGACGCAGATGATCTCCGAGCCGCCCGAGGCGATGCCGACGTAGGCGATGTCGGGGCGCCGGGCGAGAGAGTCGGCGAGGGGAGCTACCCGGTCGGGGCGGCAGCGCAGGCGCGCGACCCACTGGGCCTCGCCGTGCACGGCGGGATCGACCAGGCCCACGACCCGCATCACGCCCGCGCGGCGCATCGCCTGATAGCGACGGGCAGCCGTCTGCTCCGACACCCCGCTCACCTCGCCGATGAGCCGGAACGGGGCACGCGGGGCGCGATGCAGGGAGCGGAGGATTCTCCTGTCCAGGTCGTCGATCACGGTGGAAGTGTGGCACGGGATGCGGTGAGGATGGAGGTTCGTGCTCAAGGTGACCTGTCACTTCGTTGATTCTGTGCCATCTCGCCGATGCTGATGCCCGGGTCCGTCCGTCTTCCGGCCCTCGGGTGTCCGGCCCGTGCCCGCGGCGTCGTGACCGCATGGCTCGACACCCACCCCGGCCCCGCAACGGCGCGGACAGTGCCGTCCGGGCCGCGCGGCGGCCGCTCGCCCGGGAGCGAGCGGCAGGGGATTCCCGCCGGACAGGACCCCGCTCGGACATCAACCGCGGCGCACCGCGCCGCAGAGGAGTACTTCCTTGAACGTCACACCAGCGGCGAGCAGCCGGCCCGACCGACGGGCGGCCACGCTCGTCATGGCCTGCCTAGGCGTCTTCGTCGCCTACTTGCCGGTGACCACCGTCGCCGTGAGCCTCCCCGCCATCCAGGCGGCGCTGGGCGCGTCGACGGCGCAACTGTCCTGGGTCCAGGACGCTTTCGTACTGCCCATGGCCGCGTTCATCCTGACCGCAGGCGTGGTCGGCGACGTCCACGGGCGCAAGAAGGTGTTCCAGGCGGGGCTGTTGTTCTCCGCCGTCGGCGCTGCCGTGGCGCTGGCCGCCCCGTCGATCGAGGTGCTGTGGGCCGGCCAGGCACTCGCCGGACTCGGCGCGGCCGCGCTGCTCCCCACGACGCTGGCCCTGATCAGCCACGCGGTGCCCGACCACCGGGAGCGCGGCAAGTTCATCGGCCTGTGGGCCACCTCGCTCCTGATGGCACTGGCCGTCGGCCCGCTGATCGCCGGAGTCGTCCTGGAACACGCCGCCTGGCGATGGATCTACCTCCTGGTCATCCCCGTCTCGCTGCTGGCGATGGCCGTCGCCGCGCGACTGCTGCCCGACTCGAGCGCCCCGCACGGGCGACGGCTCGACTGGCCGGGCCAGATCACCGCCGCGGTGGCGATCACCGCGCTGGTGTACGGGGTGATCGAAGGCGGCGCCGGGTCCTTCACCGATACGCGGGTCCTGGTGGCCCTGTTCATCGCCGTGGCCGGCGCCGTCGCGTTCGTCATGGCGGAGCGCCGCAGCGACAGCCCGATGCTGGACCTGGCGCTGTTCCGCAGCCCGGCGTTCACGGCCACCACCCTCGTCGCGATGATCACGTTCCTGGGGCTCATCGGCTTCTTCTTCCTGCTGAGCCTCTACTTCGGCATGGTGCAACAACTCGACACGCTGCAGGCGGCCTGCCGGCTCCTCATGGTCACCGCCGCCTCCATCGTCGTCGGCGGTCCCGTCTCCCGTCTCATGCACCGGGTTCCCGCCCGCACCCTGATCACTGCCGGGCTGCTCGTCGTCTCCGGCGCGCTGCTCTCCATGACCACCCTCGACGCGGACACGTCCTTCGCCTCCCTCGCGTGGCGGCTGGCCCTGCTGGGCATCGGGATGGGCGGCATCCTGACGCCCATGACGGCCACCGCGGTCGCCTCCGTCCCCCACCATCTGGCGGGCATGGCCGCAGCGGGCAATAACGCCTTCCGCCAGATCGGCGGCGCACTGGGCCCGGCTGTTCTGGGCGCCCTCCTCACCTCCCGCGCCCTGAACACCTTCCCCGCTCATCTCGGCGACGCGGGGATCTCCGGAGCCGACCGTCAGCAGATCGTGGAGACCGCCCGCGAAGGCGGTCTCGGTGCGGTCGCCCAGATGAACCTGGGCGCGCACACCGGCCAGGCCCTGGGCGCGATGAGCGACGCCTTCCTCGACGGGCTCCGGCTGTGCCTGATCGTGGCCGCGGCGCTCACGCTGCTCGCCGCCCTCGTGTCCGTGGTCCTTCTCCGGCCGCGCAGGACGTCCACCGCCACGGTGACGGTCGCCGCGCACCCCGTCCCGGCCGGCACCGCTGCGGACGAGATGACCCGCGGAGGGGGCGGCGACCCGGCCGCGGTGCGGCACCGCGGCTGACGGCAACACCCTCGGGACGCGACGACAGGGCGGGCGGGCTCAGCAACGAGCCCGCCCGCCCTGTGTCATGAGCCCGCCCGCGTCAGCCGTGCCAGGACCGCCACAACGCGGCGTACGCACCGTCCGCCGCGACCAGCTCGTCATGGCTGCCCAGTTCGCTGATCCGGCCCTGCTCGACCACGGCGATCACGTCCGCGTCGTGCGCCGTGTGCAGCCGGTGGGCGATCGCCACGACCGTACGCCCGTCCAGCACCCGGGCCAGCGAACGCTCCAGATGCCGGGCCGCACGCGGGTCGAGCAGCGACGTCGCCTCGTCCAGCACCAGCGTGTGCGGATCGGCCAGCACCAGCCGGGCCAGCGCGATCTGCTGCGCCTGCGCCGGGGTGAGCACCAGGCCGCCCGAGCCGACCTCCGAGTCCAGCCCCTCGGCGAGCGCCCTCGCCCAGCCGTCCGCGTCGACCGCGGCCAGCGAGGCCCACAGCTCCGCGTCCCCCGCACCGGTACGGGCCAGCAGCAGATTGTCCCGCAACGAGCCGACGAACACATGGTGCTCCTGGTTGACCAGGGCCACATGCGTCCGGACCCGCTCCGCCGTCATCTGCGACAACCGCGCACCACCCAGGGTGATCTCCCCGGTCCGCGGGGCGTAGATCCCGGCCAGCAGCCGGCCCAGCGTGGACTTGCCGGCACCGGACGGCCCGACCAGCGCCATCCGCGTACCGGGAGCGACATCCAGCGACACCTGGTGCAGCACGTCGAGACCGGCGCGGTAGCCGAAGCGCACCTCGTCGGCGCGCACCTCACGGCCGTCCGGCGCCACGCCGTCGTCACCCGCGTCCGGCTCGATCTCGCGGACCCCCACGAGGCGGGCCAGCGACACCTGGGCGACCTGCAACTCGTCGTACCAGCGCAGGATCAGGCCGATGGGATCGACCATCATCTGCGCGAGCAACGCGCCCGTCGTCAGCTGCCCGACGGTGAGCCAGCCCTCGATGACGAACCAGCCGCCGAGCATCAGGACCGCACCGAGAATCGTCACGTACGTGGCGTTGATGACGGGGAAGAGCACCGACCGCAGGAACAATGTGTACCGTTCCCACGCGGTCCACTCGGCGATCCGCCGGTCCGACAGGGCGACCCGCCGCGCCCCCAGCCGGTGCGCCTCCACGGTCCGTCCGGCGTCGACCGTCTCCGCGAGCATCGCCGCGACCGACGCGTACCCGGCCGCCTCCGAGCGGTACGCCGAAGGCGCCCGGCGGAAGTACCACCGGCAGCCGATGATCAGCACCGGCAGCGCGATGAGGACCGAGAGCGCCAGCGGGGGAGCGGTGACGGCGAGCGCCGCGAGCAGCAGCCCCGCCCACACCACGCCGATGGCCAGCTGCGGCACCGCCTCACGCATGGCGTTGGCGAGCCGGTCGATGTCCGTGGTGATCCGGGACAGCAGATCGCCCGTCCCGGCCCGCTCCAGCACACCCGGCGGCAGGCGCACCGACCGCACGAGGAAGTCCTCGCGCAGATCGGCCAGCATCTCCTCGCCCAGCATGGCGCTGCGCAGCCGCATCATCCTGGTGACCACGGTCTGAATGACCAGCGCCAGTGCGAACACCGCGGCGGTGCGCTCCAGATGAAGGTCGGTGACCCCGTCCGACAGGTCCTCGACCAGCCCGCCCAGCAGGTAGGGGCCCGCGATCGAAGAGATCACCGCGACACAGTTGAGCACCGTGACCACGAGGAACGGCCGCCGGTGGCGCCGCATCAGCTCCCCGACATAGGTGCGTACGGTCGCCGGGGTGCCGACCGGCAGGGTCGTCGCCGACTCCGGGGCGGCCGGGTCGTACGACGGTGGTGCGACGCCGATCATGCCCTCTCCTCGATTTCCTCGATCGTGTCGATCGCGTCGATGTCTTCGTGTCCGTCCGGTCCCGCCGCGACGATCTCGTCGTCGGTCTCACGGGTGACGACCGCGCGGTAACGCGCTTCGTCACGCAGCAGTTCACGGTGGGTGCCGACCGAGACCACCGTGCCCCCGTGGACCAGCGCGACCCGGTCCGCCAGGTCGAGCAGCAGCGGGGACGAGGCGAACGCCACCGTCGTGCGGCCCCTGCGCAGCGCCTTGATGCCCTCGGCCACCCGCGCCTCGGTGTGCGAGTCGACGGCTGACGTCGGCTCGTCGAGCACGAGGGCCTCCGGGTCGGTCACCAGCGACCGCGCCAGGGCGAGCCGCTGACGCTGGCCGCCCGAAAGCGACCGGCCGCGCTCGGTGATCCGGGTGTTCATGGGGTCGCCGTCCCCGTTGACGGACGCCTGCGCGAGCGCGTCCAGGACATCGCCGCACCGCGCGGCCGCCAGCGCGTCCGCGGCGGCGACCCGGCCGGACGACGGCACGTCCAGCAGTTCGCGCAGCGTGCCGGAGAGCAGCACCGGGTCCTTGTCCTGGACCAGGACGGCGGTCCGGGCGGCGTCGAGCTCCAGTTCGTCCAGGGGTACGCCCCCGAGCAGGACCGACGGCAGCACGGGAGCCGCGGCGTCCTCCGCCCCGCCCTCCTGGGCCACGCCCGGCTGGGCATGGCCGCCGAGCCGGTCGGCGAGGCGGCCCGCCTCGTCCGGGTCGCCGCAGACCACCGCGGTGAACAGCCCCTCCGGCGCCATCAGGCCGGTGGCCGGGTCGTACAGGTCACCGGTCGCAGCCGCGTCGACCGTGGACTGTTGTGCGACCCGGTTCAGCGAGAGGACCCGGACCGCGCGCTGCGCGGACGGCCGGGAGAAGGAGTACGCCATGGCGATCTCCTCGAAGTGCCGCAACGGGAACAGCAAGAGGGTCGCCGCGCTGTACACCGTCACGAGCTGACCGACGTCGATCTTCCCGTCCCGGGCCAGCGTGGCGCCGTAGGTGACCAGCGAGATCAGCAGCAGCCCCGGCAGGAGCACCTGGATCGCCGAGATGAGCGACCACATCCGGGCACTGCGCACGGCGGCCTTGCGGACCTCCTGCGACGCGCGCCGGTAGCGGCCGAGGAACAGCTCCTCGCCGCCGATGCCGCGCAGCACGCGCAACCCGGCCACGGTGTCGGAGGCCAGCTCGGTGGCCTTGCCCGCCTTCTCCCGCTGGACGTCGGCGCGGCGCGTGGCCCGGGGGAGGAGCGGCAGTACGGCCAGGGCGAGCAGCGGCATGGAGAGCGCCACGAGCACGCCGAGCGAGGGCAGATAGAGGACGAGCCCGACACAGATGATGACGAGGGCCGCGGCGGCCGCGACGAAGCGGGAGAGCGCCTCGACGAACCAGCCGATCTTCTCCACGTCGCCGGTGGACACCGCGACGACCTCGCCCGCGGCGACCCGTCGGGTCAGCGCCGAGCCGAGCTCCGCGGTCTTGCGGGCCAGCAGCTGCTGGACCCGGGCGGCGGCGGTGATCCAGTTGGTGACAGCGGTCCGGTGGAGCATGGTGTCGCCCACCGCGATCAGCACGCCGAGTACCGCGATCATGCCGCCCGCCAGAGCCAGTCGCCCGCCGGACCGGTCGACGACCGACTGCACGGCGAACCCGACGCCGAGCGGCAGCCCCGCGATGGAGCACTGGTGCAGCAGACCCCACGACATGGACTTGAGCTGTCCGCGGATCTGGTTGCGGCCGAGCCAGAGCAGGAAGCGAGGGCCCGACCGGACGTCGGGATGGCCGGGATCCGAGTACGGAAGATCGCGAATGTGCATGACGTCCCAAAAGATCGGAAGGAGCTGAGATCCGTGAAGGACCTCCAGAAACACGTGGGGGAGTGTGTGGGGGAACCAAACCGCCCCAGCCTCGCTCCCCGCAGGGGCCGAGGCAAACCCTTTTACGCGCCGGGTCCGTGAACGCGGGGCAATGCCGCACCGGTTCACGGAGTGGAGAACGGAGTAAAGATTGGGCACACATTCGCCGCACCCCGCGGACGAGGACGGCCTCGGACGCCGGAGGGTGCGAGCATGGACGGATGCGAATAGCCGGTGCGGTACGAGTGGTGGCTTCGGCGGCCGCCTGCGGAGTCCTGCTCACCACCCTGACGTCGTGCGGGGGCGGCGAGGACCCGGAGAAGGGTGACGCCCGGTCGGCGGGTGCCCGCAAGGACAAGAACGAGGCGCAGACCACGGACCTGAAGCGCATTCCGGACGTGGGTGACCGGCTCCAGTCGAAGATCCCGGACGACTCACGCCAGGTCGTCGCCGTGTACGGCGCGGGCAGGAATGCGCCGGACTCCACGGTCGTGCTGTACACCCGGACCGGTTCCACCTGGGACAGGACGGCCGGCTGGAAGGCCCACAACGGCCGCAAGGGCTGGACCACCAACCACCACGAGGACGACAAGCGCTCCCCGGTCGGCGTCTTCACCCTCACCGACGCGGGCGGCGCACTGCCCGACCCGGGCGCCCGGCTCCCGTACAGCGAATCGGCCGCGATCCAGGCCCCCCGCTACTGGGCCAAGCCCTACTGGCACGACTTCGACTACGTCATCGCCATTGACTACAACCGCGTCAAGGGCACGGCCCCCAACGACCCGACGCGCCCCGAGGGCCAGTCGAAGGGTGGCAGTATCTGGCTCCACATGGACCACGGCAGTGGCACATCGGCCTGCGTGAGCCTGCCGAAGGAGGCCATGGTGAAGCTGCTGCGCACCCTGGACCCGAAACAGCACCCGGTCGTCGTGATGGGCGACCGCGCGAGCCTCAAGGCCTGAGCCGGCCGTCCGCCGGCCGCGTCCCCAGCCTCACGGGGTCAGTACACCTGGGCGGGCCCCGGGCGGGTGGCCCGCTCCAGCTCCATCAGCGCCGAGTGGTACGAACGCCCCGTCGCCCGGTCCATGCCGATCTCGCACATGCGGTTGGCGCACAGATACGCGTCGTAGTCCCGGGTGTTCACCTCGGCGGCCTCCTTCGCCGTGGCCGAGTCCGTCAGCTCCTTGTGCAGCATGCCGCGGTCACCCGCGAAGCCGCAGCACGCCGCGTCGTCGGGGAGTACGACCTCCTCCGCGCACGCCTCCGCGACCGTGCGCAACTGGGCGACATCGTCCAGATGCTCCATCGAGCACGTCGGGTGCAGCACCGCCGAACCGGCCTTCCGCAGCACAGTCAGCTCCGGCAGGAGCTCGTCGGCCGCCCAGACCAGCGAGTCCACCACGGTCAGTTCGTGATGCAACTTCCGGTTGTCCTCGGTCAGATACGGCACCACCTCGTGGGCGATGCCCAGCGTGCACGAGGAGGCGTCGACGACCAGGGGCAGCTTGCCGCCGGCGGTCCAGCCCCAGGCGGCCTCCACGATCCGGTTGGCCATCACGGCGTTTCCGGCGTCGTACCCCTTGGAGTGCCAGATCGTCGCGCAACAGGTTCCCGCGACGTCCTCCGGGATCCACACGGGCTTTCCGGCACGCGCCGAGACGAGGACCACGGCCTGCGGGAGCGACGGGCCGCGATGCCCCTGTGGCCCGCCGAAGATGCGGTTGACGCAGGCCGGGTAGTAGACCGCGCTCGCCCCCGTCCTGGAGGTGCGCGGCAGCTTGCGGGCGGCCGGGCCGGGGATCTCCGGCAGCCATTCGGGTACCAGATCGGGACTCACGGCCTTGCGGACGAGACCGGTGACTCCTCGGAGCAGCCGGTCGTCGATCCGGTCGGCCGCGGCGACGGCCAGCCGGGCCGCTGCTTCGACGGCACGGAAGTTCTTCGCGGTGAGCGCGGCGATCCGCTCCTCGCGCGGCGAGTGCCGCCGATGCCGGAAGTCCTTCATCATGACGCCCGTGTCGATACC
Organism: Streptomyces sp. NPDC005775; assembly: GCF_042871565.1. Classification (NCBI taxonomy): domain Bacteria; kingdom Bacillati; phylum Actinomycetota; class Actinomycetes; order Kitasatosporales; family Streptomycetaceae; genus Streptomyces; species Streptomyces sp. NPDC005775. The sequence continues at coordinate 189,490 of NZ_JBIAIU010000009.1, read as the reverse complement.
GACGGGGCAGGCGAGCTTGCACGTGGAGTCGCCCGCGCAGGTGTCGACGGCGTCGTAGCCGTAGGCGTCGAGCAGTTCCGCCTCCACCGGTGAACCGTCCGGCTGCCGCATCATCTCCCGGCGCAGCACGATGCGCTGGCGCGGTGTGGTGGTCAGGTCGCGGCTGGGGCAGGTCGGTTCGCAGAATCCGCATTCGATGCAGGGGTCGGCCACCGCTTCGACCTTGGGAATGGTCTTCAGCCCGCGCAGATGGGCCTTCGGGTCGCGGTCCAGCACGATCCGGGGCGCCAGGACCCCGTGCGGGTCGATGACCTGCTTCGTCCGCCACATCAGCTCGGTCGCCCGGGGACCCCACTCCAGCTCCAGGAAAGGGGCGATGTTGCGGCCGGTGGCGTGCTCCGCCTTGAGGGATCCGTCGAACCGCTCCACGGTGAGCCGGCAGAAGTCCGCCATGAAGGCGGCGTACCGGTCGACGTCGGACTGCTTCGCCGCGTCGAACGCCAGCAGGAAGTGCAGGTTGCCGTGGGCCGCGTGGCCGGCGACGGCGGCCTCGAAACCGTGCTCGGCCTGGAGCGTGAGCAGCGCCTCGCAGGCGTCGGCCAGCCGGGAGGGCGGAACCGCGAAGTCCTCCGTGATCAGCGTCGTGCCGGCCGGGCGGGAGCCGCCGACGGCGGTGACGAAGGCCTTGCGGGCCTTCCAGTAGCCGGAGATGGTCCGGGCGTCCCGCGTGAACTCATTGGTCACCGAGGTGACGGGCCGGACCAGCTCCAACTGGCGCACGACCGCGGCCGCCGCCTCCTCGTAGGCCTCCTGGCCCGGTTCGTCCGGAGCGCGGAACTCCACCAGCAGGGCCGCGGTCTCCTTCGGCAGCCCCGCCCAGTCGGCAGGCACGCCCTTGACGCTGACCGAGGCGCGCAGGGTGTTGCCGTCCATCAGCTCCACGGCGATGGCGCCCGCTTCGTTGAACAGCGGGACGGCTGCCGCGGCAGCCGTCAGGGAGGGGAAGAAGAGCAGTGCGGTGGAGATCCTGCGGTCCAGTGGCAGCGTGTCGAAGACGACCTCGGAGATGAAACCGAAGGTCCCCTCCGAGCCCACCATGAGACCGCGCAGGATCTGCACCGGCGTCGAACCGTCCAGGAAGGCGTCGAGCCGGTAGCCGTTGGTGTTCTTGATCTCGTACTTGGCCCGGATCCGGGCGGTGAGCGCCGCGTCGGCCTCGATCTCCGCCTTGAGGGCGAGCAGCCCCTCGCAGAGCCGCGGCTCCGCGTGCGCGAGGTCCTCGTCCGCCGCGGGATCGCCGGTGTCCACCACCGTGCCGCTGGGCAGCACGAAGGTGAGGGAGGAGACGGTGCGGTACGAATTCCGGGTGGTGCCGGCGGTCATCCCCGAGGCGTTGTTGGCGACCACGCCCCCGACCGTGCAGGCGATCGCGCTCGCCGGGTCCGGCCCCAGCAGCCGGCCGTGCCGGGCGAGGGCGGCGTTCGCCCGCATGACCGTCGTTCCCGGGCGGATCCGGGCCCGCGCGCCTGCGTCCAGGACCTCGATGCCCGCCCAGTGGTGGCGTACGTCGACGAGGATGTCCTCACCCTGGGCCTGGCCGTTCAGGCTGGTGCCCGCGGCCCGGAAGACGATGTTGCGGCCCTTGCCGTGGGCGTACGACAGGATCGCGGAGACGTCGTCGATGTCCTCCGGAACGACGACGACCTGGGGAACGAACCGGTAGGGACTGGCGTCGGAGGCGTACCGCACCAGGTCGGAGATCTTCCAGAGCACCTTGTGCGCGCCGAGGAGCGCGGTCAGCTCGCCACGCAAGGGTTCCGGCGTGCCCGGTGCGCTGCCGGCGGGGACCCGGTCGTGGGAGGGGGGCCGTGCCACGCCGGGGCGCAGGGCATCCGCATTCGGTTCCAGCAGTGGCATGTCCATACCCCTCGGCGGCTCGGTGCGGCGGTTCGCACCCGGTCAGCAGTTGCGCTCCGGCATTCCGTTGACCAGAGCGGTGAGCAGGCCGCCGAGCACCTCGCGCTGATCGGCGGTCAGCGGAGCCAGGATCTCCTCTGCGGCCGCCCGGCGCGCGTTGCGCAGCGACCGCAGCGTGGCGATTCCCTCGTCCGTGATCTCGATCCGGACCACCCGGCGGCTGTCGGGATCGGCGGCCCGGCGCACCCGGCCGCTGGCCTCCAGCCCGTCGACCAGCGTGGTCACGGCGCGGGGGACGACGTCGAGACGCTGCGCGAGATCCGCCATCCGGGGAGGACCGTCGTAGTGCGCGACGGTGCGCAGGAGCCGGAACTGCGCCGGGGTGATGCCGATCGGCTCCAGCTGACGGCCCTGGATGCGCTGGAGCCTGCGGGTCAGCCGCAGCAGCTGTTCGGCGAGCACGCCGTCGGGGTCGGGGGAGTCCATGACGGGAACAATATCAGGACCTTGTTCATTGTGAGTATAGGTAACAATGAGCTAGGCTCTCATCCAGTCCGACCGAAAGGGCGCTTTCCGGCTGCCGACGACGCTGAATTCCAAGAACTTGCTACGCGTACGGCACGCAGCACCGCCTTCGGCCAGCCCCGCCCACACGCTGGACGCGCACGCTCCGCAGGCGCCCGCGCCCGCCTTCCCGTTGTCGCACGCCTGACGAAGGAGCCCATGAAACCCGACGAACCCACGTGGACACCCCCGCCCCGGGACGCCGACCGGCCGCCTGGCGAGCTGCGCCGCATCCTCCGCCTCTTCCATCCCTACCGCGGCCGCCTGGCGGTGGTCGGACTGCTCGTCGGCGCCTCGTCGCTGGTGTCGGTCGCCTCCCCGTTCCTGCTGCGAGAGATCCTGGACACCGCCATCCCGCAGGGGCGGACCGGGCTGCTCTCGCTGCTCGCCCTCGGCATGATCCTCACCGCGGTGATGAACAGCGTCTTCGGCGTGCTCCAGACCCTCATCTCCACCACGGTCGGCCAGCGGGTCATGCACGACCTGCGCACCGCCGTCTACACGCAGCTCCAGCGGATGCCGCTCGCCTTCTTCACCAAAACCCGCACGGGCGAGGTCCAGTCCCGGATCGCCAACGACATCGGAGGCATGCAGGCCACCGTCACCTCGACGGCGACCTCCCTTGTCTCCAACCTCACCGCGGTCATCGCCACGGTCGTCGCCATGCTGGCACTCGACTGGCGGCTCACCGTCGTCTCGCTGCTCCTGCTGCCGGTCTTCGTCTGGATCAGCCGCCGGGTCGGCCGGGAGCGGAAGAAGATCACCACCCAGCGCCAGAAGCAGATGGCCGCCATGGCGGCCACCGTGACCGAGTCGCTCTCCGTCAGTGGCATCCTGCTCGGCCGCACCATGGGCCGCTCGGACTCGCTCACCAAGGGGTTCGCCGAGGAGTCGGAGCGCCTGGTCGACCTCGAAGTGCGCTCCAGCATGGCCGGACGCTGGCGGATGTCGACGATCGGCATCGTGATGGCCGCCATGCCGGCCGTCATCTACTGGGCCGCGGGAATCGCCCTGCAGTCCGGTGGTCCTGACGTGTCGATCGGTACGCTCGTGGCCTTCGTCTCGCTCCAGCAGGGCCTTTTCCGGCCCGCCGTGAGCCTGCTCTCCACCGGGGTGCAGATGCAGACGTCACTCGCCCTCTTCCAGCGGATCTTCGAATACCTCGACCTCACGGTGGACATCACCGAGCCGGAGAAGCCGGTACGACTGGAGAAGATCCGCGGTGAGGTCCGCTTCGAGAACGTCGACTTCAGTTACGACGAGAAGAGCGGCCCGACCCTCATCGACGTCGATGTGACCGTCCCCGCCGGGGCCAGTCTCGCCGTCGTCGGCCCCACCGGTTCGGGCAAGTCCACCCTCAGCTACCTGGTGCCGAGGCTCTACGACGTCACGGGCGGCCGGGTCACGCTCGACGGGATCGACGTGCGCGAACTGGACTTCGACACCCTGGCCAGGGCGGTCGGAGTGGTCTCCCAGGAGACGTACCTCTTCCACGCCTCCGTCGCCGAGAACCTGCGCTTCGCCAAGCCGGATGCGACCGACGAGGAGATCGAGGCGGCGGCCCGCGCCGCTCAGATCCACGACCACATCGCCTCGCTGCCCGACGGCTACGACACCCTCGTCGGTGAACGGGGCTACCGGTTCTCGGGAGGCGAGAAGCAGCGCCTGGCCATCGCCCGCACGATCCTGCGCGACCCGCCGGTGCTGATCCTCGACGAGGCGACGAGCGCCCTGGACACCCGTACCGAGTTCGCCGTACAGGAGGCGATCGACGCGCTCTCGGCCGGACGTACGACGATCACCATCGCGCACCGGCTCTCCACCGTCCGTGACGCCGACCAGATCGTCGTCCTCGACGGCGGCCGGACCGCGGAGCGCGGCAGCCACGAGGAACTGCTGCGACAGGACGGGCGGTACGCGGCCCTGGTCCGCAGGGACGACACCCGGCTCGCCCCCGTGGCCGGCTGACCGGCCGGGTCCACGCAACGGATGCACGGCGGTCAGGCATGGTCGGGCGCCGCGGCTGGTGACACGCGGCGGCACACGACGGCGCCGCCGCCCCCGTGGGACGGGGAGCGACGGCGCCGGGCGGAGCAATGGTCAGATGAGCCAACCCACGAAGTGGACGACGCCGGCCAGCAGGTTGGTGATCAGGTTCATCGGTGTTTCTCCTCGTACATGGTGCATCTCTGGGACAGCGCAGTCGCGGTCTGCAGCCCGTCGCTTGCGCCCTGTAATCATCAACCGCCGTCAGGCGGTTGAGCAACGAAAGCCGATACGATCACGCGTTCCAGCGAACATCCGATCCCTTGTTCGTGTGTTCAGGTCGCGTGGTGCGTGCCCGCGTGTCGCCGCGGACGTCGCACCGGCGCCGCGATCCGCGCGGGATAGCGTGCGCGCATGGCGCACGATTCCCCGGACACCCGTCCCCGCCGCAGGATCCGCCCGACCCGGCGGGGTCGTCTGCTGCTGCTCATCGGTGCCGTTCTCGTACTCGGGGTGGCCGCCGCCGTCCTCGTACCGCTGCTGACCAGGGAGCCGAAGACCGCTGAGCAAGGTCGCTCCCTGGCCATTCCGGAGGGATGGCGGGCCTCACAGGTGTACGTGGCCGCCGACAAGGCCCTCGGCGAGCCGGCCGGAACCACGGAGAACGCGGTCCCGACGGCGAACCTGCCGCTTCCGGCCGAGGCGAAGGGCAACCCCGAGGGCTATCTCTTCCCGGCGACGTACCCCATCACCTCCGATACGACCCCGAAGAGCCTGTTGCGCTACATGGTCGACACGGCGGTGAGCCGGTTCGGCGCCGACCACATCACGGCCGGCGCGGAGCGCAACGACGTCACCGTCTACCAGACGGTGACCATCGCCGCCATCGTGCAGGCCGAGGCGGACACCGACTCCGACATGGCCAAGGTGGCCCGGGTCATCCACAACCGGCTCGACCGTGGCATGCCGCTTCAGATGGACTCCACGCTCAACTACGCGCTGAACCGCAGCACACTGGACACCACCACGGGCGACACGAAGATCGACAGCCCGTACAACAGCTATGAGCGCAAGGGCCTCCCGCCCACCCCCATCGGCAACCCCGGAGAGCAGGCGATGGCGGCGGCGATCAGCCCCACCCCCGGCCCCTGGCTGTACTTCGTGACGGTCGCGCCCGGCGACACCCGCTTCACCGACGATTACGCGGAGCAGCAGCGCAACGTGGCCGAGTTCAACCGCAATCGCCGCGAGGGCTGAGAGCAGTATGCCGAAGCGCCCCTTACGCGAGCACGGACGAAGCCCGCTCCGCAGCGGGCTCGGCACCCTCCAGCAGCCGGCCGATCGCCCGCACGGCGGCGCGCCCGGCCCGGTTGGCACCGATGGTGCTGGCGGACGGCCCGTACCCCACGAGATGGACACGCCCGTCGCGCACGGCCTGCGTCCCCTCGACCCGGATGCCGCCGCCCGGTTCACGGAGCCGCAGCGGGGCGAGATGGTCGACGGCGGCCCGGAAGCCGGTCGCCCAGAGGATGACGTCGGCCTCGACGACGCGACCGTCGTTCCAGGCCACGCCGTCCGGTGTGATCCGGTCGAACATGGGCAGCCGGTCGAGCACCCCCGACTGGCGGGCGTGCCGCACCGCATCGGTGAGCGGCAGCCCGGTGACGCTCACGACACTCTGCGGCGGCAGCCCACGCCGCACACGCTCCTCGACCATGGCCACGGCCGCCCGGCCCTGATCGGCACCGAACGGCCCCTCCCGGAACACCGGCGGCCTGCGCGTCACCCAGAAGGTGTCCGCCGCCACCTCGGCGATCTCCATCAGGTGCTGCGTCCCGGAGGCCCCACCGCCCATGACGATCACCCGCTGCCCGGCGAACTCGGCAGGCCCCGGGTAGTTCGCGGTGTGCAGCTGCCGCCCGCGAAAAGTCTCCTGGCCCGGGTAGCGCGGCCAGAACGGCCGGTCCCACGTGCCCGTGGCGTTGATCAGGGCGCGCGTGGCATACGTGCCCTCGGACGTCTCGACGACAAGCCGCCCGCCCACGCCCTCGCGCACCGCGCCGACCTCGACGGGCCGGTGCACCCGCAGGTCGAAGGCGCGTTCGTACGCGTCGAAGTACGCCCCGATCACCTCGGACGAGGGCCGGCTGTCGTCAGCCCCGGTCAGCTCCATGCCGGGCAGGGCGTGCATGCCGTGCACCTTGCCGTACGTCAACGAGGGCCAGCGGAACTGCCAGGCGCCGCCGGGGCGCGGGGCGTGGTCGAGGACCACGAAATCGCGGTCCGGCAACAGACCGCTGCGACGCAGATGGTAGGCGCCCGACAGGCCTGCCTGACCGGCGCCGATCACCACGACGTCCACTGAGTGCACCCCGATGTTGTTCACGCTTCTACCAACCGCGGCGATGGCGAGGATCTTCCCCCGGCCTCCGTCTGCCCGTGCGGCTCTCCCCCTGCGACAGGCGGCCTGCCTCCCGCGCCGGCCACGCGGGGCTCGGCACGTGTACGCGCAATCCCGCGGTGCGAGCGGGACAATGAGCCCATGCCCTCTGCCTTCACGACCAGCGTCCTGCACATCACCACGGGTACGACGGAGACCGTCACCGACCTGACGTCCGACTGCGAACAGTTCCTCACCAGGGCCGCCCCCGGCCGCGACGGCCTGCTCAACATCTTCGTCCCGCACGCGACCGCCGGGATCGCCGTCCTGGAGACCGGCGCGGGCAGCGACGACGACCTCCTCTCCACCCTGCATGCCCTGCTCCCCGCGGACGACCGCTGGCAACACCGCCACGGCAGCCCGGGCCACGGCCGCGACCACGTACTCCCGGCCTTGGTCCCGCCGCACGCGACGCTGCCCGTGATCGCGGGGAGGCTGGAGCTGGGCACGTGGCAGTCGGTGTGCTTGGTGGACACCAACATCGCTAATTACAACCGTCAGGTTCGTCTGAGTTTCCTCGGCTGACCAAGATCGTTCAGCGGGGGCGTGGCCGCCGATTCTCCGTACTATGCACGCTCGAACGGAGAGAAGAAATGCGCGGTACGGACCTCAATGCGATCGGACGACCCTACGACGGATGAGGCAAGTGCCTGCTCGGAGTGCGGCGGCTGTCGCGCGTGAAGCTGGCGACGTCTTCGCCTGAGCGCCAGCGCGAAAACGTGCTCACGGCCGCCGCCTCCTCGGGGCTTACATCATCGGTTGGGCGGACGACTGGGAGGTCTCCGGCGCCACGGATCCCGTGACCCGCCCAAGCCTGGGCTCGTGGCTCCGTGACGAAAGGGCGCTGCTTGGCTTCCTGCTCCCCTGCCTGCAGCTCCTTCACGGGAGCCGGTACGGCCAAACTGGAATGGCAGCCTCCGAATCCCCTCGATCCTTCTCATGTCCTGCCGATGACGAAGCACATGTAATGCGTGGCGATTTCGGATCCTGCCAGCGCCGCAGCCTCGAACCACATTTGGATACCGTTCGTGAAACTGGAGAGTAGGAGGAGGAGTGCCTCTTCGGCGCTTGTGCCCCACTACGCTCGCGCCAGGAGCACCGGGACGCACATGAGGGGAATTATGAGCCGGGTTGTCGTAGTGCACGGAGTTGGGAGGCAACTTGACACCGCTGAGACCCTGTTGGCGGAGGTAGAACCGGCTCTGCGTGGAGGGGTCGGACTCGCGTTGCGTCGTGATCCCACTCTCAAACAGTTGGCGGACGGCGACATTGCCTGCGCTGGATACGGTGACGTCTACCGGCTGCCTGGCACGCGCGGCGAGCCGTACTACCGGGCGGAGGACGTCGAGCCGGGGTTCGAGACTGAGCTGCTGGAGGCCTGGTGGCGCGAGGCTGCCCGGCTGGATCCACGCATCCCCGGACCCGACACCGGTGTCCCGGCTGGTGGCCTTGGCCCAGCCCCCCGCGGCACCGTTGGCTACCTGGCCTCCCGGCCTTTGACCGTGAATCGTGTCCGCCGTGCCCTGCATGCCCTCACCCGCACCCGCTTCTTTGGTGCGGCTTCCGACCGGCTGCTCATTTCTGACCTTAAGCAAGTACATCGCTACTTCACAGAGCCCGAACTGCGGGCCGCTGTAAGGACACGGGCCGCGGAGCTGATCACGCCCGAGACTCGGGTGGTCGTGGGCCACTCGTTGGGCTCGGTGGTTGCGTACGAAGTGTTGTGCGCGCTCCCGCCGGGCCGGAAACCGCTAGCCTTGGTTACCCTAGGTTCCCCGCTGGGGCTGGCCAGCCTGGTCTTCGATCGTCTGCAGCCCGCACCGCAACAGGACGGTAAAGGTGTCTGGCCAGCTCCCGTCGACCGATGGACCAACCTGGCCGATGGCGGCGATGTGGTTGCCCTGGTTCGCGAACTCGCGCCTCAATTCGGCTCGGAGGTTCTGGACCTGCCGGTCGACAACGGCGCCGAGATGCACAGTATGCGGGCATACCTGACGGCGGTGGAGACCGGAACAGCGATCGCCAATGGCCTGACCCGGTGACGCATGGCCTGGCCACGAGCGTCTCAATGGTGGATGTGAGGGACGCCATTCCTGTCGACGAACTCAACCGGTACGTTTTCGCCTTCGGTGCCGACACATTCACGGAGGACCGGACACTCGAGCCTCTGCCCGGCGTGCCCGATGACCTGCGCCGAATCAAATCCCTTTTCTCTTCTATCGGGTACGTCGAGATCCTCCAGGAACTGACCGGTGCGCCCGATGCTCAGCTGGTGCGCACCGGTCTGGAGGACTGGCTCAAGGCGGAAGAGCGCTGCAAGGAAGACGTCTTGGTCGTGTATTACGCCGGGCATGGCCTACGGGACGACCGCAGCCACCGACTCACCTGTCGTAATAGCAGGCATAACCGTGTGAGCACCACTCTTGCCACTCGCGAGCTCGCGGACTTGCTGGCTGATACACGGGTCGGACACGCCCTGCTGATTCTAGACACCTGCTATGCAGAGCTGGGTGCGGCCGAGATCGCCAATGTCACGGGCCAGCTGGTGGATTCCCGGCCTCCGGACGCCGACGGGTTGTGGCTTATAGCTTCGGCGCGCTCCCGCGAACTGGCGTACGATCACGCCTTCGTTACCGCTCTGGAGGCCGCGGTACGCGCGGGTACGGCCGGCATGCGGCAGCGTTACCTGGACGTCCCCACGGTGACCGACCAGGTCAATAGTCATCTCCGCGACTACAGCCCGGACCAGTGCGCCAGCTATCACGCAGTATCCGGCCGGGCCGTCCCGCCGTTCCTGCCAAATCCGAAGTACCGGCCAGGTCTGCCCGACGAGACGATGGACGTGCAGTCACAGCGGGAGTGGACAGCGCACTTCGGTCCGCGGGGCCGCGGAGTGGAGTATGCGAGCGAGCCGGGTGACTGGTTCGTTGGGCGCCTGCAGACTTTGGCTACCTTGGCGGGATGGCTGCGCGGCCCTGCCCACGATGCACGCGCGCGGGTGGTGACAGGGGACCCTGGGTCTGGAAAGTCGGCTGTCCTGGGCCGACTGCTCGCGCTAGCCCGCCCGGACCGCCCCGAGGCGCCCGCGCACTTGCTGCCCCCTCTTGGTTCGGTGACGGTCTCCGTGCATGCCCATGGCGCTACCCTGGAGAGCCTCACCGCCCGGTTGGCAGTCGCGCTTGACATAGAGGCAGACAGTCCGGCGCAGCTCTTGGCCGGGCTAACCGAGTACGGTGGCCCGCTGCGAACGGTCTTGATTGACGCGCTGGAGGAAGCGGGCACAGGGGTCGCGGGGCGGGAACCGCACCGTATTGCACGGGAGTTGTTGCGGCCGCTGTCCGCGCTGCGTAACTTGCGCCTGCTGATTGGGACCCGGCGCACGATGATTCCCGAGCTGGGCCGGGCTATCGAGGTCATCGACCTGGACACTGACGCGTACACCGGACGCGACGACATTGAACAGTATGCGCGGCGAACGCTGGTCAGGATGCCGAGCAGCCCGACAACCGACGACAGGGAGGCCATGGCCGTTGCGGTGGCTCGACGTGCGGGCCGCTCCTTCCTGGTGGCTCGGATGACCGTGCGGGCCTTGTTGCACGGTCACCTGACGCCCGACACGTCTCAACCGGGCTGGGAGTACGAGCTGCCCTCCGAGGTCGGCCAGGCCTTTGACGCCTACCTGGCCCGGTTCGGTGAGGACGAGCAGCGGGTACGGCGCTTGCTGCGACCCCTTGCCTATGCGGAAGGCGCGGGTCTGCCATGGGACTCGCTGTGGGCTCCGCTGGCGGCGGCCCTGTCTGGCGAAACGTGCAGCAATGACGACGTGGACTGGCTACTGAGGCACGCGGGTGCCTACGTGGTTGAGGTGCCAGAGGGCGAGAATCGGTCGGTGTTCCGGCTGTACCACGAGGCGTTGGCCGAGCATTTGCGCGACGCCCGGCGCAGCCGCGAGGACTATCGACGGATGACGGCCGGGCTTATAGCCTCGGTGCCACCACGGGGCGACGGCGATGGCCCGGACTGGGAGCGTGCGCATACCTACGTCCATTCTTATTTGGCGGGTCATGCGACGGCATCGGGTGACCTTGCACGTCTGCTGCGGGACCCGTGGTTTTTGGTGCATGCCGAACCTACTGGTCTGTTGGCCGCGATGGACGGCGTACAAGGCGGAGAAATGCAGCAGGTCCGCACGATGTACCGCACCTCGGCCCATCTCTACCGCGATCTGTGCGTACACGAGCGGGCCCAGGTGCTGGCTGTGGACACGGCTCGGTACCGGCTGGAGGAGCACAGGAAGAGGCTGGGGCAGAGGCTGGAATGGGCGCCGCGGTGGGCGACCGGGTCCCAGACGAGCAACCTGTTCCGGGGAGAGCTGAGCTCGACGTCCGACGACTCCTTGGTCGCGGCGGAGCTCAACGGAATGCCGGTCGTGCTCAGCGCGCAGCACGGAGGGCCGGTGCAGATCTGGGATCCGGCGCAGCACATCTGTGTGGCCACCCTAGACGGGCACACGGGTACCGTATCGGCGATGGCCTGCGCAGAAATGGATGGCGTCACGCTCGTCGTGACTGCGTCCGACGACGGAACTGTGCGCGTCTGGGACCTCGCACGTACCACCGAACTTCGAAGGTTCGTGGTGCAGAGTGAGTCCGAGATTGCCCGCAGGGCGGAGGAAGGCCGGGTGCAGACTGCCGTGGCTGGTCTAGCCTGCGCCCGAATACATGGTGAGGTGCTGATTGTCGGCTGTGCTCCGGATGGATCGGGCTGGACGCGAGAGCTGATGTCCGGCGAGGTCAGCCGAACGTTTCCGCGAGTGTCCAACGCAAGCAGTTCCCGCCTTGCGGTCCTATGCCTGGAGACGCAGGGGGTGGCCACCGCGCTTGTCGGCTCACCACATGGCCCGTTGCGGCGGTGGAACCTTGAGTCCGGGGAGTGGTCGCAGCTTCGTGACTCTGAGGACTGCCGGACCGTGGGGAGTGTTGCCCAGGGCGGCCGCGACCTTGCGGTGCTTGGCTACCGCAAGGGGGAGCTACAGTTCCGCGACCTGGCTACGGACACCGTCGTCTCTTCTTGCCGTATCGGGTCTGGTTGGCCCACGGCCATCGCGTTTACGGAAGTCTACGACCGCGCGGTCATGGTGGTGGGATACGGGGACGGCTCGATCGAGATGAGGGAACAGCCGGCCGGACGGTTGCTGGCCCGGCTCAACGGTCATGAGCAGTGGGTGGAGTCCATCGTGATCACAAGCGTAGACGGCCGACCGGTGGCTGCCAGCTCCGACAGCACTGGATCTGTCCGTTTGTGGAGCTTGGAAGAGCAAAATGAGAGGGGTGAGCTCCAGGGTCATTCCAGCTTGGTGTCGATGGTCGCGTGCACTGTGGTTAACGGCGTCGCCGTCGCCGTGTCGGCGAGTCACGACCACACGGCTCGGGTATGGGACTTGGCCTCCGGAAGAGCACTGCTGTGCCTCGAAGGGCATACCGGTTGGGTGGAGAGGGTGGCCTGTGCGACGGTTTCCGGTACAGCGGTCGCGGTGACCAGTGGGGATGACGACACCGTCCGAGTGTGGAATCTCGTGGACGGGTCAGAGACCGGAAGAGCCGAGGTGCGAAGTGACTCGGGATTGCAGTTGCTGGCTTGCGGGCACATTGAAGGCGCTTCGGTCGCCTTGGTCGGGCGGAAAGGCTTCGGCATGGCTCGTACAGCCGTCTGGAACCTGGAAAGCCTACAGATCAGTGGAGCCTTTGAGATGGCGTCCTCATTCGACCCATCCTCGGCCTTTGTTCTTGTGGACGGACGTCTCCTTGCCGTGATCGCGACGGATGGCTTGGTCGAGTCAACCGGGCGGCAGGTAGAACTCTGGGATCTCACTGACTGGACAAGGGTAGGTGACTTGCAGGGTCTAACCGATCAGATCAACGCCCTGGCATGTGGCACCGACGGACGCGATCTAGTGGTCTTGGTGGGCACGGCCGACAATGGCGCCCAAGTGTGGGATCTGCGGACCCGGCGGCTGCGTCATCGGCTTGGTGACGGTTGGGTGTCTGACGTGGACCTAGGCTACCTAGATGGGATGCCGGTGGCCGTTATCGCTAACAGATGCACCGTGGGTATCTGGGACTTGAGCAACGGCAGGCTCCAGTACGAGATCCGAATGCCCGTCACCCCTGATGCGGTCTCCCTTGCCCCTGGCGGCGAGCTCGTCGTCGGCGCCGGGTACGAAGTGATCGTCGTGGAGCGTTATTGCGTATAAAATGCCAACTGGACCGAATTGCTAGCTTTTTCGCCAAGAGTCACGGGCTTCCGATGACACAGTACGTGGGTGGTGCGATCGGGGAATTTGACAGTTGCCTTAACGGAGTTTGGTGGATACAAACACGAGCAACACTAACCGCAGTGTCCGCCTCAGTTTCCTCGGTCCGTGAGCTGCTCTGGTGCGACTGTAGGGGGAACCTCCGGCCGTACCAACTGAGTAGCAGCAAGGGCGCCGGTGAGCCTGTCACATCTGACGGCGGGTTCTTCGTCTGCTGGTGGTGCACTCCTCTACTCGCTTTTGACCTGCGGTTAAGGCTAAAACGAATGGCGTGACGCCGAGTTGGTCCGCTTCTTGTCCGGATCGTCGCGTGCTGCCCGAGGCGCTGTCGAGTGAGTCACCGGGCTACCACATGGCACAGGTAGTTGGAACCGTCTTGTGGCGTCCACGTGGTCCAGGGCGGGGATATGTCCGGAAGGTCGCGTAAGTCCGCGATCTGATGACTTTGGCGGGGCCGGGTGGTCCCGCCAGGGGCTGAGGGCAGAATCGGGCGACTGAGACTCAGATATCCGAAGCCGCCGCCGACAGGCAGTTCCCGCAGGAGTAATTGGGCGCTCGGGTCCAGCAGCTGGCGGACTCGGCGGATGCTGCCGGTGCCCCGCTCGCGGGCGCGGGCGGGCTGCTGCAGTCGGCTGTCGAAGGCCCTGCTCGAACGGGACTTGCAGACCGAGATGAGCGAACACCTCGGTTACGAGAAGGGCGATCCGGTCGGCCGCGGCACGGGCAACTTCCGCAATGGCATCGCCGCGAAGACCGTTCTGACCTATGTCGGTCCGGTCGAGGTGGAGGTGCCAAGGGACCGCGACGGGGACTTCGAGCCGCAGATCGTCCCGAAGGACCAGTGGCGCCGGTCGGGCTTCGATGAGCAGGTCCTGGCGCTACACCCACACGGCATGACAGTCCGTGACATCCAGTCCCGCATGGAGAAGATGTACGGCACCGACGTATCGCCGGACCTCATCTCGTCGGTGACCGAAGCCGGTCACCGACGAGATCACAGCATGGCAGTCGCGCCCCGCTCGGTGCGGTCCAGTCGGTCGTCTACATCGACGCGCTGTGGATCAAGGGGCGGGAGGGCAAGATCGCCAAACGTCTCGTCTATCTCGCCGTCGGCGTCGACCTGGACGGCTGCGAGCATGTGCTCGGTTTGTGGATCAGAACGGATAGCGAGGGCGCCCGCCAGTGGCTCACCATCCTGGGCGAGCTGAAGGCCTGAGGCGTCGAGGACGTCCTCGTGGCCTGCCCGGACTGCCGGACGCGATCAACGCGGCCTGGCCCCGCGCCACGGTCCAAACCTGTGTGATCCACTTGGTCAGGACTCGCTCCGCCACGCGTCGAAGGCCGATCACGGCAAGCTCGTATCGCCCCTGCAAAAAATCTACACGGCGCCAACCGAACAGGCCGCCCCGACGAGGTACGGGCTCCCAGCTGCACCTCCACCCAGCAGCTTGTCGACCGCACTAACTGCTACGGCACCCTCGGCCGCGACGAATACCACTACCAGCCGCGCAGTTGCTGGGTGAACGTCGCCGCTGCGGAGGCCGGATTCCCGGGGAGGGCCGAGCGTTGCGTCGGGTGCTGGACAAGCTCCGTGACGAAGGAGGCGTCGACCTCGCCCAGGACGTTTACGTCATCAGCCCGTTCCGGGCTGATGTCCGCGGCGCGCAGAAGGCCTGGCGGGGGCACCACTCAGGGTAACGAGGTCGACATCGTGATCCTCGTGCACAGCAGCGACCCCCGCCGGCCCGGCGCCCGCACCTGGGCCGCTTCTCGGCCCAACCTCCTCGATGTTCGCCGTGAGCCGTGCCAAACGGCGGCTGTTCGTCATCGGTAACCGCGACGCTTGGCGCGACCGGCGCTACTTCTCCACCCTCGCCGAATCCCTCCCCGCCCAGGAATGGACTCCACCCGGTGTGCCCACCGGACGGTGATTCCTAATGCAGGGCCTTTCGTGCGTGAAACCGACCGCTGGAGCGGGGCAGCAGCCGCACAGTGCATGGTCCGCCAGCCGGGGCAGCCGGGGTGTCTTCGCCGAATAGCACGCTGGTCTGACAATGTGGCGCACGTTTCAGGTGGTTCCGGTCGTTCGCGTACAGCAGTCTGAGCTGACGTCCGACTGCACGCGCGGACCGCTGTATGCGGCCTGACGTGCACATGAAGGCTTCGCGTCCGGGTCTTCGGGCGCCGATTTTTGGCGGGATTTCGCTGGTCGCGGCCAGATAGATCCATCCCAGGCCTGAATCTTAGGGCGGGGCGTGGGGAGCGCTCTTGTCTACTACCTGCAGGGGGAGGATTTCGAGGTGGCTGAGGACGAGGAGCTCATCGGGGCGGTGGAGGCACTGCTGTCGGATCCGCGGACGGATCCGGGTCTCGATATCGAGACCGTCGAGCGGGCGTCTCGAGCGGTGAGGCTGCTGGATGAGGGCCTTCACGATGGTCCCGGTGTCTTCCGGCTGATGGCCGAGGGAGGGCAAAGGGGTGCTGAAACCCTCTCATCGGATCGGCTACAAGTCCTCTCCGAGATGGTGCAGAACGCCGACGACATGGGGGCCAGCCAGGTCCGATTCGTTTGGCGCCCTGAGGAGCTGCTGATCGCTCACAACGGCAATGGCGTGCGACTGGCAGACATCCTCCTTCTCGGCCTGCCGTGGCTGAGTGGCAAGACCTCCGATGCTGAGGCTACTGGCCGATTCGGCATCGGCCTGGCAACCTTGCGCGCTCTCGCGACTACCTGGGAGGTGCATTGTCACCCCTTCCACGTGAGGTTCTCGGACCTCACGATCAGCGGGGTCGAGCCGCTGATGATGCCGGAGCCACTTGCGGGTCCCGAGTGGACAGTCTTCCGGATCCCCCTGACCTCCGATGTGCTGTCCGCCGCGGAGCTCTTTGAGTGGTTCGAGACGTGGAACGACAGCTCATTGCTTTTCCTCCGCCATGTCAGGCGGGTGGAAGCCCTTCACGACGGCGGCGCCGAGCAAGGCCAAGAAGGTGAAGCGCCGCCGGTGGTACTCAGGTTGACCTGGACGGAGATCGACCGACAAAGGCTTCGCATCGGCGGTGAGGAATCGGACGTCCGGATCCGTGAAGCCCGAACGACCGGTGGGGCAGTGTGGCGGGTCTATGACACGTCCGTCGCACCGCGTGGCACAAACGCGCGCCAGCACAAGGCGGTGGGATCCTCCATGCCGGTTGCCGTCGCACTGCCGATGGGGGAGCCGGCGAAGGGGAGCGTGCACGCCGGGCTACCGGTCGCCGAGTTGAGGGCAGCAGCACGCGTGCACGCCCAGTTCGACCCTGTCGTCAGCCGTGAAGGATTCGCTGCCAGTCGATGGAACGAGGACCTCGTTCCGCTCGTGGCCGACCTGTGGGGCGCGGCCGCCCTGGATACGCTCGGCCACGTCGAACCGTCGGCTTGGCATCTCGTTCCGCTGCCTTCACCGTCCGACCCGTTGCCCGCCATCCGGCTTCAGGACCGCATCCGAGCCGCGATGATCGACCGATCCCGGTCATGGCTGGCCTCCCAGCTGCTTCTGCAGTGCCCGGATGGGACGACGAGGCCACTGTCGGACTTCGCTGTTGAGGAACCGCAGTTGTCGGGCGTGCTGCACGACGAGGACATTGCTCGGTTGGCCAAGCTGCCGAGTTCGTTTCCACAGCGTGCCCGTGACGACGCCCACCAGTGGCGCGAGATCCTCGCTGATTGGCGTGACAACGGCGGCGCCGGCCTTGCCGAGGAAGTGTGCGTCAGGGACGCGCTCCTGTCGCTCGACGATACCCAGTACGCCACCGGACAGACCATCCACCTCACAGCGGTTGCCCTTAGTGAGGGGCTCGACTGGCTGGTACGCAGCCGCCCATGTGTCATCACAGCCGACGGCCGGCGTCTGCGCCCTGGGGCAGCCGGCGTGGCGTTTGCGGAGCACCAGGACGCGGAGCCACGCGGAGGTGTTTCGTTGGACGAACTGGGCATCGTCAACGACCTCCATCCCGAGTACGCGCAGGACTCGCCGTGGTCCCGCCGCGTCCTGGACTGGCTCCGGGAACAGAGCAGCCTCGTCCAGCGCGACGACACCGTGGCTCTACTGCGCCGCATCGAGCAGATGGGGCGCGCCAACGAGAGGATCGGTGGTAATACAGGGTGCAACATCGAGCAACTCGTAGCGCTCCAAAGGGCCTTGAGCGAGGTTCCCAAGAAGGTGAGTGATCGCCTTGGCCCTGGGATCGGACTGGCCGTGCTCCTCGACGGCTATACGTACGACTCCGAAGGTAACGAACAGCCGCGCCGGGTACGGCCCGGCCTGGCCTACCTCCCTCGGGCACTGGAGACCACTGACAAAGAACGATTCGCCGTCGCGGCGGGCAGAACGCCCGGCATCCCGTGGGTAGACCGTTCGTATGCCCGTACCTTGCTGACCCGAGGGCAGTGCGGTCTGAGCGGTACAGCTTTTCTGCGTCTGTTGGGAGTGGCAGATGCGCCCCGGCTCGAAGAGCCGAAGCAGACATGGGCGACCAAGAAGTACGCGTCCTACACCCGGGTTGGTCTGTCGCGCGACTGTCCGTCCTCACCCGCCGCTCGCAAGCGCGTGCTGCGGCAACTTGGCGCAGACTACACACTGGATGATCGGGTCAGCCCTGCCCTGGACGCCGTGATCGAGCACATCATCGCCGAACAGAACCCAGTGGAACGCCGACGCAGAACGGCGGCTTTGCTGCTGACGCTGGACAAGTCGGGCCGGGTCAACTCCACCGAGCACGCAGAGGTACAGGCGGCTTACGCGTACCACGGATGGCAGGTGCGCGGTCAGACAGCGGCTCTGTGGGTGTGGCTCCTGCGAGAGACTGCCTGGCTGGAGGACACCAGCGGCAGACTGCGCACTCCGGGCCAGGTGCACTTGGCCACGCACGACGCACTGGCACTCTACGGCGAGGACGACCCGGGCTATCTACACCCGGACATCCAGCGACCGGTGGCCAACCGACCCGAGACACTGACGGCTCTCGGCGTACACGGGAACCCCGAAGTCCCGCAACTGAGCACACGGTTGCGGGACTTGCGAGCGCGGTCCGCAGCACCAGATGCTGTGGATGACCGGCTCAGAGCGGAGGTCTACCTCGTCTACAAGGCGCTGGCCGGCAAGCTGAGAAGCCAGACGGGAAGCAGCGCACAGTGGGAACTGGCGAGCGAGATCCGGGCTGGCTTCCTGGGCGCCGATCTCGTGCTCACCGACCAGGGATGGCAGCGATCCGCGGGCTGCTTCCGCGGCCCGACGATCTTGCGCGGTTTCCGGCCCTTCACCATCCCCGATCCCGGACTCGACCCGCTCTGGAATGCGCTGCGGATCAACGAGCCACAGCCCGAGGACCTGGTGGAGGTACTCAAAGAGATTGCCCGGCATAACGCATCACTCTCCGGGGATCAGCAGCGCGTGTCCTTGGAGGCACTGAGATCCCTTGCCGAGACGGTCACTTCGGCCGATGCGAGCATCTCACCCGGACTACGGTCCAAGCTGCGCTGGCTCCCGCTACAGACCAGCCTCGGCTGGACGAAGAAGCGCCCCGTCTACGCGATCGACCACCCTGGCATCGCATATGCCCTCGGTGAGAGCCTGCGCATCTGGCAGCCAGGCGGGGACCTGCAGCAATTCGTTGGCCTGTTAGGCCCACTCAGGGTGCACCGACTGGAAGTATCAGCGGCCTCGGTGGTGGCCCCAGACCGCGCCCGTCCGGACCGTCAGCTCACTGAGGACTTCCGGTGGGCGGTCACGCGGTTGCAGGACACCCTCGTACGCGACGAGCCAGGCGTCGCCCAAGCCTACCACGATTGGGTCGTACTTACGGAGCTAGAAGTCCGGGTTCTGCCGGGCCTGCAGATCCAGATGAGACCGGGGCACGGACACGAAGTAATCGAGGTCCGCGTTGACGCGCACGTCGATAGGAAAGCAAAGGCACTCTTCCTCACGGCTCCCGAGGCACTGCGAACCAAGCGGGGAGCCGGTCTCGCTGTAGCGTCACTCTTCCTCGCAGAACGGGCTCGCGTGGGGCATCACTGGCGCGACATCTGGGAAGCAGACGGGGCGCAGGAGGCCGCCTCCGTCCCGCTCGTCTCGGCCGCCCAGCAAGACCACGAGGACCGTCAACGACTGGCTGCCCAGCTCAAAGAACGCTCCGTGTCGGAACCCTCAGGACCCGCAGTGCCCATCCAGAGACGCAGTGCTGAAGCGCCACCCGCCGTCCCGACGCCTAGCCTGACCGTTCTGCCTCACCTCCAACCGGCGACCGTAACCCCTGGCGCATCTAAGGCACTTGTGCCCACAGGCCGCAAGCTGATCGCCGCGGCCGACCTGGCATCCCGCGTCCCGCAGGTCACCCGAAGTGGCCCATCGGCGGGGGCGTCTCGTCCTGCCTGTACCCCGGGAAACCGGAGGGCCGACTCTCTGTCCCAACCGCGCCCCGGCGGGGCGACGCCCTCCGAGCGTTCCGGGCTGCTCGGCTACCGTGACTCCGACAAGGAGAAGATCGTTCTCGACCTGCTCGCCCAGATCCTTAGCGACAGCGGGCAGACGCTTGAGGACCAGCGCGGTGTCCAGCGCCTGGGTGCGGACGCTGTCGACTCCACCGGCCACTTCTACGAGATCAAGGCCCACGGCGGCGGCGAGCCTGCGGATGTCTCCCTCACTAGCGCGGAGCTCACGCGCGCACTGGCCGAAGGGAGCAACTACTCCCTGGTCATCGGGTCTTGCCTGGAGGAGGGCACCGGAACGCCGACGCTTCGGATCATCACCGATCCATTGCGCTACTTCGAGGTGGAGTCCATGTCGGAGGTCAGACTCAAGGGCGTACGCGACACGGATGCGGAGACCGATGTGTGGCAGTGGCCGAGCTGAGGCACGGGATGTCAGAGACGCTGCGCTGGTCGCGACCGAGTGAGCGCAGGATCTGGCACGTCCGTGGCGGACGGGACGGCGCCCTGGTCTTGCCGCAGCTCAGACAGGCCGAGTTGATCGCTCTGCTGTTACAGGCACACTCATCTGCTGCCGCTGGCTTACGAGGTGACGCAACGGAACAGTCGGGCCGAGGCCGAGCCCAGAGCAATGCTCAGGACTTGTGAATTGGTTACGGACGGAAGATGATCCCGAGAGATGCCCATGAACAACGAATGCGTGAGTACCAAACGGTCAGCCATACCCCTCACCGATATGGCAGGCCCGCCCGCTATTACGCACCAAATCGTTAGCTTGACGTTTATGCAGCTCTGCTGCCTGCGGTGGCTTCCGCGAAGTTTGGTTTGTCCTGTTTCCCGACGGGGTGCTCGCGTGCGCGGCGCTTGTTCTGCGTCCCGATTGGCCGGCCGGGGCCCGCGACGCTGGATTTCGGTGCGCTGGCCGGCTGAGGTGTTTTCCCGTGGAGGCGGCGAAATCCTCGACGGACGCGCGCGGGTGTGAGGCGCCCCTGACGGGCGGGCCGTTCCCAGGGATTGCGGAGGTCTTCTGCGAGGGGCCGGGCAAGGCGGAGTTGAGTGTGGGCTGCGATGACGAGCCAGGTCCAGCGGTCGGCGGCGGCCGGCTCGCGGAGTTTGGGAGCGGTCCACCCCAACGTCTGCTTGAGCATTCTGAAGGTGTGTTCAAGGTCGAATCTGCGCAGGAATGCCCGCCAGAGCCGGTCCACGTCGTCTGCCGTTGCGGCGGTGCCCGACCACCACAGCCAGACCGGCCTGGGGTCGTGGTCTCCACGGAGATGGTCGACCTGAAGACGGACGACGGTGCCTTCGATGACCGGCAGCTCTCCTTCGGGGTGGCCGACCCAGGCCGAGCGCCGAACCAGTAGCGGGTGCAGGCGATCCCAGGCACTGGCGATGGCCTTCCCATAGTGGGTGGTGTCGGACACCGTGGTGACCGACGGGACAGGCTGAGTGGCCGCGGCCTCGAACGCGAACACAGCCCCGCGCTTGGGCTTGCGCCCGCGCTTGCCCGGTGGCTGCGGCGGAGGCGGGAAGTACAGGACGCGGTCCGAACGCATCCTGCCCAGCAGCTCCACGGGCAGGTCCGCAAGCAGGAAAGCCAGACGGGTCACGTCATAGCCGGCATCAAGGACGACCAGGACAGGCGGGTCACCGACCTGCCACTGGCCTGTCACATCCAGCCGCTGGAACACGTCCCGGACCTGGGCGGCGGTGACGGCGATCGCGTCGTCCCAGGGACACAGCCGGACCACGTCCAGCAGGGCAGTCCACGACGTCCGCCCCTGCTCCAGAGCGGCAACGAAGGAGTAGGGCCACCCGGGGATCATCTGGGCCGAGCCCCTGCCACGACCGTACGTGTGGCAGAACATCCGGTCCGGGCTGGTATTCGCATCAGGCCGCAACCAGTTGCTCACGTCGACCGCCAGGACCAACCGCCCCTCCGATGTGCGGGGAAGCGGCAGCCCTGCCAGCGTTCTGCGCAGCCGTGCCACATCCAGATCTCCGTGGTTCAGGCCGCCGTACAAGGCGCCATGCCCGCGCCGGTGCTCGGGCTCCAACGACAGCTCGACCAACGTCCTCACCGGACCATCCGCGCACAGCAGGGCATCACTCAGCACGAACAGCGCATCGCGCCGCCCGGTCAGACAGGCATAGAGCCCCATCCGGAAGCCCGACAGTTCGGCAAACGCATCCCGCGGGGCGCCGTGGTGCAGCAGACTCATAGCGACGGCCTTCGTGTTGATCCCATGCCTCTGTGACGGAGCACAGGATCAAGCGAAGGCCGCTCTTACGTCCGGATCTTAGGCAAAATCATCAGCAAGTTCGAGACCGGTGTTCGACGGCAGACCATAAACGTCAAGGTTAGGGCTCGCAGAGAATCAAGGTGTTGCTTCCCGTGATGCGGCTCGTTGTTGTGATATGAGCGTCTCCGATGAGGTCCGTAGTCAACTCGCTGTGAAGTTCGGGATGTTGTTTCCGCACCTTGATGAGCGGCAGCGGCGGCTGCTGATGGAGGCCGAGGCCCGGGTCCTGGGGCATGGTGGTAGGTATCCGGGCGGTCGCCCGGGCGGCCGAGGTCAGTGAAACGACGGTCCGCAAGGGCGTGAGCGAGTTGGAGGCCGGCGTCGAGCCTCTGGGCCGGGTACGCAGGCCCGGTGGTGGCCGCAAGAAGGCCGTGGACCTTGACCCGGGTCTGCGGCTCGCACTGCTGGCACTGGTGGAACCCGATGAACGAGGCGATCCGATGTCGCCGCTGCGTTGGACGGTGAAGTCGACCAGGAATCTCGCGGCTGAGCTCTCCGCCAGGGGCACAGGGTGAGTGCCGACACGGTCGGGGACCTGCTGCGTGAGGAGGGCTTCAGCCTGCAGGCTGGTGCCAAGACCATCGAGGGGAAGCAACACCCGGACCGGGATACCCAGTTCCGCTACATCAGCGAGCGGGCCAGGCAGCACATTGACGGCGGACAGCCGGTGATCAGCGTGGACACCAAGAAGAAGGAACTGGTAGGCGACTACAAGAACGCGGGCCACCAATGGCGGCCTGCCGGTGAGCCGGTGCTGGTCAAGACGCACGATTTCCCGAACCGGCAGGGACCGGGCAAGGCGATCCCGTACGGGATCAACGACATCGCCGCGAACGCTGGATGGGTCGGTGTAGGCACCGATCATGACACCGCCGCGTTCGCTGTCGCCTCCATCCGGAATCTACGTCCTGCTGATCAAAGAGGGCGCGCGCGCCGACTGGCGTACCGGCCAGCGGGCCGAGGACGCTGAGTACTTCGCGGAGTCCGTGGACATCCACCACATCTTCCCGACGGCCTGGTGCGCGAGTGAGCAGATCCCTCCTGGGCGGTACAACTTCATCGTCAATCCCCGCTCGGCTCCCGTACCAACCGGATCATCGGTGGTGCAGCACCGTCCGTGTATCTCCGCCAGGGGCGCCGGCAACGCCGAGGTGAAGGCGGCCGTTGTTTCCGATCATCTCCGCACGCATCTGGCCGATCCGGTCCTGCCGGCCCGGGACGACTCCGATGCCTTCTTCGCAGCTCCTCAGGAAGCGTTGGCCAGGGCGATCGAAAGAGCGACGGGCAAGGCCGTGGTCATCGGTGAGGGCTACCCCGACAATGAGATCTCCCATGAGGACGTGGGCAAGGACGAAGGCGACGGCCGCTGACCCCGGAGCCGAGCCGTCGGCGGGTCTCTCTTGGTCGAAGTTCAGTGCGGCGTAGGTACTGTTCGAAAACGCGACATCCGACGTGGCGCGTGAAAGGTGTGATCTGAGTGAAGTACTTGGTTCAGCTTCGCCGTTGGCTGTCCGACCTCGACGAGGTCTGGCTCGGCGAGTTCCTGCGCGACTTCGCCGTCGAGGTCAAGCAGCAGGGCGGTCGGGTGCACGGGTTGCCGACGCTCGGCCGGAATGGTGCTCAGCGGGTGTGGGCCAGCAAGGCTCCGGAGAGCCTGCTGCGCAATCTCACCGGATTCGCGCTGGGGCGGGCGACGGGAGCGTTGTGCGCGCGAGGTTTTAGCCACGAGGAGATCGAGGCACCCGGCGAGGAGACGCTGGTCAGCATGATGCGTGCGCTGCCGCCGGAGCTCGCCGGCCTCGCCCTGTTCGGGCTTGCTTTCGACGAGCGGGAGCCTGGGCACACACCGGCACTCCAGGCGTGGGGCCCCTGTTGGCAGGCCGCCGAATTGCCTGCGGAGCCGTACGAGGAAGCGTCGGCGAGCGCCGTGGCGGACGAGCCCGGTGAGGTGTTGCTCCAGACGCTGGCCGAGCGCGTGGACGCGCTGAAGGAGAGTGGCGAGCGTACGGTCGATGCCTTGCGCAACGCAGTGGAGGACATAGCAGTCGGCCGGGAGACGGACGAGGAACCCGTCGTGCGCGAGCTCTCCGCCTGGGCGGCGGAGCGCCGGACCGTGGGGCGGCTCAGCGCTCGGCCGGCCGGTCTCGACCGTCCCTGGGGAGCGCTCGGCGGGTATGACGACTGGGCGGACCTGGTCGCCGAGGCCGAGAGCCGGTGCGAGAGGACACGCGCCGAGTTGGAGAAGGCACGCAGGTCGGCCGAGGTCTACCGGTCTCAGTACGGTGCGGCGGACCCGGAGGAGCGCGAGATCCTTGAACCGCTGCTGGCGATGTACGACAAAAAGGTCACCGAACTGGAGCAGCGGCTGGAGGAGTTCGGTGGCTCGGCCGATTGTGGGGCGCGGCCCGGGAACGGCCCTGGCGTCAGCGCGGTGGAGCCCTCGGAAGGCTCCGCTTCGGGCAGCGGCGGTCCGGAGCAGCCGGAGGTCGGCGAAGAGCGGGAGACGGTCCTCTCGGGGCCGGCCGCCGACGCCGATCAGGGAGAGGAGGACGCTACGGCTCCGGAATCCACAGCGGCTTCGGGCGCCGTGTTCCCGGTGGCCCCCTCGGACATCCCGGAGAGCGAAGACAGCGGCGTTGAGTTCGCCCTACGGGTGGACGACTCCACCGGCATGCCGTCGGACGGCACGGGCCGGACGGTCGGGGAACCACCCTCCGCGGACGAACTGATGAACCGTGAGGTCGCCACGGACGGTGGCACGGCGACCGGGGCGGAGGCCGGCGACACCGCGCACGCCGCGGAGCCGACGGAGACGACGGTGTCCAATATGGTCGAGGTCGAGGACGCTGGGAAAGAGAACGGAGCGGACAGTGCTCCGGTCGCTTCCGGAAAGGGGGAGCAGCCGGGCACGGCCGAAGCCGGAACACAGTCCGCTGCCGTCGGCCGGAAGGACCGGCTGCCCGATTTCGGGTCCGGTGGGGAAGCCGTGCGGGAGAGCGTGGTGACGCCGGCCGCAGCCGGGCAGCACCGTTCCATGTGGCAGGCCGGTGTCGGCCGGGCGCCGTCCCCCGTCGAGACCCTGCTCAGGGAAGGGAATTTCGCGGGTGCCTACTGGCTGAGCGTGGCGGCCGACGAACCGGAGGAATGCCGCCGGGCGCTGGCCTTCGCGGCCGCGGCCTTCACCCTGCGGGGCGAACCGGGCAGGGCGAACGAGCTCCAGAGCAACCGCGAGGTGGACCTCCTGCCCGACGCCTCCACCCACCACGATGCACACCTGGTTGCCCTATTCGCGACCTTGCGCACCGGGTTGGAGGCAGGCTGGCCGGCCGGCCCGGTCACGACGGCAATGGGGAACCCGCCGCAACTCGCCGCCCCCTGGGACAGGTGTGTCCAGGCCCTGGTGAAGACGGTGGCGGGCGGAGCCATGCTCCGTCCCGGTGAACTCCTTGACGGAGGCGTCGGCCAGGACGCCGAGCTCCGCACCGAGCTCGCGGACAGAGCACGTGCCGAGGCTGAGGCCCTGCCGCAGCGGACCATCACCCTGCAACGCGGCACCGTCGTGCTGAAGGCGCTCAGCGAGCCCACGGGGCCTTTGGGCACGACGCTCGCGGCGGTCATTGACTGGGCCGAGAACCGATGCGGCGCGGACCGGCTCGACTACTGCTTCAACACCTGGTTCGGACGCACGGGATCGCCGGACCGGCTCATCGACGAGACCGACCGGAAGCACAGTTCGCCGAAGCAGAAGCGAGAGAAGATCCACTCCGGGGCCCGGGAGAAGCTCCGGTCCCACATCCACAAGGTGGCGGGCCTGCTGGAGGAAGCGCGCCGTATCGCGTCCCGGCTCGGGCAGACCGGAATCCGCAGGGCCGACGACGAGCTGGCGCAGGCGGTGACCGAAGCACGCGCCGCACAGCCGCCGGCCGGTCCCGGCGGGGCAGCCCTGAAGGTACTCCTGGACTGGGTCTGCGGCACCGTGGCCCCACTCGGGGCTGCCACACCGGTGTCCCGTCCCGAGGGTCTGGAGGTCGACACCGACTGTCTGCTCGCGGTCGACGGTCTGTCCTGGATGCGCGAAAAGGGCGTCGACGCACCCGACCTCACGCCCCGGGGGACCGTGGACCTGCTGTGGAGCAAACTGCTTCGGCCCGACCCCGACGCGGCTTTCGAGACGTTCCTGAAGAGCGGTGACCTGCACCTGGCGCGGCGGCTCATCGAGCGGCGTTCCACCGAGGCCGGGACGGCGGCCGATCTGGCTGTGGCCGCCGAACTGGATCGCCAGCAGCGGACGCTGGACGATTCCACGGCGAAATGGCGTTCCCACCGGACGAGTCGCCTCGCTGCGGCCCGGGAGATGCTCGACCGCGTCCGGGTGGAGAACCTGCTCCAGCCGCGACGTGAAGCCTTGCTGGCCGCGAGGCTCACCGATGTCGAGGTGGACGCGACCCTCTGCTTCGCTGCGCAGTTCACGATCTTGAAGGGCATCGTCGACGAGCTCGGTGAGGTGCTGCGGGAGAAGACCGGGCAGCTTCGCGCCGAACTGGCCCGGCTGGAGTGCGAGGAGACGGACCGGGAGCGCATCGTTGAGCTGCTCGACCAAGGCGAGACGGTCACCGCGGAGGAACTTCTGTCGTTCGCGCGCAAGGGGGAGAGGCTGCGTGACACGCGCTCCCGGTCCGGGGACGAACTCGCCGAGTTCCTGGAAGGGGTGAACCACCAGCAGGCGCCGAAGCCTTCGGACAGCGGCGTCAGCGCGCGCTGGTGGGCCGAGCACTACGCCGGTGACGACGGCCTCCAACGGGAGGTGGGGCCGGCCCTGGAGTCCTGGGACAGCCTCGCTGACCCGCGTGACCGCAGGAACCAGTTCCAGAAGCACGTCAAGAACGTGCTCAGGCTGCTCGGGCTCGCCGTCGCCGAGGTGGGATTGGTCGATCAGGGTGGACGCAAGGACTGGAGCGTGCTCCGCCTCAACGTCCGGGCCACGGTGACGGAACGGACGGCTGGCTACGTCGCCGCGCTCGGCTCCGGAGCCAAGGGCGTGTACAAGGTGCTGCTCATCGCCGAGGAACAGCGTGGCGACGACGGCCTGCTGCGCCATCTCGGCGAGGCGGCGCACGAGGCCCACCTCGTGCTCCACCTGCAGCCGCTGAGTGGCTCGGGCCGGCGCAATCTGCTGCGTTCCGCGCTCGCGCACAGTCAGAAGGCTGTCGTCGTCGACCCCGCTGTGGTCGGCTGGGCGGCCGCACGCGCTCCCCGGTCCTTCCGCGCCGTCCAGCGGGTCACCCTGCCCTGGGCCGCGTACTCGCCCTACCTGCCCTATCGGCCGGGCCAGGTGCCTCCCGAGGTGTTCAAGGGGCGCCACACGGAACAGAACGAGGTGGCGGACAGGGACGGGGGTGTCTTCCTCTACGGCGGACGGCAGCTGGGGAAGTCCTCGCTGCTCCGTCTGGTCGCCGAGACCTTCGCAGCACCCGGGGAATCCGACGGATCGAGTGAGAAGGTGGCGCTCTATCTGGACCTCCGTAACCAGGAACTCGGTTACAGCAAGGGGCCCGAGCAGCTGTGGGTGCTGCTCGCCCGGGAACTCAAGGCCAGGGGTGTCCTGGAGAACAAGGTCTCCGACACGGCCGGCGCGGAAGTGGTCGCCGAGAAGATCGCCCGCTGGCTCCGGGCCGTGCCCGGCCGCCGGATCCTCGTCTTGGCTGACGAGGCGGACAACTTCCTCAACAGTGATGCCCGGGCCACCGCGTCCTCCGGTGGGGAGGCCACGTTCGCCACCGTGGTGCGGCTGCACCGGCTGATGCAGGAGACCGAGCGGGACTTCAAGATTGTCTATGCGGGTCTTCAGCAGGTCCAGCGATTCCAGCGGCTTTCCAATACCATCACCGCACACGGCGGACGTCCGGTGCTCGTCGGCCCGTTGCAGCCGACTGCCGCCATGGAGCTGGTGGAGGAACCGCTCGCCGCGCTCGGACTGTTCTTCGACACACCGGCCCTGGTGTGGCGCATCCTCGCCCTGACCAACTACCACCCCAACCTGATCCAGATCTTCTGCGACGGCCTCGCCGGGGAGATGCGCAAGCGGCCCGTCGCGCAGGACGGCAGCCCGGCCCGCATCACCGAGCGGGACGTCCAGCAGGTCGCCGCCTCGCCCGACTTGCGCAAGCGCATCGCCGAGCGGCTGCGCTTCACCGTCGACTTGGAGGACCGCTACCGGGTGCTCACCCTCGTCCTCGCGCTGCGCTGCCTCGACGACGGCTACGCCCACGGGTACACGGTTCGTGAACTCCTCGACGCCGCCCACCAGGCGTGGCCCGAGGGCTTCCCTCCTACCAGTTACGACGAGACCAGGGTCGACCTGGACGAGATGGAGGGGCTCGGCCTGGTGATCGCCCTCGACGGCGGGCGCTACGCCATGCGCAGCTCCAACGTCGTCAACCTGCTCGGCACTCGTGAGGAGCTGAAGGCCGAGCTGGAGACCACCGACTTCACCCAGCGGTTCGACTACAACCCCCGGATGGCCCGCCGCCAGCTCACCCCGGGCCAGAACGGCATGGCCCGGGTCAGCCCGCTCACCGAGGAGCAGTGGCACCAGGCTCTCGCGCACCCGATCTCGGGCATCGTCGCCACGCCCGCGCTGGGTTCGGGCCGGATCGGCGAGGCCCTGGCCCACTACCTCGGGGACAGCCGGGCGCTCCACCGCTGTGACTCGGCCGCCGTGGGCGCGGCGCTCGCGGTGACCAGTCGTACGAGGAGCCCTCAGGTGATCTTCGCCGACCTGCGGACATCGGAGGCCACGTCGGCCGCGGAGATCACCGAACGGCTCTCCGAATGGGCCGGTGCCGTCGGCGAGAGCAAGGACGAACGGGGCGGGCCGGGTGGCCTGCCGCGGCGACGGGCGATCGTCCTCACCGGGCCGATGCCGTACGAGTCCGCGGCCGAGGCCCGGCAGTTCCGGCCCAGGCGCTGGGACGTCACCAGCGTGCGGGCATGGCCGGACGGCCCGTTCGCGACCACCGCGGAACGGCGCGACCTCATCGACGCGACGGGCGGCTGGCCGGAACTCGTCGAAGGCGTCATGCACTTGGTCGGTCGCGGAGGCTACACCCGTGACCAGGCCCTGGAGCGGGTGCGGGACGCGGGCAAGCAGGTGAAACGAGCGGTCGACCACTTGAAGGCGGTCGGGCTGGCCAGTGCGGACCGTGACGCCCTCAAGGCGTGGTCGTACTTCTTCGACGAGCGGGAACTGCGCGAGAGGAAGGCGCTGTGCACGGCACAGGCCGTGGCGGAGGCGGCGGACCTGACGACGGAGGAGGCCGAGCAGCTGCTCGGCCGTGCCGATCT
The DNA here is from genome assembly GCF_042871565.1 of Streptomyces sp. NPDC005775. NCBI lineage: Bacteria > Bacillati > Actinomycetota > Actinomycetes > Kitasatosporales > Streptomycetaceae > Streptomyces > Streptomyces sp. NPDC005775. Next base: position 160,163 of record NZ_JBIAIU010000009.1, on the reverse strand, counting down.
CCTGGGACTGATCGACGAGACCCTCGCCGGTCCGACGCTCGACGCGGTGACCTTCCGGGCACTGCAGGCGCTGGTGACGGCGGAGGAACAGCGGTGACAGCAGCACCTCCGCGGGCCGCCGCCCCATCCGGCGCCTTCGGCGCGCCGGTGCCCGGGCACCAAGCGCAGACGGCCGCCGTGAGTCGTGCCTTGTGCACCGGGTCCAGTGTCGTCTGGTACTTCGCGGACGCCGCCGTCCAGGACGGAACGGCCCGGACGTTGCTCGGCCTTCTCGACCGAGCGGTGGGGCACCCGGTGCGGGTACCGGCACCGAAGCCCGCCGGGGCGGGCGGCCGGGCCGACATCTGGGCCGCCGGGGAGGATGCCGCGGACGGGCCGGGGCGGAACCCGGCCCAGGACGCCACCGCGTACGATGCGGTGCCCCCGCCGCAGGCCGGGTCCGAAACGGTGCCGGATGGCAGCGGTGCGTGGGACGACCTGTGGGACACGGAGCCGCCGGTGCGCGTTGCCGCGACGGACGACCGGCCGGCCGATACGACTGCCGACAGCCTGCTCCAGCGCCTGGCGGTCGAACTCGGCACGTCGTTCGACCCGCTGGACGCTCTTTTCGCCGACCCGGGCTGGGAAGGAGCCACGGTTCTGATCGAGGCGTGGCACGGCGAGGAGCGGGAGGAGCTCGCGGTACTGCTCCGGAGGTTCCAGAACCTCGCACGCGATTCCGGCCGCGAGAGCGCGCGCAGACCGCGACTGCTGGTGGCGGCCCGGCACCGGGACCTTCCGCCGGACCTGTCGGCGTACCTCGACAAGGGTTTCGCCAAGGCCGTCTGGTGCTGGAACGTTACCGACCGTCTGGACACCGCGGTGACCGTTGCCTCGGCCGCCGGACCGAACGGGGGAGTGAGTCCGGCCGGGCGGCTCCGTGAGGAACTGCGTCGGGAGGCCGTGGTGGAGATCTGCGGCCCCGATCTTGCCTGCGCGACCGAGCTGACCGGGTCGTGGGACGGCTCGGTGGCCGGACTGCCCGGATCGCTCCTCGCCGTACGGCACCGGGTGCGTCCGCACGAACCGCCGCCAGGCCGGTGGGATTCGGATCCGCTCGGGGAAGCGGTGACCGGAGACCGGCCCGGTCAGGAAGGCCAAGAGCACTGGGATGCCGGGACCGCCGACGGATGGTGCGGGCGCATCCGAGTGTCGCCTCTCGTATGGTTCGGGTCAGCCGGCGGCGGGATGAGGCTCAACCGCTACCTGTGGCGTGCGCAGAACAGAGTCCTGCTTCCGTTGCTGGATGAGGCTCGCGCCTACTATGCCGGGCTGGTTCCCACCGCGGCCGTACGCGGCGAGAGCAGTCTCCTGCTCGCATGCTCCCGCGGTACGGGGCGCGGGCCCGACGGCGGCCCGCCCCGGAGTGCCTCGCTCGAACTGGGGGAGCTCTGGTACGCCTGCGTCTCCGGCGAGCTCGCCCTCACACCGGCTCGACGGAGCCGGCTGCGGACTCTCCGGGACGCCCGGAACAAACTCGCGCACCACAGCGTGCTCTCGGACGAGTCACTGGAGCAACTGATTCCTGCCCTCCTCGAACGCTGAGGCGAACGGGAGAGGGCAAGCCGGTATCGCGAGAGGAGGCCGACAGGTTCCTCCTGGTCCACGAGGAGGCCGCCGACAGCGTCTTTGTCCTCCTTGCGCGGGGCGCTGCCGTGTTCCGTCGGACCGTCCCCGGTGGCGAGTGCGGGCGGGAAGACGGGTGAAGGGCTCTCCGCCGGCCGCCCCTCTCAGCCCTCGGGCCGCAGCGGTCCGCGCTCGTACGCCTTGGCGAGGCGCTGGGGGACCAGGTAGGTGGAGGCGTCGACGGTGATTGGTGTCAGCTGAGGGGTTGTGTCTGCGGGTGTGTCCAGTAAACGGCCCTGTCTCACTTTCCGGCACAGGGCGCGATTTCCCCACAGGAGGCCGGGCCCCTCCGGATCCCCGTACTTTCCTGAACGGAACCCTTGGGCCTGAACTCTGCAGCCCAGCTGTGGCGCCAGGCAGGGGAGTTGGCAGGCTCCAGCATCGGCACCTGGTGGTTCTTGGAGCCGGGTTCGAGGGCGAACCCGCTGATCGGATCTGCTCCGGTAGCCGTCTGGGCGCGGCGCGCTGTAGCTGTATACGCTGGTGTTGCCTTAACGGAGTTTGGTGGACACGAACGTCGACAATGCGAACCGTCAGGTCCGTCTGTCGTTCTTCGGGTAAGGCTGCGTCTGCCGTCACTGAGCTATTTCCAACTCGTTCACTCATCTTGCAGTTGAGATGCAACAGGGTGAAGCCCTTGATGGATAGTTTTTCGACCAAGAGAGCCGTCTCAATTAGAGGCTTCGCATGCTTGTCTAACCACCGTCATCGACGTGTCCAGCTCCACGCTGCGTTTCCTCGCACACCAGCTGAGAGGACACCGCGCGCGGTCGGGTCCCGGTGGCGACGGCTGAGCGCCGGCCGCCAAGCCCACCTCGCGCTCGCCCACCTCCGCGTCGGACACACCTATGCTCAGCTCGCCGCTGGCTTTGCGGTCGAAGCTACGACCGCCCACCACTACGTTGCCGACGACAGCCCCCGCGTTCGGAGCCGTGTCGGCGGCCGGGCCGCAGGGGCCGTCGCCGGTGTTGGTGCCCTCGGGGGATCACGCCCCTCCTTCTTTGACCATGCGGAGGTTCAGGGGAACTGCCCTCGCCCGCCCGAACTTTGAACGACGATGTATCCGCAGGTCCGAATAGGACAGCAGGTCGGGAATCAGGGGGCGTCATGCACGTTGATCTGCGTATGGAGCAAGGTACGGGCGAACTGCGGTCGCTTCATGTCTGGCTGCGGAACGACGCAGCCGTGCGGCGGTCCTCCACTTCGGAGGTGAAGGCGGACGGGCCCCCTCAGCCGGGGCAGATGGGGTCCACCCTGGAAGTGATCAAGATGGTCACCGAGAATGGCTGGAGTGCGGCCTCATTCGTGATGGCTGTCGTCGCCTGGAAGCGGACTCGACCGCAGAGCCCGCAGATCACGATCACCAGAGACGACACGACCATTTCGCTCACAAACTGCAGCGACGACGAGGTGCGGCGTGTGATCCGCGTCCTCGACGACGGGCAGAGTGGGGAGAGCCGAGGCGAGTGAGTGTGTTGCCTGATCCGGGAGCATCGCGTGCCGTCCTCATCGGATCGAGCCGATTCGATCACCTTGAGCCGTTGCCGGCCGTTACCAACAATCTCACCGCACTTGCCGAAGCGCTCGCGTCGCCTACCTCATGGGGGCTGCGGCCGGAGCACTGTTTGATCTTGGCGAACCCCGGGTCCGCCGACGAGGTGATGGCCGCGTTGCGCGCTGCTTCCCTGGAGGCCCGGGACACCCTGCTCGTGTACTACGCCGGACATGGCCTGGTCGACCTGCAAAGTCGTTTGCAGCTGGCGTTGCCCAAATCCCAGCAGGACTGGCCGGAGTCGTCTCTCCACTATGAATGGCTGCGCCAGGCAGTCCTGGCGGGGCGCTCGGAACGGCAGGTCCTCCTGCTGGACTGCTGCTTCAGCGGACTCGCCCTGGGCACCATGGCCGGCGGACAACCTACGCTGGTCGATCACGCTTCCGTGGAAGGGAGCTACCTTCTGGCCGCATCCTCGGAAACGAGTGCCGCTCTCGCTCCGCCAGGTGAGACCTACACGGCCTTTACCGGCCAACTGCTGGAAATTCTGCGCCATGGAATAGTCGGCGGTCCCGAGTTGCTGGAGCTCGACGCGGTGTATCGGCATCTGCGGGTGTCGTTGGCCGCTCAGTCGCGCCCCGAGCCACAGGCCAGAAATCGGAACACGGGAGCCCGACTGGCTCTCGGTCGAAACCGAGCGTTCGACCCGGACTCTCCCGTCGGTACGTCCGGTGGCCTGGATCCGTCCCTCCGCGCCTGGCCCTCACCCGTGGGTATCCGGACAGCCGAGGGATTCATCGCGCGGCTCGGGGATGTCCGTGTGGTGTCCGGGCTGTCGCAGAAGGCGATCAGTCAACGATCGGGCCGCAAGATTACGGACGGCACGGTCAGTAACTTGCTGAATCGCAAGACGCTTCCGCGTACATGGACTGCGATCCCCACGTACTTGTCGGCGTGCGGAGTACCTGAGGACCAGGTGCAGCAGTGGATGGAAATATGGGAGAGAGTCGGCGCGGAACAGGCAGGCACAGCGCAGGGCTTGACGGCCTCTGCTGCAGAAGACCGGAAGCCCCAGATTCGGACCAGGAGGTTCTGGCGGAGGAAGGCCGGTAATACCGCGCGTCCCGAGCGGGGTTGAGCACTCGGCCTATCGGGCTGGCGACCCCTGGGCAGTGGGATTCGTCCGCTGGGGTGTTGTAGCGGGCGCATCGGAATCGCCGCCGAAGAGGGCGTTCCAGGCGGCGATGGCGAGCACAGCCAGAGTCACCACGAGCCAAGTGGCGGGTTTCTTCATGCGTCGGGAGACCGTCGTGGGCCTGACGTAAGTCGCTGCCCGGTAGTGCCCCTTGCGGCTCTGCGCCACTGCTGATCCTTCCTCGCAAACCGATGGGGACGAGTAGCTCGTCCTGAGAGGGATTGTGGCAGGGCTCTGTTGTGGTTGTCGGCGCCTTCGGGCCTACCGGCCGGAATCCGATGGTGTGGGCTGATCGCACCATGAGTCGGGGGCGCCTTCGGCCGGGGGGTCTGCAGGGTGGGACGAGGTGATCAAGCTGGCTGACACTCTGATGTGGGAGGAGCGGGAGAAGCTCTGGGAATACGAGGAGCGGATACTCGCGGGCGAGGTCCAGGAGTGAGCGGGGGTGTTCGTCTCCCTGCCCCGCCCCCGCGTGGCAGGCGGCCTTGACCACTGCGTGCAAGGGGCAGCGCGCCTCTTACGGAGCCTCCGCCGGCAGCTGATCGAAGCCAATTGCCCTCGTCGGAGAGGGACGTCCCATCATGGTTGCTCTCTGTCCTCGCTACGAAGGTGCCGTTCTCGCTGGTCAGGGAGCCGTGCCAGTTCTTGAGCTCAAGCATTTAGATGCCGCCGGGGGCGACGACGAGCAGGTCCACGGCAGGGCCAGCACGCTGAGCCGGCTGACCAAGGCGTCCCGCTCGGAGGCGGTGAGAGCGCCGGAAGCCCTTGAGGTAACAGCGTGGTCTACCTGGAATTTAAGTCCGAGATCGGCGACGAGTCTCCTGCCCACTGGGACATCCTCACAAGGGGGTGAACGGCCCCACCGGACGGCACCGTCGGACAACTCGTTTGCTCTGTGACGCAGTTCGTTGTCATACCTGTCTCGTAGCGTGACCGGATGCTTAGAGCAGGCGCCCCCGGCGCTTCCACAAACTGTACCCTCGAGCTGCCTGCTACCTCGCTTCGTGCGTGGCCACCACAGCCGGATCCGCTGCGTGTGGTCGGAGGCGGCCGCGAGGTCCGGCGTCAGATGCTGGGCCAGATGCGCGGCTTCTGGAAAGAGCAGAACCGGGAGAGGCGTGAGCGCACACAGGCCGAGGTCGAAGCAGCTCAGGCTCGTCAGGCTGAGGCCCATGCCTACTGGGACCGGCACAAGGCCGCAGTCAAGCAGCAGTGGGCTACCCGCACGACCGGGCGTGGGCAGACCATGGTCGCCGATATCGCTGAAGTGGCCGCGCAATGGCACCAGGACAACGGCGCCCGGTCTGAGGACGTTTCCGCAACAGCCGATCGCAGAGAAGTCCCGTATCTGTGGCAGTGTCCCCTTGGGCTGGGCCACGAACCGTGGCGGGCCACGCCGAAGGACAGGGTGCTGCGCGGTGCGGGGTGCCCCTCCTGTCGACAGCTGATCAGGCTCGTCGACATTTCCACCTTGGCCGCGCAGTACCGCGGCCCGGCGCGCGTGTCCGACATGAACTATGCGGCGCATGAGCGAGTGCCCTGGACCTGTCGGACCTGGGCAGTCGACCCCGCGAACGGTTCTTGGCGGCAGGTCGAGCACCATTTTGAAGCCGTAGTCAAGGAGCGCGCCCTCCAGGCAGATGCCTGCCGAGTCTGCGCCGGATACGTGGTGGATGACACCAACTCGCTGCGCACGTGGTTCCCTGAGATCGCCGACGAGCTGGACGATCCCGACGCCGATGCGTGCCGACTGCCCACCACGCGGCACAACGTGCCGAGGAGGCAGGCCGCGGGGGAGGCGTCTGGAGGGGTCTATGCAACGTTTCCCTGGCGGTGCCGCCGCGGGCATTGCTGGGAGGCGACCATTCTCAACCGCGTTCAGGGAGGCGGCTGTCCATCCTGCTCGCTGTCGGGCATCTCCAAGGAGCAGGTCCGGCTCGTCGCCGAGCTCGCGGGACTCATTCACCTCGTCCCGCCCGGGCCCACGGACCCTCGGCTGCCGGACGATCTGCCGGACTTCTCATCGCATCAGCTCTTCGTCCCACCGCAGCACAAGCCAGATCACTGGCGCTACAAGGCCGTAGAGGTCGACGCCGTCTTCCAGCTGGCGGTCGGGACCCGGATCGGCGTTGAGTACGACGGAGCCTTCCATCACTCCATCAAGCGCAGGGACCGACGGCAGTACGAGAACGAGAAGGGCAAGGTCCTCGTCGCCGCCGGCCTGCTGGATCTGCTCGTCCACGTGCGACTGGGTGACCTGCCCCCGCTCGAGACCGCGCAGGCGCTGGCGGTGCCGGTGCCGGAGCGGTCCACCGCCTACCAGCAGGCATGCGCCGCAGCCGCGGCGATCGAAGCCCGGTTTCCGGGTAGCGTTCCCGGACTCGACGCCTACCTCGTCGGCGGACACTCTCGACACCAGGACCAGGCTGACGCATTCATCGTCGCTTTATGGGGCGAACTACGGCCCCCGCGGCGCAGACCCGCACGAACACAGCCACGGCGCCCGCGCCCACTCAAGGAAACGCCTCCTCACAACGACAGCCTTCTGACGCCCGCGGGCACTCCGTACCGCAACCCCGATCGCCCGAAGGAGATCCTGCGCGACTATTGGTGTGCCTGCGGCAACCCACGCCTGTTCACGGCCGTCCAGGCCCAGGTCACCTCCGGCAACACCAAAAGCTGCCGCTGCTTGCAACGCCAAGCCAAGCGACCATGGCGCACCCCCCTGTCCCGCGCGGAGACTCGAGCGGTGCGTGAGTGGGCTCGGCAGCAGGGAATCGACGTCGGCACGAGCGGACGGCTTGCCGATCGGGTCGCTGCCTCCTGGCATCTGCACAGGGCCGGCCGGTTGGACGTTCTAGGGGCAGACGGGCTGGTCGACGACCGCCGCGTGACGCAGTGGGCGCAGAGAGACGGTGTGCACCTGGGTGCGAGGGGTCGGGTGACTAGCGGGGCCTGGCTCGCCTACGCGGCGCACTGCCTCGGACCAGATGAATCGGACATCGCCGCTAACCGACAGCAGCAGGTGCGCACCACGGTTCAGGAGAGCCTGTTCGAGTTTAATCGCCCCGACTCCAGCCGGACTCGGAGCGGCCCATTCACACTCTGACCCTCGAACGCACGGGCTGTCGTGCAACCGGTCGGAGCGCTCAAGGATCTTAAAGGTCTGGCTCGGGCAGGTGCGAGCGTGAACTCCGCTACCTCCGGGGTCGGATAGACCTTGGTGAATCCGGCGACGACGTGTGCCTCCGCCTTCCACCGGCCCACCTGAATGAGGTCGATGTCGAGGCTCATCTCTGACAGCCAACGTGTGCACGGCCGCGGCTGCCCCCCTTCACCGGATGCTTTGCAGGAGCGCCCCCGTGGCCGTGACGGTCCAGAACGACCACCCGTTGCGGTTCGGATTGACGTGCGGGTTGAGGGCCCGAACCATGGCCACTGCCGCCCCGCTGGGGGATTCGTACACCCCGCGGCCCGCACCGGAAGGGATCGTCACGGTGCGGGACGGCGGATCGTAGTAGGCGGTGGTACGCCGGCCTTCGTACACGGCGTGCAACTCGACGCCCTGCTCCGTGCGCAACGCCTGCACGTCTGCCTTGACCAGCGCGGGCGCGGAAGTACCCTCCGCGATCACGGTCTCGTCGGCGGGCATCTCGTCGGCGTCCTGACGGACGGCCCTCCCGTCGTAGGCGGGCAGACCCAGGAGCTCGTTGAGAACGTTGGCCAGCAGGCTCCTGCGCGCAGCCAGGAAGTCGGGGAACCGGTCCAGGGACCGCAGCTCCGGGTCGCTGGGGATCCACTGTTCCGCCAGGCGCTCCGGCGCGATGCCCGCCATGTACTCGGCGGGCAACCTGGAGGAGATCATCTTGTTGGTCTGGCCGGTGACGAAGGCCAGGTTGGCGAGGCTGTTCCACTCCTCCTTCGCGTAAGTCCCCTGGACCCGGGCGCGAGGGAATACGTGGTGGAACTCGATCCTGGAACCGCTGTACATCGGCTGATCGCTGATGGCGATGTTGGTCGACCAGTCCCGCGCCCTGCACCGCAGCGCGGCAATGTAGAGCAGTTTGAAGAAGGCGTGCGTGGAGTACTTCTGCTCCAGGTCCCTTGGGTGCAGTGCGCTGTCCAGGGATCGAGGGCCGGAGGCCCGGCGGATGAGCTCGGCGAACAGGTCCTCCCCGGCACGGGACCTGATCAGCCGGGCCTCCGCGTCGATCTTGCCCTCGACCTGCAGCGAGTAGTGGCTGAAGGCCATCGCCGTATACACCCAACGACGCAGCAGCTGCGCCTCTCCCGGACGCAGCTTGCCGCTCCGGTGATAGAGCAGCAGCGCAGGCACGATCGTGACGTTCGGCGAGGAGAGGATCTCGGACCGGGGGATCGAGCACTCGCCTTTCAGGAAGTCGATGGCGAAGCGAAGGGCCCTCTCGGTGGCGTGCCACGCCTCCTTCAGCGCGGTCTCGTCCACCTCCGCTCCGATGAGCTTGATGTGATGGGCACCGGTGCCCGCGAGGAGGCTCATGAGGCGCAGAACGGCTTCCCTGTTCAGGTCGAAGTCGCTATCCCGTAGCTCCTGGTGAAAGGCGTCCATGGTGTCCAGGCCGGTGGACCAGCGGGCCGCGATGGCGCTGTACACGAGATCGCCCTTGGACAGCCGTCGACCGCCCTTGTTCAGCCGGGCGAACAGCTCGGCGACCTCCTCGTAGTCGTCGGACTCATAGGTGATGACGGCGATCTGGTGAGACCGGATGTTGTTCACCTTCTGCAGCCGCTGCATCCAGGTGCCGAAGTCCGGGTTGTCGGGGGACACGCCGGCCTTGTTCAGGACCGGATAGAACTGCACGTTCTCCCGCAGGAGCGTCGACACCGGGATCAGGAGCGGATCCTTGCGCTGCACGGCGCTCGGGGTCACGAATTCTTCGGTACGCACGTCGAAGCGCAGGTCTATGTGCCGACCGTCGGCCTTCGACTGCGGTTGGTAGACCCATGCGAGGGAGGTCAGCCGCTGCTGCCCGTCCAGCAGATAGAGGGGTTGGTTCGTCGCTTTGTCGGTCTGGACGACGGCCGCAGTCTTGAACGGGACGTTCAGGCCGGTCTTCCACAGCAGCAGGGCGCCGACCGGATAGCCCCGGTAGAGGGAATCGAAGAGATCACGTACGTCAGGCCGCATCCAGACGAAGTCGCGCTGGATGGAGGGAATGACGACCATGCCCCGCAGCAGGTTCTCCACCTGGGAGATGATCTTTTCGTTCGCCAGTCCCATGCCGCCCCCAGCTTTCGGGTGATCCGTCACATCCACGGTAACCGCCATCCGGGTGCGGCCGGCTGGTTTCGGATCTTTGCGCTACTCCAAGCAATGGCCACAACTGCATGGCCCGATCGGCCGTCAGCCCTCACCAGTGGCTCCGCTTGTCCGCACGGACGATCGTGGAGTGCGCTCAGGGCATGAGACGCGACACCGCAGTGCGGCCCCTGGTCGCGCTTCACTGACGTCTCGTGGCGTGCTGCGGGAAGACCGTCTGTCGTGTCGTCGTTGGAGCGCAAGCGTAGGTCGACCGCGAGGCCGATAGAGATCCCTGGACGAGCGCGACCGTATAGTTGGCAGATGACTCTGTCCGCCGAGTCGAACCCCCTACGAAGTGCCGGTCGCTCGCACGTGACGGTCTCCGTCACGTTCAGTTCTACGGCGAGGGAGCACAGTAGCTCGGGTCTGAGCCGACGTGAGTACCTCGCGAATCGACAGTGACAGCCTCCCAGAGAGTCAGAATCCCAACCGAGCGCTCGTTGGCGTGGTCGGCTAGCCTCAGGGTTGCCTTAACGGAGTTTGGTGGACACGAACGTCGACAATGCGAACCGTCAGGTCCGTCTGTCATTCCTCGGGTAGAGCGGCGTCTGTCGTCACTGTAGGAATGATGTCCGGCCGCACCAAGTGCCCACCTGCACGGCCGAGGAACTTGCCCTTCTCTTCCGGACCACCATGAGCCCGGCCCGCCCCCCCCCACGGCTGCACGGGCGTCCAGAGCGCCCTGGCCACCAGCGACTCCGGACAGGCATTACGGGACCTCCTCGCCGATTGACGGAACAACGGACGCTTTCGCCCGCGGCAGCGGTTCCAGCAAGCCGTTGACGACGGCGACCTGCCTCCCCCCGGCAGATCCGGCGCTCTTGGTTCGTCACGTCACCACCCTGGCATTCGGCGTTGCCGTGCGAGCGGCGAGCGCCAGACACCGCGAGCAGCGGAGGCGCCGCCCGGCCGATGTCGCCGTCCCAGGTCCGGATGCGGCGTCAAATCCGGGTCCGGCGGGGTGAGCCGGTGGACGCGTTCGTCGAGGTTCGCCGGGCCGGGACGCGTCGGGAAGCCCGGAAGTCCGGACCGCGGAAAGCCTTCCTGGGGCCAGGGGCGCCGCTCCGCGTCCCGTTCGAACGAGGAGTCGCTCGCGCCGACGGTACTGGGCTGACGCGCATGCGAGGCCGAGCCGAGGCGGTTACGGGACCAGCAGAACCCGGCCCAGCGCGGCCCTGTCGTCGAGCAGCCGGTGCGCCTCGGCCGCCTCGGCGAGCGGCACGGTGGCGTGCACGGAGGTGGTGAGTCTGCCTGCGGCGAAGTAGCCGGCGAGCTCGTCCATTTCCGCGCGCGCCTGCTCGGGCCTGGCCATCCGCCATGCCGTGAGGTTGAAGCCCGCCAGGGACTTCAGCGCGAAGATGCTCGTGACCGGTACGGAGATCAGGTCACCGCCGGCCGCACCGTAGGTCACCGCCCGGCCGTACGGCGCCAGCACCTCGAAGCTGCGCTGCAGGATGTCGCCACCGACCGCGTCGAGCACGACGTCGACCCCGCCCGGCACCGCCGCGCGCACCTGGTCGGTCCAGTTCTTCTCGGTGTAGTTCACCGCGACGTCGGCGCCGTGCCCGCGGGCGAACTCCAGCTTGGCGTCCGAGCCGGCGGTGGCGACCACCGTGCCGGCTCCGAGCAGCTTCGCGATCTGCACGGCGAGGTGTCCGATGCCTCCGGCCGCGGAGTGCACCAGCACCGACTCACCGGGGGTGAAGTTGCCCGTCCGTAGCGCGCGCAACGCGACCGGCGCGCCCATCGGCAGCATGGTGGCCGAACCGTTGTCGATACCCTCGTCCACCTTGACGATCCACTGCGCCGTGGCGAGCACGTAGTCGGCGTAAGCGTCCTCCGCCGCGAGGGCCGCAATTCGTTCTCCGACCGCGAATCCCTCGACACCCTCACCGACGGCCTCGACGGTGCCGACGACGTCACCGGTCAGCTTGCCCGGCAGCGGCCGCTGGAAGATTTCCCCCGCCTCCGGCCCCTGCCGGTACTTGGTGTCGACGAAGTTGGCACCGACCGCCTCCGTCTTGACGAGCACCTGACCCTCACCGGGAACCGGCACCTCGGTCTCCTCGACCTGCAGGACCTCTGGTCCCCCGTACGCGTGGTAGCGGACACGCCGCATGATGACCCCTCTGTCCCGGCTAAAGTGGACTGTCAGTCAACTCGCGTCAAGCGTACTGGACCGCCGGTCCAGTTGTCTCGGAGGTTTCTCGATGGCGGAAGTCCGACGCGAGCGCGCCGACGCGGCCCGTAATCGCCGCGCAATCCTGCGCGTCACCGAGGAACTCCTGGCCGTGTACCGCCCGGAAGAGATCTCCATGGAACAAGTCGCCGCGGCAGCGGGCGTCGGAAAAGGCACCGTGTTCCACCGCTTCGGCAGCCGCGTGGGCCTCATGGACGCCTTGATCCAGGACCGCGCCCTGGCCTTGCACGATGCCGTGGTCTCCGGCCCGCCTCCGCTGGGTCCCGACGCCGACCCACGGTCGCGCCTTTTCGCGTTCCTCGACGGCATCGTGGACGTGGTGGCCCGCAACAAGGGCCTGCTCGCGGCCCTCGGCCACGCCGCCACCACCACTCAACGCCCCAAGGCGGACGACAACCATCCTGTCTACCGCTTCTGGCACGGCCACCTCAGCATGTTGCTTGCCGAGTTGCAGCCCTCCCTGGACGCCGAGTTGGTGGCGCACGTTCTGTTGTCGACCCTGGGCAGTGAGCCCATTCTGCGACTCCTGGAGAAGGGAGAGGGAGAACGGCTTGTCGTCACGTTGCGGCTGATGGTGACGACCTTGCTGGATACGTGATTCAGCCGACCTGGCCGAGGTCGTCGGGCTCGTGGGGCGCGTGTTCGGGTCGCGTGCCGCCGATTTCTACCACGCGTGTGCGAACGGAAAGAGGCTTGTGCGGGACGGACCTGCGTACGATCGGGCGTCCTCACGACGCATGCGGTAAATGCCGGCCAGGCCGTTTCGTTCGGATCACTTCCGCTGGTCGAGGCTGTCGTTGATGATGTCCGTGTGACTCACCGCATCAGCGCTCTGATCTCGGCCCTCGGCGTCCTTGTCAGCGTGATGCTGCTTGTTGCCGGCGTTCGTGAGTACTGCTCTGGGGAGTCCGTCCTCTGGCCCGTGGCTGGAGCCGTGATCTTCCTCAGCGCCTCACAGGTGCTCGTGCGGGACGTGCGGCGGCTCCGCAGTGGGCCGAGCGACTGACTGCGGCGCCGTTCCGGCCGGCCCCGCCGGTCGTTGTTCGTGTGTGCCGCTATGGATGTGCGGTGGGCGCGAATCGAGCCGTTACTCCCAGGTCGGCCGCCTCAGCGGGTGTGGCCGGTGGCGGAGCCACCTGGAGATGATCGACGCGATCGCCCGGAAGTTCTGGACGGGGTCGCCGGCTCCGGCTGCCGCCGCGGCACCCGCCGCCCCCCACCTCCGAGCGGTGCTGAACGACCCCGCACGGGCTGTGCTTGGACATTGCCGGAAACGCGCTTGCGGCCCGGCGGATCCGCCGGACGGGATGCGTGAGACATGCACTTACTTGCCCGGCTTTCGCTCGGAATCGCCTCGTCCTCTCTTGCGCGAACACCCCTTGACGCCCTTGCCGCCCGGACCTACATTCCTGCAATAGATCGGAAAGTGTCCTAACTATTCAACGAGGAGCCACTCCATGGCCGCTCCGGTGAGGGGAACCCCGGGTACCCCGCGCACCATGCGTGCGATGAACGACCGCGCGACCCTGGACCTCCTCGTGGCGCACGGCACCCTGACCCGGGCGCGCATCGGCGAACTCACCGGCCTCTCCAAGGCGACCATTTCGCAGATGCTGGAGCGTCTGCAGAGCGCCGGGCTGGCCAGGGCGGTCGGGGCGAAGACCGGTGGCCCCGGTCCGAACGCACTGCTCTACGAGGTCGACCCCTCCGCCGGGCATGTCGCCGCCCTGTCCGCAGGTCCCACCGGCATCACCGCGATCGTCGCCGACATCGCCGGACGCGAGGCCGGCCGCTGTCACATCGCGGCGAGTGCCGTCGCCGAGGACGTACGTCACCGCACCGCCCAGCTCGTCAGTGAGGCCGTCGACGGGGCGCTCGGCCGGGCCGGGCTCGGGCACGACGACATCTCGGCCGCCGTCATCGGCACGCCGGGAGCCATCGACCCCCGCACCGGACAGCTCCGCTACGCCCCCCACCTGCCCGGCTGGCACTCCCGTACCCTGCGCGGCGAACTGGCCGAGGTGCTGGGCACCCAGGTGGACATCGAGAACGACGTCAACCTCGCCGCGCTCGCCGAGCAGTACGACGGCGCCGCCCAGGGCCGGGACAACTACGTGCTGGCCTGGATCGACGAGGGCGTCGGCGCCGCCATCGTGCTCGAAGGGACGCTCCTGCGCGGCGCGACCGGGGGAGCGGGCGAGATCGGGTACATGCCCCTGCCCGGCGCGCCTCTCGCGCGAGAACAAGCAGCGGGGGCCGGCCAGGACGCCGGGGGCGGCTTCCAGAGCCTCGTCGCCGCGGCTGCCGTACGTCGGCTCGCCGGCGGCACCGCCTCGCTCCAAGAGGCGCTTGCCGACGACTCCGTACGCGAGGAGCTGGCCCGCCGGCTGGCCTCCGGCCTGGCTTCGGTCGTCGCCGTGGTCGACCCCGACCTCGTCGTGCTGTCGGGCAGAGTTGCCCAGGCCGGCGGCGAATCACTCCGTGCCCTCGTGGAGCAGGAGATGACCGGCCTCGCGCTTCCCCGGCCCGAGCTCCGCATCAGCGACCTGGATGGCGACCCCATCCTGATCGGCGCTCTGCGCCGCGCCCTCACCCGGGCACGCCACACCGTCTTCGACACCTCCGCCTGATCCCCCGCCCCCTGTTCCGTACTCCCCAGTGGGGGAGACCACCGCAAAGGAAGCCGCCATGAAGCGATGGCGCATGCGCACGTGCGTGTCCGCGGCGATCGCCACGGCCGGACTACTGCTGTCCGGCTGCGCCAACCCCGGCGTCGGCAGCGCCGACGACGACGTGACCGCTCCCGTCACTCTGAAGTTCTGGCACGGCTGGTCGGCGCCCGGCGAAGTGAAGGCGATCAACGATTCGATCGCCCGCTTCGAGAAGCTCCACCCGAACATTCACGTCCAGGCGACCGGCAACGTCACCGACGCCACGATCAACCAGGCCCTGCGGGCCGGTGGCGACAGCTCGCCCGATGTGATCACCTCGTTCACCACCAACAACGTCGGTCAGTACTGCGACTCGGGAATGTGGGCCGACCTCGACCCGTTCCTGCACAAGACCGGCGTCGACAAGACGAAGGTCTTCCCCAAAAGCCTTCTGCGGTACACGAGTTTCGAGGGCAGGCAGTGCGCTCTGCCGCTGCTCGCGGACGCCTTCGGCATGTACTACAACAAGGACGAGTTCAAAGCGGCGGGCATCGCGCGTCCGCCGCGGACGATGTCGGAGTTCGTGCGCGACGCGAAGAAGCTGACTGTGCGCTCCGGCAAGGGTTCGTACAAGCAGGTCGGCTTCATGCCCAACTTCCGCCTCTACCAGAACAGTCCGGACCGGCTGTTCGGCCAGTGGGGCCCTACGTACTTCGACAGGAAGGGCAACTCGGTCCTCGCGGACCAGAAGGCCACAACGGACTTCTACCGCGTGACACAGCAACTCGCCGACGTGCAGGGCGGGTACGACGCGCTGGAGAAGTTCCGCACCTCATTCGGTGACGAGATGTCCGCGCAGAACGCCTTCCTCACCGGGAAGCTCGCCATGCACCTCGACGGCGAGTGGCGCGGTCTGATGCTGAACGAGGCCAAGGCCGACTTCGACTGGGGAGTCGCCCCGCTCCCGGTGCCCGACGACCAGGCGGACACCTATGGGCGCGGCTATCTGACAGGCACGGTCACCGGCATCGGGCACAGCAGCAAGCACCAGAACGCGGCCTGGGAGCTGGTCAGGTTCCTGACGACCGACACGCGTCAGGTGGTGGACTTCGCCAACGCGATCCACAACGTGCCGTCCACGTTCGCGGCGCTGAAGTCGCCCGACCTGGACGCCGATCCGACGTTCAAGACGTTCATCGACATCGCGCAGAACAAGTACAGCCAAGCCATGCCGCAGTCCACCAACGGCGGCATGTACATCACGTCGCTGCAGGACTTCTCCTACACCGCCGAGGCGGGACGGATCCCTGACCTGCACAAGGGGCTGCGCGAGCTCGACGCGCAGATCGACGCAGACACCCTCCAGTCGAAGAGCTGACCGACGCGGGAGCACCACACCATGGCCCTCACCCTCTCCATCCCGGCGCGGCGCAGACTGCGCACGCTCGGCTTCCTCTCCCCGTGGTTGATCGGGTTCAGCGTCTTCTTCGCCTATCCGCTGATCGCCACCGTCTACTTCTCGTTCATGCACTACAACCAGATCCAGGCGCC
This sequence comes from Streptomyces sp. NPDC005775, assembly GCF_042871565.1. Classification (NCBI taxonomy): domain Bacteria; kingdom Bacillati; phylum Actinomycetota; class Actinomycetes; order Kitasatosporales; family Streptomycetaceae; genus Streptomyces; species Streptomyces sp. NPDC005775. The sequence goes on along the minus strand of NZ_JBIAIU010000009.1, from coordinate 144,068 downwards.
GACCTTCGTCGGCCTGCGGAACTGGACCTACGTCTTCGAGCAGATGCCACTGTTCGGCCCCGCCCTGTGGAACACCCTCTGGCTGGTCGTGATCATGGTGGCGCTGCGGGTGGTCTTCGGGCTGACGCTCGGCCTGTTGATCACGAAGATCAAGACCGGCCCCGGCCTCTTCCGTACCGCCTTCTACCTCCCCTACCTGGCGCCCCCGGTCGCCGCCACCGTCGCCTTCGTCTTCCTCCTCAACCCGGCGACCGGGCCGGTCAACGGCATACTCTCCGCCGTCGGGATCGACGGTCCCAACTGGTTCAACGACCCCAGCTGGGCCAAGCCGTCGCTGGTCATGCTCTCCCTGTGGGGCATCGGCGACCTGATGGTGATCTTCATGGCGGCCCTGCTGGACGTGCCGAAGGAGCAGTACGAGGCCGCCGAGCTCGACGGCGCGGGAGCGTGGGCCAGGTTCCGGTACGTCACCTGGCCGTCGATCACACCGATCGTGATGTTCGCGGTGGTCACGGGTGTCGTCCAGACGATGCAGTACTACACCCAGGCCCTGGTGGCCGGGAAGCTCGCCTCCGGGGTCTCGATCGGCCCGGGCTCGGTCATCCAGCCCGGCTACCCGGACCACTCGACTCTCACTGTCCCCCAGCTCGTCTACTCGATGGGCTTCCAGAACTTCAACACCGGCGCGGCGTGCGTTCTGTCGCTCGTGCTGTTCGCCATCGCGATGGCCGTGACCATGCTGCTCATGCGTAAGCGCTCGGGCCTGCTCTCGGCGGAGGACTGATTCCGGTGACCACTACGACCATCGAAGCCCCGGCCGCTACCAGGCCCCCCTCCATCTCGCGCGCGCAGGGCCCCGCGGCCGCCCGCGCCCGCCGCAAGCGTGTGCTGAACTGGATTGCCGTGCACAGCGTGGCCCTGGCCGTCGCGCTGCTGTTCGTCCTGCCGTTCGTCTTCGTGTTCCTCACGTCCGTGATGAGCGACGCGCAGGCCATGAGCGGCGACCTGTGGCCCAGTTCCTGGCACTGGGAGAACTACACCGCCGTCTTCCGCACGGAGGGCTTCCTCACCTGGTGGAAGAACTCCCTCATGTACGCCGGGCTCGGCACGCTCTTCACCGTCTGCTCGGCCGTCCCCGTCGCCTACGCCCTCGCCAAGTTCCGCTTCCGCGGCCGGCGCGGCCTGATGATCCTCGTCATCTCCACGATGATGCTCCCGCCTCAGGTCATCGTGATCCCCATGTACCTGGTGTGGGCCCAGCAGTTCCACCTCTCGGGCACGTTGTGGCCGCTGATCATCCCGATGGCGTTCGGCGACGCGTACTCGATCTTCCTGTTGCGGCAGTTCCTGCTGACCATCCCCAAGGAGTACATCGAGTCGGCCCGCGTCGATGGCTGCGGGGAGCTCCGCACGCTGCTGACGATCATCGTTCCGATGGCCAAGCCCGGGATCGCCGCCATCGCGCTGTTCCAGTTCTTCTACTGCTGGAACGACTACTTCGGCCCGCAGATCTACGCGGCTCAGAACCCCGCTTCCTGGACGCTGAGTTACGGACTGGAGTCCTTCAAGAGCGCCCACAGCGTCAACTGGAACCTGACCATGGCCGCGACGCTCCTCGTGATGGTGCCGGTCGTCATCGTTTTCTTCTTCGCACAGAAGGCCTTCGTCGAAGGCGTCACACTCACCGGAGTAAAGGGCTGATTGATGAAGCTGGCAGTAGTGGGTGGCGGGTCCACCTACACACCTGAACTGATCGACGGTTTCGCACGGCTGCGGGACACCCTGCCGGTCGAGGAGCTCGTGCTCGTCGACCCGGCGGCCGACCGGCTCGAACTCGTCGGCGGCCTCGCCCGGCGGATCTTCGCCAAGCAGGGCCACCCGGGCAGGATCGTCACCACCTCGGACATCGACGCGGGCGTCGCCGACGCCGACGCGGTCCTGCTCCAGCTGCGCGTGGGCGGCCAGGCCGCCCGCAACCAGGACGAGACCTGGCCGCTGGAGTGCGGCTGCGTCGGCCAGGAGACCACCGGAGCCGGCGGCCTCGCCAAGGCCCTGCGCACCGTCCCCGTCGTCCTCGACATCGCCGAACGCGTCCGGCGCGCCAACCCGGACGCCTGGATCATCGACTTCACCAACCCGGTCGGCATCGTCACCCGGGCACTGCTCCAGGCCGGCCACAAGGCCGTCGGCCTGTGCAACGTGGCGATCGGCTTCCAGCGCAAATTCGCAGCTCTGCTCGACGTGACCCCCGGCGAGGTGCACCTCGACCACGTCGGCCTCAACCACCTCACCTGGGAGCTCGGGGTACGCCTCGGCGGCCCCGCGGGCGAGAACGTACTGCCGCGCCTCATCGCCGAACACGGCGACGCCATCGCGGACGACCTGCACATGCCGCGGGCGGTCGTCGACCGGCTCGGCGTCGTCCCCTCCTACTACCTGCGGTACTTCTACGCACACGACGAGGTCGTACGGGAACTCGCCACCAAGCCGTCCCGGGCGGCCCAGGTCGCCGCGATGGAGAAGGAACTCCTCGCCATGTACGGGGACCCGGCACTGGACGAGAAGCCCGCGCTGCTCGCCAAACGCGGCGGCGCCTTCTACTCCGAGGCAGCCGTCGACCTGGCCTCGGGCCTGCTTGGCTCCGGCGGCTCACCCCTCCAGGTCGTCAACACCGCCAACAACGGAACCCTGCCCTTCCTCCCCGACGACGCGGTTATCGAGGTGCAGGCCGCAATCGACGCGAAGGGGGCCGTCCCGCTGGCCGTGCCGGAGCTCGATCCCTTGTACGCCGGTCTGATCGCCAACGTGACGGCGTACGAGGACCTCGCGCTGGAGGCCGCGCTGCACGGCGGCCGCGACCGGGTGTTCAAGGCACTGCTCGCGCACCCCCTGATCGGCCAGTTCGAGTACGCCGAAGCTCTCACCGACAAGCTTCTCGCGCACAACCGGGAGCACCTCGCGTGGGCATGAACGCTTCCCTCCTCGCCATCGACGCGGGGAACAGCAAGACGGACGTCGCCGTCGTGGCCGTTGACGGCACAGTCCTCGGTACGGCCCGGGGCGGCGGCTTCCAGCCGCCCCGGGTGGGCGTCGAACCGGCAGTGGACGTTCTCGCCGAAGCGGTCGAGGTGGCGCTCGCGGCGGCGGGCGCCACCGGCGTCGAGCATGTCTCCGCGTGCCTGGCCAACGCTGATCTTCCCGTCGAGGAGGCGCAGTTGGGGGAGGCTATCCAGCGCCGGGGCTGGGCCCGGAGCGTCGATGTACGCAACGACACCTTCGCGGTGCTGCGTGCCGGCCTGACGGAGGATGCCGAGCCGCGAGGTGTGGCCGTGGTGTGCGGCGCCGGGATCAACTGCGCGGGCATGCTGCCCGACGGCCGGACGGCGCGCTTCCCCGCCATCGGCCGTCTCTCCGGGGACTGGGGCGGCGGCGGCGGCCTGGCCGAGGAGGCGTTGTGGTTCGCCGCACGTGCCGAGGACGGCCGCGGCGAGCCCACCGCGCTGATGCGGACGCTGCCCGCGCACTTCGGGCTCCCGTCCATGTACGCACTGATCGAAGCCCTGCATCTTGCTCACCTCGCACCGCACCGCAGGCACGAGCTGACGCCGGTGCTCTTCGCCACGGCCGCGGACGGGGACCGGATCGCGCGTTCCGTGGTGGACCGGATGGCGGACGAGGTCGTGGCGATGTCCACCGTCGCCCTCACCCGCCTCGGCCTGCTCGCGGAGAAGGTGCCGGTACTCCTGGGCGGCAGCGTCCTGGCGGCCCGCCACGCACAGTTGGACGGTCGCATCCGCACCTTGCTGGAGCAGAGGGCTCCGCAGGCCGAGGTGCGGGTGGTCGCCGAACGGCCCGTGCTGGGAGCGGTGCTGCTGGGGCTCGACGCATCGGGCGCGGAACCGGAGGCGTACGCCCGCTCCAGGGCGCACTACGAGAGGACCACCGGAATCGCGGCCCCCCTGCGGTCCACCGGCCGTCCGCAGGCCTCGCAGCGCTTCGACCCCGGAGGCCGGGCCGCCGCCACACCGGGGTAGCGCCGTCAGCACGGGAGAGGGATGCCCTGTGGGTCGTGGGTGGGCCTGCGGACTCTTGAGGGACTGGTTCCAGTCACTGCGCGCTCCGTTGTGGGCGCCCGGTTCGACCGTTCTGTGGAGGTATTTCCCGAGAAGTTCTCGGTCGCGCGGCGAGTGCTGGGGTGAAACCGACGACGGCGGGGCATCTTGCGGCAGCGTGTGGGCAACCTCGGGACGGGCCGTACGGATGGTGCCAATCTCCGGACCCGGGCCACCCGTTGCCGCGCTTCCCGTGCTGTCCACGTGACCCTCGTGCCGGCCGGTGTTGACTTCGCCTACTAGTGCAGATTCACTAGAGCGGAACTGATGTCCTCACACTATGGGGTAGTGATGATGTGGCAGCTGACGGGAAGGGGCCCCTCCGTGGGCAGGGCTCGTGGGGCTGAGCTGCGCAGGTGCGTGTCGGGCGCGAACAGGGTGAGGTGCGGGACGCCGTGACCACTCATCCCTTCACGTCGCGCGTCCGCATCCAGTCGGGCGTCGCGCGAGTGATTCTCTCCGGTGAACTGGACTTGGACACCGGATCCGCCGTCCGGGAGGCGGTAAGAGCGTGTCTGGCGAAGGAAGCGACGAGCCTGTGTCTTGATCTGACCGGTGTCTCGTTCTGTGACTGCGCCGGCCTGAGCGCTTTGTTCAGGGCACGGACGGCCGTTCTGGGGGCCGGCGTGGATTTTGTCGTGGAAGGCGTCGGAACTCAGCCGGCACGGCTGCTTCGCCTCATCGGGGCCGAGGGCGTCTTCGTCATGAGAGGCGCGAACCCGGAGTCGGATCGCCGGGCCGCGCGTGTGGCCCCCACTCACCGTGGCGCCGAAACGGCGGCCACCGCTGAGTCGCTCCCCCGGGGACTGGCATGATCGTGCGATCCGCCACTTGCAAGGATGTCTTGATGCCCTCACGTTCCCCGTCCACCCGACCGGTCAGGATCCTGTTGGTCGAGGACCACGACATGGTGGCCGAGGCGATATGCCTCGCCCTGGAGCGCTCGCCCGGGCTGCAGATCGTGGGGCGTGCGGCATCGGTGGCGTCGGCACTGGCCGACGTGCAGCGGCACGAGCCGGATGTCGTACTGCTGGACCGGCGCTTGCCGGACGGCGACGGGGTCACTGCCATCGCGGATCTGCTGGCCCTCGCGCCGGACGCCCGCGTCCTGGTCCTGGCCGGCGAGGGCAGCGCCTCGGTAGCCGCGCGCGTCGCGGAGGCGGGCGGAGCAGGGCTGATCCTGAAGGCCCGCGGTCTGCGCGAACTGGAAGAAGCGGTACGTCGGGTGGCAGCGGGTGAGGTGGTGTTCAGCCAGGATCTGCTGGGCGACGTGCTGGAACGGTTGACCGGCAGGGCGCCGGGGCTCGGCGCGGACCTCACCCCGCGGGAACGCGAAGCCCTTCACCTCCTGGGGGAGGGGCGCACCACTGCGGAGATCAGCGAGCAACTGGGAGTGGCGCTCAACACAGGGCGCAATCACGTCCAACGAGTGTTGGAAAAACTGGGTGCGCGTTCCCAGCTGGAAGCTGTGACGATCGCGCGACGTGAGGGGATCCTCGCGTGACGCAGCAGCCGCGACCACAGACGCCGGCGCGGAAGTCGGCGGCTCCGTTGTCGGATGCCGCCTTCACCCTGCTGGTTCAGGGGGTGCTGGACTACGGCATCTTCATGCTCGACCCGCAGGGCTACATCATCAGTTGGAACGCGGGGGCGGAGCGGATCAAGGGATACAGCGCAGAAGACATTCTCGGACAGCACTTCTCGGTCTTCTACCCGCCCGAGGACCAGTCCTCGGGCAAGCCGAAGTGGGAGCTGGAGACCGCTGTGGCCGAAGGCAGACTGGAGGACGAGGGCTGGCGCGTACGCAAAGACGGCAGCCGGTTCTGGGCGAACGTGGTCATTACCGCGTTGTGGGACGAGGAAGGAGTGCTGCAGGGGTTCGGCAAGGTCACCCGTGACATGTCCGAACGGCGGGCGGCGCAGCATGCGCTCATCGAGCGACGACGGCTGTTCGATCACCTGGTCCAGGCCCAGGAGACGGAACGACGACGGATCGCGTGGGACGTCCACGACGACTCCATCCAGGCGATGGTCGCCGTCGGAATGAGGCTGGAATTGCTGGCGGACAACATACCGGAGGAGCACTCCGCGGAGCTGCGGCGTCTCGACACCTCGGTGCGCGAAGCGATCAGCCGGCTCCGGAGCCTGACTTTCCGGCTGCATCCGCCCGGGATCGACCGGCACGGCTTGGTAGAAGGACTTTCCAGCCACCTGGAAGACGTCGTGGGCTCCTCCTGGGGGATGCCCTACTCGTTCGAACACCGGCTGGACCGCGAGCCTCCGCCCGAGACGGCCATCACCATCTTCCGTATCGTTCAGGAGACGCTGCTGAACGTGCACAAGCACGCACGTGCGAGCAGAGTCGACGTCCGCGTCGACTCGGCCGACAAGGGAGTCCTGACGCGTGTCAGCGACAACGGAACCGGCGCGCCCATGTCCCAGGACGGCACCCGCGAACATTTCGGGGTCATCGAGATGCGGGAGAGGGCCGAGACGGCCGGAGGATGGTGGTCCATGCACAGCCGCCCGGGAACGGGCACGACAGTCGAGTTCTGGGTGCCCAATCCACTTCCGGTCTCGACGACGTCGGAAAGCGCGCCGTGACCGCGGCGACGCCGGCCGGTGCCCCCGGCTCACCGTTCAGCGTGATCCTCTGCGATGACAACGTGATGCTCCTGGAGACGTTGAGAGAGGTTGTTCAGGCACAGCCCGACCTCGAGGTCGTGGGCACCGCGCGCAGCGACGAGCATGCGCTTCGCCTCGCGCACCGGCATCAACCGGACCTCGTCATCCTGGACGTCCGCTTCCCCGGCGGAGGCCCCTTCGTTGCGAGGGACATCGCACGGTGCTCACCGGGCAGCCGAATCGTGGCGTTCTCCGCGTACGACGACAAGGGTTCCGTCGAGCAGATGATGAACGCCGGCGCTTGCGCGTACGTACTCAAGGGTGCGAGCAATCGGGAGCTCCTCACTGCCCTGCGACGGGCGACAGCGCCTCGGTGAGGGCGCGCCCGCACGGGTCGGCGTCGCCTTCCCCCGCGCGGGATCGACCTGCACGTCGACGTCACGACGCCGCCCGGTCAGCCACCTCCGCAGCCGGCCGCACGCGTGCGTGTGTCGTGACAGATCTTCCGCAGACCCGGCTTGCACCGGCCGCGCGAGACCAGGTGTGAGCGACGCCGTTCTCAGGCGCCGGGGAGGAAGAGACAGAACGGGTGACCGTGAGGATCGCGGAGGACATGCACGTCCTCCTGCGGTTGGTGCGCCTCCAGCGTGGCCCCCAGGGCGCAGGCCCGTTCGGTCTCCGCTTCCAGGTCGTCGACCTGCAGATCAAGGTGCGCCTGCATCTGCTGGGTGCCTGCTCGTGGGGGCCAGACGGGGGACCTGTGGTCCGCTTCCATCTGGAAGCTGAGACTGGGACGCTCCTGCCCGGGAGCGCGCAGCCGGACCCACTCAGGTCCCCGTTCGGCTTCCTCCCATCCCAGCAGAGCGCGATAGAAGTCGGCCAGGGCGGGCGGGTCGGGCGTACCGAGAACAATGGCACCGAGCGTCGTCGTCATGTTCCCCACCTTGCCCCGACTCCCGAGACCATGCGTTTCGTAGCTGGTGCCGCGTCAGCCGAGGTTCCCCCGAAGGGGCGGCGGTGTGCGCCGCGTCGGCGAAGGACGACGCTCGTGTGCGATGCGGGGCGTTCACCACGCTCCGTCGCTCCCCGCCGCCCCTTCCGTGCTCTCGCGCAGTACGAGCCGGTGTGCCACGACGCGGTCCTGCGGGCTGCCCACGTCGTCGGGCCGAGGGGGCCCGGGGCGGGTGGCCTCGTCGATGCGGTGCAGGAGCAGGCCCACGGCCACCCGGGCCACCGCCTCCTTGTCCGGGGCGACCGTGCTCAGGGAAGGAATGCTGAACCGGCCGCCCTCGACGTCGTCGAAGCCGATGACGGCCACGTCCTCGGGAACCCGTGCCCCGTAGGCGTGCAGCGCGCGCAGCGCCCCCAAGGCCAACTGATCGTTGAGGCACAGGAGTGCGTCCGGACGCACCCCTTCGGCCAGTACACGGTGTACGGCGGCCGCCCCGTCACTCATGTGGAAGGCCTCCACCGGCAGCAGGGAGGCCGGGTCGTACGGGATGCCTGCTCCGGCCAGGGCGATGCGGTACCCACGGGTGCGGGCCTGAGCGGTGCCGACGCACCCGTCGTCCCGCCCGCCGACGGTGAGGATGTGCCGGCGTCCCAGAGCGAGGAGGTGCTCGGTGGCCTCGCGGGCCGCGCGTTCGTTGTCGATCGCCACATGGTCGGCACCATCGGTCAGCAGTTCGCCCAGCAGGACGGTCGGCGGGGGCCCGGAGTGGGCGTGCAGATCCTCCGGTGCGAGGGCCAGCGGGCTGAGGATGACACCGTCCACGAAGTCCGAACCGAAGCCGGCCAGCGCGGCCTTCTCCCGCTCACGGTCCGCGCCGGACTGGTGGATCAGCACGGTGAGGGAGCGTCTTTCGGCCTCCCGGACGACGTGGCGGGCCAGTTCCGCGAAGTACGGGACGTCGAGCTCCGGCACCACCAGGGCGATGATCCCCGTTCGCCCACTGCGCAGGTGCCGTCCGGCGAGGTTGATGCGGTAGCCGAGGTGGTCGATCGCCTCCTGCACCACCCGCCGGGTCCGGTCCGACACATGGACGTAGTCGTTGAGCACGTTGGACACCGTCTTCTCCGACACCCCCGCGTGCCGTGCGACGTCCTTGATCCTCGGCCGTGCCACCCGCAACCTCCCCGCCCTCGGTACGCGCCGAGTCTATGTGGTGCCCTGCGGCGGGCCGGGGCGGCTCCGGTGCGGGGGCGCGGGGGGCGTAACCGGCACAGGTAGTGCCCCAGCTCTTTACAGCCAATGTACATCGATGTAAAAACAGGTCACCGCACCAGGAGATCCGGTGCGGATCACCTGATGTGCACGGGCGGCCGACGGCTGCCGTGCCGATGGCCCATGCCGTCGGCCGGGCACGTCGTCCGGCCGTCGAAAGGTCAGTGATGAACTCTGAACCCCCTGCCCGAGGGCTGCTTGGCGCCTCGGGCCCCACCCGGTCGCCGGACATCGGCCGCCGTCGGCTGCTGCGCTACGGGACAGCCGGAGCGGCGGCGTTGGTGGCCGCGGGCCCGCTGGCCGGGTGTGCCTCGCCCGCCCGTGCCGGTGGGGCCTCCTCGCTGAAGGTCTGGGACCTTTTCCAGGGCGGCGACGGCATGCTCATGGACGAGATGATCGCGGCCGTCTCGCGGGGGACCGATGGTTTCGACGTGGACCGGACGATCCTGGACTGGGGCCCGTCGTACTACACCAAGCTCGCCATGTCCGCGGCCGGCGGCCGGGCCTCGGATGTGGCCGTGCTGCATCTGTCACGGCTGGCCGGATACGCCCCCGGCGGCCTGCTCGACCCCGTCGACCTGGACCTCCTGGCCGAATTCGGTGTATCCGAGAAGGACTTCGCCCCCGCGGTGTGGAAGCGCGCCCGGCATCAGGGCACGGTCTACGCGATCCCTCTGGACGTACACCCCTTCATCGTGTTCTACGACAAGGACGCGGCCGGGGAGGCGGGGCTGCTCGACCCGTCCGGCGACCTGGCGCCGATGGGCTCACCGGAAGCGTTCCTGGACGCCGGGAAGAAGCTCGCCGAGGTCACGGGCAAGTCCGGCATCCTCTTCGGACACGTCACGGACACCGCTCAGAGCTGGCGCCAGTTCGCGGCGCTGTACGCCCAGACCGGCGCCTCCTTCACCCTGCCGGACGGCGGCCCGCCGAAGATCGACGTCGATGCCGCCGTGAAGGTCGTGACCTTCATGAAGCGGCTCTTCGACGGCCGTACGAACCCCGACAACCTTGACTACAACGGCGCGATGGCCGCCTTCATGGACGGCCGCGGCGGCATGATCATGGCGGGGGAGTGGGAGCTGCCGACGTTCCGGAAGTCAGGTATCAAGCACCTGGGCGCGGCCCCCTTCCCGCAGGTCTTCGACCGGCCTGCCGTCTACGCCGACTCGCACAGTTTCGTCCTGCCGCACCAGGACGACCCCGATCCTGCCCGGCGCCGCGAGGCCCACCGGTATATCGCCGAGATCGTCAAGCAGAGCCTGACCTGGGCGAGCGCAGGACACATCCCGGCCTACCTGCCCGTCCAGGCCCGCCCCGAGTACGCGAAGCTCGACCCCCAGTCCTCCTATGCGGCCGCGGGTGAGATCGCCGTACTCGACCCGCCGAACTGGTTCGCCGGAGCCGGCGGCAACTTCCAGAACCGCATGTGCCAGCCGCTTCAGTCGGCGCTGCTCGGCAACACCTCCGCCGAGAAGGCGGTACGGCAGATGGTCCGGGAAGCGGACAGCCTGCTGCGCCAGCCCAACCCGGTCGCCTGACGACAGCCGAAGGAGCCGCATCGTGACCACCACCGCGCCCGCCGGAGCCCCGGCGGCACCGCAGATCTCCGACACCCCACCCGCACCCGGGCGCCGCCTCTCCCTCACGGGAGGCGGAGGGCTGTTCGTCCTTCCGTTCCTGGTGTTCTTCGGTCTCTTCCTGGTCTGGCCCGTGGTCCAGGGCCTCTGGATGAGTCTCACCGACGCCTCCCTCACCCTGCACGACCCGGAATTCGTCGGCTTCGCCAACTACGCCGAGGTGTTCGCGGACCCGGACGTCTGGAGCAGCCTCGGCAACACCGTCCTGTTCACGGTGATCTCCTGCGTACCGCTCGTCCTGGTGGCCATGGCCATGGCGCTGCTCGTGCACAGCGGACTCGCAGGCCAATGGGTGTGGCGGCTTGCCTACTTCGCCCCCTATCTGCTGCCCGTCACGGTGGTCACCCTCATCTGGACGTGGCTCTACCAGCCGGACATCGGCTTCGGCAACCAGCTGCTGACCTCCCTGGGACTGGAACCGGTCGGTTGGCTGTCCGACGAGTCGGTGGCGATGTGGTCCGTCGCCGCCCTCACGGTCTGGTGGACGGTCGGCTTCAACTTCCTGCTCTACCTCGCCGCCCTCCAGTCCCTGCCCGTCACCTACGACGAAGCTGCCGCGCTCGACGGCGCCGGCGCCTGGCGGCGGCTGTGGTCCGTCACCCTGCCCCAGTTGCGCCACACCACCGTCCTGGTGGCCATGCTCCAAGTGCTCGCCTCGCTCAAGGTGTTCGACCAGATCTACATCCTCACCAAGGGCGGGCCCAACGGCTCCACCCGGCCGATCCTGGAGTACGTCTACGACGTCGGGTTCACCGGGTACCGGCTGGGCTATGCCTCGGCGGTCAGCTACGTCTTCTTCGCGATCGTCATCGTCGTCTCCGTCGTGCAGCTGCGCTTCTTCCGTCAGGAGGGCTGACCGTGTCCGCCATCCCCACCTCTGTCCGCCCGCCACGCCGACCGCGCCGAGAGGCGTCAGGGTCGCCTCTGCTGCTCGGCCACGGACGGCTGCCCCGCGTACTCGCCTCGACCGCCCTGACCGTCCTCGCGGTCGTCTGGCTGCTGCCCTTCCTCTGGGCGGTCGCCACCTCGGTGCAGAGCGAACAGGACGTGATGAAGTCGGGTCTGTCCCCGTTCAAGGGAGCCTTCACGCTCTCCGCCTACCGGCAGATCCTGGAGCGTGGAAACGTTCCGACCTGGGCCTTCAACAGCCTGCTGATAGCCGCCCTGGTCACCGCGCTCACCGTGGCCGTCTCGACACTCGCCGCGTACGGCTTCTCCCGCGGCACCTTCCGCGGGAGACGCGCCTTCCTCGCCGTCACCGTCGCCGCGATCATGATCCCGCCCCAGCTGCTCATCGTCCCGCTGTTCGAACAGATGACGATGTTTCACCTGGTCGACACCTACGCGGCGGTCATCCTGCCGCAGGTCGTGGCCCCCATGATGGTCTTCATCCTCAAGCGCTTCTTCGACGGCGTCCCCCGCGAACTGGAGGACGCCGCCCGCATCGACGGCGCCTCCGAGCTACGTGTCTTCTGGTCGATCGTGCTCCCGCTGTCCCGCCCGATCGTCGCCGCCGTCGCGATCTTCGTCTTCATCGGCGCATGGAACAACTTCATGTGGCCCTTCGTCGTCACCAACGACCCGGATCTCATGACGCTTCCGGTGGGCCTCGCCACCGTCAAGGACGCCTACGGCGTCCAGTACGCCCAGGCCATGGCATCCGCCCTCCTGGCGGCGCTCCCGCTGATCGTCATGTTCCTCCTCTTCCAGCGGCGCATCGTCAACTCCGTTGCCACGACGGGCCTCGGCGGCAGCTGACCCGGCCGACCCTCATTCCGCGCGCCGGCCTCCCGGCCGGCCGCCACCACCATCCGACTGGAGCGCTTGTGCACACCCCCTCCGTCCCCCGTCCGGAGTACCCGCGACCGCAGTTCGTGCGTCGCGACTGGTTCAATCTCAACGGGACCTGGCAGTTCGAGACCGACCGCGGGGACAGCGGGCTCGAACGAGGACTCCTCGACCGCGACCTCACGGGCGAGATCCTCGTGCCCTTCGCCCCCGAGTCCGAGCTGTCGGGCGTCGGTGACACCGATTTCCTGGAAGCCGTCTGGTACCGCCGGCGGTTCACACCGCCCGCCGCGTGGGCCGGCCGCCGGGTGCTGTTGCACTTCGGTGCCGTCGACCATGACACCACCGTCTGGGTCGACGGCACCGAAGTGGTCCGTCACCGGGGCGGCTTCACCCCCTTCACCGCCGACCTCGGCGACCTCGCCCCGGCCGGCCGCGAGGTGGAGATCACCGTCCGCGCCCGCGACCCGAAGTCCGGCCCCCAGGCCCGCGGCAAGCAGGCGATCGAATACGCCAACCACGACTGCAACTACACCCGGACAACGGGCATCTGGCAGACCGTCTGGGCCGAGCCGGTCCCCGACGCTCACCTTCGGCGCCCTCGCATCACCCCCGATCTGGCCGGGGGCGCCTTCGCCCTGGAGCTGCCCCTGTCGTCCCATCGCCCCGGCCACCGGGTGCGGGCCGTTCTCAGCGACGACGCGGGCGAGGTCTGCCGCGCGGAAACGCGGGCCGACCTGGATCTCGCACCCCGTCTGCACCTGGCCCTCCCCCAGGTCCGGCGCCGGGAATGGAGCCCGGAGGACCCCTTCCTGTACGACCTGCGGCTCGAACTCCTCGACGCCGAAGGCGAAGTGTCCGATTCTGTCGAGAGCTACGCGGGCCTGCGCGCCGTTTCCATCCGGGGCAGGGCCGTCCTCCTCAACGGACGGCCCCGCTTCCAGCGCCTCGTCCTCGACCAGGGCTGGTACCCGGACGGCCTGATGACCGCCCCCTCCGACGCGGCCCTGATCCGTGACATCGAACTCGCCATGGAGGCCGGCTTCAACGGGGCACGGTTGCATCAGAAGGTCTTCGAGGAGCGTTTCCTTTACCATGCCGACCGGCTGGGATACCTGGTCTGGGGCGAGTTCGGTGACTGGGGTTGCGAGATCGGCGGGTCCTCGGGCGACAACCAGCGGCCCGACGCATCCTTCGTCGCCCAGTGGCTCGAAGCCGTGGAACGCGACTACTCCCACCCCTCGATCGTCGGCTGGTGCCCGCTGAACGAGACCTACCAGAAGCTCCACGACCGCATCACGCAGCTCGACGACGTGACCCGCGCGATGTTCCTCGCCACCAAGGCCATGGATGCCTCCCGTCCCGTGATCGACGCCTCCGGCTATTCCCACCGGGTACTGGAGACGGACATCTTCGACTCGCACACCTACGAGCAGGACCCGGCCGCCTTCCGGAAGCTCGTATCCGGCCTCGCCAAGGGGGAGCCCTTCGTCAACGCCTACGAGAACGGGGCCGCCTACTCGCAGCCGTACAGGGGCCAGCCCTACTTCGTCAGTGAGTTCGGCGGGATCTGGTGGGATCCGGCGGCCGCAGCCGCGGAGTCCGGCAGGGACCGCACGCTCTCCTGGGGCTACGGTGACCGGGTGCGGACCGAGGACGAGTTCCATGAGCGCTTCGCCGGCCTCACCGCCGCGCTGCTGGAGGACCCGCACATGTTCGGTTACTGCTACACCCAGCTGACCGATGTCTTCCAGGAGCAGAACGGCGTCTACCGCTTCGACCGGAGCACGAAGCTGGACATCGCCCGCGTCCGGGAGGCCCAGTCGCGACCGGCCGCGATCGAGGAGCCGGAAGCCGGCTGACGGAGGCGGCACCGGTTCACCCGCCCCTGCCCGGGGGCGGGTGAACCGGACGCCTCAGAGCCGTTCGAGTCGCCAGACCTGCGGCTGTTGGCCGTTGCAGGTCCACTGCTGGACATTGGCCCCCGCCGTCCGGGAGCCTTGGGCGACGTCCAGACAATGCCCGGCGGACCTGACCACCAGGCGGTAGTAGCCGCGCCCCACGTTCTCCAGCCGCCAGTCCTGTGCGGTCTGTGCGTTGCAGCCCCACTGACGGACGTTCGCACCGGGGGCGCCGGAGCCGTTCTCCACGTCCAGGCAGAGACCGCTGTTGCGCCCGGTGAGGGTGAAGTAACCGCTCCCGCGCGCCCGCAGGGTCCACTCCTGCGGGGCCAGGCCGTTGCACGTCCACTGCTGGACGTTGCCGCCCACCGCACGGGAGTCACCGGCCACGTCCAGGCAGTCGCCGCTGTTGGCGTTCACCAGCCGGTACCGCGCCCCGTCCACGACTCCGGCCGCGTCCGCGCTGCCGGTGACCGGGCCGGTGGCCACGTACGGGCGGCAGACGCCACCGTCCCAGTCGGTCGCGATCTGAAGCACGGTGCGGCCGTCCGTGGAGGGCAGCAGGGGGGAGCTGTAGTTCGGGCAGTAGGTCGCGGTCGGCGCCGTGACCCGCACCGGGGCCTCGATCTCGTACCACGGTCCTGTGCCGCCCTCCGTGTTGGCCAGGATCGTGCGCCCGCTGTCCGCCGCGGGTGTGCCGTCGCGGTTGAGGAGTTGCTGGCCGACGAGCAGGATCCGCCCGTTCGGTCCGCCGCCGGGCGCGGGAGCCCAGGCGATCGTGGGCGCTGCGCGGAAATACTTGCCGTCCACGGTCTCCGGGCGGAATCCCAGCGAGGCGGGGTCGCCCCAGTCCCAGCCGTCCGGTGAGGTGCGGTAGTGCACCACACACTGGTACTGGCCGCCCGGATTGCAGATCTCGTAGCTCATGAAGTACGTGCCGTTCGGCAGCCTGCGCACCACGGGCATGCCCGGCCGGTCCGGTTCCCATCGGCCGGCCACCGTGTTGCGGCGGTCCTGCCAGTGGATCCCGTCGTAACTGCGGGCCGCGGCGAGTTTCTGGCTGTGGGCCGGATCCGTCTCGTCGGCGTAGTGACAGACGAGCGCGCCGTCGGCGGCCACGGAGAACTCCGGTTCCCACAGTCCGCCCGACCCGGACGCTGTGGCGCAGGAGGACAGGTAGGACCAGGTGCGGCCCACGTCGACGCTTCGCCAGACGCGCAGGGCCATACGCCGGTTCGGCTCGTCCTGCCCGGCGGAAGCGGCCCACAGCAGCGTACCGGCGCGCATGTCCCCGACCTGGCCGGGAAGTTCGAACAAGGTGGAGCAGCACAGTCCCTGCCCGGTCGCCGACTCCGGATCGGCGATCCTGCCCACCTGCCGGAAGGTCGCTCCGGCGTCGGTGCTCTCGTGGATGGCGCCGATGCCGTTGTTCCCGTCGAAGGTCACGACGCTCGCGAGCACCCGACCGTTGGCGGATCCGCTGTGCTCCAGCCGGACGGCACGGGGGTAGAGGCCGGTCCCACTGCCCAGGGGTGTGCCGGTGGCCGGGACGAGGGCGGTGGAGGGCCCGGTGGCCGAGGCGGAGGAGGTGACGGCTTGCGCCGGCGCGGCTGTGGACGGTGTGAGCGACAGACCCAGTACCGCGGCCAGGAGCGGTATCGCAGCACGCACCGCCCACCAGGTCCGGTGGCCGGCGGTCGTGGGGGCGGGCCGCGGAGACCGGCCGGTGAGGGCGAGTCGGCTTCGGGTGCGCAGTGGTCGGCGTAAGGAGAGCACAGGCTTCCTTCCTTCGGGACACGGACGCGTGTCAGGCGGCGGGGCGCGGACCGTGGCTGTCGTTGCTTCGGATTTACGCAAGGGCGGGGCACTACGCGCGCAGGCTGTGCACATGGGTGCGAACCTGCGGACGGCGACACAGTAGGGCTGCATGTACATCGATGTAAATGGGCGTGCGACCTATGCTGCCCGCGTCCTGGTGAGCGGGGGGCGCAGCCTCCCGAACCGGGGTGTGGGAGGCGGGCCGCCCCGAGCGGTCAGGGCGCGACGGAATGGGCCGCACCTCGGCGGTCCGGTGCCGGAGCCGTGCCGACCGGCGGCGGTGCCGCTTGCGGTGGCCTCGACAGGTCAGACGCGGAGCAGGTCGGTGGAGACCGCCCAGAGGCGCTTGGCGGTGGCGGGATCCAGCGCCCATTCCTTGACGCCGTGCGGGTGCTGCGCGAGGTCGGCTTCGTTCGTGACGGTGCAGGCCTCCTGTGCGTCGTCCAGGTAGTGGCCTCCGGAGTGCGCGAACTCCGGGGCGACCGCTGCGACGATGCTGGTGGCGGCGCCCTGCTCGACCGTCTTGTAGGTGAACACTCCGGCGGCTTCGGCCGCGTCGAGCGACTTCTTCTGTTGCGTGGTGAAGTTCCGCTGCAGTCCCGTCGCGACACCGCCGGGGTTCACCGCATGGGCGAGGATGCCGTCGGATGCCCAGAGGCGGCTCGCCTCGACGGCGAACAGAGAGTTCGCCGTCTTCGACTGGGCGTAGGCGATCTGCGGATCGTAGCCGCGACGCTCGAAGTGGAGGTCGTCGAAGTCGATGCCGGCACGCATGTGCGCCGTCGAGCTGACCGAGACGATCCGTGCTCCGCCGCGGTCGGCCGCTCCCAGGGCCAGGGCGTCGTGAAGGCCGGTGGCGAGGGCGAAGTGGCCAAGATGGTTCGTCGCGAATTGCAGCTCCCAGCCCTCACGTGTGCGTTCGAGGCCACCAGTGACCACGCCCGCGTTGTTGATCAGCAGGTGCAGCGGGCCGTCCCACACGTCGACGCATCGCGTGACAGTGGCCTGGTCGGCAAGGTCGAGCCGGACGGTTCGGGGCCGTATCCCTCCGGTCGACTTCTCGATGGTCTCGGCGACGGCGTCTCCCGCCGTCGTGTTCCGGACGGCGAGCGTCATCTCCGCCCCGGCAGCGGTCAACGCGCGAGCCGTCTCGATCCCGATTCCGGAGGAGGCTCCCGTCACGATCGCTCGGACGCCGGTGAGATCGACGCCCCGCAGCACCTCCTCGGCGGTACTTGAGGCGGTGAAGGGCGTGGAGATGGGTGCGCGAGCAGTCATGGCGGCGACTATACGGACTAGCCTTGATTTGTATAGTGCGACTCCCGCTCGTATGCTCGGTCCCATGAACAGTCCCACCGCCGGCCAACCGCCGTCGGCAGTCGCCGACACCGACCGCCGGACCATGGTTCTGGACTCCGCCATGGTCACGTTCGCGCGATTCGGTTACCGGAAGACCTCGATGGAGGAGGTCGCGCGGGCGGCGGACATCTCCCGGCCCGGGCTGTACTTCCTCTTCTCCTCGAAGGAGAGCCTTTTCCGTGCCGCCGTCACTCAGGCACTGGAGCGCGACATCACAGCGGTCGAGCACGTTCTGGCCGAATCCGGCCGCCCCCTTGCGGAGCGCCTCCTCGATGCCTTCGATCAGTGGGCGGGCCGCTATATCGGTCCGCTGACACGCGATGTGGCGGTGGTCATCGAGGACAACCCGGGCCTCCTGGGGGAGATCGTCGAGACCATGCCGCAACGTTTCGAGCAACTGATCACAGACGCGATCGCCGTCGAGGCAGGACGAGCGGCGGCCCGCCAAGTCGCCCAGACGATGATCAGCGCATCGACCGGCCTCAAGCACCAGGCCCCGACACGGGACTTCTACCGCGAACGACTCGAGGTCGCCATCGGTCTCCTGGTGCGCTGAAGACGCTCACCGAAGCCGCGGGGGAGACCCCGGCCGAACGGCCAGGTCCGACCGCCCGGCCGGAACCGGCACCGACAGGGGGCGGTCGGCGCGCGTGCGGGCCCGCCACCCGTTCATCGGTGGCGGGCCCGCACGCGTCACGAACGGTTCAGTAGATGTTGGCCTCCACCCGGGAGCCCTCCTCACGTCCCGCGTTGATCTGCGCGCGCAGCGAGATCTCGTCGTAGACACGGACCTCCTTCACGATGCGGCCCTCCTGGATCAGGAACTGCGAGACGCCGAGCACCGTGACCGGCCGGCCGGTGAGGGGGCCGAACTCCGGGGCTCCGCGGTAGGTGCCGTGCATGGTCCACAGGACGGCCACCCGCAGGCCCGCGTAGCGCGGGGAGTAGTTCGTCTGGATGTCACGGACGGCGAACCGCGCGTCGGGGAAGGGGCCGACCATGGCGAGCAGGTCGGCCTGGTAGCGCTCGGGCCGGATGACGGTCCGGTCACCGATGGTGTGGAGGAAGAGGTCACGGTCCATGTAGTCGTGGACCTTGTTCAGCTGACGCTGCGTCCACACCTCGTCGATGAACCGGAGCACCATCTCGCACTCGGGGCGGAACTCGTCCGGCCGCTCGCCGCTGACCCCGTTCAGCAGCACGTCGTGCGGCGGCTCCTCGAGCATGGAACCGCTGTACCCCTGGAAGGTCAGCTGTCGGGCTGCCTCGTCCGGGTCCTGGCCGCGCTGCAGGCAGTCGGCCAGGTCGTCGCGGACCACCCACTCCTCGACCATCCGGCCGCGCCGGTACAGGCAGTTGGCCACCGTGCGCTTGCGGACGCGGATGTTGTGGCCGTCCACGAGGTGCTCGTCCGCGGAGAAGACCAGGTGGGAGCTGAGGAACGCGTCGTCGCCACGCGCCTCCCACACCACGTCCTCCGCCTGCCCGATGTGGCCGGGCGTGCTGCCCATGCGGATCGTGCTGCCCTCGATGACGCCGTCGCGGCCGACGACGGTGCCGAGGCTGGCGTGCACGATCGAGTCCGGCTCGTAGTTGTCGACGATGTGGGCGATGTCGCGGTCGACCCAGATGCGGTCGGTCACCTCGCGGATGAAGTCGTCCGGGTCCTTGTAGGGGAGGTACGCGACGGGGTCGAGGGTCATGGTGCTTCCGTTCCTGAGAGGTGAATGCGTATGTATGTAGTTGTCAGGAGATGGGGCCGGGGTGGTTGTTCGCCCGCTCACCGGCACCGGGCCGTGCGCGCTACCCGCGGGCGAACTTGTCCGCGCCCAACTGGCTCCGGTACGTCTCCTTCATGAAGGCGGTCACCACGACGAGCGCCAGGACGGCGCCCACCGCCAGGTAGGCCCAGACGGCGTAGATGGTGTCGAAGGTGCTGACCAGGAGCGTCGCGACGAACGGCGTGATGCCCATGAAGATGGAGAACGAGCTGTTGTACGCGATGGCGCTGGCGCTGAACCGCGTGCGGGTGGTGAACAGTTCGGCCGCGCACACGGTGACGATGCCGGTGAGGAAGAACTCCGGCACGATGTAGATGAGCTGGCTGGCCACGGCCGCCCCGAAGGTCCCGTGCTCGCCGACCCGGAAGGCGAGCGGCACCAGCACGATGCAGGCGACGGCTCCGGTGACCAGCATCGGCTTGCGCCCGATGCGGTCCGACAGCATGCCGGCCAGTGGCAGGGCCGGGATGAGCACGGCGATGGAGACGGCGTTCGAGGTCAGGGCCATCCACCGGGGCAGACCGAGTGTGTCGGTCAGGTACTGCGGATAGAAGGTGACCCAGCTGTAGGAGAGGATCGCGAGCATGACCGAGATTCCGCAGAAGACCAGGATCGGTCGCCACTGCGTGCGGAGCGCCTCACGGATCGGCGAGGTGACGACGTCCGTTCCCTCGTTCGTCGCGCGGACGAACTCAGGGCTCTCCTCGATGTGACGGCGCAGCCACACCCCGACCAGGCTGAGCGGGATCGCCAGCAGGAACGGCAGGCGCCAGCCGTACGAGTCGAGGGCGTCGCCGTCGAAGGCCCAGCTGGTCAGGGCGGCTGTGCCGGCGCCCGCGAGGGTGCCGACGAAGCAGCTGTTGGACGCGTACGACGTGTAGTAAGCCCGCCGGTTCGGCTCCGCCCACTCCACGATGAACGCGACGGCCCCGACGTACTCGCCGCCGGAGACCGCGCCCTGGGCGACTCGCAGCAGCAGGAGCAGGACCGGCGCCCCGACGCCGATCTGCTGGTAGGTCGGCAGGACCGCGATCAGGGCGGTGGCCACGCCCATGGCCACGATGGTCCACAGCAGTGCCTTCCTGCGTCCGACCCGGTCGCCCCAGCGGCCCACGAGGGTACCGCCGAGCGGGCGGAAGAGGCAGGCGATGGCGATGATCGCGTAAGTGCCCAGCACCGCCACGGTCCGGTCGCTCTCGGGGAAGAACGCCGGGGCCATGACCGGCGCCATGTAGCCGTACAGGCCGTAGTCGAACTGTTCGACGAAATTACCGATGCTGCCCGCACCGATGGCTCGGCGTATCGCCTTCCGCTTGTTCAGGTCGACCTGGGGTGAGTCGACGGCCGGGACGGGCGGCGCTGTGGCGGACATGGCTACTCCGATCACACGGGAAATGGTGACTGCATACGTATGAACTGATCGGGAACACTAAGGACCCGGGAGGGGTGCGTCAAGGGTGTGCCGCAGAAGAGGGCGGACGGAGTGACGGCCCGCGCCCGCCCGGTCAGGCGGGGTCCTCGGCCGCGCCCGTTGTCCCGGGCCGGGCCAGGGAGCGCATGGTGTCCATGAGGACCTGGGCCATGTTGTAGAGGATCAGCTGGTCCCCCCGGCGCTCGGCGGCCCGGGCGGCGTCGAGGTCCGGCACGATCGTCATCACCGCGCGTCCGGCGTCCCGTGCCGCCACGTGCGCCCGGGCGGTGAGACCGGCCACGACACCGGGCTCCGGGAAGCCGCAGTCGGCGGCCAGGTCGGCGGGGCCCACCAGGACCGCGTCCACGCCCTCGGTGCCGGCGACCGCGTCGGCGTCCTCGCAGGCGCGCCGTGTCTCGATCATCGCCACGACCAGGGTCTCGCGGGACGCGGCCACATGCTCGGCCGCCGTGACCGTGCCGAACCGGCCCGCTCTGCTGTAGGTGGCGAACCCCCGCTCCCCCCACGGCGGGTAGTGGCTCGCGGCCACCACCCGTAGGGCGTCTTCGCGACTGTCCACGTGCGGGAATATCAGCCCGGCGGCGCCCAGGTCGAGGCAGCGCAGGGCGAGTGCCGGCTCGGCCGTGCCGACACGGACCAGGACATCCGTCCCGTGCGCCGCCGCGGCCGTCAGGTGCTGCTGGAGCAGCGCCGTGTCGGCGGGCCCGTGCTCGCAGTCGATGACGACGTAATCGAGTCCCGCGACCCCCGCCATCTCCACCAGGGTCTCCGAGGGGAGCCGCAGCAGCGCGCCCCGCAACCGCTCGCCGTCCGCCAGTCTCCGCTTGAGGCTGCGGCGCGGTGCGCCGTGTGCCGTCACCGGGCCACCATCCCCGCGGAGAGGTCGATGTCGGCCCCGCACAGTCCGCGCATGCGGAGCATCGCGCTGACGGCCTCGCCGACCTCCTCCTCGGTGACCATCCGGCCCAGCGCGGAGCGGGCCACGAACGCCTGCTCGGCCTCCGCGTAGGTGCTGCCCGTGCGTTCCGCCTCCAGACGGAAGTTGCGCTCCATGCGTGGACCCGAAACCGGTCCCGGGGAAAGGGAGTTGACTGTGATGCCCTGCGGTCCCACCTCGCCGGCGAGTGTGGCCGTGAGGCCGATGACCGCCATCTTCGACGCGCAGTACGGGGTGCGCCCGAGGAGGGGGCGCTTGCCCGACACCGAGGCGATGTTGACGACGTCGCCCGCGCCCCTGCGGATCATGGCGGGCAGGAAGGCCCGGCACATCAGGAACACCCCGCGCACGTTCACGCCGAAGACCTCGTCCCAGTCCTGCGGGGCGATCTCGGTCAGGGGCGCCACCGGGCCGGCGATCCCGGCGTTGTTGACCAGGACCGATATCTCCTCCTCGGCCAGACTCCGGGCCAGCTCCTCGACGTCGTCCGCGCGGGAGACGTCGCAGACGCGAGGGGAGACCCGCGGGCCGAAGTCCGAGGCGGTCTCCTCCAGCGCGGTGCGGTTCCGGCCCGTGATCACCACGCGGGCCCCGTCGGAGAGCAGGGACCGCGTGATGGCCCGGCCCAGCCCGCTCCCTCCCCCGGTGACGAGCGCGGTGCGGCCCGCCAGAGGGTCGGTGCGGCCACTCATGCGGCGCCCTCCTCGTTCCACGGCAGAGTGCCGTTGCCGTACTTGGCGGCGCGGACGTCACCCGAGCGGGCATGGCCCTCGAAGAGCTCGACGCGTGCGGCCCGGCCGCACACCTCGCCGAGCAGCGCGGAGGACGCGGTGTCGGTGACCTCCTGGTACGTCACCGTCTTCAGGTACTTGCCGACCCACAGGCCACCGGTGTAGCGGGCGGCCCCGCGGGTGGGCAGGACGTGGTTGGTGCCGATGACCTTGTCGCCGTAGGAGACGCAGGTGCCTTCGCCGAGGAAGAGCGCACCGTAGTCGCGCATCTTCTCCAGTGCCTGGCGGGGGTTCTCCGTCAGGACCTGCACATGCTCGCTGGCGTAGGAGTCGGCGATCCGGAAGGCCTCGTCGAGCGAGTCGGCCACCACGATCTCGCCGTGGTCGCGCCAGGCCGGCGCGGCGAAGTCCCGGGTGGGCATGGAGGGCAGCAGGCGCTCGATGTGCCGCTCGGCCTCCCGGGCGAGCTCTTCGGAGGTGGTGACCAGCACGGCGGGGGAGTCCGGGCCGTGCTCCGCCTGCGACAGCAGGTCGACCGCCACCACGAACGGGTCCGCGTGCTCGTCGGCGATCACCAGGATCTCGGTCGGACCGGCGAACAGGTCGATGCCGACCTCGCCGAACAGCTGCCGCTTGGCCTCCGCCACGTACGCGTTGCCGGGGCCCGCGAGCATCGGGACGCGGCCGATGGTCTCGGTGCCCACGGCCATCGCCGCGACGGCCTGGACGCCGCCCAGCAGGTAGATCTCGTCGGCGCCCGCGAGGTGCATCGCCGCGACCGTCGCGGCGGGGACCTCGCCCCGGATCGGCGGGGTGCAGGCTGCGACGCGCGGGACGCCCGCCACCTTGGCGGTCACGACCGTCATGTGGGCCGAAGCGGTCAGCGGGTAACGGCCGCCGGGCACGTACGCGCCGGCGCCGGACACGGGGACGTGCCGGTGGCCGAGGCGGACGCCGGGCAGAGTCTCGATCTCGACGTCGGCCAGCGCGTCACGCTGGGCCTGGGCGAAGGTGCGGACCTGCCGCTGCACGAAGCGGATGTCGTCGAGGACCGTGCCGGGCACGCCGGACATGATCCGCCGGACGTCGTCGGGAGACAGGCGGAACGACTCGGGGCTCCAGTTGTCGAACTTCTCGGAGTACTGGCGGACCGCGTCGTCGCCGCGCAGGCGGATGTCGTCGAGGATGGCGTGGACGCGTTCGGCGACATCGGCCCGGGCCGCGCTCACCTGCGCGGCGGGCACGGGGGACTTGAGGTGTCGGGGCATGACGGCTCTCTTCCACTGCGGATGAAGGGGCGGGGGTTCGGTTCGGGAGACGTTCAGGGGGTTACGGTGACCGGTGCCGCACCGGCGGCCGCGACCAGGTCGCGCAGCGCGGCAGTCACCGCGCCGGGTCGTTGCCACGGGAGCAGGTGTCCCGCGTCGGGCAGCAGGGTCAGGGCGGCTCCGGGGACGGAGTCCGCGATCGTGCGGTGGAAGCCGGGCGGGCACAGCGTGTCCCGCGCTCCGGCCAGGACGGTGGTGGGGCAGCGGACCGTCCGCAGCACGGCGGTCGCGTCCGTGCGGGTCGCCTGCGCGGCGAGCTGGGCGCGGGCGGCGGTGGCGCCCACGGCGTACGCCATGTCGCGGTAGCGCCGAGCGTCCCGGGGCGAGGGGCGGCGGTCGGGGAACATGTCCGGCAGCGTCCGCTCGACGACGTCCGGGAACCGGCCGGCCGCGATCAGTTCGTCCATCTCCCGCCAGGCCGCGTACTGCCCGGGACGCGGGGGGCCCGCGTTGGTGGCCATCACGCACAGACCGGCCACGCGCCCGGGCGCCCGGCGCAGCACCTCGAAGCCGGTGATGGCGCCCAGGCTAAGCCCGACGAGCACGAAAGGTCCGTCCACCGCGGCGAGTACGTCCTCGGCGAGCGCCCCGATGTCCGCCCGCCGCAGCGCGATGTGGTGGACCTCGTGGCCCGCGGGGAATTCGGCGTCGCGCCACAGACTCGCGTCGCAGAGCATTCCGGGTACGACGACCAGCGGCAGCGGGCCGGCCGCGCCCCCGGGCGCCACGGCGGTCACCAGGAGCGCGCGGAGCGCGGCAGCAGCGCGTACGGGGCGACGTACCCGTTGTGGTCGATGCCCAGACCCGCGTCCGCCGCGCTCTTGAGCACCTCCTCGTCCCACTCCAGACGGACGCGTCCGTCGCCGGAGTTGACGACGAGGAGGTCGCCCCGCTCCTCGCCGACGTTGCGCAGGGTGCGCCAGGCGTCCTGCGGGACGGAGAGCATGTCCCGGGGGCCGAGGCGGACGGGGAGCGGGTCCGTGTCGTTGAGAGTGACCTCCCACAGGCCGTCCTTCACGATCAGGGTCTGGGTCTCGCGCTGACGGTGGGTCGACACGCCCTGGCCGGGGTCGGCGCGGAGCCAGGCGACGTTGTGTCCGTGCGGGTTGAACACGCGGGGCTCCTGGTGCGGGTCCTCGGTCATGCCGTAACCGATGACACAGCTCAAGCGGGCACCGCCGCCCGGCAGAGTGCTGTCGAGGAAGGGGCGCTCGGAGAACACCAGCTCGTCCGCGGCGGCGATCCGGCGCTTCATCTCGTCGGGGCTGTAGTGGCGCAACAGGTCGAGGTGCTCCTGCGCCAGAGGGCTGACGAGCTCGGACTCGGGCGGCACGGTGTCGCCGGCGACGGTGTCGACGAGCTTGTTGTCGGCGGAGAGATACAGGCCGTGCTTCTGCGCCTCGCGCAGGACCGAGGGCCCCCAGATGATGCCGCCGGTGTCATCCATGCCCAGCACGGTGAACATCCAGCCGTCGTCCGGCCCCGTGTTGGTGAATCCGCGGAAGATCCAGGTGGGGATGGAGGCGATGTCGCCGGCCCTGAGGGTGAGTTCGCCCTCCGTGCCGTCGACGCCCCAGCGCAGCAGGTACTCGCCCTCGGTGCAGACGAACACCTCGGCGGTGTAGTGGAGGTGCAGATTGTTGGTGATGCCGTGCGGCATCGCGGCCGCACCGATGTTGTAGCCGTGCGGGAGCCGGAGATTGACGTGCTGCCCGGCTGCCTGGGAGACACCCGGCCCGATCATCGCGTAGTTCTCCTTGCGATCCGAGCCGGGCGTACGGCAGTCGATGAAGGCCTGGTTGCAGGAGACGAAGTCGCTGCGGCGCACCGTGCGGCGGGCGAGCTCGCTGGGGGATACGACGACATCGGGCATGACTGCTCCTTGCTCGTGAATACGTATGTATTCCATGACAGGTGCCGACGGGGTGGATGTCAAGGGGTGGGTGCGGTCTTTGTCTCTCATAAGAAAGGGGCGGTGTTTCCGACGGGAACGTGACGGCATTGCGCCGCTCGGTCCGCGCAGGCTGCGTGAGGCATACGTATAGTGGCTGGGCGGGATCGGTCGGTCCCGGTGGTGAGGAGGGGAACGCCGATGGGGATCACCAGTCATGACGTGGCCAGGCTGGCGGGGGTCTCGCAGCCCACGGTCTCCCGCGCGCTGCGCGACGACCCCCGCGTGTCCGCGGGCACCCGCGAGAAGGTCATGCGGGCCGCCCAGGCGTTGAACTACGTGCCGAGCGAGGCCGGGCGCACCCTCTCCACCCGTGCCACCCGCAGGGTGGGTGTCATCGTCACCGACCTGACGAATCCCTTCTACCCGCACATCATCGCCCCGCTCCACGACGAGCTGAGCAGTCTCGGTTACCGGATGATGCTGATCACCGAGCGGTCCGACGAGGCGGTCGCCGAGGAGACACTGCTCGACCAGTCGATGGACGGCGTCGTCCTCGCCACGGCGACCACGGACTCCCGTCTCCCCGCCCAGCTGGACAGACGGGGCATGCCCTACGTCTTCCTCAACCGCGACACGGGCCGGGGCGACGACTTCGCCTCCGTCGTCGACAACGAGGGCGGTGGACGGCTCGTCGCCCGTGAACTCCTGGCCCTGGGACACCGCCGTGTCGCCGGCATCTTCGGCGCGGCCAACACCACGACGGGGCGCGAACGCGAGATGGGTTTCCGGCTGGCGCTCGCCGAGGAGGGCGTGGCGCTGCCGGAGGCCCGGGTGGTGCGTGGCGCGTTCGAGTACGAGACCGGCTACCGGGCGCTGCCCGCCCTCCTCGAGGCCGACGAGCCACCCACGGCGGTGTTCTGCGGCAATGACGTCGTCGCCATCGGCGTCCTGAACGCCGCCCTCGCCGCCGGAGTCCGGGTTCCCGACGACCTCACCGTCATCGGCTTCGACGATCTGCCGATGGCCGCCTGGGAGGTGTTCCGGCTCACCACCGTCCGGCACGACCTCCGGGAGCTGTCGCGGCAGGCGGCGCGGCTGCTGGTCCGGCGGATCGCCAAGGACGTCGACCCCGCGGGGGAGCGCCTCGTCCTGCCGACCGAGTTCGTGCCCCGCGCCACGCACGCCCGCGTCCACTGAACCCTCCGGGTCACACCGTTCGCTCCGGCTCCCGGGTGCTGATGGCCGGGCCGTCCGCGCGCGCCCCCGCCCTGCGCTGCCGCAGCACGCCCAGGCCGACGAGGATCGCGGCGAGGCCGAGCGACAGCCACAGTTCCAGCCTGTGTCCCGGCAGTACGGCCATGAGCACCAGCACTCCGGCGATGAACGCGATCGTGGCAAGGGTGAGGTAGGGGAACCCCCACATGCGGACCTCGGCCGGCTGCCCTCCCTGGCGGCGGGTCGCGTACTGAGTGAGGGCGATGACCATGTACATCATCAGAGCGATCGCTCCGCTGGAGGCGATGAGGTACGAGAACACGTCCGGCAGCAGGTAGTTGGCGATGACCGCCGCCATGCCGATGACCGTGGAGGCCACGACTGCGTTCCCCGGGACTCCACGCCGCGAGGTGCGGGCGAGGGCGGCGGGAGCGTCGCCCCGGGCCGCGAGGGAGAACATCATGCGGGACGCGGTGTACACGGCCGAGTTGAGGCAGCTGCACACGGCGATCACGAGGACGGCGTCCATGATCCAGGCGGCGCCCGGGATGTTCATCCGGTCGAGAGCGGCCTGGTACGAGCCGCCCGCCAGGTCGTCGGCGTTCCACGGGACGAGACAGACCACGATGAGGATCGAACCGATGTAGAAGAGGCCGAGGCGCCATACCACCGCCCGGACGGCCTTCTTGATGTTCTTCCGCGGTTCGTCGGACTCGGCGGCGGCGATGGTGACGATCTCGCTGCCCTGGAAACTGAACATCGCGGTGAGCAGACCGGCGATGACGGCCATGGCTCCCTGTGGGGCGAATCCGCCGTGGCGCCACAGGTTCGACACGCCGTGCGTGTCCGACCCCGGCAGCAGGCCCAGTACGGCGAGC
This sequence comes from Streptomyces sp. NPDC005775, assembly GCF_042871565.1. NCBI lineage: Bacteria > Bacillati > Actinomycetota > Actinomycetes > Kitasatosporales > Streptomycetaceae > Streptomyces > Streptomyces sp. NPDC005775. The sequence goes on along the minus strand of NZ_JBIAIU010000009.1, from coordinate 116,405 downwards.
ACGCCCAGGACCAGGAACCCCACGATCGCGATGACCTTCAGAAGGGCGAACCAGTACTCGAACTCCCCGTAGTTGCGCACCGCGAGCATGTTGCTGCCCGCGAGTACGACGATCACCGTCAGCGCCGGAACCCAGCTGGGCACCGACGTCAGGCCGGCGATCACCTCGCCTGCCGCGATGGCTTCGATGGGGATGACGAGAATGTAGAACCACCAGTACAGCCAGCCGATCGAGAAGCCCGCCCAGGGGCCCAGTGCACGGTCGGCATAGGTGGAGAAGGAGCCCGTGTCCGGCTGGGCGACAGCCATCTCGCCCAGCATCTGCATGACGAGCACCACGAGCGCCGCAGCCAGAAGGAACGAGATCAGGACGGCCGGCCCCGCCGCGCTCACGGCCGTGGACGACCCGACGAAGAGTCCGGCGCCGATCACCCCGCCGATGGAGATCATGGTGATCTGGCGGCCCTTGAGGCCCTGGGTGAGCACGGCACCGTTTCCGCTTCGGGCGGGCGCCGGTGACGAGGATGGGCGGTGTCGCATGGGAGACCTCGGGTGGGGGCGGGGTACGGGGGACCGGTGGGGGCGCCGGAGTGGCAAGGGTGACGGAACGGGCCGGGCGCGGCCGGTGCCCTCGTGCCGCCGCTCGGCGGGCGGCGGCACGAGAGGGGGGTCAGAGCTGGTCGCGCAGAGTTGCCGGGATCTCGTCGAACGCGCCGGACGTCCGCCCGATGCGATCGATGCGCAGCGTCGCCGTGGCACCGTGGGCGGCCAGCCCCTCGAACGCCGAGATGCGCTCGACAGCGGGGGCCAGCGACGCGGTCCCCTCCTTCGAGGCGCGCTGGTAGGTCAGCGGCTTGAGGAACCGGGAGACCGAGAGACCGGCGTTGTAGCGGGCGGTCTTGCCCGTGGGCAGCACGTGGTTGGTGCCGGCGATGCCCTTGTCGGAGTAGGCGACCGTCGACCACGACCCGATGAACAGCGAGCCGTAGTTGGTGAGGTTCTCCAGGTAGTAGGCGTCGTCCTCGGTCTGGATCTCCAGGTGTTCGGGGGCGATGACATCGGCGACCGCGACCGCGTCGGCCCGGTCGTCCACGACGATGACGGAACCGAAGTCGCGCCACGCAGGGCCCGCGATGTCCCGGGTGACCAGGGATTCCAGCTGGCGTTCCATCTCCGCGATCACCGCACGTCCCAGCTTCTCGGACGTGGTGACGAGTGCGGCGGGGGAGTTGGGGCCGTGTTCGGCCTGTCCCAGCAGATCCGCCGCGACCCACACGGGGTCGGCGCTGTCGTCGGCGATGACGGCGACCTCGGAGGGGCCGGCCAGCAGGTCGATGCCGACCCGGCCGAACAGCTGGCGCTTCGCCTCGGTGACGAACGCGTTGCCCGCGCCGACCAGCATGTCGACCGGGGCCTCGCCGAGCAGGCCGAAGGCCATGGCGCCGAGCGCCTGGACACCGCCGAGAGCGAACACCCGGTCGGCGCGCGACAGGTAGGCGCCGTACAGAACGGCAGGATGGGCGCCGTGCTCGCCGGAGGGGGGAGTGCACGCCAGCACTGTGGGCACCCCGGCGGTCTTCGCCACGTTCACCGTCATGAAGGCGCTGGCGAGAAGCGGGAAGCGGCCGGCCGGCAGGTACGCGCCGACGCGGGACACGGGGACGTACCGCTGGCCGCCGGCGACACCCGGAGCGACCTCGACCTCGAAGTCCGTCAGGTGCTCGCGCTGCGCCGCGGCGAACCGGTGGGTGCGTTCGTACCCCAGCTCGAGGGAGGTGCGGACATCCGGGGGCAGGGCGTCCCCCGACCTCTTGAGCTCGGCGGCCGTGATCTCCACGTCGCCCGACCAGCCGTCCAGCTCCTGGGCATAGGCGCGCACCGCGTCCATGCCCTTGTTCTCGATCTCCGTCAGCATCTGCGACACCCGCTCGACCACCTTGGGGTCGCGCTGGGCGGGGGGACCGTCCACGGACGGCTTCTTCAGCCACTGGAACGGGGGGAGGGCCTGTGCTTCATCGTGCGTGATCTGCATGGCAGGGACGCTAGACGCCACGCTGCCACAGGACCAGAGGGGCGATTCCTGTCCCACTCACAGGGTTTCCCTGCGAGTGGGTTGCAGCCGCCCGCTCAGAGGCCGAGGTCGGTACGGAGCTCACGCAAGGTGTCCTCGGCCAGCCGGGCGAGCTCTCTGGTGGCCCGTGACAGCGGATGGCCCCGCCGCTTGACCAGGGCGATCGTGTCGTAGAGCGGGTCGGCGAAGGAGGCGGTCCGCAGCCCCGGAGGGAACGACGGGCCGGCGATCACCGCCCGGCTGGCGATCGTGTCGCCCACACCGGCGGCCACGAGGCCCAGGGCAGCCTCGACGCGCTCGATCTCGATGAGCGGCTCGATGCCGACGCCGGCCAGCTGGGCACGCTCCGCGAGCTGACGTCGGGTGGGGTCCTGCCAGCCGTAGTGGGCGTCATAGAGGACCAGGGGGGCCTGGGCGAAGGCCTCCATCGTCACCGGTACGCGGGTCCGCTCCTCGCTCGCGCTGACGTAGAACACCTCGTCGCGCAGGAGCGGGGTCACCACGAGCCCCTCATCGTCGATGGGCAGGATGACCAGGCCCGCCTCGATCTGCCCCGCCGACACGGCGGCCGCCGTCTCGGCCGAGTTCTGCCCCACGAGCCGGACCCGGACGGACGGGTACCGGGCGTGGAACATCTGCACGAGGTTGGACAGCAGGTAATAATCCGCGTTGCGCAGAACGCCGAACGTCGCGGTCCCCCCGCCCAGGGAACTCAACGAGTGCACGGCTCGGGTCCCGCTCTCCGCGGCCTCCAGCGCCTGCTGGGCGTACGGCAGCAGTTCCTGCCCGGCGGACGTCAGGGTCAGGGTGCGGCTGCCTCGCGCGAACAGCTCGGCGTCGAGTTCCGCCTCGAGGCGCCGCACCAGTTCGGAGGCCGACGCCTGCGCGATGTCCATGGCCTGCGCCGCCGCGGTGAACGACCCGAGCCGACCCGCCTCCACGAAGGCCCGCAGCTGGGTGAGGGTCATGTCTTTCCCGTGTCCTGTCGAGTCGGTGAGGAGTGTCGCGGACGCGACGGCCCTCGTGCTTCCGCCGGGTCGGCACGGCAGCCGTACGCGGATGCCCAGCAGCTTACCCACGGGTTTCCCCTGTGGATGCCGCTGGGAAAGGGGGGCTTGTCCTGGATCAGGCACGGTGATTGGCTCGTCGCGCCCCGGATGTCGACCCTGCGCGGAAGGTTGCCCCACGATGACGGCCCCCCTGTCGATCGCCCTCGTCCAGACCGCCGCGCGGCACCACACCGCCGAGGATCCGGACGCGTTCGCCGCGGACGTACGCCGTGTCGCCGAGGCATACCCCGGTGTCCACCTGCTCGCGTATCCGGAACTGCACCTGTGCGGTCACGAGCCCGAGGAGGACCCCGCCGCGGTCATGACCGCGGCAGCCCGGCCCCTGGACGGCCCCCGCGGTACCCGGCTGGCGGCACTCGCCAGGGAACTGGGCATCTGGCTCGTGCCCGGCAGCGTCTACGAAAAGGGCGCGGACGGCCGGATCTACAACACCGCCCCCGTCTACTCGCCCACGGGCGAACGGGTCGCGGCGTACCGCAAGATCTTCCCGTGGCGTCCCCACGAGACCACCGCGGCGGGGAGCAGTTTCGTGGTCTTCGATGTGGCCGGCCACGGACGCGTCGGTCTCACGATCTGCTATGACGCGTGGTTCCCCGAGACCACCCGCCATCTGGCGTGGCAGGGCGCCGACCTCGTACTCAACCTGGTGCGCACCCCCACCGCCGACCGCGCGCAGGAGGTCGTGCTCGCACAGGCCAACGCGATCGTGAACCAGGTGTTCATGGCCAGCCTCAACGCCGCGTCACCCGACGGCGTCGGGCGCAGCCTCGTGGTGGACCCCGAGGGGCATACGCGTGCCGAGGCCGGGCCAGGCGCGGAAGAGGTCCTGACCGACGTGCTCGACCTCGCCGAGGCCCGACGGGTGCGCACCCGGGGAACAGGGGGCCTCACACGGGTGTGGGACCCGTTCGAAGAGGGCGACACCCCGCTCGAACTGCCCCTGTACGCAGGCCGGATCGATCCCGAACGGTGGCGCCGCGGAGGGCGCCCGTGAGCGGTCCGCCGGCGCGGTGCCCGCTCGTACGGGCTCCCTCGGGAGACTGCCCCGCCAAAATGTCTCGGTCAGTTCGAAGTCCTTGGCGACCTGACCTACCGAGCGGTCACCTCGTCGGCACAGCCCGAGTGTGTCCCGGTGATTCCCGGTCAGCGGCGGCCGGTGGTCAGGATGACGAGGAACTGGCCGCCGCCCGGCTCGATGTCGGCAGTCACCGGCAGCCCCGGAACCAGTCGGGAGAACCGGTCCACCAGCCAATCCGCGGCTTCCTGGGCGTCCCGCCTGGTCGGGCAACGGCCCACCATCTCGCGGCCTCCCTTGCGCTCCAGCCTCCCGGCCACGGTGATCAGCGGCGCGGGTTCGACCACGTACAGGCGATCCGGCCAGGCGATGGTCACCTTGACCGCGCCCTTGCGGGTGTTGCATCCACGGTGCGCGAGCCGCTCGGCGACCTTGGCCTTCCGGTCGGCAGTCCGGCTGTCGACACTGGGCCCCCGCGGGTCGTTCACCGACTCCTTGGGGTCGACCGCTTCGTCGCACACCCAGCAGCGCCAACCGTCGCGCTCGGCTACATCATCAAGCAGACTCATCCGAGCAAACTAGCCTGTCCGGCCGCCACTCCGCGCATCAGGGTCCGGCAAAGTGGGGACGCGGGCCAGGAGCGGGCCGACGTCGACGCCCGGCCCCGGGGGCCCGATCAGCACCGCCAGGGCGTTCACCCCCCGGCGAAGTGATGTCATACCCATCATGACAGGTCAGAGGGTGTTTTCGTAGGACGAACGGCACAGGTGAACCGCCTTGTTCGGCCTCTCGGGCGCACCCAGAATCTTCGTCATGAATCACCCGGCGAAAGTTGATCAGGACGACATCGTGAGGGCGCGGAATGTGCTGCTCGCGTCGGGACGCCGCACTCCAGGCGAGGAAGTAGACGCCTATCGGGTTCTCGCCCAGGTCAGCCCCGCCTCGTACCTGCCGCTCCTGGCGAGGGCGCTGCAGCGTCTGAGCTACGACGCCGGCCGCGGCAGGCCGCGTCCGGACAGTCTCGCGCTGTGTGAGGAGGCGGTGGCCGCGGCGCGGTCCATCGATACGGCTGAACCCGCCCGTGCGGATGTTCTGTACGGGGCCCTCGACTCGTGCCAGAGAGAGCTGTACGCCGTGGGGCGACGCGCCGAAGGGCTCGCCATGCGCGCCGAGATGCTCGCCCTCGGCCGCGCACAGGCCCAACTGTCTGGAGCCCCCGTGGCCAGAGGGCTGAACGGGTGGGCCGCCGGCCTTTCCGAGGAAGGGCGGTATGCAGAGGCTGCCGATGCCATGGGTGAGTTGATCGCCGCGATCCTGCCGGGCGGGCCCGACAGCGGGAGTCTCGCCTGGTCACTCCTGGAGTGGATTGCCGCTCTCCGTGACGCCGGCCGTTCCGACGAAGCACTTGCCGCGTTCGAGACGCTCGTCAGCATGGAAGCGGCCGAAGCCGCGAACGACCGCGGCTCGATGGCCTGCCATCTCTACACGCTCATCGGATACGCGCACATGCTCGACACTCACGGCCGAGGGGAGCGTGCCGCCCTCGTACGGCAAGAGGCGCTGGCCTTGCTGACCGAGCTGGCCGATACCGGTGAGCGGAAGTCCTGGAGTGGCTATCAGGCGTCGTTCTGGGCGGTGCTGCTGTCCTTCTCCGGCGCCGAAGGCGATCGGCCTGCGTCGGATGGACCGCGTCCCCCTTCAGGGGCGGCGCCCATGCAGTGGTCGCCCGATGCCAAGCGGCGCTACTTCGACAGCCGCCATGCGCTCCGCGAAGAGGTGGACGGCCTTGCTTCGCGAGCCACCGAGGATCCGGACCGGCATCTGGCCGAACTGGTCCGGCTGCATCGGATCCTCACCGTCCGCTCCGCCGTCTACTGGGAGCACCGCACCCATCTCTTCGCGCAGCAGGTTCGCTCCCTGTTCGACGACGGAGTGGGCCTGGCCACCCGGCTGTCTCAGCACGACCCGGCAGACGGAACGCGAACCCTGGCCAGGATCCTGATCGACCGATCGACCTTCCATACCGCCGCCCGCGAGTTCAGGCCTGCCCTCAATGACTTCCGCCTAGCCCTGAGCTACCTGGGGGAGGTCAACTAGAGCCTGTCCGACGAGCCAAGTCGCAGCGGGGGTCTGCCTGTTCGCGGAGATCGTTGCAGGTGGCAGATACCCTCGCGTCGCGGTGTCCAGGTCATGGCTTCCGAGGTGCGCCGGACGATTCCTCGCGGCGGCAGGATCGATGTGCAGCACGGATATCTCGTGGCGAACGGGGACGAGCAGACCTTGTGGCGGCGTGGGATGTCGACCGAGCCGGCGGGGCTGGCAGGGGTTGTTTACGACCCGAGCAAGCCGAAGCTAGCCGATTTCACCGCCGACATGCCCGAAAACGTGCAGCGCAGGGAAATCACCCTGCTGTGCCTGACAGCGGTGGCCATCGCGATGCTGGTGCTCATGGCTGTGGGGGCTCTGCCCTGAGAGCCAGATGACCGCGCTGGTGCAGGCGTGGGCCGTGGATTCGCTGATTCGCTGTGCTCTCGCGCCCCTGACCGTGGGGTGGGACCGGTGCGGAGGGGTGGGTGGTTCGGTTCACGGCCCAGTCGGCCCGGCGGATGGTGCGGGGCCGGTGAAGAGGACATGGTCGACGGCGGCGTTGAGGGTCTCGATTTCGGCGATGAGGACGGATTCGCGGGTGGGCAGGGCGCGTTCGACCGAGAGTCCGTTGAGGACGGTGAGAAGGAACCTGACCTCGCGGGTGTGGTCTCCCGGGGGCAGTGCGCCTTCCTCGGCGAGCACGGTGAGCCAGTGCTCGACACGACGCTCCGCCTCCCGCTCATGGGCGAGGTAGGCGGCGCGTACCGGTTCGGTCGGCTCGGGTTCGATGAAGCTCCGATAGATCGTGCTCCATGCGGTTCGCGCGTCCTCGTTGGTGCCGAGCGGTGCGAGGACCTGGCGCAGACAGTTCAGCAGCCGTTCGCGGGGCGGCAGTGCCCGGTCCCGGATCGGGTCGTCGGGCAGGAGGTGTTCGTAGATCCTCGCGAGCAGGCTGTCCTGCAGCGCGCGCTGGGTGGGGAAGTGGAACCTCAGCGAGCCAGTGCTCACTCCCGCACGCGCGGCGACCGCTCGCACGCTCAGCTTCGCCGCGATGTCCTCGGCGATCATTTCCGCGGCGGCCTGGAGGATCTTCTCGCGTGTTTCCATGCTCAGCTCTCCCTCACTTCTCCCAGCTTTCTCAACTGTACTGGCACGCCGTACTAGTACAGCGTGCTAGCGTCTCCTCTAACACGCTGTACTAGTGATGTTGCGGCTGATGGGCAAAGGGGTGTGCGGAGAATGGCGTGGAAACAGTGGGCGGCGTCGAAGCGCCTCAAGCCGGGAGACGGCAGGGAACTGCAGCGGTTCCGCTGGTGGCAGCTCCCGCTGCGCTCCCTGTTCTGGCTACGGCTTCCCGGTGCCGACGGGCACGCCCGCGTGCACGCCGTCGACGTACGGCACTGGGCGCGGTTGGACAACAGCAGGATCCGGGCGCATCTGTTCCTGGACGGCAGGCACGTGGCCGAGTCGAAATTGCCCGCGGTCTTCCCCATGGACGGGGGTGTCATCGAGGTGGCGATGAGCAACTACGGCATCAAACGCTGCCACTACCGCCCCTTGGGCGGACAGCCGCGCCAGCTCACGCCCGACCCGGCCTCGGCGGAGGGACGGCGGGCGCGTTTCGGCGCCCGCCATCCAGGACTGAGCCGGGCGATCAGCATCGGATCGGTGTTGCTGCTTGTCATCGGTGTGGGCCTGAACCTGTTGCAGCTCGCTGAGCCGGTCTCTCACATTCCTCCCGTCGCGCAGCGGGTCGGAACGTTCGAGTCGCCGATACACCTGCCGATCTGGCTGAACCTCGCACTGGGGTGCGGGGCCGTTCTGGCGAGCATGGAGCGCGCGCTCCGCCTGCGGTACTCCTCTCTGCTCGACGCGGCCGGTCACTGACCCCTCGAAACGAGGAAGGCACGACCACGTCAGCCCTCTTCGGCCGGCTTCTTGCGCGACCGGCACGGCCCGGTCATGCGGAATCGCACGGAATGACACGAGTACGGAGAAAGGAAGCTCATCATGATCCAGTCGAGGCCAAGGCCCGCCACCCGGTACGGGGTGGCGTTCGCCGCAGCCCTCATGGTCCTGACCGGGTGTTCGTCCGGCACCTCGGGGGCGCGCGGCACGTCCGCAGTGGGCGCGTCGGCCTCCGTCCCGTCCCCGGAGCCGCTCACCTGGAGCACGTGCGGGAAGAACCTCCAATGCGCCACGATCAAGGTGCCGCAGGAGTACACCGAGCCTGACGGCGCGCGGATCCCGCTCGCGGTCATGCGGCACCGGGCCACTGATCCCGACCAGCGCGTCGGCAGCCTGATCTTCAACCCGGGCGGACCCGGCGTTTCCGCCACCGAGACACTGCGTAATCTGCCCAGGACGGCGGGCACTCCTGGCGCCTTCTCGCCTACGGTGCTCGCCAGATTCGACATCATCGCGATGGACCCGCGCGGCGTCGGCGGATCGCAGGCCGTTCGCTGCCTGACCGACAAGCAGCGAGCTGCCGCCTCCGGCACCGCCTTCGACCCCGCTGTCCCCGGGGGCAAACCGCTGCCGCGGCTGCTGACCGACGCCGCCGCGTTCACTGACGGCTGCGTCAAACACCAGAGCAAAAGGTTCCTGGCCGGCCTGTCCACCGACAACGTGGCCCGCGACATCGACCAGGTCCGCTCCGCGCTCGGCGAGGACAAGATCACGTACTACGGTCTGTCCTACGGCACCGTGGTCGGCCCGATGTACGCCACCCTGTTCCCGCACCGCGTCCGCCAGATGGTGCTCGACGCACCCGTCGACACCAACCTGTGGTTCGGCGACTCCCTCACCTTCCTCAACGACGTCGCCGTGGCGAGTGAACGGACGCTCGACGCCTGGTTCAAGACCTGCCGCACCGAAGGGACCGCAGTGTGCCCGTTCGGAGCGGGAGACCCGCAGGCGGCGTTCGACACACTGATCGACACGCTGGAAGCGGAGCCGCTGAAGATCGCACCCGCCAAGGGCGTCACCCCGGGTGGTGAACTCGACGGTGCCATGGCCCTCGAGGCCACCCGAGCCCTGGCCGGCGACCAGAACACCTGGCCGTTGCTGACCTCGGCGCTGTTGGCCGCACAGGACGGCAACGGTGCACCCCTGCACACCCTGTGGAGCAGCGTCACGGTATCCCCCTTCCCCGTCCCCACCGCGATGTTCGAAGCCCACACCGCGGTACGGTGCGTCGACTGGCAGACCCCGGCCGGTATCGCCGCGCACAAGGCCGCAGCCACCAAGGCCGTCGCCGAGGCCAAGCGGATCGGGACCCGGGCCGCCTACTCCGCCCTGAACTGCGCTCGGTGGCCCGCGCCGAACAAGGACCGCGTGACCAAGCCGCTCACCGGCGCCGGTACGCCGCCGGTACTGGTGGTCGCAGGCCGACTGGACCCCGTCACCCCCCACCACTGGGCCGAGAGCATGACCCGAACCCTGGACTCCGCCGTCCTGCTCACGCGCGAAGGAGTCGGACACGGCTCCTATGGCACCAATACGTGCGTCAACAGCGCAGTTGACGCGGCCCTCGTCCACGGCACCCACCCCGCCGACGGCGCCGAGTGCAAGGCGGACACGCCCGCCACCACCCGCCCCCTGGTCCCGTCGAACCGTTGAGTCACAGCCGGCTTCACCCCCGACGCGTACGTACGAGCCGAGGCGGGGGGCAGGCGTGCGGTCTTCTGCTCTACGGGGCCGCCGGGCAGCATCGGCAGCGCGGCCCCGGGGTCCGGGGCCGGCCACGAGGACGACACGGCCGCCTGTAACGCCGGCTCAGCCTTTCGGTGGAGCGGGGACGGGTCATGCCTTGTCCAAGACGTTGGGCGAAGCAGGCTTCGGGACGTTCGGGGCCGGGGCGTACTGGGCGGCCTGGGTGTCGAACATGGCGGCGTACCGCCCGCCTGCGGCCATGAGTTGGTCGTGGGTGCCATGCTCGACGAGGCGCCCTTGGTTGAGGACGTAGATGTGGTCGGCGTGCCGGACGCCGGACATGCGGTGAGTGACCAGGACGACGGCCCGGTTCGGGGCGGCCAGGCGCCGGATACGGTCGAAGGCGGCGATCTCCGCTTCCGGGTCGAGGGCGGAAGTCGGCTCGTCGACGATCAGGACGCTGTCCGATCGCGATGTTGCGCTACGCCAGTGGGTGCGAGCCAGGCCCACCTTCTGCCATTCCCCGCCGGAGAGTTCGATGGCTCCGCGGAACATGCGGCCGAGCATGCTGTCCAACCCGTTGGGGAGTCTGGCGGTGACGGAGGCGGCTCCGGCGTAGTCGATGGACGTCTGCAGGTCGTGGGCCGACGCGTCGTGGTCGGGACGGCCGATGCGTATGTTCATCGCAGCAGTCACGGGCCAGCGCTGGAAATCCTGGGTGAGAAGGGAGACGCGGTTGAAGACCTGGGCGCGTTCCAGCTCGACGACGTCGGCCTGGCCCCACTTCACCGAGCCCTCGTGAGGTAGCAGCAGACCGGACAAGATCTTCATCAAGGTGCTTTTGCCGGAGCCGTTCTCGCCCACGACGGCGGTGACCGAGCCCATGGGGAAGGTGAGCGTCACATCGTCCAGGGCCGGTGCGTCGCGGTCGGGATACCGGTAGGTGACGTGTTCCAGGGAGACCTGCCTGACCTGGTCCGGGACGGGGTCGCCGGTCCGGGGGATGGCGCGTTGGGCAGCTTCGGCCAGGAACTGTCCGTGATCCCGGACGTAGAGGGACTCTTCGTGCAGCTGGTTGATGTTCATCACCAGGGCTCCCAGGCTCGCCGACCCGGTCCGCACCGCGATCACGGCAGTGCCGGCGACGGCGAGGCTCATATGGCCGGCCATGATCAGCCAGATCATGCCGCCGTAGGTGGCTGCCATGGCCGTTCCGGAGAGGGCGGAGGCGACCCATTCGGTGACGGCTTTGCTGGAGGCCAGGCGTTCCTGCTCCGCTTCCGCGCTCGCGGCCATGCGACCGTACCGGTCGAGGAGAAAGGGGCCGACGGCGTGGATACGTACCTCTGGGGCAGCCGTTCGCTCGATGAGGAGGTTCCCGATGAGACGGCTGGCCCGCAGGTGCTCGATCCAGCTCATCATCGACACATAGCGTTCCTGCGCCACCCGCATGGCGCCCCAGCCGCGGGGCGCGGCGATGACCAGCAGCATGGGCAGCAGCGCCGGATGCAGGATGGTCAGCACACCGGCCGTGGCGATCAGCGAGATGCTGCTGTTCAGGGCGGAGACGCAGGCGCCGATCATGCGGCGCGCGGAGGCGGGCCCGTACTGGGCGATGTCGATCAGGCGGCGGAAGTCCGGGTCGTCGATGGCTTCGAGTTCGACGGCGGTTGCCGCGGCCAGGTACTGCGTGGTGGCGATCCGCTCGACCTTCGGCTCCAGACGGCCGGCGCGAGAGGTCGACCAGCCGGCCAGGGCGGAGTTCACGACAGCGATGCCTGCGGCGGCGAGCAGGCCCGGCACCAAGCCGTGCAGCCGCTCGACGGCGTCACCGGCGCCCAAAAGCGCGTGCATGACCGCGTTGATGGCAAGCAGGCTCACCGCGGCGGCGATTCCCTGGCCGAGTTCGCTGATCGCCACCACCGTCAGCGCGCGGCGATCGGCGCTCCAGGCCATCCGCAGGGCGGCGCTGACGAGCCCGGGCATCTGGCGCAGCGCGGACCGCATGGTCAGGTCCAGGCCCGCGTGCTCGTGTTGGGACCAGCCCGTGTCGTAGCGCAACGGCCCGCCGAAGAGTTCGTGTTCCGCATCGGAGATCTGCGGCTCCGCCATGCGGACCTTGCCGAAGAATCGCTTCACTCACTGCCTCCCTGTGAGGACCAGTTCAGGGCCCGGTAGAACGGGCCTGGGTGAGCATGTGGAAGACGGCACTGGTGCGGGGGGTGGCAGTCCGGCGGGGAATTCTCCCTCGGTACCCCGAACAGCCCTTCATGCTTGTCCGGATCGAGTAATCGTCAAGACCTTTGGATGGGCAGTCAGAAGAAGCCGATCGAGTCCTTGAGGAGCCGAAGGGCTTTTGCGCGGTAGGTGGCGCCGTCGCGCCAGGCCGTTTCTGCCTGCACGCTGGTCGTCGTGACGCCCGCCCTCCCGGCCGAGTTCTCCGCGGGTACCAGGTGGCCGCAGGCGATGAGTGCGCCCACGCGAAAGAGGACGATGCCCAGTTGGCGGGCGGCCTCGGGCTGGGACAGCCAGTCCTCGTCTGTCACCCGCGGAACCCGCAGGAGCTTGGGATAGCGGCGTTCGTCTCGCGGTGTCATCAGGCAGCCCCCGCTACGCGGCGTTCGACGAGGTGACCGTTCTCGAAGCGGGCGCCGTCGCGGACGAGAGCGACGAGGTGGGGTGCGGTGATCGCGCACCAGTGAGCCTGAGCCTGGGCGGACTCGACGAGCTCGCACACCATCGCCATCGCCGCAGCCGGTCTCCCGGCCCCGCGGGTGGCCTCGGTCCTCGACATCACGGTACTGAACGTACCCTCGATGGGATTGGTCGAGCGCAGGTCCGCCCTCAGCGTTCCGCGAGGTACCCCTCCGAGGCTGATTCACAGGTCTTGAGCATGGCTCACCGGACGCGGAGCGATGCGATGCGCGTCTTCTTCGAGCCCGTGGGGAAGTCGCCTGATGGGCGCACCATGAAGTGCGTCAAGAATGCGGATTACGAGGCGCGCACGTTGATTTGGGGGCCGGAGCCCGGCGGCTCGCCCCCGCGGAGCGAGTCGTCGGGCCGGGCCGGATCAGGCTGCCGGAGAAGGTGCCAGCAGGTCCGCCGGGATGCCGCCCTTGTCAGGGGCGTAGAAGTTCCTGATCTCGGCCTCCCAGACATCCACCCTGATCCGGTTGGCGTCATCGGGCTCGAAGGCGTCGAAGAGGGCGTGGATGTTCGGCAGGTCGAAGCCGACGCCTCTCATCATGTCGGTGAACACCGGCCGGGTGACGGTACCGCTGCCGTCCAGGTCACCGAGGCGGGCGAAGCCGGCGGCGAACTCGCCGACCGCCCCGTTGAAGCGCTCCGGAGACAGGACGCACTCCTGGTACTCGTCGTAAGTGATCCGGCCGTCGTGATGGGCATCCAGCTCGCTGGCCAGCGTGTTCCAGTAGCGAGTGAAGCCGGCCCGCATGGCCTGCTTCCGTGCCTCGTCGGCTCCGGGCACAGCCGCGGCGACCCGGCTGCTCATCAGATGGAAGTCGTCGGCTTCCAGGACCCCGTTGCCGTCGGCGTCGAACAGGGTGAACACGAGTTTCACTCGGTTGACCGCTTCGCTTCGCATGGACTCTTACCTTTCGTCGGTCAGGAAGGCGGACGGCCGTGCGTGTACGACGCGGCATGCGGCGCGCGATGGTCCGGTTGCGCAGCGGTGGGCCGCTGACAGGTGCGGCGAACACCGCGCAGGGCTGGGACGGGCCGTGCGGGCCGGTCGCTTGATCGTCGCGCTCTCACTATGTGGCCTGCGCAAATCCCGTGTCGCCGGCAGAACTGCGTGTTCAACAGAAGGAATGAACATGGCGCCGCTCCGGCATGAACCGGTCGTCCGCCGCTCAGTAGGCGGCGCGTCCCGTGCCTCCTCAAGGCGGGGGCCCCGCCCATGTCGTCGGCCGGTCCGCTGGGCACCAAATGCACCTGGCCCCCACCCGTCGCCGTGCTGCACGCGGCGAGCCCCCGGTGGGGCCGCCAGGGGCGGCGCGCACGGCGCACTGGGTACGCCGGCCGTACCCCGTTCGGTCTCCGCGCGCCCTACCGAGGGGCTACGGGCCGCCTTGATGATGAGCGGACCGCACGAAATCCCAACGATTCCGCACACCTGCTTCCCGGCCAGGTGCTTACGCGGTGGACGGAGACCACGTTGTTGCTTCTCATCTCCCCGGACAGTGTCGAAGAGGCCCTCGACTGCGCGAAGGCGGCGGACCATCTGGACATCGTCGATGTCAAGAAGCCCGACGAGGGCTCCCTCGGCGCGAACTTCCCCTGGGTCATCAGGGAGATCCGCGAGGCGGTGCCGGCGGACAAGCCGGTATCCGCCACCGTGGGAGACGTACCCTACAAGCCCGGCACCGTGGCCCAGGCGGCACTCGGTGCGGCCGTCTCCGGAGCCACCTACATCAAGGTCGGCCTCTACGGATGCACGACGCCCGACCAGGCTATCGATGTCATGCGAGGGGTAGTCCGGGCGGTGAAGGATTTCCGGCCGGACGCCCTCGTCGTGGCGTCGGGGTACGCCGACGCCCACCGGGTCGGCTGCGTCAACCCGCTCGCCCTGCCCGACATCGCCCTGCGCTCCGGCGCCGACGCGGCCATGCTCGACACCGCGGTCAAGGACGGAACCCGGCTGTTCGATCACGTTCCGCCGGAGGTCTGTGCGGAGTTCGTCCGGCGGGCCCACGAAGCCGATCTGCTCGCCGCCCTCGCGGGCAGTGTGAAGGTGGGAGACCTCGGTGTACTGAACCGCATCGGCACGGACATCGTGGGGGTGCGCGGGGCGGTTTGCGAGGGTGGTGACCGCAACACCGGCAGGATTCAACCGCAGTTGGTGGCCGCCTTCCGAGCGGAGATGGACCGCCACGCCCGAGAACAGGCGGCTGCCGTCACCGCGGCGAGGTGACCGCCGGCATGGCCACGCGTCAACCCCGGCAGGCGTGCCCGACCCCCGGCGCGCGCTTCGCGGTCCTCGACCCGGCAACGGGTGAGGAGTTCGAAGAGGCCCCCGACGAGCAGCCGGACGAGCTGGACGCCATCGTGGGCCGGTCCCACGAGGCCTGGCGCGGCTGGCGGGCTGACGCCGCCGCCCGCACCACCGCATTGCTCGAGGCAGCGGACGCCGTGGAGGCGGCCGGGACGGACATCGCTCCCTTGCTCACCCGGGAGCAGGGCAAACCACTGAGCGAGTCGTACGCGGAGATCGCCCGCACGGCGGCCCGCCTGCGCTACTTCGCCGAGTTGGTCCCCCGGTCCGAGGCCATCACGGACGGCCGCCCCGTACGCAGCGAGATCCGCTGGCGACCGCTCGGGCCCGTCGCCGCGATCACTCCATGGAACTTCCCCCTCCAGCTCGCCTCCGCGAAGTTCGCGCCCGCGCTCGCCGCAGGCAACACGATGGTGCTCAAGCCGTCCCCCTACACACCCCTCGCCACACGGCTGGTCGGGTCCGTCATCTCCACCGCCCTCCCCGAGGACGTACTGACGATCGTCACCGGCCACGAACCCCTCGGCGCGCGCCTCGCATCCCACCCGGGGATGCGCCACGTGACTTTCACCGGTTCGATTCCCACCGGACGGGCCGTCGCACAAGGTGCAGCGGCCTCACTCGCCCGCGTCACCCTGGAACTGGGGGGCAACGACGCGGCCATCCTGCTGGAGGACGTGGATGTGGAGGCAATCGCTGAAAGGCTGTTCTGGGCGGCGTTCCGCAACTGCGGGCAGGTCTGCATGGCGGTCAAGCGCGTCTACGCCCCGGTCCGGCTGTACTCCCGCGTGGTCGAGGCCCTTGCGCAGCGTGCGAAGAACGTCGTCGTCGGAGCCGGCCTCGACCCGGGTACGCAGCTGGGGCCGGTCAACAACGCCCCCCAACTCGCCCGGATCGAGGACTACACGGCGCAGGCCCTGGCAGGCGGCGCCCGTGCCGTCGCCGGGGGCCACCGGCTGGACCGACCGGGCTACTTCTTCGCCCCGACGATCCTGGCCGACGTCCCAGCCAGTAGCCCGGTGGTGACGGAGGAGCAGTTCGGGCCCGTCCTGCCGGTGCTGCCGTACGGGAGTGTCGACAAAGCGGTCGAGGCAGCCAACGGCACCGGCTTCGGACTGGGAGGCTCGGTATGGGGGACCGACCTCGACCGGGCCGAGGAAGTGGCCGACCGGCTGGAGTGCGGAACGGCATGGATCAACCACCACGCCGAACTGTCCCTTGCCCAGCCCTTCGCGGGTTCCAAGGAGAGCGGCGTCGGCGTAGCGGGCGGGCCATGGGGGCTCTACGGCAACCTCAGACCATTCGTCATGCACCGGCCGCAGGAGGCGAGGTGATGAAATTCGACGCGGCGGTGTTGCGTTCGCACGAGAGCCGGTTCGCCGTCGAAGAGGTGCTCCTGCACTCGGGACCGGCCGACGGCGAGATCCTGGTCAAGATCGCGGGCTGCGGAATGTGCGGGACCGATCTCGCGGTTCGGCGTTCGGCGGGCCGCTCACCGCTGCCGGCGGTGCTCGGCCACGAAGGGGCCGGGGTCGTGGCGGATACGGGCGGTCCGCACACCGGCCTGAGCAACGGCGACCACGTAGTGCTGAGCTTCGACTCCTGTGGCCACTGCCGGAGCTGCATGGGCGCCGCCCCCGCCTACTGCGACTCCTTCGGCTCCCTCAACCTCTTCGGAGGGCGCAAAAAGAACGCCGCGCGGTTCACCGACGCGGCCGGGGGCGGACTGGCTCCCCGGTGGTTCGGCCAGTCCTCGTTCGCCGCGTACGCGGTCGTCCCGGCCCGCAACGCCGTGCGGGTCGACCCCTCGCTGCCCATCGAACTGCTCGGACCGCTCGGCTGCGGATTCCTCACCGGTGCCGGAGCGGTCTTCAACTCCTTCGGCGCCGGGCCCGGCGACACGATCGCGGTCTTCGGCGCAGGAGCGGTGGGCCTGGCCGCGGTGATGGCGGCGACCGCCTCCGGAGCCGTGACCGTGGCCGTCGACCGGCACCCCGAACGACTGGCCCTGGCCGAACGATTCGGCGCTGCCCCGCTGCACGCCGCCTCGCCCGACCTACCCGGCCGTATCAGGCAACTGACCGACGGCGGCGCGCACTATGCGCTGGACACCACGGCCTCCGCCTCGCTGATCAACGACGCCCTCCGGGCTCTGCGCCCGACGGGCCACCTCGGTCTGGTGGCACGGCTCCGCACGGCGTTGCCACTCGAACCGGGCGCACTGGACCGAGGCAGGAGAATCTCCCACATCTGTGAGGGGGACGCGGTGCCGGGCCTGCTGATTCCACGGTTGAGCGCGCTGTGGCAGGCCGGGCTGTTTCCCTTCGACGAGCTGATCCGTACGTATCCGCTCACCGACATCAATGAGGCCGAACGCGACTGCGAGGCGGGCCGCGTGGTCAAACCGGTCATGATTCCGTAGGGGAGAAGACGATGAGCGAGGCACACAGCGCCTCCTGCCTGCCGATCACCCCTCAGGGAGGGACAACCGATCGGACGCCACACCATCGCAGCGCCCCTCGGGTGAACAGGGAGACCTGAGCGGTCCAGTCGCGCGTCCATCTCCGAACCATCATTCGCAACCCTCGCTGTTCGTGTCTCGATTCGCCGACGGAGGAAACGTGGCCGGCACAACGCATCACAACACCGGTGTGGAAGGCGTGGAAGGAGGGGTGGGGGTGACCGCTCTCCTGGTCGCCGCGGCACGGGCGATCGAGACTCATCGCCACGACGCTCTGGCCCAGGACCCCTACGCGGAGCACTTCGTGCTCGCCGCACCGGCGTCCGCCGACTGGCCTGTGCGCATGCAGCAGGTCCCGGACGGGGACGCGAACCCCCTGTGGGGAAGGTTCGCGCGATATTTCGGCCTGCGAACGAGGGTGCTGGACGACTTCCTTCTCCGGTCGGTGCACTCGGGAAGCGCCCGCCAAGTGGTATTGCTCGGGGCGGGTTTGGATGCGCGGGCCTTTCGGCTCGACTGGCCTCCGGGCTCTGTGATCTTCGAGATCGACAGGAAAGAAGTGCTGTCGTTCAAGCACCAGGTGCTCGACGGACTGTCGGCCACCCCCAAGGCAGCGCGCGTACCCGTGCCGATCGATCTGCGCGCCGACTGGGTCGGAGCACTTGCCGGCGCAGGCTTCGACCCGGCCGCACCGAGCGTCTGGCTGGCCGAGGGGTTGCTGTTCTACCTGCCGCCTGCCGTCGAAACACACCTCATCGACATGGTGGGGCGTTTGACTACGGCAGGGAGTGCTCTGGCGTTCGAGGTCAAGCTTGACAAGAACTTGCTGGAATACCGCGACAGCCCGCTCTACACCTCGACGACTCAGCAGCTCGGCATCGACCTGCTCGACCTGTTCGACAGGGAGCCCCGGCCCGACTCCGCCGGTGATCTGGCGAGCAAGGGCTGGTCCACATCGGTCCGTACCCCCTTCGACTTCACGCGCCGGCACGGACGCGGCCCACTGCCTGAGCAGAACGACGCCCTGGCGGGCAACCGGTGGGTGTTCGCGAACAAGCCCGGACCGTGACGCGGCAGCCGGACGGCCGGGCCGTCGGCGCGACTCGGACACGGGCCCCTGCCCTCCGCCGGCCAACAGCCGGACTGGTCTCGGCGCAATCCCGGACGGCGCCCGCCCTCGCGGGGGACGGCGGCCCGGGTCAGTGAGCCTTTTCCAACCTCGTGGTGAGGGTGGCTGGTTGGTCGCGGACGTCTGTACAGCGCAGTGAAGCTCCTGGTAGACGGGTTCACGACCAAGATCACCCGTTGTCTTCCAGGAGCTTCCGTGCTTGTCTACCCGTCCGGGATCGACCTGTCCAGTTCGACCCTGCGGTTCCTCGCCCGTCACCTGCGTCAGCGCCGCCATGAGATCGGTAGCCGGTGGCGCCGACTGCCAGCGGGGCGCCAGGCACTCCTCACCCTCGCGCACCTGCGATGCGGCGACACCTACGGCCGGCTCGCCGCGGCGTTCAACGTCGGCATTCGCCACCGTCTACCGGTACATCCGCGAAGCCGTCGACGTCCTGGCCGCCCTCGCCCCAACGCTTGAACAAGCCGTCAGCACCGCGGCGACGAAAGCGTTCGTGATCCTGGACGGCACCCTGCTACCGACCGACCGACCGACCGCATCGCCGCCGACCGCCCCTTCTACTCCGGCAAGCACAAGAAGCACGGCATGAACGTGCAGGTCATCACCGACCCCTTAGGCTGCCTGCTCTGGGCATCGCCTGCACTGCCCGGAGCGGTCCACGACATGAAGGCCGCCCGCACCCACGGCATCCCCGCCGCACTGACCCAAGCGGGCCTCCGCTGCTGGGCGGACAAGGCGTACCAAGGAGCAGGCGGCACCGTCCGCGTCCCCTACCGCGGCCGCTGGGACAAACTCTCCGCAGGCCAACGAGCCGTCAACGCCTCCCACGCCAAGATCCGCGCGCTCGGCGAGCAGGCCATGGCCACCCTCAAGACGTGGCGCCTCCTGCGCAAACTTCGTTGCAGTACGACCCGCGTCACCACCATCGTCAAGGCCGTCCTCGCCCTGCAACTCGCAGCGCACTGACGAGACCGGAACCAACAACGCAGAAAGGACCCCAGCATCGTGCCTGACGTCAAAGTCACCTACGACAAGACCGTGAACGCGGCGTACATATACTTCACCGACCCGCAGGTCAGCGTGAGATCAGCACACACCTATCCCTGCGATCCGATCGATGTCGACGGCATGATCAACCTCGACTTCGACGAGCAGGGCCGCCTCATCGGCATCGAGGTCCTAGCCGCCACGTCGAAGCTCCCCGAGTACGTGCTCCAAGCCGCCGAGCCGCCGGACTCCGAGGGCAGTTGAGCCCGGGAGCAGCCCGGCGATTGTTACCCTGCACAGCCGCCAGCACAGGTTGGAAAAGGCTCAGTGTTCGCAGAGCGAGAATCGTCGCTCGTAGAGCTGCTCGTTGTGCTCGGCGACGAAGAACTTGCGTTCCCGCATGAGCTGTTCGCGATAACCCTCGGCCTGCTCGCGCGTCATAGTCGCGGTGTCGGACCATGGCTGCTGGGGTGGCACATCGGATGTCGGGACGATTCGTGCCGAGGGGCCGACCAGGAAGAAGGCGAGAATTTTGCGGTGTCCCGGGCGGGCGGCATCCGTGAGGCGGAATGAGCCGACGCGGCGTTCCGCTCGCCTCCTCCACCAGACAGAACAGTGAGGGGTGAACCAGATCCAGCACCTGACCCTCGGATCCGGGATGCCAGTCCTTTTCTGCTTCGGGGGCCTGTTCCAGTACCCGGACCGCCTCACGCAGCCGTGCCGTGCCCTGAGCTTTTCGTCGACGAGTGTGTGCGACTGCCACACCCCGTCGACGGCGGACACCTCGATGCCCGTTCGTCCGTCCCGCAGTCCGGCGTAATGCACGAGTTCGTCGAGTAAGGGCTGTCCCGTAATCCCTGGTGGATCAGCGCGCGGCGTCAGATGCGGTGCGTCGCAAGGCGGAGGGAACGCGGACAGGGCAGTCAACCAACTCTTCTGATCCTCCGAGGCGGCGTGCGGTGGCGGGAAGGATACTTCAGCGGACCGACCGTGCAGTCACCGTCACACTTCCTGTCGTGGCCGGTGCGGGCCCGCCACCGCTGTGGTCGGGAAGCGGACGGGGGCGGTTGCTGTTCTTTGGACCGCCAGTCCGGTGCCGCACCGGACTTCGGTCCGGCTATGACCAGCGCTCGAGTTCGGCGTCGATGCGTGGGTTGGCGCGGGCTCACTTCTCACCGGGGCGAGCTCCCGACGGGGAGGTCGACGCCCGCGGAGTCCCCGTGTTCGGACCGACCTCAGAAGCTCGTCCCGAGCTTCGCCGGCCGCACGCCTGCCGACGGGCTGCCTTCCGCGAAACGAATACTCGAAAGGCGATACCGCAGTGCCTGCTGGGTAGGCGCGTCATGAAGATGACCGATGCAGACCGAGGAAGGCAAGGTGACTGTGCCATGAGTACGGCGGAGCGGCGGGCCCACAACGCCGATGACCCGGTGAACGTGCTTGTTTCGCGTGCCTCGCAGCAGCTCTCGGAGCTGGTCCGGGAGGAGATGCGGTTGGCCCGGGTGGAAATGACGCAGAAGGGCAAACGCTTCGGCAAGGGTGGCGGTCTGTTCGGCACTGCGGGGTTCCTCGGCATCCTGGCGGCTCAGGCACTGGTGGTGACCGCCATAGCCGTTCTCGCGTTGGCGTTGCCGGTGTGGGCCGCGGCCCTCATCGTCGCCGCGCTGTTGGCGGCAACGGCCGCGGGGACGGCTATGGCAGGAAAGAAGCAGATCGCCCTGGCGGGCGCCCCCGCTCCCGAACAGGCCATCGACAGCGTCAAGGCGGATCTGGCCGAGATCAAGGAGAAGGCACACCGATGAGCGACGAATCCCGAACCAATACCGGAAACCCCACCCCCGAGGAGTTGCGCGAAAAGGTGGAGCGTACCCGTGACGAACTCGGGCAGACCGTCGAGGCTCTGGCGGCCAAGGCCGACATCAAGGAGCAGGCGAAGGAAAGGACCGCCGCCGTGAAGGAACAAGTCGCTGAGAAGGCCGCCCTGGTCTCCGACCAGGTCCGCGACAAGGCGGGGCAGGCGGTGCAACAGGTGAAGGAGACCGTGCCCGACCCCGTCCTGGCGAAGGCCACCCAGGCGGCGGCGCACGTGCGGGAAGGCGCCGGCCGGGCGGGGCAGTACGCGGCAGCGGCGACTCCCGATCCGGTCCGCGAGAAGGCGGGGCGGGTCGCGGCTTCCGCACAGGCCAACCGCACACCGCTGATCGCGGGCGGTGTGCTTCTCGCGGTCGTCCTGCTGGTGCGTCGCAGCCGTAGCGGCCGCCGATGAACGCGTCCAAGATCGCCTACAAGCCGGTCGGGATGGCCCTGGGTGCCGTGAGTGGTGTGATCGCGGGCGCCGCGTTCAAGCAGACATGGAAGATCATCGAGGGCGAGGGCGACGCTCCCGATGCCATGGACGAGCATCGCTCGTGGCAGCAGATTCTGATCGCCTCGGCCATTCAGGGCGCGATCTTCGCTGTGGTGAAGGCCGCCGTCGAGCGCTCCGGCGCCGTGGCCACACGACGTGTGACCGGAAGGTGGCCGGGCTGAGATGCGTCGGCCGCACCTCCGTTGACCGGGCGGAACGCGAACGAGGGCGGGCCGAGGGGAGGTGCCGCACATCGGTCGCGAAAGCTGTCGACTCGGACGTCCCAGGCCTGCGGAGCGGCGGGCAGTGCGGCACAACGGCAGGAGCTCGTCCCGGAGGTGCGGCACCGCGGGGGCTCCGCGGGGGTGCGCACGTCTCGCAAGGATTTTTGGGGGCATCCGGAGTACAGGAAAGGAGGGCCGCCGGATGACGACTCCTCTCAGGCACTTACCCAGACGCATGCCCGCTTGGGCGAAGGTGGTGACCGCCTTCGTGGTGGTGCTCGCGGTTCTGTTCGCCGGCATCAGGCTGGCTGTGCTGCCGGGCATCAAAGATCTGCTGGGCACCGAGACGACGGACCGCTCGGGCCCCGCTCTCCTCAAGTCCATCAAGGACATGAGCCGTTATGACGCCGCCTCGGGCAACTTCCAGGTGGTCGTCGACCTGGAGAAGGACGCCAAGTTCCTGCCGGACGCCGTCCGCGGCTCCCGCACGCTCTACGTGGGTGCGGGCACGGTGGAGGCGTACGTCGACCTCGGCAAGGTCGGCGAGAACGACGTGACGGTGAACGACGACCGCACCTCGGCCACACTCCGGCTCCCGCACGCGCAACTCGGCAAGCCCGCGCTGGATGCCGACCACTCCTACGCCGTCTCCAAACAACGCGGCCTGCTCGACCGTCTCGGAGACCTGTTCTCGGACAACCCCAACGGTGAACACGCCGTGCAGAAGCTCGCGGTCTCGCACATCGGTGATGCCGCCAAGGGCAGCGGACTGACCACGAGGGCCGAGGCCAACACGACCAGCATGCTGGAGGGCCTGCTGCGTTCCCTGGGCTTCGAGGAGGTCCGAGTCTCCTACGGCACCTGAAGGCGGCGCCCCGGTGCGCCGGCAGCCGCTGCCGTGTCGGCGGTGCTGGGGCGTGTCAGCCGAGGTCACCCGGGAGAGCGCGAGCTCCGTCGCTCCGAGTCTCCCAGCTCTACGAGCCACCCGTCCCGGGCCCCGAACTTGCCGAACGGTACGACACCTTCGGGATCGATCCCACGTCCTGCACCAGGCAGCGGGTGTTGGTCATCGGCAAGGGGAACTCCGCGTTCGAAACCGCCAACGGCCTTGTGGAGAAGGCGGCGGTGATCCACGTCGTCGGCCCGCACTCGGTCCAACTCGCCCGGAAGACGCACTACCTCGGGCATTTGCGCGCGGTCAGCAGCAATAGCGGTGTGCGGACGGCGCGGGACCGTAACCGGCTGAGAACGCGGAGGCCGTCGAGCGCCGGCAGGCGTCGGTCCAGGACGAGTACGTCGTACCGCTGCGAAAGGCCGAGATGAAGGCCTCGCCGGCCGACGGCCGCGTACCCCTGGTCCCGCAGTATGTCGGAGAGCATGTCCACCAGCTCCCGGTCGCCTTCCACCAGCAGAAGCCGCCAAGGACCGACGTTAACCGGTGCGCCCATCGGATGCGGGCGTCCGTTTCTTCGTCAGCGCGGTCACGGGATATCAGGCGCTGAACTCAACCGTTCCATCCGCGAGATATTCCACCCACTGCGGGGCCCCTTCTCCATCGCGGGGGACTAGAGCCGCGAGACATAACTGTCGCCTTAGCTTGGCCGCTCGTCTTGCGGGGGTCTTCCTCTGCCGCCCATGGAGATCCCGCGCCGAATTCGCCCGCTGACCCGGGCGAATTCTGATTCTCGCCTTCAGAAGATATGCGGGAAAGGGCGTTCGTGAATCAGCGGGCCGAAAGGGCAGGCGCACTCGCGGAGGTGCCCGCCCCTGTGCCCCCGGAAGCGAACGTGCGGCAGGGCAGGGGCAGGACGCGGGGTGGGGCACGAAATTCCCGCGAGGTCAAACGTCGGGTTCGGCAATTGACAGAGCGCGTGGTGGCATGCCCTCGGGGCCGTCCCAAATCGCGGTCCGGTCACCTCTTCGAGAATTGACAGAATGCTGGGCGGCATGCCCTCGGATGCGTCGGAAATAGCCGACCGTTATTGGTTCGCCAAGGGATTGACACTCGCCTGAAGTTTGCTTACGGTCCGCTCGTCAGGTTTTCCGGACCGCATACAAAGGTGTTCATGACTACATCGACGTTGCCGAATTCCAAGCAGCAGTTGATTCTTGCCGTTCTCATGGTGTGTTCACTGCTGATCTGGCTGGACAACACCGTCCTGAGTACCACCCTGGAGACCCTCGCGGACCCGGCCCGTGGGCTGAACGCCAGTCCGGCCGAGCTGCAGTGGGCCACGGGCTCGTACACGCTGGCCTTCGCCACCTTGATGTTCACCGCGGGCGCGCTGGGCGACCGCTTCGGTCACCGGACCGTGCTCGCGACGGGCCTGGTGGTCTTCGCCGCGTCCTCGGTGTGGGCGGCGTTCGCGGGCGACGCGGGGCAACTCATCGCCGCGCGGGCCGCCATGGGGGTCGGCAGCGCGCTGATCATGCCCGGCAACATGGCCATCCTGATGTGGACCTTCACGGGCCCGGGGCGGTCGACCGCGATCGCCATCTCCTCGACCTCCGCCGGCGTCGGCATGGCCGTGGGCCCGGTGCTCACCGGCGTGCTGCTCGACCATTTCTGGTGGGGTTCGGTCTTCCTGGTCAACGTCCCGGTCGTGATCCTCGCGCTGATCGGCATCGTCCTGCTGGTCCCGGACTTCCGCAGCCCCCTCGTGCGACCGCTGGACCCGGCCGGAATGCTGCTGTCGACCAGCGGCCTGGCGGCGCTCGCCTACGGACTGATCCGCTCGGGGCAGGTAGCGGCCTGGGGGCGTACGGACGTCTGGGCGCCGATCGTCGTCGGACTGATCCTGCTGGCCGTGTTCGTCCGCGTCGAACTGCGCAGCAAGATGCCGAGCTTCGACCCCCGGCTTCTCGCCCAGCGCGCTTTCGGTGGCGGCAACGCGGCCCTTGGAGTCCTTCTGTTCGCCATTTCCGCCATCACCTTCTACAACGCGTTCTACCTGCAGGGCGCCCGCGGTTACACGCCGATCGAGGCGGGTCTGGCCGGCCTCCCGACCGCCCTCGGCGCGATCCTGGGGGCACCTGTGGGCGCGCGCCTGGTGCGCCGGTGGTCGCTGAGGCTCGTCGCCGTGCCGGCCCTCACCGTGGCAGCGCTGACCATGGGCGCGTACGGGCTCTTCGGCCTGAGCACTCCCCTCGTCCTGATCGAGGTCCTGCTGCTGGTCCAGGGCCTGTCCATCGGCATGGTGCTCGGTCCGGTGACCGCGGCGCTGATCAACACCCTGCCCCTGGAACGCGCCGGCGCCGGCTCGGCCGTCACCAACACCGTGCGCCAGACCGGCAGCGTGATCGGGATCGCCGTCGGCGGCACGATCATGTCGATCGTGTACCGGGGCGCGATCGAACCCTCGTTGCACGCTGTCCCCGGACCGGCGCGGGACCAGGCGCGGGTATCCGCCGAACAGGCCCGGCACGTCGCCACGACGTCCCACCTGCCCGCGCTCGGGCATGCCGCCGATGACGCGTTCATCCACGCCATGCACGTCGGGGCGATCTGGATCATGCTCATCGCGCTCTTCGGTGCGGCGGTACTCCTGCTGGCCCTGCGCGCGGTCCGCGAGCCGGAGCCCGCGCAGGGAGACGTCCCGACCACGGACGGGGCGCCCAGGACCGGAGCCGCTGCCCGGCTCGTCCGCGAGGGCGACGACGTAAGGGTCCGCTGACGCATGGGAACCAGACAGACACTCCCCGAGAAGCGGTCGGACAGTCAGGCCACCTACCTGCCCGACCGGCACGTATTCGCCCTGTGGACCTGGGCCGACGGCGCCGTGGGGGCGGCTCCGCCGGTCGGCGACGTCGAGACCGTTCCCCTGGCCGTGCCGACGCCGGACCTCGGCAGGCTCAAGGTGTCCGACGTCGACTGCGTGCTGATCGAGCCGGACCGGCTCGCGGCCGTGCCCCTCGACTCGCCCGGCCGGTCGGTGGAGGCCTGGCGGTCATGGATCGCGGGCGGCGAGTCGGCCCTGCCGATCGCCGCGCACGCGGTCCCCGACCCCACAGGTGTCGCCGTGACGACGGCAGAGCACGCGGGCGGCGTCTTCCGCCGCACCACCGCGGTCGGGGCCGAGATGCGCACGGCGCTCACCGCCGATCTGCGGCCGTACCAGGTGCGCGGGGTGAGCTGGCTGTGCGAGACCATCGAGATGCACGGCGGTGCGGTGCTGGCCGACGAGATGGGACTCGGCAAGACCCTGCAGACCATCGGTTGTGTCGCCGGACGCGCCGAGGCGGCGCCGCAACTGGTGGTCTGCCCCACGTCGTTGGTGGGGAACTGGGCGCACGAGATCGCGCGGTTCGCACCCGGACTGCGGACCACGATCTGGCGCGGCGGGCCGCTTACCGAGGTGGGCAGCGGCACGGTGGTGCTCACCGGCTATCCCACCCTGCGCATGCACGGCCCGGCCCTGGCGGGGGTCCAGTGGAGCACCGCCGTCTTCGACGAGGCGCAGTTCCTGAAGAACCCCCGTACGCAGGTGTCGAAGGCCGCGCGCACCCTCGCGGCCGACGCGCGCATCGCCCTGACCGGAACGCCCGTCGAGAATCACCTCGACGAGCTGTGGGCCCTGCTCAATCTGGTCGCACCGCAGCTGTTCGCGAACCGGACGCAGTTCCGCCGTCGCTTCGTGCGGCCGATCGCGGACGGCTCCCCGGCCGCTTCCGCCCGGTTGCGCGGGGCCATCGAGCCGGTCGTGCTGATGCGGAAGAAGTCCCAGGTCGCAGGGTCACTCCCACCCAAGATCCACACCGATCTCATCTGCGACCTCAGCGAGGAGCAGGAGCAGCTGTACGACCGGCTGCTGGACCAGGTCGTGGACGACGGCTTCGGCAGCGGCGCCCAGCGGCAGACCAGGGTGCTCGCGGTCCTGACGTCACTCAAGCAGGTCTGCAACCACCCGGGTCTGATCACGGACGACCTCGGTGAGTTGTCGGGCAGGTCGGGCAAGCTCGATCTGTGCGCCGACATCGTGGCCAACAACGTGGAGAACGACTCTCCGACCCTCGTCTTCACCCAGTACCGGCAGACCGGTGAGCTGCTGGTCCGGCACTTCGCCGAACAGTTCGGGGTGCGTACGCCGTTCTTCCACGGTGGCCTGAACCAGGAGCAGCGGGCCGGCATCGTCCGCCGGTTCCAGTCCGACGACGGTCCGAAGGTGCTCGTCCTCAGTCTGAAAGCAGGGGGCACCGGGCTCACGCTCACGCGCGCGGCCGACGTCATCCACTTCGACCGGTGGTGGAACCCGGCCGTGGAAGCCCAGGCGTCCGACCGGGTCCACCGGATCGGTCAGACCCGCACGGTCACCGTCACCACCCTGACCACCGGTTCCACTGTCGAGGAGCACATCGCGGCCATGCACCGGCGCAAGTCCGCGCTGTCGGACATCGCCGACACATCGGGCGTCGCCGAGCTGACCCGGCTGGACGACGACCGTCTCATCGAGGTCCTGCGCCGGAAGCGAGGCAACTGACCATGGCCGACCGCGACTACGGTTACACGAAGTGGGGCAAGGACTGGGTCCGGTTCGCCGAGTCGTTGCGCCAGACCCGCCCTGATCCGCAGCTGCCGAGCGCACGCCGCGCGGCACAGGACGGGAAGGTTCAGATCACGTTCGACGACCGGACCGTGCGCGCCGTCGTGCACCGGGGCCGCGGCACCTCGGTGGTTACGATCGCGGTGGCGCCGATGTCCCCGGGGACGACGGCCGAGATCTCCCGTCGGCTGAGCGGCATCCAGCCCCTCCTCACCGACGACCTGTATCGCGCGATCGCCGAGGCGGGCCATCCGCCCGCCCCGGCCCTCGACAGCGTGGCGTGCTCCTGCCCGGCCGCCACCCAGCGGTGTGTCCATGAGCTGTCCGTCTACTACGACATGGCGCGGCGCATCGACGACGACCCCCGCATCGCTCTTGACGTGCAGGGCTTCTTCCTCGCCTCGGCAGGTAGCGGCCGGGCGCCCGCCGAGGCGACGGCGCAGCGCTGGGTCGCGCTCAACGCCCTTGATGCGGCGGCCTACTTCACGGATTCCTCTTGACGCGGCCGGCCTGTGGGGGAGCGGTGCGCCGCATGCGGCCGGCTGCCGGAGGCGCTCCGGCAGCCGTCAGTGCTCACCCTCCTCCGGGGTACCCCCTGCGGGCCGGCGCGTCCGTTTGAGTTCGGCTTCGTAGAGGTGGTTGCGGCCCTGGGCCAGATCTTGGACCAGCCGCTGCTCAAGGTCGGTGAAGGGGCGGTGGTAGGTGTCTTCGTAGGCCTCGACGATCTGGAAGGTCCAGTGACCGGGGATGACGTTGCGCCCGAGGATCTCGCGCTCCACCGTGTCGGCCTCCTCGGAATGCCCCGCCTCACGCAGCAGGCGCACGGCGTCACCGACCTCGAAGTCGGCGGTCCCGGTCAGCTGGTGGAACTCGTACAACGCGCCGCGGGCCCGTGCGGTGGTCTCCAGTGCCTTCGATAACGCTCCCAGGGCTTCCACGGTCTTGTCGCTCACGCCCGCAGGACGCAGGTGCGCAGTGTCCTGCTCCTTGGTCTCTTCGTCGCCCATGTACTCAGACCTGCCCCGCACACGCGCCGTGCTACCAGCACACCTCACCTCCGTACCCGAAGCGGAGCATCGAGGGCGGCAGCTTCCGGACGAGGGCTGGGGCGGAATGCGCCGCAGTCGTGTGAACCCTGCGCCCGTTCGGAGGCGGTGGCGCGGCGGGCCGGGATCGGGGTGGTGCGGCGACTGCCGAGTGTGCCGGGCCGGCTACCGCTCGGCTGCTGGGCCGGTCGGACCCTCCCTGCGGGGCAGTCGGGTGGATGCGGGGCCGGTCGAGGCTGGGCAGCCGTCGAACGCGGCACCTGAGTCCCATGTCGCCTCAGAGTTCACAGATCCGCTATACCGTGCCCGGCCTCAGCACCAGGACGGGAGGCCAGATCATCGACCTGCTGGCTCTGCGCCTGCACTCCCTCAATGACCTGGCCCTGACCCTCAAGCACATCCACTGGAACGTGGTCGGCCCGCACTTCATCGCGGTGCACCAGATGCTGGACCCCCAGGCCGTGGCCGTGAGAGGCATGGCCGACGCCGTCGCCGAGCGCATCGCCGCGCTCGGCGGCGAACCGCAGGGAACCCCCGGGGCTCTGGTGGCCGCTCGTACGTGGGACGACTACAGCATCGGGCGCGCCGACGCGATCGCCCATCTCGGCGCACTCGACCTCGTCTACACCGGCATCATCGAGGACCACAGGAAGGCGGCCGCGAAGGCCTCCTCCCTTGACCCGGTGACCGAGGACCTCCTCATCGAGCACCTACGTTCCCTGGAACAGTTCCAGTGGTTCGTGCGCGCTCACCTGGAGAACAGCTCCGGGGCCCTCACCACCGAGGACGCCGGAACCGAGGACCGTGCGGCCGGAGCCGCCGCTCCGTCCGGGAAGCCGGCCGGCCGCAAAACCACGCCCCGCGCCGCCAAGAAGGCCCCGGCCGGCAAACGCGCCCGCTGACGGTCCCCGAGGCGAGCGAACCCCGTCGTCTGCCGGTGTATGCGGGTAGCGGGCCGGCTGAGACCAACGAGAGAAGGGCACCTGTTCATGACGAAGAAGAGCAAGAAGCTGTCCAAGGGTGACGACGTCGAGTGGAAGAGCCACGGGCAGGAGGTCGAGGGTTCCGTCACGCGGAAGATCGACCGGCGTACCGAGGCCGCCGGTCGTACGGTGGACGCTTCGAAGGACGACCCTCAGTACGAGGTCAAGAGCGACAAGACGAACAGGACGGCCGTGCACAAGCCCGAGTCGCTGCGCAAGAAGAGCGGCGGCTCGTGAGCGGCGCGGACGACGAGGACCGGCAGGACGTCATTGACCGCTTCGGCGAATCGGTCAACATGACCGCCGGTGAACTGGACAAGTGGCTGGCGACGGACGAGTCGCGCGAGGTGGGGCAGAAGAGCGGCGACGACGCCGAGTCGACCGGTCACGCTTCGGGCCGTCGGATCGTGGAGCTGCTCCGCACGAAGAAGGGGGACCTCAGCGGGAGCGACCTCGCCCACATGCGCAAGGTCAGCGCCTATGTGCGACGGCACACCGGGCAGCGCCCCGAAGGAGACATCACAGAAACCCGGTGGCGCTACTCGCTCATGAACTGGGGCCACGACCCGACGAAGTAGGACCGGGTCCGGCCGTCGGCACCGGCGGACCGAAGGCGGCCGACCGCTTACGCGCAGAGAGGCGTGGACGCACCCTCTGCGACTGCCGCCATCCGTGTGGAGGCCGATGGCCCTCCGCGCGTGCCGATGCTGTGGCCCGCCGCAGCGGGCCGCACTCAACGAGACCGGTCCGAAGCGGGCCACACATAGGGAAGACCCTCGGGATCATCCGGGAACAGGGGCGCATAGATGGCCGGGTCCTTGGTCCGCAGCGCCGACCGATGACTGCGGTGGAATGCGGGGTCTCCCAGCCAGGGCGGCAATTCGCCATCCGTCGTGAGCTGCTCCTGCGTGCGCACGGCTGCGCCGGGGTGATGCACCGCGAAGTCGGTCATCAGCGAGGCGGCGCACGTGTCCCCGTGGCCGGCTTCTGTCCATACCCGGCAGATCTCGAGCCCGTAGCGCACCAACGCCTCTTCGTAGCCGGCCCACATGCGGACGGCGGGGTGATGCCGCCAGCCGTAGCCGGGGACGGTCAGGCCGCGCTGCACCTGAAGTGCCTCGACGCGCTGCTTGCCCAGGCGTCGCCGGTCGAGCACGGTCGCTGACGCGGCGAAGTCGGGATAGGGGAGAAACGTCTGCATGATCGTCCCATGTCCGAGTGACGGGGCGGAGAACGACGCGGGACGTCCCTCCCCAGAGGCCCGAGCCCGGGAACGTACGGTCAGCCGTATCCGAAGATTCGAGCCACGAAGAACGCGGCGATGATGACGGAACCGAGGAGGAGCAGACCCACCCAGATGCCCGGGTGTTCCCACATGCCTCCGTCCGCGCGCTCTTGGTGCGCTTCGCTGATCGATCCCTCAACAGGCGGTGTCTCTCCCGGAGGGTTTGCTGAAGAGGCCATACGTCCATCTTCTCCCCCTCGCCCCCTTTGTGCATTGTCTCCAGGACGCGTTGCCTCCGGAGCTGCCTGCCAGGTGTGAGCGCGTACGCACCGTGCCGGTGCCGACGAGGTCGAGCACCCGAGAAGGGCGACGACGGCGTCCCTGACATGACCTGTCATTACCGGTAGGGCGGACGGTCGGCACATATCATCACGCTGCCGACAGCGCATCGCGGGAAGAAGGCTCCGCTCCTCGGGCGGTGGAAGCGCCGCAGTCGTCGACCCGGGCGAAGGGAGCGGAGTGTGGGTACGCACGATGAGCGTGTCTTTGCGGCCGGTGCCGTCGTGGACGTACCGACGGCTGATGCCGGCCTTCGGCGCAATGACCCGCACCGTGGCCCTGCCGTCGAACGGCGGGCCCGGTGAGCCGGCGCGCTGCGGAGGTGTCCGAGGTAGTGGTCGTCGGCGGCGGCGCCGCCGGCCTCAGCCTCGCGTGCCGGCTCGTCGACTCCGGCACTTCGAGCGTGACAGTGGTGGAACCGCCGGATGGCCCCTCGCGTCCGGCGGAGCGGACCTGGTGTTACTGGGACGAAGGCGTCGGTGACTTCGACGAGGCGGTCGAGGCCACCTGGTCCCTGCTCCGCGTGCACGGTCCCGACGGCCGGGCGCTCACCGTCGATCCGGCGCCGTTGAGTTACCGCATGGTGCGTTCCGCGGCGTTCGAACGGCTGGCGCACTCACGTCTGAACCGTGCGCCCGGCGGACGCGTCCTGCGAGCAACGGCGGACACCGTGCGCGATGTGCCCGGAGGTGCGGAGGTCCGTTGCACGGAGCCCGACGGCCGGACATCGACCCTGCGCGCCCGCCGCGTCTTCGACTCACGGCCCCTGCCCGCCCTGCCACCTGCCCGGACGCAGTTGGTGCAGCACTTCCGCGGCTGGTTCGTGCGCACGCCCACGGACCGCTTCGATCCCGCGGTGGCCGACTTGATGGACTTCCGGGTGCCGCAGCCGCCACGAGGGCTCGCCTTCGGTTACGTCCTGCCGCTGTCGGCTGACCGGGCACTCGTCGAGTACACCGAGTTCTCCAGGGCACCACTGACCACCCAGGCGTACGAGTCGGCGCTCGACCGCTACAGCCGCGAAGTGCTGGGCCTCGGTGCGTTCACGGTGGAGGCGGCGGAGCAGGGCCTCATTCCCATGACTGATGCGCGCTTCCCCCGGCGCATCGGGCCGGCCGTCTTCCGCATCGGGACCGCGGGCGGCGCCACCCGGCCGGCCACCGGCTACACCTTCGCAGCGGTGCAGCGGCAGAGCAGGGCCATCGCCGCCGCCGTGCGTGACGGCCACGGCACCGTCCCCCCACCCCACGGCCGTCGCGCGCTCGCCATGGACGCGGTGCTGCTGCGCGCCCTCGACACCGGACGGATCAACGGCCCGGAGTTCTTCACCGCCCTTTTCCGCCGTACCCCTCCCGCCCGCCTGCTGCGCTTCCTCGACGGCGCCACCTCACCCTGGGAGGAGTGGCGCATCGGGCTGAGCACGCCCATCGCTCCGATGCTTCGGACCGCCATCGAAGTCCCGTTCCTGCCCCGCCGCTTCCACCCCGCCCCCCGGACCGAGAAGGGCCCCCGATGACACTGCTGCGCGACCACCATGACCTGGCGCGGGACCTCGACCACGCAGTGCCCGACCTCGGCCGCGGCACCGCCCCCGCTCCAAGGCGCGCCCGGTGAGCGCGAGGCGACCACGCGGCTCCGCCCGGAGGGGCCGCGACCGCAAGGCCGAGGTCGTGATGCCCGCACCGGGCCGCAGCCGCTTCGAGCCGGGACACGCGCCGTCCGTCGCGGTGATCGGCGGCGGCATCGCCGGTCTCGCCGCGGCGACCCTGCTGTCCGAACGCGGCGCCCGCGTGACCCTCTACGAACGGGAGGACGCCCTGGGCGGCCGCCTCTCCGGCCACCGCACCCGCCTGGCCGACGGCTCCATGGCGACCATGAGCCGCGGCTTTCACGCCTTCTTCCGTCAGTACTACAACCTGCGCGGCCTGCTGCGACGCACCGACCCCACCCTTGGGCGGCTCACCCCCCTGGCCGACTACCCCCTGCGTCACAGTGGCGGCCTGACCGACAGCTTCGCCCACGTTCCACGCACCCCACCGTTCAGCGCACTCGGATTCGTCGCGCTGAGTCCGACGTTCGGCTGGCGTGACCTCGCCACCATGAACGCCCGTGCCGCGCTGCCGCTCCTGGACATTCGCGTGCCCGAGGTCTACGAGCGCTTCGACGAGGTCAGCGCGACCGGCTTCCTGGAAGGCGTCCGGTTTCCCGAGGCCGCCCACCACCTGGCCTTCGAAGTCTTCTCGCGCAGCTTCTTCGCCGACCCGAGGGAACTGTCCGCAGCGGAACTACTGCTGATGTTCCACATCTACTTCCTCGGCTCGGCCGAGGGCCTGCTCTTCGACGTACCCAACGACCCCTTTCCGCAGGCGCTCTGGGAACCGCTCGGCGACTACCTCCAGCGCCTCGGGGCGGAGCTGCGCACCGGCACGCCCGTACACGGCGTGCACCCGCGCGACGGCGGGGGAGCCGAGGTGAGGACCGACACCGGCGTGGACCGTCACGAAGCCGTGGTGCTGGCCCTCGACACGGGCGGGCTGCGACAGGTCGTCTCCGCCTCGCCCGCCCTGGGCACCCCCGCCTGGCGCGACGGCATCGCCGCGGTTCGCACCGCCCCGCCCTTCCTGGTCTCCCGCCTCTGGCTCGACCGGCCGGTCCGCGCGGACCGGCCGGCCTTCCTGGGCACGAGCGGGTACAGCGGGCTGGACAACATCAGCGTCCTGGAACGCTACGAGGGAGAGGCTGCGCGCTGGGCCGCACGCAACCAGGGTTCGGTAGTGGAACTCCACGGTTACGCCGTCGCAGCCGACGCGGAACCGGAGAGCGTGCAGAACGCGCTCATCGAACAGCTCCGCCTCGTGTATCCCGAAACGTGCGAGGCGCGCATCGTCGACGCCCGACACGAGTGGCGCTCGGACTGCCCGCTCTTCCCGGTCGGCTCCCACCGCCGCCGCCCCACCGTGCGGACGCCCCACGCGTGGCTCATGCTCGCCGGCGACGCGATCCGGTGCGACCTCCCGGTCGCGCTCATGGAGCGGGCAGCCACCACCGGGTTCCTCGCGGCCAACACCCTGCTCGCCGGCTGGGGTGTCCGCGGCCAGGTGCTGTGGACGGTTCCCCGGGCCGGCCGCTCTCCGGCGCTGCGAGCGCTGAGCGCCCTCGCGGACAGCAAGCGCGACGCCCGCCGGTAAGCGTCCCCGTCCGCAGAAGCGGCCCGGCCCACTCGTACACACCCAACCGGGCCGCACAAGCCCGCGACCTCACCCCGGGAACCGTCCGGTGCTGCGCAGCGCCCAGCGTCGCTCGGCGTAGGCCAGGTCGTCGCGCCACAGCCGCCCGGCCGTACGGCGGATCAACGGGCGCAGCACGGGAGCGACGGCCCTGGCCAGGGCGAAGCCGCGCCGGTCGGAGGCGGCGACGATCGCCTCGATCACGGCGGTCCGTGGCCGGCCGGCGACCGCACTGGTCAGCGGTGTGGCGTGGGTCTCGACCACGGAGGTCGCCCCCTCACCGTCGGTGATGCGCATGACGACCGTGCGCGGGCCCGGCGCGGTGAACTCGGCCCGCACCGGCACCACCAGCCGGCCCGCCACCCGGAACGAGACGTCGACGACGAAGGCGTCGTCCTCGTCGCCCCGCGGTTCACGTACCACGGTCAGGTCGACGAACGCGTACGGATGGAACCACGAGCCATGCCATGGATCGAGGCGGTTGGCCACCACGTCCTGTGGTTCGCACCGCCCCACCGCCGTGAACACCGCGTCGACCCCGCTGCCGGGCGCGGGGCGCACCGGCACCGGCGGGCGCGGCGACGGCTCCTCGCCGCCCACCGAGTCCAGCCGAACCCACACCAGTACCCCGTCGTCATGGACGGGGTACGGGCTCCAGCCGGCGAACGGTGAACCGTCCAGCGCCATTCCGTGCCAGTGACACACCAGCGTGCCGCAGACCACCCGGCTGTCGCGCAGAGGGGCACCCAGGTGCGGACAGGCGCCGGGGCCCGCGTGCAGCGCACCCGGTGCCGGGCGCCACAGCACCACCTCGACACCGCCCACCGTCCTGCCGCACGGAGGCCCCCCGAGGGCCACGTCCCTGGAGGCACCGACAACGAACCAGTTGCCGGAAGGACGTGTGGAGGCCCGCTGGAGCGCGTCGGCGATCAGCGCCGGCCGCGCCTGGCGCCAGGTCGGCGGCTGCGCTGCCCAGCGGGGCCCACGGCGCCGCCGCAGCGGCGGTGTCCAGCGCACGTCGTCCACTCGGTCCGTCACTGCTCGGAACCCTTGCGCACCGGTGACGCGACGGCGGCCGCAGGTGCCGGGGCCGGCGCGTGGGTGGCGCGCCACCGCGCACGGGCCACCTGCAGAGCACCGGCCGCCGCGGTGGCCGCCCGCCGACGGCGGGACACCACCGCACGTTGATGCAGCACGGTGAAGTCTTGCTGTGCGATCGCGTCGAGAATGCCGCCGTAGAGGACGAACGCGGCACGGATACAGGGGCGCACCTGAGGATCGAGCATGGCGATGCCCGGTTCCGCCGACCGGTAGACCTCCCGGGTCATGGCCTCGGCGGCGACGAGCGCCGCGCGGATCCGCGGGTCGCGGCGCCCGGTGTGGCGGCTCCATTCCAGCAGCGGCCGGTCCACGCCGTGGGCGGTGAGCAGATCCGCGGGCAGGTAGACACGGCCTCTGTCCAGGTCTTCGCCCACGTCCCGCAGGAAGTTGGTCAGCTGGAACGCGACCCCGAGAGCAGCCGCGTGGGGCGCTGCCTCGCAGCGGGGTACGACGGTGCCGAGCACGGGCAGCATCTGAAGCCCGATCACCGCAGCCGAGCCGTGCATGTAGTCCCGCAGGTGGGCGTAGGTCGGATAGTGCGTGACGGTCAGGTCGGCGCGCATGGATGCCATGAAGGCGGTGAACAGTGTGGGATCGATGTCGTACCGGTACGCGGCGTCCGCCACGGCTCGCACCACGGGCTCGTCCCCGCTTCCGGTACGCAGCCCGTGCGCGAGGTCGCTCTCCAGGCCCCGCAGCAGCCGGTCGCGTTCGTCGGGGGTCCGGCCTCGGCCCAGGTCGTCGACGATGTCGTCCGCCCAGCGGGCGAATCCGTACAGTGCGTGAACGGCGGAGCGGCGTTCGAGCGGCAACAGGCGAGTGGCCAGGAAGTAGGTCCTTCCATGGCGCGCGTTGAGCCGTCGGCAGTGGGTGTAGGCGGCGCGCAGGGCCGGGCTCGTGATGCCGGCGGCGTCAAGTTCTCGACGGGTCATCGAAGCCTGCCGCGGTCGGGGGCGCAGGAGGCGGAAACGGCGGCCGGAGCCGACCGGTCGCGGGCGGCGCGGTGCCGGCCGGGGCCGGGGCCGCCGGTGACGCGGGCGGCGGCGAGCTTGCCGCTGATGAGCACGGTGGGGACGCCGACGCCGGGGGTGGTCCCGCAGCCGGCGAGCACGACGTTGTCCAGTCCACGTACCAGGTTGCGCGGTCTGAACGGACCGGTCTGGGCGAACGTGTGGGAGACCGAGAACGGGCTGCCCGCCGCGTGCCCCTGTGCCTGCCAGTCGAGCGGGGTCACCAGCAGCTCCTCCTGGATGCTCTGGGCGAACCCGTCGAGGCCGCGACGTTCCAGCTCGGCGATCAGGCTGTCGCGATAACGCGGGCCGAGGTCACGCCATGTGGCGGCGGAGGGGCCGACCGTCGTGTTCGGGCAGGGCGCCAGGACGTAGTGAAGGTGGCGGCCCGGCGGGGCCAAGGAGGAATCGTGCGCCGTCGGCCGGGTGATCAGAAGGGACGGGTCACTCATCAGGGCTCCCGTGCGCGTCAGTTCATCGAAAGTGCGTTCCCATGCCCCACCGAAGGAGAGTGTGTGATGGGCGAGAGAGGGCCAGGTGCGGTCGGTCCCGGCGTGCAAAACCACCGCGGACGGCGAATGACGCAGCCGTACCGGGCGACGGGGCGCCCGGCCCAGCAGCCGGTGCGCGGCGGACAGTTCGCACGTCAGCACCACCGCATCGCAAGGGATGCGCTCACCTGAGGCGAGATGGACGGCACGCACGCGCCCCGCCGAACGTTCCAGCGAGCTCACGTCGGCCGACCACCGGAGCTCGGCACCGGCACCGGCCGCCGCGTCTGCCATGGCCCGGGGCACCGCGTGCATGCCGCCCTTGGGGAACCAGACGCCTGCCACGGTGTCCATGTAGGAGATCACCGCGTAGGCGGCGAGGGCCCGGGCGGGGGCGACTCCGGCGTACAGGGCCTGGAAGGAGAACACGCGGCGCAAGCGCGCGTCCGAAAGGAAGCGGCCGATCCGGCCGTCCAGCCGCCCGAAGCCGCCCAGTGCCGCCAGCCGCGCGAGGTCGGGGTGCAGAAGCTGGAAGGGCGAGTCGAAGTTCGTATCGATGAAACGGCGCATCTGCGCCCGGTACAGGCGCTCGAGCCAATCGCGCAGCTGTCGGTAGCCCGCGGCCTCCGCCGGACCGGCGAAGCGTCTCACCTCCTCCTCCATCGCTTCGCCGTCGGTGTGCACGTCGAGCCCGGTCCCGTCCGCGAACGCGGCCCGGTAGGCGGGGTGCAGGGCCACCAGTTCGACGTGCCGGGCGAGGCTGTCACCGACCGCGGCGAACGCCTCGTCGATCAGGTGCGGCATGGTGAGCACGGTGGGGCCGGTGTCCACCTGGTACTCGCCGAGCTGTACGCGTCCGGCTCGCCCGCCCGGACCGGCGTCCCGTTCGACGATCGTGACCCTGCGACCCGCTCCCAGCAGATGGAGTGCGCAGGAGAGACCGGACAGCCCGGCACCGACCACGACGACGTGGTCGGTGGGTCCTACCACCGTCCTCACCCGATCTCCTCGGCGTGCTGCGAGCCGACGCCCGAGACCTGCTCGACGAGAGCGGCGAACTCCTGCCGCACGGCGGGGCAGGCGCCGCTCGCCGCGAAGTGCCGCCGACCGGCACCCGACAGCTCCGCGATCTTCGCCTCCACCGCGGACCGGGCGCCCGTCCGTTCCAGCGCCGCGCGCATCCGCTCGACGCCGCAGTCAGCTCCCGTCTGTGCGCCCGGGGCGAGAACGGCGGTGGCGTCACGGTCGTCGGCGGCGTCGGCGAGCCGGAGGGCGACCGCGAGGAGATAGGTGAGCTTGCGTGAGCGCAGGTCGTCGTCGGAGGGCTTGCCGGTCACCGCCGGGTCGCCGAACGCACCGAGAAGGTCGTCCCGGAGCTGGAAGGCCAACCCCGCGCACCGTCCGGCGGCACGCAGGGCAGTCAGCTCCCGTCCGTCCGCGCCGGCAATCGACGCACCCAGCGCCATGGGCCGCGCGACGGTGTAGAGGGCGCTCTTGAGCGTGGCGATCGTCAACGCCTCCTCGACACCGCCCGAGCCGCTCGCCTGGGCGTGGATGTCGCGGTACTGCCCGGCGACCATCTCACCGCGCATGGAACGCCATTCGTCGAACAGCGATGAGCCGTGCGGCGATCCGAGCGCGGTCTCCGTCAGGAGGTCATCGGCCCACGCCAGCGCCAGGTCACCCGCGAGCACGGCGGCCGAGGTCCCGAACGACTTCGCGAAGCCGTTCCCCTTCCCCGGCCGGTGCCGCTGGGCGAATTCGACGTGTATGGCCGGTGAGCCCCGGCGCAGCGGCGACCCGTCCATCACGTCGTCGTGGATGAGGGCGCAGGCCTGGAGCAGCTCGAGGGCGGCGGCCGTGCGCATGACGGCGGCGGGGTCGCCCGAGCCCCCGGCCGCCCGCCAGCCACACCACACGAACCCCGTCCGTACTCGCTTGCCGCCGCGCAGTACGAACGCGGCGACGCGCATGGCGATGTCTTGGGCGAAGACCGCGTCGACCTCGCGCGCTTGCCGGGTGCGCGCGTCGAGTACCCGTTCCAGGACGCTCTCCACGGCCTTCGTGGCCCCGGAGACGGTGAGCAGTGCATCGTCCGGTTCGGCAGGTCCGGCCGCAGTCGGCCGCAGTCCACGCATGCGCAACCCCATTTCGCTCGGTCGACCGCACACCGTTGCTTGTGCGGTATGCCAGGGTTCTGATGCGTTCATCCCTGCCCGGCCCGGAGCCTGTCCCGGGCCGACTCACCCCAGCGGCCCAGTGAGAACCGGTCCGGTGCGGTGAGCCGCGCGGTTCCGCTCCTGCCGACGGGTGTCCGCGAGGCCGACCAGGCCGACCGCGGCGGACTTTCGGCCCGGCAGGTGCCGGCAAGCAGCGACTGCTCCTCGACTGCGACGGCGCTCAGCAACGCCCGGTGAGCGCCAGGGTCAGTGCGAGCCGGTCAAGCCCGGCCTCGCTCCGGCGGGTCCGCCCACGACCGTGAGCAGGTCCACGACGAAGATCAGCGTCGAGCCCGCCGGGATCGACGCAGAGGGCGACTGCTTGCCGTAACCGAGACGCGGGGGAACGATGATCTCGCGTCGGCCGCCGACCTTCATTCCTCTCACCCCCCGGTCCCAGCCCTTGATGACCTTGCCGCCGCCCACGGCGAACTTGAACGGCCGGTCCCGCTCCCAGGAGGAGTCGAACTCCCTGCCGGACGCGAACGTGACCCCTACGTAGTGAACCTGGACGACCCTGCCCGGCTGTGCCTCGGGTCCGTCTCCGACCACGAGGTCCCGGATCGTCAGCTCGGTGGGCGCGTCACCCTGCGGGACCTCGATCTCGGGCTTCGTCAGTTCGCTCATCACAGTCCCTCGCTCGCCACCGGAATCCCCCGGAAGGGTTGGCCGGACACATGGACCCTCCATGCGGCAGGCGATCACGCTACCGGCAGAGCCCACGGCGAAACCGCTTCCTCGCGCAGCCGCACGGGCGCCCTATAGTTGGCGTTATGAGTCGCTGGGCGGAATTGGCCGGGAAGGCGTCCGGGGAGGACTACGCCGCACGATTCGCGGCCCTGGCCCGGAGCGGCAAGAACGTGCACGGTGAGGCGCGGTTCTGCGCGGCTCTCGCGCCGGTCGGAGCGCGGGTGCTGGATGCCGGGTGCGGTACCGGACGCGTCATGATCCGGCTCTCGGAACTCGGGTACGACTGTGTCGGGGTGGATCTGGACGCGTCGATGCTGGCAGTGGCGAGGGAGCAGGCTCCCGGACTGCCTTGGTTCCAGCTCGACCTGGCCGAGTTCGACCCGGCGCCGCTCGGTATCGCAGGAGACTTCGACCTCGTCGTCGCCGCCGGCAATATCTTCCCGCTGCTCGCCCCCGGCACCGAGCCGACGGTGCTGGAGCACTTGTCCGCGGCGCTGCGCCCGGGCGGTCTGCTGGTCGCCGGCTTCGGCCTGGACGAAGCCCACCTGCCGGTGCCGGCCGGCCTCACGCTGTCGGACTACGACGGCTGGTGCGCCGCGGCCGGCCTCACCCTTGTCGACCGGTTCGCCACCTGGGATGCCGACCCCTATGACGGCGGCGGTTATGCCGTCAGCGTCCACCGTCGGTGAGTGTGTACGGGACGTCTTGATTGCCGCGCCCACCCGACGGAAGACGTAGCCCGGGAGGTCCGGGTCCTTTCGAACCGCCCGCATCGCCTCGTGGTCGGAGGGGCCAATGAACAGCCCCTGGTCCCGCATGGAGCCGGGGCCAGGGGCTGAGGCGCCGGATCACCGCCGGCGTCGTGGGGTCAGCGTCTGCGGGAAGGGCGGGCGGTTCCGATTCCCGCGACGTGCAGGGCGAGCAGTGCCAGGCCCAGGAGCATGAGGTTCACGGAGGCGAAGACGTCGTTGGTGGTGATGTCCGCGGCGTTGACCAGGAAAGCGATGACGAACAGGACGGCCGCTGCAATGCCGAGCATGGAGTGCTCCTCTCGTTGGGGGTGAGGTCCGTGTGCCCGGACATTCCGCGGACAGACCCCGTTTCCGCTTCGACTTCGGCCTCGGGAGACGTGGCCGGGCCGCGTGCCGGGGTGAGGGGGGTTCTCCTCCAAGGCCGGGGTACACGGGTGACGAGGACCGAACGAGGGAGGTGCGATGGCGAAGGACACGTCGCTGCGCGCGATGGGATGGGCTCAGACGTTTCCGGTGTCGCAAGGTGTGCGGGCCGGCCGGCGGTGGACCAGCGAGCATCTGGCGTCGTTGGAGTGGACCAGGGACGCCCCCGAAGTAGTGGACGCGATACTGCTCAGTGTTTCCGAACTGGTCACGAACGCGCACGTGCACGCGCACAGTGACGCCCAACTGGTTCTGACGTGGGACAGCCACTGCCTGCACGTGAGTGTCCACGACTCGAACCCCCTGCCGCCCACGAAGCAGTCCGAAGACCTCACGACGACCGGGGGCCGCGGACTGGCCATCGTCGACGCGCTCGCCGACGGCTGGACCACACATCCGCAGGCGTCGGGCAAGACCGTCACGGCGTGCTTCGTACCGCCGGGCGCCCCGAAGCCCCGGCACGGCCGGGACGTCAGCTGAGCCGAGAGCCTCCGCGACCCGTAGCTGGAGGACGGGTGTCCGGGTGCGCGGCCTACCACCGTGTCGGCCGCCCGGGATGCCGGTGGCCCCCGGTCCTACCGGGGGCCACCGGCATCCCGGAGAGAGCGCGCCGCGCCCTCAGGAACCGACGCGTGAAGCCCACACACCGCTCGGGGGCAGTCCTGCCCAGCCGTTCCGCCGGGCTGCTGTTGCCCGCTTCCTCACAGTTCCCGCAAGGCAGGCAGTAGTTTCTCCTCCGCCCACCGCAGATACGGCTCCTGCTGGTCCCCGCCGATCTGAACGAGGGCGACCTCGGTGAATCCGGCCTGGGCGTAGGGCCGTACCGCCTCGACGACCGCTTCGACGTCGTCGCCGCAGGGAATGGACCGGGCCACGTCCTCGGGCCGGACGAACTGCGTGGCGCCGGCGAACCCTGCCGGGTGCGGGAGTTCCGAGTTGACCGGCCAGCCGCCGCTGAACCAGCGGAACTGGTCGTGGGCGCGGGCGATCGCCGCGTCGCGGTCGGTGTCGTAGCAGATGGGCAGCTGACCGACCTTCGGCTTGCCTCCGCCGCCGTGTCGCTCGAACGCGGTGATCAGCTCCTGTTTGGGCTCGGTCGCGATCAGCAGGTCGGCGCGGCGGCCGGCGAGGTCGCAGGAGCGCACGCCCGAAACGGCGACGCCGATGGGAGGGGGCGAATCGGGCAGATCCCACAGCTTGGCATTCGACACGTCGAAGTGAGCACCGTGGTGATCGACCGTCTCCCCGGAGAGGAGGGCGCGGATGATTTCCACCGCCTCCTCCAGCATCTCGAGACGGACCTGGGCGGAAGGCCAGCCGTCGCCCGTGACGTGTTCGTTGAGGTTCTCGCCCGAGCCGAGTCCCAGCCGGAAGCGCCCCTCGGAGAGCAACTGCATCGTGGCCGCCTTCTGCGCGACCACGGCCGGGTGGTAGCGCTTGGTCGGGCAGGTCACGTACGTCATCAGCGGGATGCGCTCGGTGGCCTGCGCGGCGGCCCCGAGCACGCTCCAGGCGTAGGGGGCGTGGCCCTGGGAGCTCAGCCAGGGGAAGTAGTGGTCCGAGGTGACGGAGAAGTCGAAGCCGGCCCGCTCCGCGCCGACCACATGGCTGACGAGATCGCGTGGGCCGGCTTGCTCGGTCATCATCGTGTATCCGATGTGCAACATGTCGCTCTTGTCCCTGGGGTTGTACCGCGTGCGAGGGGGAGGCCTGTGGTCAGGTGCGAGGCTGCGCGTGGCGCGGCCCCGGACCCTCGGTCACTTCGTCCGGAGCCGGAGATCGACTTCCTTCTCCTGGTCTCCCGAGGCCGTTCCCCGTTCCTCCACGGCGAACGTCTCGCTCAGGACGTCGCGGATCCGGTCCACTGCCACGTAGGCGCCCTGCAGCGTGGCTGCGACCGGTGCGCTCAAGGAGGAGCCGGCCGACTCCGTCCGGGCGTCCTGTCCGGTCGGCTCGAACTCGGCGGTCCACACCGCGGGGTGGTCGCCCAGTTCCTCCTGGGGAGTCGTGCCGGAGGGGCCGTGGGCGGGGAACGCCTCCCGCAGGACGCCGAAGACCGCGGCGGCGTCCTCCCTGGAGGTCTCTGCGAGGGTGACGGTAACCATGGCGGTCACTCTCCTTTCTGCTC
Source organism: Streptomyces sp. NPDC005775 (assembly GCF_042871565.1). Classification (NCBI taxonomy): domain Bacteria; kingdom Bacillati; phylum Actinomycetota; class Actinomycetes; order Kitasatosporales; family Streptomycetaceae; genus Streptomyces; species Streptomyces sp. NPDC005775. The sequence goes on along the minus strand of NZ_JBIAIU010000009.1, from coordinate 73,172 downwards.
CGCGAGAAGGGAGCGTGTTTCTTCGGCGATCTGCCTGGTTTCGCCGGTCGGGACGACCAGAACGGCTTGGCTGTTCCGGGGGCGCTGACGACGTGCCCGTGTGCCGGCCGCCCTTCGCGTACCCACCGTCCGGTACTCCTCACCCGGCTCCGTGCACCCGTTGCTCCCATGGGATGCGGGACAGGGACGGTGTGCGAGTACACGGAGACCGAACGGATGAGCAAAGGACCCGCACGGGCCCCCGGCGAGTGCTTCAGCGGCGTTTGACCAGGGCGCGGGCGGACTCGACGATGTGGGAGCGGGAGATGCCGGCCGCGTCGAGGAGCTCGGCGCTGGTGCCCGATCCCGGCAGGCTCGTGACGGCGAGGTGGGCGAAGCCGGGGTGGCTGCCGGACGCCGCAAGAGCCGAGAGGACCGCTTCACCGATCCCTCCCTCGGGGTGGTGGTCCTCCACGACCACCAGAGCGTCCGTGTGCGAGGCGGCGCTGACCAGGGCGTCGGAGTCGATGGGCTTGACCGAGTACAGGTCGATGACACGGGCCGGGATGCCGTCGGCAGCGAGCTCCTCGGCGGCGGCCAGGCACTCGTGCAGAGTGACACCGGCACCGATCAGGGTGACCCGGTCGTCGTCACCACCGCCGCGCAGGGTCTTCGACCCTCCCGGCGGGAAGCTCTCGTCCTCGGCGTACAGCACCGGGTAGGCGCCGCGCGTGGTGCGCAGGTACGAGATGCCCTCGATGTCGGCCATAGCGGCCGTCAGGGCGGCGGCCGAGGTCGCGTCGGACGGATACAGGACGGTGGATCCGAGGACCGCGCGCATCATCGCCAGGTCCTCGACACCCATCTGAGAGGGGCCGTCGGCGCCGATCTCCACACCGCTGTGGGTTCCGCACACGGACATGGTGATCCCGGAGACGGCGGCCATCCGGATGAAGTCGTGCGCCCGGGTGAGGAAGGCGGCGAAAGTGGTGGCGTAGGGGCGGTAGCCGCGGACGGCCATACCGACGGCGGTGGCGATCATCTGCTGTTCGGCGATGTAGGTCTGGAAGTACCGCTCCGGGTGGGCCTTCTCGAAGTCCTCGGCGTGCGTCGAGTTGCCGACCTCGGCGTCCAGGACGACCACGTCCGGGCGGGCGCCGAGGGCAGCCAGTGTCTTGCCGTAGGCGACCCGTGTGGCGACTTCGTCCCCGACGTCGTAGCGAGGCAGCTCCACCGGGCCCGCTGCCGGGGCCGGGACACGGGCGGCATCGGGGGGCCGGGGGCCGCGCACCCGCAGGTCGCGTACGCCGCCCAGTTCCGCCACGGCGCGCTCGGCCAGATCCTCGGGCAGCGGCTTGCCGTGCCAGTTCTCCTGGTCGGCGACCTCGCTGACGCCCCGGCCCTTGACGGTCCTGGCGACGATGACGGTGGGGGCCTTCCCATCGGCGGCGGTGGTCAGGGCCCGGTCCACCTCTTCGAGGTCATGGCCGTCGATCACGAGGGCCCGGCAGCCGAATGCCTCGGCACGTCGCGCGTAGGCGGCCGTGTCCCACTGGAGCTCGGTCGGCCCGCTCTGGCCGAGCCTGTTGACGTCGACGATCGCGGTGAAGTTGGCCAGCTGGTGCTGCCCCGCCTTGTCGAGTGCTTCCCAGACCGAGCCCTCGCTCATCTCGCTGTCCCCGCAGAGCACCCATACCCGGTACGGCTGCTTCTCCAGGTCGCGGCCCGCCAGCGCGATGCCTACGCCGTAGGCGATGCCCTGGCCCAGGGAGCCGGTGGCCACGTCCACCCAGGGCAGGACCGGGGTGGGGTGGCCCTGGAGGCGGTGGCCGAGGCGACGGTAGGTGGTCATCAGCTCTTCGTCACTGATGGCTCCGGCGGCCTTGAACATCGCGTAGAGCAGGGGTGACGCGTGTCCCTTGGAGAAGATCAGGTGGTCGCCGGCCGGATGGTCCGGCGCGGACCAGTCGTAGTGGAGGTGGCGAGCGAGCAGCACGGCCATCAGGTCGGCCGCCGAGAGGCTGGAGGTGGGGTGCCCGGATCCTGCGGACGTGCTGGAGCGCACCGAGTCCACGCGGAGCTGCTGGGCGAGTTCGAAGATCTGGACCAGATCGGTGTCGGAATCGAGCGTGGTCGGTCGGGTGGACATGGCCGGGCCTTTCGTGGGGGGCGGCGATACGACGGGAGGAGAGTTCCCCGGATCCGGGCGGTCCATCACGCCCGGGGGCCGCTTGACCTCGTTCGGCCGTGGGCCGCAGGACGCGAGGGCGACGACCGCACGGTCCTCGACGCCGCCGCCCCGTGGCCCCGGGGCCGGCGCGGTTCGCTCCGGCGGCCCACGCCATCGGAGTGCAGCGGCCGCCTTCCGCGCCTCACCCGGCGGCGTCGGCCCGTCGCGTACAAGTCACCCTCGCGTGGTCGCGTACAAGTCACCTCGCGTACGGGTCACCAGTCGGCGCCTCGCTCCGCCCGGGGCCGACGGCCCTGCGGCACCTCACGTCAGCTGTGGCGGTGCGCCGTGCCGGAGGCTCCGCCGAAGAGGCGGCCGACCGCACGGAACGGCAGGCTCACCACCGTGGCGACGGCACTGCCGATGGAGCGGAAAACGTCTGCGATTGCCTGAAGCATGGAACTGTCCTTTCCTTCCGGCTCGGCCCGCTCTCCGCACAGGAAGTGAGGTCGCGTGGTCGAGCGTCCTCGTCGCGTACCCCTGCTTCCCACGGGGAAACGGGCCCCTGCCCGCCCGCTTTCTCGTGTACGCGGGCGCGGCCATGCCTGTGGGGGAGGAGGCACCGAGCCTCGCTTCCGGCCCCTGCGCATGGCGAAGGTGGTGTATTTGACTATAGAGCGTTCGGGGGTACGACGTCAGATGGCCGTGTGACGCCGCCGCGCCGGTCGGGTCGGCGCCGCACCCCCTACAGCGGCACCGCCCCGCCGTGCGGGCAGGGAGCGCCGACGCCAGACTGCAGCCGTAGGGGGAGCAGCCTGATCCGGACGAGAGGGGCGGCAGTGGCGGCGTCGGAGACCGGCGATGAACTGTTGGGCGAGTTCCTGGCCGATCCGGCCAATGCGACGCTGGACCTCTCCGCGGCCGTGGCGCGCTGTTCGAAGGCGCTCGGTCTGCGGCAGTCGGTCGTCTACCTCGCTGATCTACAGCAGCGCGTGCTGGTTCCGCTGTTGGACAACGTCACCGAACTGGACATCGACGGATCGCTCGCAGGATGGGCCTATCGGACCCAGTCGTTGCGGGTGGAGGAGTCGGACCACTGCGGGCTGACCACCTGGCTGCCCCTCGTCGACGGAGCGGAACGCCTCGGTGTCGTCGCGGTGCTCTCTCCCACCCTCGACGCGGCCCTGCTGCGCCGTGGCCGGACCCTTGCCTCGCTGCTGGCGATGATGATCACCTCCAAGCGGACGTACAAGGACTCCTTCGTGCGGCGTACGCGTACGGAGCCCATGCAATTGCCCGCCGAAATGCTGCGGGCCTTCTTGCCGCCCAGGACCATCGGAACCCCGGGTGTCGTGTCGACAGCGGTTCTGGAGCCGGCTTACGAGATCGGCGGGGACGCGTTCGACCATGCTCTGACCAGCACGTCGTTGCACGCGTCGATCTTCGACTCCATGGGCCACGACCTGGCCGCCGGCCTCACCACGTCGGTCGCCCTGGCCGCGTGCCGCAACGCACGCCGCACCGGGTCCGATCTGCCGCGCCTCGTCGACGATGTCGACACGGCTCTGTCGCAATGGCTTCCGGACGGGTTCTGCACCGGTGTCCTGGCCCAGCTGGACCTGGCGAGCGGGGTCCTGCGATGGGCCAACTGCGGTCACCCGGCCCCCCTGCTGATCCGCGACCGGCAGCTGGTTCCCGGCGCGATGGAGAGGGACGCGGACCCGCCGATGGGCTATCCCTCCACCTTCGCCACCGGCGACCGGCAGGTTCACCGGATCGAACTGGAGCCGGGGGACCGCGTGCTGATGTACACCGACGGCGCGACCGAGTCCCGCATGCGCAACGGAACGGAGTTCGGACTCGAGCGCTTCGTCGACTACGTGGTGCGCGCCGCCGCCGCCGGAGAGCTCGCGCCGGAAACACTGCGCCGTCTCATCCACTCGCTTCTGGAGTCCGAGAGCACCGGTCTGCGGGACGACGCGACCATCCTGATGCTCGAATGGTCACGGCCCCAGCGCTGAACACCCCAGCGCTGCACACCCCGGCCCCGAACAGCGCCGCGCAACTCAGATGTTCTCCCTCGGGACGCTTTCGTTCCACGTACGGGAGAAGACCCTGCGGCCGTCCTCGTATCCGTCCAGCGTGGCGTCGACGTGGAAAGCGTCGGCATCCGACGTCAGGGCGGTACGGGTCTCCACCCGGATGTCCCAGCCCGGGCGCCTGAACCGCATGGTCCAGGCGGACTCGCCGCTCACCGACCCGAAGTCGTCGGCGACGGAGGTGTACTTCTCGCCGGCCCGCAGCCCGACCTCGATGCCGTTCTCCTCGTACCGCTGGAGTCCGCGGTCCTTGATGATGTCGAGCGAGGAGTGGTAGTCGACCAGATTCCTGGACACGGTCCACGCCTGTTCCGGCTCGGTCAGCTGGGTGACGTCCGGCGGCGCGCAGCCTTCGGGTTCACCGAAGGCCGGTGAGGGCACGAGGTCCGGGGCCTCGGCCGGCCGGACCGGCAGGGTGAGGGAACTGCCGGTCTCGTGGATGCTCAGGACGGCGGGCGCGGGTGCCGGCCAGACCAGCGGCCAGTACGAGGTGGAGAGCGAGAGCCGGATGCGATGTCCGGCCGGGAAGACCTGCGCGACTCCGTTGAGGGGGATCCGGACCCGGTACTTCCTGCCCGGTTCCAGTGGCTCGGGTCCGTCGTCGCCCGCCCGGTGCGCGAGGTTCAGCACGCCGTAGGTGACCCTGGTCGCCCGGCCGTCCTCCGCCACGTCGGACAGCCGGACGGCGATCTGCGCCGTCTCCCGGGACGAGGACACCAGGAGTTCCACCGCGGGCGCGCCGAGGATCTCGACGCGTTCCGCCAGCGGCTGCGTTTCGAAGACGAGCGAACCGCCGTCCTCCTCGCGCTGGTCGTACGGCAGGTCCGGCGGAGCGTTGTACGAAGCCCACTTGCCGGCGAACTGCCCTACCGAAAGGGGGGATTGGATCGTGTGGACACGCCCTGCGGATTCATCCTCCCGTGCTGGAGCGGGCTCCTCCCCGACGCGCACGATGCTGTGGTCGCGCAGGGGGTGCGCCACTTCCCGGACATGGGGCGAGGGCCAGCCCGGCTCTCCCACCCAGCGGCCCGGGCGCTCCTCGTAGGACGTGGAGGGAGGCACGCTCTCCTGCATCCAGGCGCGGATCATGGGCCCGTCCATCGCGCCGTTGTCGGCTCCCTTGAGCCAGTGGTCCCACCAGCGGACCACCTCCTGGAGGTAGCCGATGGCCGGTCCCGGTTCACCGAGGTGGGGAAGCTTGTGCGACCAGGGACCGATGAGGCCCTTGCGAGGCACATCGACGCGGCTCAGCAGCCGCGTGACGGCGTTGGAGTACCCGTCGGCCCACCCGCTGGAGGCGAGCACGGGGCAGTTCAGAGCCGCGTAGTCCTCACTCAGCGACGCGTGGCGCCAGTAGTCGTCGCGGTGCTGGTGGCGGAGCCATTCGAGGACCCACGGCCGCGCGGAGTCCAGGCGTTCCCGCCACATGTCCCGCCAGCGTTCGCCGACCACCGCCGGGTCGGGAGGGCACGTGGCGTACGCGAACATGGTTCCGGCCTCGGCCAGGTTGTCGGAGAGCATGGCACCACCGACGTAGTGCATGTCGTCCGCGTACCTGTCGTCGGTGAAGGACGCGATGACGATGGCGCCCAGACTCGGCGGTCGGCGAGCGGCGACCTGGAGCGCGGAGAACGCGCCCCAGGAGATGCCCATCATGCCCGTGGTCCCGTCGCACCAGGGCTGATCGGCGAGCCAGGCGAGCACTTCTTCGGCGTCGCACTGTTCTCGTTCCAGGTATTCGTCCAGCAGGACGCCCTCCGATTCACCCGTGCCCCGCAGGTCGACGCGGACGCAGGCGTAGCCGTGCCCGGCGATGTAGGGGTGGTGGATCGCGTCGCGGGTGGAGGTCAGGTCGTTCTTCCGGTACGGGACGGCTTCCAGGATCGCCGGGACGGGTTCGCCGTCGGAAGTGACGGGGCGCCAGATCCTCGCCGACAACAGGACCCCGTCCGACATGGCGATGGTGACGTGGTCCTCCTTCTTGACCGCGTGGGGGAGTCGATCGACGTGTCGCATCTTGATGGTGTGCTCCTTTCCGCCCGGTCCGGTCACGACGTGTCCCGGTCGCGGCCGCCCGGAGCGGTGTCGTCGAACGTGAGGCCCAGAGCCGCGACGCACTGGTCGAACTTGCGACGCAGGCCCTCCTCGTCGTCGGCACCGGTGAAGATGTGGGCGATCTCGTAGCTGTAGCTGTCCTGCTGGGACACGGAGGACAGCTTCTGTCCCTCGGCCGGTACGACGTCGATCCGCACCCCGGGTATCGACCGTTCGATGGCTGCCAGCTCGTCAGGCGTGGGCACCTGGTGCACCGTCCCTTCACCGAACCACCGGTAGTACCACTTGGCGGCAATGCGGTACGGCCCCTGCCCGCTCGGCGACGCGGGGTCCCGCCCGAGCGCGAGGCGGATCATCCGGTGGTGGTTCGGGGCACCGTCGACGTAGTCGAACAGCTCCGCGTGCGACTGGGAGTGCCGTGGGTTGATCTCCAGCAGGGAGATGTCGCCGGTCTTCGGGTCGTAGAAGTACTCGATGCTGAACGTGGCCGAGTCCATGCCGATCTGCCGGATGGTCCGCTCGCTCACCTCATGCAGTTTCCGGATCACCGTCGGAGGGAGGGTGCTCGGGTACTGGTGACGAAGGAAGGAGGAGGAGCCGGGGTAGTTGATCGAGTCCAACACGCCGTAGACGGTGACCTCCCCGTCGTACGCGAAGCCCTCGACGGCCACCTGGATGCCGGTCATCGCTTCCTCGGCCAGACAGACCTGCCCTCCCACTCCTGACATCTCCGGTGGGAGTTCCAGGAGATCGAGCACCGAGTCGAAGGGCTTCCCGACCCTGCCGATCCCCTCCCGGATCTTCCCCACGGCCACGCGGAACTCCGTCATGTCCGAGACTCCGTATGCCAGTTCCGACGAATAGGCGAGAGCGGGCTTGAGCCACATGGGGAAATTCACCCCCTCGGGCGGCTGAGGATCGGCACTGTCCAGATCCACCCGTCCGAAGTTCGGGTACGCGTCGATCACCTTCCGCTGCTCCAGCCGGCTCCAGTACTTGTGCTCGCACTTGACGACGGACTCGAGGCTCGTGGTGCGCGTGCCGTACTCGCTGCCGAGCATCGGCACGAGCGTGCTGACGGGGAAGTCCCAGTAACCGACGATCGCGTCGATGCTGCCCTCGTGCTTGTCCAGGACCTCCCGGGCCCGGCCCATCAGATCGTCCACCGACACCTCTCCCTCCTGCAGCTCGGTGATGCTCAGCAGAGGATGGAACCGGTACGTTCCGGCTTCCGGGACGGCTTCGAGGGTCGGCAGATTCGCCTCGTCGAGGCCGAGTACGAAGATGTTCTTCCGCTGTGCGGACACCGTGCGGTCCTTTCGTGGGGGATGCACGGCGCGTACCCGTCACTCACACTCCAAACCGAAGCGGCCCGGCCGCCCCGCGCCGCCCGTGGTGACGCCCCGTTCGCTCCTCGACACCCCGGGCAACGGTGGACTCGGCGCGGCAACGTCGCCGTCCGGTCCCTGTCCGGGACCCGCTTTTCCCTGTCGCACCGCCCTGCGGCTAGTTTGGGTCCAGGACAGATACGCAGGCCCGTGGCGGCAGAGGTGCACGGGGAACGGAAGGTCGGGGAGAGTGTCGCTGCGCCAAGGTGATCCAGCCGAGATCGGCGGCTATCCGCTCGAGGCGCGGCTCGGCTCGGGTGGCATGGGCACGGTCTTCCTGGGCCGTACGAGCTCGGGCCGGCCTGTCGCGATCAAGCTGATCCACCAGCAGTTCGCGGGGGACGACGAGTTCCGCATCCGTTTCCGGCAGGAGGTGGCGGCGGCGAGGCGGGTGAGCGGCGCGTTCACCGCCGCCGTGGTCGACGCCGCACCCGAGGCCGAGCAGCCGTGGATGGCGACGACCTACATCGAGGGGCACACGCTCGCCCAGCACATCGCCGCGGCGGGCCCGCTGAACGGGGCGGAGCTGAGGAGGCTCGCCATCGGGCTGGCTGAGGCGCTGCGCGACATCCACCGGGTGGGCGTCGTCCACCGTGACCTGAAGCCCTCGAACGTCGTCCTCTCGGCCGAGGGGCCACGCGTCATCGACTTCGGTATCTCGCGTGCCACGGACCAGCAGACGCTGACGATGACGGGGCGGGTCATCGGTACGCCGCCCTTCATGTCGCCCGAGCAGTTGCAGGCGCCGCGTGGAGTGGGGCCGGGGTCCGACGTCTTCTCGCTGGGGACGCTGCTGGTGTACGCGGCGACCGGTCGCGGGCCCTTCGACGCGGACAGCCCCTACATGACGGCGTACCAGGTGGTGCACGAGGAGCCGTCGTTGGACGCCGTGCCGGTGGCCTTGCGCGCGGTCGTCGAGTCATGCCTGGACAAGGAGCCCGCGGGGCGTCCTTCGGCGGACGAACTCCTCGTGCTGCTACGGGACCTGCCCTCCGACCTGGGCGGGGCCGACGCGAACGGGAGCGGCACGGGCCGCACCCGCGACATGATCACCCAGCAGCACTTCGCGGCGGCCACCCCGGTGCCGGTCGTCCCCGGCGCGGGGAGCACCCCTACCGCGAACGGCCGCCCCAGGGCTCGCCGCTGGCGTCCCGTGCTCGCGGCCGCGGTCGCGGTGGCAGCGATCGGAGGGGGAGTGGCCGCGCTGAACGCGGGCGGCTTCGCGGGGGACAGCGGCGGTGACCGGAACGCCGGCGTCGCGGCGGCGGGGGCCGCCCTTCCGGAGGGCTTCGGCCCGTGGCACAAGACGGTGCTGGGAGGTCGCGAGGACATCCCCGACGAGCTGCGTTGCCTCACGCGCGGCGACGCGCTGTTCTGCGGTGGCGGTGGTGTGGTCGCCAGTCGTATCAGCACCGTTGACGGCTCGCGAGCGTGGACGGTGAACAGCCCGGGGGTTCCCGTCCAGGGCATGCACCTGGTGGGCGCCACCGACGACACGGTGCTCGGTTACCGCATCGCCGCAGCCGACGCCACGCAGGGTTCCGCCGTCGAGGTCGTGGCCGTCGACGCGGACAGTGGCCGGGAGTTGTGGTCCGTGCCCAACGGCGCCGAGTCGCAGGCCGTCACCGGCCGGTCCCAGGACGCCGTCGTGCTCGGCTCCGCCGTCGTGACGGTCGATGCCTACGACTCCCGTCTCGAGGCCCGGGACGCGCACAGCGGTGACCTCGCCTGGAGTACGCCGTTCCCCATGGGCATCCGGTGCGCGCCCGTCCCGGTGGGCCCCCGGCTCTTCGCGATGTGCGCGTCGGATGGGGAGATGGACGCCTCGGAGGTGAGCCACCCCACCCTGTACTCGGTCGACCGCGCCACGGGGGCCATGGGCAGGCCCATCGCGATCGACGGCCCCGCCGTGCCGATGGGCGTCGCCGGCGGCAGTCTCGTACTCCTCCAGGAGCGCACGGAGGGAGCGGCGTCGGGCGGTTACGACGGGGTGGCGCGGTTCGACCCGGCCTCGCGGAAGGTCACGTACTCCCGACTGGCCAAGACGTACGCGGGGACGCCGGGCATGGCGGACGGCACGGTCTACGTGAGCGGGCAGACCGGCCTCGTCACGGCGCTGGACCCCGCGACCGGTCGCAGGAAGTGGTCCCGGCAGACGAGCGTGGAGGGCGCGTCGGGCCCCGTGGCGGGAGCCGGTGCGCTGTATTTCAGCTCGGCCAGCGGCCGGGTGGTCGCGCTGGCGCCGCGCGACGGCAAGACTCTGTGGACGACAGATCCGCAGGCCGACGCATCGACGGGCGAGCAGGGCGCGAGTCCGCGGGTGACCGTCGCGGGACGCGCGGTGATCGTGGCCGCGGCCGGCAACACGCTCTTCGCCTTCGACGCGCAGAACCCGCCGAAGTCGGGCTGAGCCGGGCGGCACCGCGCCCGCCCCCACATGGCCGCTCCGCCGCGAGGTGCGGCGCGCCGCGGGCCGAACTGCTCTCAGCCGAGGCCGCGATGGCCGGCCCACAGCTCCCCGGCACGGCCGGCGGCGCTTGAGATCAGGGCCGTCAGCTCGGGCCTGTCGGGGACGGGGAAGGACACGTACGCGCCCCGGCCGCCGGCGACCGGTCGGCCGTACGCCTTCGCTGCGAGGCGACCGTCCGGGAGGAGCCGGACGTTGAGTGTGCTCAGTGTGAACGCTTCACCGCGTCGGGTGTCCGTCCAGCGGAGCGCCTCCGGGATCGTGATGTTGATGGCCAGAGCGCTCACTTCCAGGTCGTTGCTCATGGCCGGATGGTCTCACGCGTGGCCGCGGGCAACCGATGCCGTCGAGGGCTCCGGGCCCCGTTGTCAGGGGGCGGACGCTCCCGCCGCGTGCGAGCCTTGACGACCGCATTATGATCACGTCGATCGGCCAGGGGGGTCGGATCTTTAGGGCCTCTGGGGGCGACGCCGTGGGTGTCATCGTGGGTGCGATTGTTGCGGTATTGGTCGTTGTGGGCGGGTGGTGGGTCGTTAGGACCTACAACCGGCTCGTGCGGCTGCGGAACCAGACGCAGGCTTCGTGGGCACAGATCGATGTGCAGTTGAAGCGGCGGCATGAGCTGATACCGAACCTCGTCGAGGGAGCGCGCGGTTACGCCGCTCACGAACGCGCGACCTTCGAAGCGGTCACCGCCGCGCGTGGGGCGGCCGTCAGCGGGGGGCTCGGTGTGACGGACCGGGCCGTGGCCGAGGACGCGCTCACCGCGACGCTGGGCAGGCTGTTCGCGCTCGGGGAGAGCTATCCGGAGCTCAAGGCGGATCAGCACTTCAGCACGGTGCAGACCGAGTTGAGGTCGGCGGAGGACAAGATCGCGTACGCCCGGCAGTTCTACAACAGCGCCGTGCAGAGCTACCACACCGCCCTTGAGAGCTTCCCGGGGAACATCGTGGCAGGGCTGGGAGGCGCGCACGAGCGGCGGGAGTACTTCGAGACCGCCGCCGCGGCGCAGGACGCGGTCCAGGTGAGATTCGCGTGACGCTCATCGAACAGCTCTACTGGGGCGGTGCCGGGCTGATCGTGCTCTGGCTCGTCGCCTTCGGGTGTGCAATGGCCGCCACCCGCAACGGCGTGGTCACGCCGGGGCCGGCGACCCAGGAGTTCGGGGACGACCCCGAATCCCCGGCCGTGGTCAGCCTGCTCGGAAACAACTGGCGGAGCGTGGAGCATGCCGCCGCGGCGACTCTGCTTGACCTCGCGGCCCGCGGGCTGATCGAGCTGCGGCAGCCGGGCGACGACCCGGCCCGCAGCAGCGTTCACGTCACCGGGGCCGGCCGGGAGGCGACAACGCTACTGCCGTACGAGCAACGGGTACTGAACCGCGTCGCCGCACGCTCGGCCAACGGCGGTGCGCCCATCGGGGCGATCGCCTTCCGTGACGCCAAGCGCGCCGCCGCCTGGAACGCGGAGCTGCGCAAGGAAGTCATCGGCGAAGCCCGGCTGCGTGGCCTGTCCCGGTTCCGGTTCTCGCCGTTGCTCAGCAGTGCGTTCCTGTTCGGTGCCTTCGTCCCCGGCACGCTGTTCACCTCGGCCGCGGTCATGGGAGGGCACAACGTGCGCGCGGCGTTGGCCGTCGGTGTGGCTCCGGCAGTCGCGCTGATGTTCCTGCTGGCCAAGTCCATGGGTGAGCGGGCGACACCGCGGGGCCGGGAACGCGCCGGGCACTGGGCCGGGCTGCGCGCGTGGCTGACGGCGCACGAGGACTTCGCCCAGTTGCCGCCCGCCTCCGTGACGGTCTGGGACCGCTACCTCGCGTACGGGACCGCGCTCGGCGTCACCAGCCTCACCAGCCGGCTCCTCGGCTTCGACTCGGGAGACCGGCGACGCGTCTGGTCCTCGTACGGAGGGACCTGGCGGCCGGTACGGATCCGCTACCCGCGCATGCGCCCCGGGTTCGGCCGCCCGACGAACCGGCTGCTGCATCTGGCGATGGGGGCCGGCGTGGTCGCGGCGGGTCTCTGCGCCTTCGCGGTGCTGCGGCAGCCCGACTGGTCAGTGGCGGTCGACGCACACGGCGAAGGCGGGCTGCGCCGGCCGGGACTGGTGCTGAGCGCCGGCTGGGTGGGCAGCGCGCTGCTCGGGCTCGTGGTGGCCGGCAGGTTCAGCCGCTGGACGCTGTTGCTGGCGTTCCTGGCGATGATGCCCGGCAACCTCGCGTGGGACGACTGGTTCAGCGACGCGGCAGCCCACGAGGGCCCGCTGCTCGGCGAGCTGGTGGCCGTCGTGATCTTCGGCGCCCTGGCGGCGTACCTCCTGGTACTCGCCTGCCTGGAGCGGCGGGAGCCCGACACGATCACCGGTGAGGTGCTGCGCATGGAGTCGCGCAAGGGCAGGGGCGCGGCACGCTTCCTGGCCCTGGACGAGGGGGACACGGACGTGACCACCGCCTGGGCGCTCCCCGCGGCCTCCCAGGGCATCGCGACCGGCGCCCAGGTGCGACTGAAGGTCTCGCGGGGCACCCGTACCATCCGCTCCGCGGAGCTGGTGAGGGCGGCCATGCCGGAAGGCGACCGGGCGAAGGCCTCCGAAATCGCGTCGTAGCAAAGAAGGCGCCCGAGCGCCTCCGCAGTGAACGGCCGACTGCGGAGGCGCTGCCGCTGAGCGTGCTGTACGGATACGTGGTGCGTGATCGCGCTGCTTGTGCGTCGAGACGGCGTCGCCCAGGGAGAACGCCGCTCGAGATGCGTCGCCGGCAGGAGCGGCCAGACTGGAAGCCGGCACAACAACGTCGCACAGACGCCGGGAGCACCAGTACGGCGACGGCGCACCGCGCGGGATACGGACACGGACCGTGCACGCGGTGCGAGCAGGCTGCCAGTGCCTGCGCGGGCTCCTGCTCCGCTGCGTGGAGGCGCCATGTCCGTACCGAGCCCGCTGACCGGCCGCACCGTGGTGGTGACCGGCGCCGCCCGAGGTCTCGGTGCCGCGATGGCCCGGGCGCTGGTGCGGCGCGGCGCCCGGGTGGCGCTGCTGGGGCTGGAGGAGGGCGAGCTGGCGAGGACGGAGGCCGAGCTGCCCGAGAAGGCCGCCCAGCGGTGGGTCGTCGACGTGACCGATGCCGCGGCGATGGAGGAGACGGCAGCGCGCGTGCGCTCCCGGTTCGCTCCCCCCTCGGTGGTCATCGGCAACGCGGGCATCGCCGCGGCCGGCCCGCTCCTGGACTCCGATCCGCACCTGTGGCGGCGGATCGTCGAGGTCAACGTGGTGGGCAGCGCGGTAACGGCACGCGCCTTCCTGCCCGACCTGCTGCGCACCCGGGGCTACTACCTCCAGGTGTCCTCACTCGCGGGGCTCGCGCCGGCGCCACTCATGAGCGCCTACTGCGCCTCCAAATCGGGCGCCGAGTCGTTCGCACAAGTACTGCGGGCCGAAGTGGCGCACCGGGGCGTGGAGGTGGGCGTGGCCTACTTGAGCTGGGCGGACACCGAAATGATCAGGGCCGGTGACACGTCCACTGCCCTGAGTGCGCTGCGGTCGGCGCTCCCGTGGCCGGCCTCGCGCACCCATGCGGCGCCCGAGGTCGCGGAGCGGCTGGTCCGCGGCGTCGAACGCCGTGCCGCGGCGGTGTACGCCCAGCAGTGGGTGCGCGGAGTACGGCTCGCGCGTCCCTGGATGCCGCCGCTGGTCGTCCTGCGCTCCCGGCGGATGATGCGGCGTCTTGAGAGGGACGGTGGCGTCCCGGCGACCGGGCCCCTGGGAGCGGGCGGCGAGGCGGCGGTGTGACGGCATGACCGGTTTAACACTGATCGGGATCGGCCCGATCGACACGGTTCACCGGCGTCCGGTCACCGGAGAGCCGAATGGACCAGGCGATCGGGGGCACCCCGCCCAAGGGGGACACCATGCACATCACGGAGCACAGCGGCCACGACCAGCTGGGGCGAGAACGCTCCGGATGGGGCCGCTCGGCGCAGCCCGTACAGCAGAGGAAGGACGATCCGTTGTCCGACACATCCCATTCCGAGCCCAGGAAGCCCGAGCCGGAATTTCCCCAGCAGGACCAGCAGCACCCCGGATGGACGGGCCCCATGGACCCGCCCCCGGATCACGGGGAGGAGTCCTATCGAGGCACAGGACGGCTCCGGGACCGGAAGGCGGTGCTGACGGGCGGTGACTCGGGTATCGGGCGCGCCGTGGCGCTGGCCTTCGCCCGGGAGGGCGCCGACGTCCTGTTCACCTACCTGCCCGAAGAGGCCGACGAGGCGGCGGAGACGACCCGTCTCGTCGAGGAGGCCGGACGCACCGCTGTGGCCGTCGTCTGTGACATCCGCGAGGAGGAGGAGTGCCGGCGGCTCGTCGAACGCGCCGTGGAGGAATGGGGCCGCATCGACATCCTCGTCAACAACGCCGCCTATCAGATGTCGCAGCCGGAGGGCATCGCCGCGATCACCACCGAACAGTTCGACCGTGTGGTGCGTACCAACCTGTACGGCATGTTCTGGCTGTCGAAGATGGCGTTGCCGCACATCCCGCGGGGCGGTTCCATCATCAACACCACCTCGATCCAGGCGTACAAGCCCAGTCCGCACCTGCTGGACTACGCCATGACCAAGGGCGCCATCGCGACCTTCACACAGGGCCTGGCCCAGATGGTCGCCGCCGACGGGGTCCGCGTCAACGCCGTGGCACCGGGGCCCGTGTGGACGCCCCTGATCCCCGCGACGCTCCCGGACACCAAAAAGTTCGGCAAGCAGTCCCCGCTGGGCCGCCCGGCCCAGCCGGCGGAGATGGCTCCGGCCTTTGTCTTCCTCGCCTCCCCGGAAGCGAGCTACATCACCGCGGAGATCGTCAACGCCACAGGCGGCTCCCCGATTCCGTAGCGCGCCGGACGCCGAAGACCGGACAGCGCTTCGTGCACACGGCCGTGGCCGTCACGGACCGGACGAACATGAGAGGCGGACAGCATGCGTGCTCTGACCTGGCAGGGACGGCGGGACGTGCGGGTGGAGACGGTCCCCGACCCGGTGATCGAACAGCCGGACGACGTGATCGTGCGGATCACCTCCACCGGGATCTGCGGCTCCGACCTGCACCTGTACGAAGTCCTCGGGCCGTTCCTGGACCCCGGCGACATCCTGGGACACGAATCCATGGGCGTGGTGGAGGAGGTCGGCCCCGAAGTGAGCGCCCTCGTACCCGGCGACCGGGTCGTCATCCCGTTCAACGTCTCGTGCGGCACCTGCCACATGTGCTCCCGGGGTCTGCATTCGCAGTGCGAGACGACGCAGGTACGCGCGTACGGCTCCGGCGCCTCGCTCTTCGGCTTCACCAAGCTGTACGGGCAGGTGCCCGGCGGACAGGCCGAGTACCTGCGGGTGCCGTTCGGTAACACCCTGCCCATCAAGGTGCCCGACGGGCCGTCCGACGACCGCTTCGTCTACCTCTCCGACGTGTTGCCGACCGCCTGGCAGGGCGTGGAGTACGCGGCGGTGCCGCCCGGTGGCTCGCTCACCGTGCTGGGGCTCGGCCCGATCGGCGACATGGCGACGCGCATCGCCCAGCACCGGGGCGCGGGTCTCGTGATCGGCGTGGACCTCGTCAACGAACGCCTCGACCGCGCCGCCGCTCACGGGGTGAAGTGCCTGGACCTGCGCCGTCACGGGAAGGACCTCGGCGACGCGGTCCGCGACCTGACCGACGGGCGGGGCACCGACGCGGTGATCGACGCCGTCGGCATGGAGGCGCACGGCAACCCGGTGACCAAGGCCGCCCAGTGGGCGACCGGGCTGCTGCCCGACGCGCTGGCGCAGCCCTTCATGCAGAAGGCCGGACTGGACCGCCTGGGCGCGCTCTACGCGGCGATCGATCTCGTACGGCGTGGCGGTACGGTCTCGCTCTCGGGGGTGTACGGCGGGGCCTTGGACCCCATGCCGTTGCTGCGCATGTTCGACAAGCAGCTCCAGTTCCGGATGGGCCAGGCGAACGTCCTGCACTGGGTGCCGGACATCCTGCCGCTGCTCACGGACGACGACCCCCTCGGCGTGGACGGCTTCGCCACGCACCACCTGCCGCTGGAGGACGCGCCCCAGGCGTACGCGGACTTCCAGGCGAAGCGGGACGGGATGATCAAGACTCTGCTCCGTCCCTGACGGTGCCGCGGGGGCCGGGACCTCACCTCCCGACGGACCGGCCCCCGGCCGCCCTGATCCCACCCGAGGCACCCGGCCCGCCGGTGTCGAGTGGCCCGGCGGCCGGTAAAGGACGTAGAGGGCGGGTTCAGTGCCGGTTTCATGAAACAGCCGTGAAAACCCTGTGGAGCCGATGTCGGTGCGGCGCCTTATGCTGCACCCGATGATCACGCGGGACCAGGGGAGGGCGCGGCATGTTCGGCAAGCTGTTCGGGAGGGGTGGCGACGGGCCGGCGGTGGGTCCGCACGCGCTTCCGGCCCCACGCAGACAGAAGAACGGGATGTACCGACTGCGCGCGCTCGGGGACGTGCGGGTGCTCGCGCTGGTGGAAGCGGCCGATGCGGGTGACTGGGAGGCGGTCAAGGCGGCACTGACACCCTTCGATCTCGGCAGGGATCACCAAGTCCTCAGCGAGCTGGGGGAATTGAGTGGCGTAGAGGAATGGATCGGCCGGGCGGTCGAGGAGGACGGGGAACACCGGGCGACAGCCCTGCTGATATCCGGGACGCGCTACGTCGACTGGGGCTGGGAAGCACGCACCGCCGACCGCGCCGTGAACGTCACCCGGGAGCAGTGGCGGATCTTCCACGAGCGGCTTCACATCGCCGAGGAGCAGCTGTTCGAGGCAGCCGAACTGCGGCCGGAATGGGTCACGCCGTGGCGCCGGCTCCTCACCTCCGGCCGTGGCATGTCGCTGGGGCTCGCCGTCAACGAGGCCCGGTTCGACGCCGCCCTGCGCCGCGCCCCGCTCGACATGGAGACCCATCTCGCGTGGCTCTCGCAGTTGCAGCCCCGTTGGGGAGGCGAGCCGGGCCGGGCCATGGAGTTCGCCCGTGACGCGTTCGCGCGCGCCCCGCAGGGGGACCCGCTCGGCTGCGTCATCGCCATGGCGCACATCGAGGACTGGGTCGAGTCGGACGACGCGGGATGCCTCAGAACGCCCGAGATACAGGCCGAGTTGCGCCGGGCGGCCGACCACAGCGTCCTCCACCCCGCCTACGCGCGGCGTCCGGGGTGGCAGCACGACTTCAACGTGTTCGCCATGGCCCTGTCGCTGGCCGGGGAACGGCAGACCGCGGGGCGCGTCTTCCAGGCGCTCGACGGCGCGTACACCAGTTGGCCCTGGACCTACTTCGCGGATCCCGAGAAGCAGTTCGCCCGCCACCATCGCCGCGCCTGAGCACGCCGGCCCCGGCACCGCCCCCATCCGTCGCCTCTCCCACACCGGACTGCCCGATGACTCTCCCCGACACCGCCTCGCACCCGAGCGCCGCCGACCGCACCTTCCAGGTGGATCTGCGCGGTCTCGTCGACCTCCTCTCCCACCACCTCTACTCCAGCCCCCGCGTCTACCTGCGTGAACTGCTGCAGAACGCGGTGGACGCGCTGACCGCCCGGCACAACCTCGAACCGGACGCTCCCGCCGACGTGTTCGGGATCCGGCTGTACGCCGACGGCTCGGTCGTACGCGTCGAGGACGACGGCGTCGGGCTCACCGAGGACGACGTCCACACCTTCCTCGCCACGATCGGACGGAGCAGCAAGCGTGCCGAACGGATAGCCGAGCAACGCGCCGACTTCATCGGCCAGTTCGGCATCGGTCTGCTCTCCTGCTTCCTGGTCGCCGACGAGATCCATGTGGTGAGCCGCAGCGCCCGTACTCCCGACGCGCCCGCCGTGGAGTGGCGGGGGCGCGGCGACGGCAGCTACACCGTCCGCACCCTGCCGGTCTCCGCGCGCCCCCGCCCCGGCACCACCGTGACCCTGACGCCACGCGCCGACGCCGGCGAGTGGACCCGCCCGGCACAGGTCCAGGCGCTGGCCCGGCAGTTCGGCTCCCTGCTGCGGCACCCGGTCACCTTCGACGACGGCTCCGGGGGCCCCGGCGCACGAGTCAACCCCGAGCCCGCACCCTGGGCGCGTGCGTACCCCACGCCGGGAGCCCGTTCCCGCGCACTGGCCGCGTACGGCGAGGAGGTCTTCGGCTTCAAGCCGCTGGACACCATCGACCTGGACCTGCCGGCCGTGGGCCTGAAGGGCATCGCGTGCGTGCTGCCGGAAACGGTGCCGACCGGGCGCCGCCACGGCCACCGGGTGCACGTCAAGGGCATGCTGTTGTCGGAGCAGGCCGAGGAGATCCTGCCCGAGTGGGCGTTCTTCGTCCGCTGCGTCGTCGACGCGGAGAGCCTGCGCCCGACGGCGTCGCGGGAGTCCCTGTACGAGGACGACACCCTCGCCGCGGTCCGTGACGCCCTCGCCGAGCGGCTCCGCTCCTGGATATCCCGGGCGGCGGCCAGCGACCCGGACCTGCTCGCCCGCTTCCTCAGGGCCCACCACCTGGCCGTGAAGTCGCTCGCGGTGCACGACGACGAGATCCTGCGGATGCTGCTGCCCTGGCTGCCGTTCGAGACGACCGACGGATCGACCAGCCTCGACGAGTTCGCCCGCGCCCACCGCACGGTGCTGGTGACGTCCAGCGTGGAGGAGTTCCGTCAGGTCGCGGCGATCGCATCGGCCGCGGGGCTCGGCGTCGTCAACGGCGGCTACACGTACGACCGTGAACTGGTCCACCGGCTGCCCGAGATCAGGCCCGAGGTCAGCGTCGCCGACCTCGACCCGGCGACGCTCACCGCCCACCTCGACCCCGTCGACCGCGAGACGGAACTGGCCGCCGCGGCCTACCTGTCCCTCGCCCGTGACGCGCTCGCCGTCTTCGACTGCGACGTCGCGCTGCGTACGTTCCAGCCCGCTTCCGCGCCGGCCCTCCTCATCGACAGCCGCGAGGCCCGGCACGAGCGCACCCGCTCCCAGCTCGCCCGTGAGCAGGACGGCGGTGTGTGGGGCGACATCCTCGGCGCCCTGCGCCAGGAGGCCCCGCGGGCCCAGCTGATCCTCAACCAGCTCAACCCGTTGGTCCGTACGGCCACCGCCATCGACGAGCCCGAACTGGCCCGCACCAGCGCCGAAGCCCTCTACGGGCAGGCCGCCATGTTGTCCCGGCGCCCGCTCAGGCCCGCCGAATCGAGCCTCATCAACCGCTCCTTCCTCAACCTCCTCGCCCACGCCCTCCGCAAGGACAGCTGACCGATGCCGATCGCACCCGAGACCACCGACGAGCTGTACCAGGCGCTCCAGGAGAACCAGCGGCGCCCCTACGGCCGCACCCGCACCATCACCGCCGAGGAACTCGTCGACGCCGCCGAGCGGTTCGAGGAGCCCCTCCCGCTCGTCCGTACCCTCCTCGAACTCCAGGAGGCGTACGCGTACGGATCCGAGCCGCGGAAGTCGCCCGTCGTCTTCGCCCGCCTGCTCACCCTCTTCGACGAGCAGCCCGACGTCTTCGACGAACGACTGCGCCACTTGCTGTTCTGGCGGTTCAAGTGGGTGGCCAACGCCCTGCGCGCGCTGCCGGAGATCCCGCTGACCAGCCTGCGCCAGTGGCTCAGGGAGATGAGCGACCGGTACGAGAAGGCCGGCCTCGGGCTCCAGCCCTACTACGGACAGGCGTACCAACTGGCCGCCCACCTCGGCGAGGACACCTCCCTCGCCTACGAGCTGTGGGCGGGCCGCACCCGTACCCCGTTCAGCGACTGCGAAGCCTGCGAGATATGCGAACGCGCCCTCCACCACCTCACGGCAGGTGACGACGCACGTGCCCTGCGCGTCTGGGCGCCGGTCCTGGAGGGCAGGGAATCCTGCCAGGAGGAGCCGGCCCGCTCCCTCTCGTACGCGTTGCTGCCCCTGCTGCGCACCGGCAGTGCCGACCGGGCCCGCGAACTGCACCTCGCCGGCTACCGGGGCTGCCGCCGCAACCCCTCGATGGCCGGCGAGGTCGGCCGGCACCTGGAGTTCTGCGCGCTGACCGGCAACGAGGCACGCGGGCTGGAACTGCTCGCCGAGAACCGGACCCTGTTCGACGAGGTGGAGTCACCGCTGGACCAGTTCGACTTCCTCACCGGTGTGGAGGTCCTCCTGCGGCGCGTCGAGCTCCTCGGCCACGGCGAACTGCCCGCCGCCGGGTACGCGGGCCGCACCTGGACGGTGTCCGGACTGTGCGCCGAGGTGCACGGCCGTGCCGACGACCTCGCCACCCGCTTCGACGCCCGCAACGGAACGACAGCCCACACCGACCGCCGCGCGGCCCGCCTCCACCGTGCCCCGCTCCTGGACGCGCTGGAACTCACGCTGCGCACCCGCAGCCTCGACGATGTCGCCCCGCTGTCCCCGGTGCCGGCGACCACCGCCCGGAGGCCCGTGGCCCTTCCCGAGTCCGTACCCGATCTTGTGGTCCGGGCACGGGCGCTGGACGAGGATGGGCACCCCGACGCGGAGCCGTGCTGGGCGCGACTGCGCACGCTGACGGCCGCCCGCGACTACGTCCACCCCGACGACCCGGCCGTGGGGCCGCTCGTACGCCTGCGCGCGGACCTGCTGGCCGAAGAGGCGAACCGGGCCGGCGGCGAGAGGGACGAGTTCGCCGAGGCCGCTGCCCTCTACGAGGAGGCCGCGGGCCTGTACGACGATGCCGGCCGGCCGGCCGAAGCGGCGGTCGCCCGCGCGTGCGGATCGCTCGCCACCGCCGAGATCCCCGTCGAGAACGCGGACGGCAGGGAGCCGACGGGCGAGGCGATGACCGCCGCCCACACCGCCATCGTCCGCCTGCAGGAGGAGACGCCCGGCCTCCCGCCGCGTCAGGAGGGGCGCCTGCTGCGGCTGCGCGCCACCTCGCTCTGTCTGCGCGTGCAGACCACCGGGGACGCGGAGCACGTCGCGGCGGCGTTCGCCGAAGTGGATCTGCTGCACACGTTCGCCATCCGGCACGACCTCCGCGCGCAGGCCTCCGGGGCCGCCCTGCTCCGGGCAGGCACCCACGCGGTCTCCGGTGACCTGCCCGCCGCGGTCACCGAGCTCGACACCCTGCTCGTGCGGCTGAAGGAGCACGGTCCCGACTGGCATCTGCCCCGCACGTTCGGGCTGCGTGGCCGCATCAACCTCGGCCTGAGAGACGCGCAGGCGGCGCACGCGGACCTGGCCGAAGGAGTCCGGCTGGCTGCTGAGTGGCCGGCCGTCGTGGCCGACACCGGCCGCCTCCACGGTGACCTGGCCCAGGCCTGCATGCACCTGGGCCGCCCCGACGACGCGCTGCGGCACCTGACGCGCTCGGCGGAACTGGCGCTGCGCCGGGGCAACCGGACGGACGCGTTCTGCACCTACAGCAACGCCGCCGACCTCAGTCTCGACCTCGGCCGCGTCGAGGACTGCATCGCCCTGCTGGACTCCGTCCTGGCCGAACCGGATGTCGCCTCCGGGGAACTCGACGACCGGCTCGCCGCTCAACTGCGCCTGATCCGTGCGCGTGCGCTGCACGCGGGGGAGGACCTCAAGGCCGCCACCGCCGAGTTCGTCGACCTCGCGGCCGAGTCGGCCCGCTGGGACGACGATCCGGGCAGCCACGCCATGATCGCCGCCGAGACGGCCGTACTCCTCGGGGAGTCCGGCGACTTCGACCGGGCCGCGGAGGCCATCGGCCAGGCAGTCGCGGCGCACGCCAGGGCCCCACGCTACGAGCAGCTCAGCAACGCGCTGCGCGAACTCGCCCGCCTCCAGGCGGAGCGGCAGGGAGCCGACGGTCTGGCCGATGCCCTCGCCCACCTCGCCGAGGCGGGCCGCGTGGCCGACGAGGCCCGCGCCGCCGCATACGAGGCCCAAGGCCGCTCCCTGGACACCGCACTGGCCTACGAACACGGACGGGTCCACGCCTACGCCGGCGAGTACGAAGACGCCCTGACCGCTCTGGACAAGGCGCTCGCCCTGCTCGGCGAGCCGGGCGACGACCAGGACCACGCGGGCGAGTGGGCCGAGTGCACCCGTCTCGCGGGCGCGGTGGAGGGCATCTACCTGAAGCGCACCGCCGTCGCCCTCACCCGTCTCGGTGCGGCGGCCGCCCGGCTGACCGCCCTCGGCCACACCGCGGAGGCCGAGCCACTGACCGCGTTGGTGGCCCGTCTGCGCGACGAGGACTGAGACGGCCCGGCGATAGCCTTCCGTGCCGCCGCCCCGACGGGGTGCGGCGGCGCGGCGAACTCAGAGGCCGGTGACCTTGGCGCTCGCCGACAGCTCGTAGACCAGGGTCACCGTGCGGCGGCCGCCCGGCGGGAGCGTGACGTCCCAGCGGGCGATGCCGTCGGCGTCGACCAGGTCGGGCGCCGGGGAGCAGGCGTGCTCGTGCAGGCGTACGTTCACCGCCGAGACCTCGGAGACGGGGATGCGTTCCCGGAGGGTGACCACGCGGCCGCCGTGCTCCCCGGGGGCGGAGAACCGCGACAGGTGCAGCCGGACCGTGCGGGTGACCACGGTCCGCTGGGTGATGCCCGTGGAGTCGCGGGACTCCTCGGCGTCCCGGACCACCCGATAGTCGTCACAGCTGCCGAAGGCCAGCTCGACGGGGGAGCCCGGGGCGGTGAAGTCCAGCGTGCCGCGGCCACTGAACCCGCTGCCGCGGATGAGGTCCACGGGCCCGGCGAGCAGCACGTGGCCGGACAGGTTGTCGAACCGTACGACCTGGGTGACCAGGGGGGACAACTCCGGCGAGCAGGCGTATTCGCTCGCCGCCGCCGCGGTGAACGCGGAGAGCGGCACCCGGTGGGCGAGGCCGTCACCGGGGACGGAGACCGGTGCGGGGGACCTCAGTACCCGCGCCTCGCCGCCGTCGTCCACCCCGGGCAGACCGACCACCGGGGCCGGTCCGAGGGAACCGATCTCCTCCTCGCGCAGCTCGACGTCGACCGTCCGGCGCTCCGCCGCGGAGCGGTCCCTGAGCGTCAGCCGGTCCTCGTCCAGCCGCGGCGGATCGGTGGCCAGTGCCGAACGGGCCGTCGACAGGGTCAGCCGTACGCCGGACCAGTCCTCCCCGGTGCGCTGCCAGACCACCGCGTCGGACTCCAGCGTCAGGGACCCCCCGTCGGACACGGCCCGGTAGGCGGGCCGCCACAGCGCACACGGGGTGAGGTGGCTCAGACGCAGTCCGACGGGCCCGGCGGCCGCGGTCTCCACGGTCAGCTCGATATGGCCGACCAGTTCGGCCGGTTCCTCCTCCGACACGTTCAGCGCCCGTTGCACGTCCGTGAGTTCGGCAGTCAGACGGGTCAGCCGGTGCTGCACGGTCCGCAACCGCTCCGCGTGAGCGTCGCGTTCGGCGTCGACCCGGTCCAGCTCACGCGCCCAGCGGGACCGCTCGCTCTCCCCGGAGCCGGCGCCCTCGCCGATCTCCCGCAGCAGATCGGCGGCGAGGCGGCCCAGCAGGTCGAGGCGGGCGTGCAGCCGGTCGCGGCGCAGTTCCAGCTCCTGCCGCTCCTCCTCGAGGGCGTGCGCGCGACGGCGCACGGCGGAGTCGTCCTCTGCGGCGGCACGCGGCTCGCGCGGCGTCCAGGTCCGGACGATCCGCAGGTCGAGCACCGTCGCGGCGTGGTCCGCGCTCAACACGGCGTGCAGGGTCCGGTCGACCGCCAGCGCACTGACCGGCCCGAGACGCAGCCGCTGGACCCCCGCCTCCAGGTCGAGCACGACCGCGCGCTCGATGTGGGCACGGTCCTCCAGGCAGGTGACGGCGGTGACGGGCAGCGCGATCGGCTTCGGTTCCGTGGACATGGGGTGTGTCAGCTCCTGCGGTTGCCGTCGGCCAGGGCCTTGCCGGTCGGGATGCGGATCTCGTAACCGCCGTCGAGGGCGGCGGTGGCGCCTGGCGGCAGGTCCAGTCGCCAGACCCGGGTGCCCGCCGCGTGCCGATCGGGGCCCGCACCCTCCTCGGGTGCGGTCCAGTCGGCCCGTTCCTCGATCCTGACATCGGGTTCCGCTGTGACCGGAACCCGCTCGCGGACCTCCACGGTGACGGGCGCCGACAGCCGGTTGGCCAGCTCCACGTGGATGCGGTGGTCGAGCACGGTGGTGTTGTTGCGCAGGCCCGAAGTCGACTCGTGCAGGTTCGTACGGCGGGTCACGCGGATGCCCTCCGCCGGACCGAGCCCCACCCGGCGCACGCCGCCGGGCGCCAGCGTGGGCAGCGCGGTGGTCAGCAGGAAGTCGTCGTCGACGGTGATCTCCACCGGGCCGGCCAGCAGCGCCTGGTCGGTCGCGTTGGACAGCACCAGCGTGGCGTACACGACCGGCTCCACGGACGGCACGCAGAGGTACTCGGTGCGCAGGCCGACCGGGATCTCACCGACGGTGACGGTGTGCCAGGTGCCGTCCGACGGAATGTCGGCGCGAGCGGTGGCATCGAAACGGTGGTCGAAGGAGCCCGCCGACTCGCGGGGACGCACGGCCTGTCCGGGCAACCGCAGGGAGGCCACCGTTTCGGCGCGGCGGCGGTACTCCGCCGCCACCGGGTCGAAGGCGGAGCCGGGGAACAGCCGGCCCCGGCGGCCGGCCTCCTCCTCCGGGCCCGCCAGGGCGAGGGCGGCGTAGTCGAGCTCGGCGTCGCTCGGCTGGGGAGGGCCCGCCACCGGCGGCGGTGCGGCCGTGCCGGGGGCCGGGGGCGCCGCGGCGGCCGGGGCGCCCGCGCGGGACCTGCCGGCGGAACGCGTCCTGCTGTGCGCCGCTCCGGTCGGCGGCGCGGGGGCGGGCATCGCGCCGCCGAAGGCCTCAGGGGGAGCGCCGCCCACGCTGCCCGGCGGGGGCGGTGCGCCGTAACCCTGCGGCGCGGGCGGCGGAACGGGACCGGACGCGGAACCGTTCATGGAGCCGAGCCAGAGGCCGGCGGCCACGGCCCCGCTCGCGCCTGCCGGCGCGGGACCTGCCGTGTCGTATCCGGAGAACAGGCCGACGAGCCCGGCCGGGGGCTCGCGCCAGCCGGAAGGCGCGGGGGCGGGCTGGCCGCGGCCGATCCGGACCGAACGCAGCCTCGGCAGATCGGTGCGCCGCCGAAGATCGGCGGTGGCCAGGGCGATGCGTACACCGGTCCAGTCCTCGCCGGTCCGCTGCGCGACCGACGC
This sequence comes from Streptomyces sp. NPDC005775, assembly GCF_042871565.1. Taxonomy (NCBI): domain Bacteria; kingdom Bacillati; phylum Actinomycetota; class Actinomycetes; order Kitasatosporales; family Streptomycetaceae; genus Streptomyces; species Streptomyces sp. NPDC005775. The sequence continues at coordinate 47,835 of NZ_JBIAIU010000009.1, read as the reverse complement.
ACGCAGCACCAGACGGCCGCCGCCGTCGCCCTGACGGTGGGTGAGGCGGTACGCGGGCACCCAGACGGCGCCGGGCACCCCGTACTCCAGCTCCAGTTCCACCTCGGCGTCGCCCGTGCGATCCGCGCCGTCGAGGGTCACGACCGCGCAGACCGTGGTCTCCACGTGCGCTGACGGCGTGTCGGTGGAGGCGCGCTCCATCCTGTCCGTGACGACCGAGAGCTCGTGCGCGACGCCGCGCACCGCCTCCTCCAGCTCGACGAGGCGGTGGTGGAGTCCCGTCAGCCGCTCGTCGACGAAGTCGGCGAGTTCCAGCCACGCGTCGGCGGGGGTGCGTCGGTGCGGGTCATCGCGCTTGCGGGCGGGCGGGACCGGGTGGAGGGCCCTGACCTCCTCGATCAGGCTCAGCTGCCGGTCCCGGCGGCCCTGCGCCGCGGCGTGCGCGTCGCTCAGCCGCTCGTACTCGTGCCGCAACGTGTCCAGCACGTCCGTGCCGGACAGCTCGGCCTCGACCTCCACCCGGGCCTCGGTGACGCGTACCCCGGGCGCTCCGAGGACCTTGACCCGCAGTGATCCCGGGTCCAGGGAGCGGGGCAGTCCCGTCACCCGTACCCGTCCGTGGGCGGGCACGCCGCCCCGGGCAAGCCGGCTGCAGAGCGCGCCCTGCGCGTACACCACGACCGAATCGAGGGTCGACCCCCACCTCAGTGCTGACTCAGCCGTCATCCCGCTCCGCCCCCGCCGCGTTCATGGTGGGTGCAGCCTACGCCGGGACACTGGTGCGTACGCGTCGATCAGCCGGGTCCGCAGTCCGGGCACAGACCCCGGTAGGTCACCTCGGCCTCCGAGACGGTGAAGCCGAACCGTTCGGACTCCGGCAGCCCTGCGAGCAGGTCGCCGCGGGGGTGGACGTCCCGGATGGCGCCGCAGCGGGAGCACACCAGGTGCTGGTGGGGGTGGTGGGCGTTCGGGTCGTAGCGCTTGGCGCGGCCGTCGGTGGCCACCTCGATCACCTCGCCGAGCGAGACGAGTTCGCCGAGGGTGTTGTAGACGGTGGCGCGGGAAATCTCCGGCAGCCGGGAAGTGGCGCGGGCGAGTACTTCGTCCGCGGTGAAGTGGACGTGTTCACCGGCCAGTACCTCGGCGACCACCCGGCGTTGCGCTGTCATTCGCCAGCCGCGTGCGCGAAGCCGTTGCAGCAGGTCACTCATGCCCACCAGCCCATCTGTGCATTGTCCGACGAATGGATCCGTACACGCCTGTCGTTCGTATTGACTTGGACTATGTCCATCGTAGGATCGGTTCCGGTCGACAGCCAAGGGACAGGTACATAGTTCCTCAGCACCGTGATCCGCCCCGTCCGGAAGGATTTGCATGACTGAGAACCACGACGCGATCGTCACCGACCCGAAGGCGGAGGACGCCGGCGGCTGCCCGGTCGCGCACGGTCGCGCGCCGCACCCGACCCAGGGCGGCGGGAACCGCCAGTGGTGGCCGGAGCGGCTCAACCTGAAGATCCTCGCCAAGAACCCCGCCGTGGCCAACCCGCTCGGTGAGGAGTTCGACTACGCCGAGGCCTTCAAGAGCCTCGATCTTCCCGCGGTGAAGCGGGACATCGCCGAGGTGCTGACGACGTCGCAGGACTGGTGGCCCGCCGACTTCGGCAACTACGGCCCCTTCATGGTCCGGATGGCGTGGCACAGCGCCGGCACCTATCGGATCAGCGACGGTCGCGGCGGTGCCGGGGCCGGGCAGCAGCGCTTCGCGCCGCTCAACAGCTGGCCGGACAACGCGAGCCTCGACAAGGCCCGCCGGCTGCTGTGGCCGGTCAAGAAGAAGTACGGCAAGAACCTTTCGTGGGCCGACCTCATCGTGCTCACCGGCAACGTCGCCCTGGAGTCGATGGGCTTCGAGACTTTCGGCTTCGGCGGCGGCCGCGCGGACGTGTGGGAGCCCGACGAGGACGTCTACTGGGGCCCCGAGACCACCTGGCTGGGCGACGAGCGCTACACCGGCGACCGCGAGCTCGAGAACCCCCTCGGCGCGGTGCAGATGGGCCTCATCTACGTCAATCCCGAGGGCCCCAACGGCACTCCGGACCCGATCGCCGCCGCCCGCGACATCCGCGAGACGTTCCGCCGCATGGCGATGAACGACGAGGAGACGGTCGCCCTGATCGCGGGCGGTCACACCTTCGGCAAGACCCACGGTGCGGGCCCGGCGGACAGCGTGGGCGACGACCCCGAGGCCGCCCCGATGGAGCAGCAGGGACTAGGCTGGCGCAGCACGCACGGCACGGGCAAGGGCGCCGACACGATCACCAGTGGCCTCGAGGGCATCTGGACGGACACCCCGACCACGTGGGACAACAGCTTCTTCGACATCCTGTTCGGCTACGAGTGGGAGCTGTTCAAGAGCCCGGCCGGCGCCCACCAGTGGCGGCCGAAGGACGGTGCCGGCGCGGGTACGGTCCCCGACGCGCACGACTCGTCGAAGACCCATGCGCCGACGATGCTGACGACGGACCTCTCGCTCCGGCTCGACCCGGTGTACGGGGAGATCTCGCGGCGCTTCCACGAGAACCCCGGCCAGTTCGCCGACGCCTTCGCCCGCGCGTGGTTCAAGCTGACCCACCGCGACATGGGCCCGGTCGTCCGCTACCTCGGGCCGGAGGTCCCCGCGGAGACCCTGGTGTGGCAGGACCCGCTGCCCGCCCGGACGCACGAACTCGTCGACGCGGGGGACATCGCCTCCCTCAAGGCGCGGATCCTCGACTCCGACCTGTCCGTGTCCGAACTCGTCTCCACCGCCTGGGCGTCCGCCTCGTCCTTCCGCGGCAGTGACAAGCGCGGCGGCGCCAACGGTGCACGCATCCGCCTCGAACCGCAGAACGGCTGGGAGGTCAACGAGCCGGACCGGCTGGCGGGCGTGCTGCGTACCCTCCAGGGCATCCAGGAGTCCTTCAACTCCGGCGGGCAGGGCGGCAAGCAGGTCTCCCTCGCCGACCTGGTCGTGCTCGCCGGCGCGGCGGGCGTCGAGAAGGCGGCCAAGGACGCCGGCTTCGACATCGAGGTCCCCTTCACCCCGGGCCGCGTCGACGCGTCGCAGGAGCAGACCGACGTGGAGTCGTTCGTCGAGCTGGAGCCGAAGGCCGACGGATTCCGTAACTACCTCGGCAAGGGAAACCGACTGCCCGCCGAGTACCTGCTGCTCGACCGGGCGAACCTGCTGAACCTGAGCGCGCCCGAGCTGACGGTCCTTGTCGGCGGCCTGCGCGTGCTGGGCGCCAACTACCAGCAGTCGTCGCTCGGCGTCCTCACCGGGACACCCGGATCCCTGACCAACGACTTCTTCGTCAACCTGCTCGACCTGGGCACGACGTGGAAGGCGACGTCCGAGGACGCGAGCACGTTCGAGGGCCGCGACGCCGCCACGGGCGCGGTCCGGTGGACCGGCAGCCGTGCCGACCTCGTCTTCGGCTCGAACTCCGAACTGCGCGCGGTCGCGGAGGTCTACGCGAGCGACGACGCGAAGGAGAAGTTCGTGCGGGACTTCGTGGCAGCGTGGGACAAGGTCATGAACCTGGACCGGTTCGACCTCGTCTGAGCGTGATCCCGGGCCGGCCCCTGCCAGGAGCCGGCCCGGGCCCGTGTCCGCGGGGCGGTGCCCCGGCGCCCCGGCGCGACGGCCTAGGCTGCCAACCGGAACCGGCACCGGCCCCCATCCAGGAGCGCACCTCATGTTCGACCCCGCGACAACGCCCCCGTACCCCGATGCCTTTGGGCCGGACGAAGCCCCGGCACCGCACCCGCTGCTGGAACCGCTGACCGGGTACCTGGGCACCTGGTCGGGCCGTGGCCGCGGCGGCTACCCGACCCTCGCCGAGGAATTCGCGTACGCGCAGGAGGTCACTTTCAGCCATGACGGGCGGCCCTTCCTCCACTACGAGGCGCGCGCCTGGCTGCTGGACGCGGACGGACTCCCCCTGCGGCCGGCGGCGCGGGAGAGCGGCTGGTGGCGGATGCAGCCCGAGGGCCGGGTGGAGGCGCTGATCACCCAGCCCACCGGCATCGCGGAGATCCTGACCGGCCGCGCGGACGCCGGCGCGGTCGACCTCACCACCCATCAGGTCGCGGTCACCCCCACCGCCAAGGACGTCGAGGCCAGCCGCCGTCGCTACACCCTGGCCGACGACGACACGCTCGACTTCGTCCACGACCTCGCGGCAGTCGGTCACCGGCTTCGGCACCACCTCACGGCGCGGCTCCGGCGCGAGGTCCGAAGCCAGGTGTAGGGCGCGTCCAGTCGGCGGACCGGATCAGCGCAGCGCCTGCGGCAGCGCCTCGCGGTGGACGATGCCCAGGAGCTGAGTGGCCCGGGTCAGGGCCACGTACAGGTCACTGGTCCCGAACCGGGCGGGCTCCACCACCAGCACGTGGTCGAACTCGAGCCCCTTCGCCTGCCGGGGGTCGAGCAGGACCACCGGGTGCGTCAGGTCGGGCTCGGCGCCGGCGGTCGCACCGTCCACCGCTGCGGCGATCTCCTCGTGGAGCGCCCTGGGCGCGATCACCGCGAGACGTCCCTCGCCGGGGGCCAGCTCCAGGACCGCCCGCGCCACCGTGCCCGCCAGGTCGTCCCCGGCGTCGCGCACCCATGGCGCCTCGCCGGTCGACCGTACCGAGGCGGGCGGCTCGAACGTCGGATCGCCGACGCGCAGCACCCGGGCCGCCAGTTCCATGATCTCGGCGGGCGTACGGTAGTTGACCTTGAGCGCGACATGCTCGAAGCGGTCACCGACGTACGGCTTCAGGATCTCCTCCCACGAGCCGACGCCGGCCTCCTCCGAGGTCTGCGCGGGGTCACCGACCAGCGTCATCGAGCGGGTCGGTGAGCGGCGCATCAGCAGCCGCCATGCCATCGGCGACAGCTCCTGCGCCTCGTCGACGATGATGTGTCCGAACGCCCAGGTGCGGTCGGCGGCGGCGCGCTCGGCCGCACTGCGGTGATCGGCCTCCTCCTGCCGCTCCGCCATCCGCTCCGCGTCGATGATGTCGTGGGCGGCCAGGAACTCGGACTCCTCGTCCTCGAACTCGAAGGACTCCGAGCCCCTCGACAGCTCCAGCACGCCCTGGGCGTACGCGATCCGCTCCTGGCGCTCGGCCTCCGCGGCCGCCCGCTCGGCGCTGTCGTCGGCCCCGAGGAGCTCGGCCACCTCGTCGAGCAGCGGCACGTCGGCAGGGGTCCAGCGCGCCCCGTCGGGTGCGCGCCGGATCGCCTCGGCGTCCTCGGCCGGTACGTACAGGGGGTCGGCGAGGTAGCCGGTGAGGAACGCCTGCGGAGTGAGCGGCGGCCACAGCTCGTCGATGGCACGGTGCACCGCCCCGCTGACGGCCACCGCCTTGCCGAGCTGGGCGATGTCGTCCGGGCCCAGGAAGTTGGGGCCGCCGTACGGATCGGCCCCGATGCGCTCCGTCAGCTGAGCGGTGAGGGCGTCGATGACGCGGAACGCGAAGTGCGGGCGGGCGAGATTGTGGGGGAGGAGCGTGTCGCGGGCCGACTGGCGGGCCTCGTAGGCGATCTCCCAGTCGAGGATCAGGTCCCCGTCGTCGTGCGCGATGACGAGCGGCGCACCGGGCTCGGGCAGCAGTTGCCGGTCGCGCACGGCCATGGCGAGTGCCTCCGCCATCGGCTCACCGCCCTTGACCGCGGCGGCGCGTGGGGTGTCCGCACCGTCCGCGTGTACCCCGGGGAACAGCTCGGCCTGCGTGGCGAGCAGCACCCCGGTCTCGCCGAGTGCCGGCAGCACCTCGCCGATATAGCTCAGGAAGGCCGGGTTGGGGCCCACGATCAGGACGGCGCGCTTGGCGAGCAGCTCACGGTGCTCGTACAGCAGGAACGCCGCCCGGTGCAGCGCCACCGCCGTCTTGCCGGTGCCGGGGCCGCCCTCGACGACGAGCACACCGCGGTGCGGGGCACGGATGATGCGGTCCTGCTCAGCCTGGATGGTCCGCACGATGTCGCCCATGCGACCGGTGCGGGCGGAGTTCACGGCGGCGAGCAGCACGGCGTCGCCGCTCGGGTCCTCGAATCCGGTGCGCTGCCGGTCCCCGACGTCGAGGATCTCGTCGTGCAGCTCGGTGACGGTGCGGCCCTCGGTGGTGAGGTGCCTGCGCCGCCGCAGCCCCATGGGGGTGTGACCGGTGGCGAGGTAGAAGGGGCGGGCGACCGGCGCACGCCAGTCGATCAGCAGAGGGGTGTGCGCGCTGTCGTCCTCGCGGATTCCGATGCGGCCGATGTGGTGCGCGACGCCGTCGGAGAGATCGATGCGGCCGAAACACAGGGAGCCGTCCACCGCGTTCAGCGCGGCGAGCAGGCCCGAGCGTTCGGCGACGAGCACATCGCGTTCGAGGCGTGCCTGCAGTCCGGTCCCGACCGGCGTCAGCGCCTCCTCCACGTGCGCGGCGGCGACACCACGCAGGGCGTCGACACGGTCGTAGAGCCGGTCGATGAATTCCTGCTCCTTCTGCAATTCGGCGCTTTCCCGAGTTGACAACATTGCTCCCTGACGGATATGGTGCTTCTTAGTGGCCCCCCGTTCGGGGCCTTTTCTGTGGGCGCACAGAAGCTCTCAATATACTCGGGGAAATACCCGGTCCGCAATTGCGGACCGGGTATTTCCTTGTGCCACGGGCCGGCTGCGGACCGGTGCCATTGCCCGCGCCGACGGGCCCGGGCTCCGGGGTGTGAGGCTCTCGTGACGGCTTCGCGAGGTGCCGATCCCGCTCGACAGGCGGGCGACTTCGCTCATAGGATCGCGAGACGGCATCGCGTGCTGGTCACCGGCTGGGTGAGGCATGGAGGTGCTCGTGAGATGCCTTCGGAGGCATTCCACTTTGTCTGTCGAGTTGAATCACACGATCATCCACTCCCGTTCCAACCGCGAATCCGCCGAGTTCCTGGCTCATCTGCTGGATCTCGAAGTGGGCGCGGAGGCGGGCCCCTTCATCCCGATCTCGCTCAGTAACGGCGTCACGCTGGACTTCGCCGCCATTCCCGCCGAATCGATCACGCCGCAGCACTACGCGTTCCTCATCGGCGACGCCGGGTTCGATCTCGCGCTGCGGCGCATCCAGGAGGCGGGGATCACGTACTACGCGGACCCGCACCTCGAGCAGCCGGGCGAGATCAACCATCATCACGGCGGTCGCGGGCTGTACTTCATGGATCCCGCCGGCCATGGCATGGAAATCATCACGCGCCCGTACGGGAGTGACGAAGTGACGCCCGCGGCGTCGTAGGCCCGGCGCCTCCCGTCTTCCTGCGGCAGTGCCGTACGTCTGCCGGCCGCCGCGACTCCACCGGAGCCGCGGCGGCCGGCCTCGTCGACGACGGTGGGGCAGAGCTCGCATCGCGTACTCAAAGAGTTGAGTAGTCATATTCTTGAGTACGATGCATGGCGGCCGGTGCCACCGTGCTGATCCGTGATGACAGGGAGGGGCTGCTTCGATGGCCTTGCGACATGCCGTGCTGGCGGCGCTGCTGGACGGCGAGTACAGCGGATACCAACTGGCGAAGGCGTTCGACGTCGGCGTCGCGAACTTCTGGCACGCCCTGCCCCAACAGCTGTACACGGAGCTGGCCAAGCTGGAGAAGGAAGGGCTCGTCGAGGGCCGGCAGGTGGTGCAGGAGACCCGGCCCAACAAGCGCGTCTTCCGCGTCACCGGCGCGGGTCGCGACGAGTTGGAGAAGTTCGCCGCCACCGCGTCCAAGCCCTCGTTCATCCGCGACGATCTGCTCGTCAAGGTCCAGTCCGCCGACCGCATCGGCACCGTGCAGGTGATCGAACAGCTCGATGAGCGGGTGGCCGCGGCCGATGCGAAGATCGCGCTTCTCGACGACCTGCTGCGCAAGCTGCGCGGGGAGGCGGACGAGGAGGAGTTCCTCCGCCACGGCGAACGGATCGGGCCGTACCTGACGTGCCTGCGCGGCGTGGCGTTCGAGCAGGGACACCGGGACTGGTGCCTGCGGATCGCGGCAGTGCTGCGGGAGAGGCAGGCCAGTCATGCCGGGCGGTGAATACCTGCGTTACGTCGCACTGGGCGACAGCCAGACCGAAGGGGTCGGCGACGGGGACGACACCGTCGGCCTCCGTGGCTGGGCCGACCGGCTCGCCGAGCAGCTCACGACCGTCAACCCCGGTCTCCAGTACGCCAATCTGGCCGTACGCGGACGGGTCGCCGGTCAGGTCCGCGCCGAGCAGCTGGGACCGGCCCTGGCCCTGCGCCCCGACCTGGCCACCGTCGTCGCCGGGGTCAACGACCTGCTGCGGCCGCGCTTCGACGTCGTCGAGGTGGCCGGGCAACTGGAGGAGATGTTCGCCGCGCTGACCGCCGCCGGGGCGCAGGTGGCGACCTTGACCGTGCCGGATGTCGGGAAGATCGCGCCCCTCGCCCGGCCCGTCAGGTCGAGGGTGTCGGAGCTCAACGCCCACATCCGGGCCGCGGCGGCCCGTCACGGCGTCGCGGTCGCGGAGATCGCCCACCACCCCGTCTCCACCGACCCCCGTCTGTGGAGCGTCGACCGACTCCACGCCAGCCCCCTCGGTCACGCGCGGATCGCCGCAGCCGTCGCCCAGGCCCTCCACGTGCCCCGGAGCGACGACGCCTGGACGCACCCGCTGCCCCCACAAGTGCTCCCCTCCGGCTGGCAGTCCACGGGCGCCGAACTGCGCTGGGCGGCCGCCTTCCTCGGCCCCTGGCTCGGACGACGTCTGCGCGGCCGGTCGTCAGGAGACGGCCGCACCTCCAAGCGGCCGCAGCTCCTGCCACTGAGTGCCGGTTCCTGACGGCCGGGGCGCGAAGCCGCGGGTGCGCGGTGAGGCACCGCACGAGGAGGGGGAGGGACACCGCGGCGGTGCTCCGCGCGGCCGGCCCCGCGCACGTGAGCGACCGGCGTTGTCAGTGGTCGCACGTAGGTTCAGTGGTGTTCCGCCGTTGTGGCGCGGACGCCCCCTCGGTGCATAGGAGATGGTGCGTTGTCGGACTGGGAGAGGTCGAGCACAGCACGGGTGACAGCACCCGCGCGGCCGCGCAAACTGGCCAAGGTCCCGTTCGCCGAGCTGGCCGGCGGACGTCTGCAGGGCGTGGTGTCGAGCGGTTCGGACATCGGGCGGGTGTACGTCTCGTCGGTCGCGGCCGGCACGTACGCGTTCGCCTGCAGCACCAACAACAACCGGCCCTGCGGCGGCGCGCGGGGTGCGTTCTGCAATCACATCCGGGCCCTGATCAATGAGGCGGTGCTGCAGTACGGCGCCGATCGCGTGGCCCGCTACCTGAAGGTGGAGACCGCGGAGGGGGCGCCGAGCGCACCGGCCATCGAGGCCGGGATGAGCGGGACCCGCCCCTCACCGGCGGACACCAAGGACGCCGCCCCCGTCTTCAGCCGCTTCCTGCGGCACCTGGCCTATCTGGAACTCGCCCCGAGCGCGGCACCGTTGCCGGAGATGCACTGGTTCCCGCCGACCAGGACGGTGGCGTGATGCGTACCGATGCGCTCCTCGCGACCGTCCAAGGGCTCGACGAGGCCCTGACAGCCGTCGACGTCTTCGACCAGGCCCTCGTCGACGGACTGCTCCGGCCTCGCCCCGACCGGGCCGCTGCTCTGGCCGAGTTCGCGCACGCCGTAGCGGGCACACCACTGGCCGCGAGGGTCGCCGAGGCGGCCGGCAGGACCGTGGACGGCTCCGCGGGCGAGGACGACTTCGTCGCCCTCGCCGCCGCCCGCACCGCGCTCCTCGGCTCCGTCCACGACGCACTGATGAGCCGCGTGGAGGAAGCGACCGGCCGGCCACGCGGCGCGGCCGCCGCCGCGGCACCCGAGAGCCGGCCCGCGGTGAATCTGCTCACGGCCGCCCGCTCCTGGCTCGCCGACCTGGCGCGCGCCGGGTGGCGGGGAATGGACCACGACGTGGTCTCGGGGGCGGCGCCCGTCGTCTCCGCCATGCTCCCCGACCCTGCCCTGCGCCGCCTCGCCACCCTGCTCGACGGCTTCGCGGCCGAACTCGCCGCGTCCTGCCCGGGTGCCGCGCTGGAACGCGTTCCGGCGCGCCGCTGGGCCGACCTCTGGACCAGGGCGATGCTGCTGACGCTGCCCGGAGCCGCCGACGCGCCCGTGACGGGCACGGCCACCGGCCGCCTGCTGCCCCTGGGCGTCGACCTGCACGAACACGCCACCGCCGTACAGGTGCAGGTGCACGCGGTGTTCGAGCCCGCCGACGGCACCAAGGCCCGCCTGGTGCGGGCCGGCATGGCGGCGCCGAAGCCCGACACGGTGGTCGGAGCCGGCATCTGGCAGCTGCTCCGTCCCCACATGTCCCTTCTGGCGGCCGTGGGCGAAGGCCGCTCGATGGACCTGACCGACATGCCGGTCACCGGCGAGGGCGACCTGATCTGGAGCGACGCGCACGCGCGTCCGGGTGGGAGCGCCGACGCCTTCGTCACCGCCCGGGTCGCCCTGCCCGCCGCCACCGAGGCGGTCACCGCACCTCTGGACCGCCATCCGGCACGCATCGCCGTGCCGGTGTTCCTGGAGGGGTATGCCGTGCGACAGGGTGACGACGCACTGACCTTCACCGTGGCCGGCCATCCCCTTGAGGTCGACATCGACCGCGTCCCGGCCGCCGGGCCACTCACGCCCGAAGCCGTCGCCGCCTCCGGCGCCTGCATCGCGCTGCTCCGCTGGGACGCCGGCAGCTACCGCCTCCAGCCCCTGGCCGTCGAGACGACCGTTCGGAAGAAGGCTGTCGCGCTGCATGCCGGCGGCTGGGCAGGCGGCACGGCCGACAAGGCCGGCGCCAGGGCCGAAAAGGCCGCCACCGACGCCGTGGCCGTACTGAGGGAGCGCGCGGGAAGGCTGCTGCGGAAATGACGGAGCACATCACGGACCTGCCGGAGCCGTCCGCACCGGACCCGGCCACGTCCCCGCGCACCCCCGAGCCCGACCCGCACGAGAACCGCCGTCAGGTCCTGTACTGGCGCCTGCTCGCCCGGCTCTTCGACCCCGAGGAACAGCCCGCGCTGGAGTCGGCGAGCCTCGCCGTCGTCGAGGATCTCCGGCTGCCGTCCGCATTGCTGGACCCGCAGGCGTCCGTCGACTCGGTCGTGCAGCGCCATCCGGAGCTGGCCGACGAGTTCGACGGCCTGATGACTCCCGCGCCCGATGACGAGGGCGTACGGGACCGGGCCGCCGAGGTGCGGCGGGCGGCGCTGATGTCCAAGGTGCTCCTCAACGTCTTCGCCTCCGGCTCCGGCACGGTCACCGCCGGACAGCTGGCGCGGTGGCAGTCCGACGCGGGATGGCTGGAGCGCGCGCTCGGCTGCACGCCCGGCGAACTGCGGGGCGGCCGCACCGGGGGAGGAGCCTCGGGGCACGGCGCACAGCCCGACATCGCCCGGCTGATCCCGACGATCGGGCCGGAGCTCGGCGCCCTCGAAGCCGACCTCGTCCGGCGGATGCACCTGCGCGAGGTACTGGCGGACCCCGTCCTCGCGGCGCAGCTCACCCCCAGTATGTCGCTCATCGAGCAGCTGCTGCGGGACAAGAGCAACCTCTCGGGTGTCGCCCTCGCCAACGCCAAGGCCCTGATCCGCCGCTTCGTCGACGAGGTCGCCGAAGTGCTGCGCACCCAGGTGGCGAAGTCCACGGTGGGCGCCGTGGACCGCTCCGTCCCGCCCAAACGAGTGTTCCGCAATCTCGACCTCGACCGGACGATCTGGAAGAACCTCACCAACTGGAGCCCGGAGGAGGAGCGGTTGTACGTCGACCGTCTCTACTACCGGCACACCGCACGCAAGACGACACCCCAGCGGCTGATCGTCGTCGTGGACCAGTCGGGCTCGATGGTCGACTCGATGGTGAACTGCACCATCCTGGCGTCGGTGTTCGCCGGACTCCCGAAGGTGGACGTCCACCTGATCGCGTACGACACACAGGCGCTCGACCTCACCCCCTGGGTGCACGATCCCTTCGAGACCCTGCTCCGCACCAAGCTCGGCGGGGGCAACGACGGTCCCGTCGCGATGGCGATGGCCCGTCCGAAGATCACCGATCCGCAGGACACCGTGATGGTCTGGATCTCGGACTTCTACGAGTTCGGCCGCTCCCAGCCGCTCTTCGAGGGGATCGAGGCCGTACACCGCTCCGGAGTGAAGTTCATCCCCGTCGGTTCGGTCACCAGCTCCGGCCGCCAGGAGGTCAACCCCTGGTTCCGCGAACGCTTCAAGGCCCTCGGCACGCCGGTGCTCTCCGGCCACATCAGCAAGCTCGTCCACGAGCTCAAGACGTTCCTCGCCTAGAAAGGGCCTCTCATGTCCGACCTGTTGCGCGCCCCCGCCGAGATCAAGTACGCCGAGGAACTGGCGTGGCTCGAGTCCGTCGACGACAACCCCAAGCCCTTCTCCTGGCGACTCTCCCCGAAGATGGTCCGCCTGTTCATCCTGGGCTCCGAGCGTTCCGACGGCCTCGACCGGGAGATCACGCAGAAGTGGTACGGCGACCGCAGTTTCGTCGAGCGCTCCATCGTCACCCTGGCCTCCGACCGCGGTCTGCTGCTCATCGGCGATCCCGGTACCGGCAAGAGCTGGCTGGCCGAGCTGCTGTCCGCGGCGATCTGCCGCGACTCCACGCTGGTGGTGCAGGGCACGGCCGGCACCACCGAGGACCACATCAAGTACTCCTGGAACGTCTCCATGGTCATCGCCAAGGGACAGTCCCGGGATTCCATGATCCCGTCACCGATCATGACGGCGATGGAGACCGGCGCGATCGGCCGCTTCGAGGAGCTGACCCGCTCCACCAGTGACGTCCAGGACGCGCTCATCTCGATCCTGTCCGAGAAGTACATCTCCGTGCCCGAACTGGACAGCGACAACATCGTCTTCGCGAAGCCCGGCTTCTCCGTCATCGCCACGGCCAACAGCCGGGACCGGGGTGTCAACGACCTGTCCTCGGCGCTCAAACGCCGCTTCAACTTCGTGCGCATCCCGGTGGTGACGAACAAGAAGAGCGAGGCGGAGATCATCCGCTTCCGCACCGAGGAACTTCTGCGCCGCCACAGCATCGAGCTCGACGTGCCCCCGACACTCCTCGACGTTCTGCTGCGGAGCTTCGCCGACCTGCGCGCCTCCGCGGCCGCGGCCGGCAGCGACGACGAGAAGCTGGAGTCCGCCCTCTCCACCGCCGAACAGATCGGCGTGCTGGAGGACGCGATCCTGCACGGCAACTTCTTCGGCGCACGCGACCTGACCGCCCGGACCCTTGCTTCCTCGCTCGTCGGCTCACTGGCCCGGCGCGATCCCGAGGACCTGGCCATCCTCAACAAGTACCTGCACGGCGTCGTCGAGCCCCGCAGCAAGGAAGAGGGCGGCTCCTGGACCGAGTTCCTGGAGGGCGGCCGCGAGACGATCGCCACCCTGTCATGACCGCCGCGCACGAGCGGAGCTTCGAAGAGCTGCGCACGCAGTTGCAGGAGGCGGCCGCGACGTTCGCCGACGGGCCCGACGCCCTGGAGAGCATCCTCCTCGGCATCGTCGACGACGTGGACCGCGCCGTGCGTGAGCCGCTGGAGATCTTTCCCGTCTGCCACCACTCGCCCGCCTCGGCGCTCGCTATGGCACGCCGGCTGCGGGAGAAGCAGCCGAAGGTGGTCTACCTGGAGCTGTGCGAGGACATGGCGCCCCTGCTGGCGGAGCTGCGCAACTGCAGGCTTCCCGTGGCGGTCCAGGCGTTCGCGACCGAGACCGACGGCTTCCCGGCCGGCTGGGCCCCGCTCTCGGTGGTCGCCCCGATCACCGAGGCCTCGGCCGAATACCAGGCGATCTCCTACGCCCTCGACACACCGGGCGTCGAACTGGTCCTCGTCGACCGTTCCTCGGACCACGTCTACCAGTGGGACGCCCGAGCGGAACTCTCCGACGACGACGCCGATGGCGACGCCCCGGCACCGGGCTCCGACGCACGGGCCGCCGAGGAGGAGGCCGCGCTGCACGGCGACGCGGTCGGTGTCGGGATCGGTGATCTGCGACCCCGCTTCGCCGAACTGGAGGAGCACCTGCTGCGTCACGGCAAGGTGCGGCACTGGTCGGAGTGGTGGCACCAGTACGTGGAACTCCCCCTCGGCGAGGGGGATCACGACACCTACCGCCAGGTCATGCTCCTGATCGGCAGCCTCTTCCGGCACCTCGCACCGGGCGACCCGCACCGGGTGCGCGTGGACGAGGACCGCGAACGCCACATGTGGACGCGGATGCGCGAACACCTGGCGGCGACCGGAACAGCCCCCGCCGACGGTCTCTACGTCTGCGGCGCCTTCCACGCGGCCAGCCGTGTCGCCGAGTTCGGAGTCCACGGCAGCGACACCTTCGAGATCGTCCCGCGCACGGCCACGAAGTGGCAGCACGGGCTGATCCCGTCCAGCCACGCCGCGATCGAGGCGCAGTTCGGCCTCGCCGCGGGCTCGGTCTCGATCGCCGCGTCACTCTGGGCGAAGAACATCCGGCGCACCCGCGTGGAGCCGTTCCGCCTGGCCGGCCAGGCGGGCGGGAAGAAGCCGCGAGCCAGGAAGGCCGTTGCCGCACCCGTACCCGCACCGGCGGCCGAACCGTCCGACAAGCTGACCGGGTTTCTCCGGCAGCCGCCCGTCCTCGACCGCCTCGACGAGGCCGAACTGCTCGGCTGGTGCGTGGAGATCGTGCGCGCGGCCCGCCGCAACGGCTATCTCGCCTCCACCGCCGACGCCATCGCGGTGTTCGAGACGTCGATCCTGCTGGCCGGCCTGCGCGACCGGGCCAGGCCCACGCCGTACGACTTCCAGGACGCGGCCGTCACCTGCATCGAGAAGGACACCGTGCCCGGCCGGCGCGACGTGCGCCGGCTGGTGGAGATCATGATGGGCGGTGACCGGATCGGCCAGGTCGGCTACGACGCCCTGCCGCCGCTGGCCCGTGACGTGCACGACCGGCTCGCGGCCCTGGACCTGCGGCTCGAGCAGCGCGGTGTGCAGCGGGCACTCCTCGACATCGCGTCCCGGCCGGAACTGGAGCGCTGCTCCGACGTCCTGTGGATGCTGCGCCGGCTGATGCCGCCGGGCGCCGCCCGGCCGATCATGGGCGAGCGGAGCCTGGGGGAGCGCTCGATCCAGGAGTCCTGGGACCTGGCGCTGGGCACCCACCAGCGCGCCCTCATCGAGCTCGGCTACGAGGGCGTCAGCATCGAGCAGGTCCTGGAGCAGCGGCTGCGCCGCGCGGCATACGCACCTCAGGCCACCGCGGCGAGCGTCCTGGAAGCCGTCGAGGACGCGACCCTGTACCTGCGCAGCAGCCGTCTGGCAGACGAACTCGGGACGCGTGCGCTGGAGGTACTCGCGGCGGAACGCAGCGTCGACGGGGCGCCTGAGGTGCTGCGCCGGGTACGGCGGCTGCTTGCGTACTACCGTACCGGCGAGCCGGTCCTGCCGGCGTGGATCGAGTCCTTCGTCAAGACCGGGTACGCGCACTACTGCACGCTGCTGCCGATGTCGTTCACCGACGACGACGCCACCGTCCGTCAGGTGGCGGCGATGCTCGGCTTCCTGTTCAGCATGGAGAGCCTGGCGCTGTCGCTCGGCTGCGACCGCGCCCAGCTCCGGCTGGCCCTGGCCCAGTCGCATCCGCGGGAGCCGTCGAGGACGGCGCTGCTGTGGGCGGCGCAGGTCCAGCTCGGTCACCTCTCCCGCGCGGAGCTGCGGTCGAGGTGCGACGAGTTGCTGGCCAATCCCCTGGTCGTGCCCGCGTACCCGCGCTACCTCAGCGGCCTCGTGCACGCACTGGAACCCGTCCCGGGTCTCACGGACTTCGTCGTGGAGGCGGTGTCGCAGGCGTTCGGACGGCTGCCGGACCCGGTGCTCCTGCCCTGGCTGCCGACGTTGGTCACCACGTTGCGCGCGGGCGGTGCGGACCTGGCACCGCTGCTCATCCGTGAGGCCGGCCGCACCTTCCCCGGCCGCCTCGAGGCGCTCGACACGTGGATACCGCCGTGGCGGATGGGGCCGGCGGCGCCGTCGGCCGGTCGCCCGGACACCGGCCACGGCTGCACCCTGCTCGCCGACCACCCCGAGACCTGCGACGCGGTGGCGGCCCTGCTGGGCTGCGAGGGGCTATGGGAGAGCCCCGGGTCCGGCCGGGCGGGCGCGGCCCTGGCCGGCCGCCACCCGGACACCGCGCTGGCCCTGGACGCGCTGTTGGCGGGGTGAGGGCCGGGTGGACGGCCCGTCCACCGCCGTGGGGGGGGGGGGGGGGGCCGGCGGCGGGGGGGGGGGGGGGCCCCCCCCCCCCGCGGGGGGGGGGGCCCCCCCCGGGGGGGGGGGGGGGCCCCCCCCCCCGACGGAAGGTGGTGAGGCGTCAGCGGGCGAGGCGGATGCGGTGCAGCTGGTCCTTGCCGTCGGCGCCCGCGCCGGACTTGTCGACGACGTACGCGATGCCGTCGGTGACCTCGATGTGGTTGGGGTTGGCACCGGTGGCCACGGTCTCCACGACGGCGCCCTTGCGCGGGCTGACGACGGAGACGGAGGCGTCCGTGCGGTTGACCACCAGGACGTTGCCCGAGCGGCTGTCGGTGGCCACGGACAGCGGGCCCTGCCCGGTGGCCACGGACTTGGTGACGAGGCCCTTGCGGAGGTCGACGACCGAGACGTCACCGCCGGTCTGGTTGGCGGTGTACGCGGTGCGGCCGTCCTTGGACAGGGCGACCGAGATCGGTCCGTCTCCGGCGGGGATGAGCCGCGGGGTGGTGGAGCGCGTGGCGACCTGGATGAGCTGGTCGTTGGTGAGGTCGGCGGCGTAGACCGTGCCGGACTTCTCGTCCACGGCCAGGCCGGTCGGTCCCGAGCCCTCGACCGTGACGCGCTTCTTCTCCTTCAGGGTGCGGCTGTCGAACGCGACGAGCGTGCCGTCACCGAACCCGCTCGCCCACACGGTGTCGTGGCGCTCGTCGACGACGATCTCACGGGCGTGGTTCACGTTCGGGAGCGTGGCGAGGTGCTTACCGGTGCGCTGGCTGTAGACGGCGACCGAGTTGTTGCGGGTGTTGGTGGTCCAGACGGTGTTGTGCTCGTCGTCGACCGCGACTCCGTAGACCGCCTCGACCGCGCCGGTGGCCGCGTCCGTGACCGGCGGGGTGTAAGTGGCCTTCACCTTGAGCGTCCGAGGGTCCACCTTCGTCAGGGCGGAGTTCGTCACCGGGGGCCGGCCCACGGCGGACGTGGTCCACAGGACGTGGTTCCGCTCCGAGTAGGAGGACTGGTAGAGCCCGTTGGTGACCGGCGCGGTGGTGACGGCCGAAACGGCCGGCCGGGCCTGGGCGGACGCGGTGCCCGTCAGGGCCGCGGTGCTCCCGGCGGCGACAACGACGGCGATGGCCGCGCAGGTACCGGTGCGACGCGGGCTGCGGGTGGGTGAAGTCATGCTGAGGTCAACTCCTGAAGGGAAGTCATCAAGATCCTTACCTCTGAAACTTAGCTTAGGCTTACCTAACTAAAGTTCTTCAGGTGGTGTGATCTGGGTTACAACTCGACTGTGATGGTGGGGCGTTCTCTGTTCGTCACCCCTGGGCGGGTGCGGGCCTGCGGCGGCGGACCACGAACAGGGTGGTGCCCCCGGCGCCCACCGCTCCGCCCACTGCCGCTGCCGCGGCCGACCAGGCGATGGTCGCGTAGGACACGGAGTTCTCCGTGGACGCGGCCGTGGGGACGAGGGGCGCGGTCTCCGGCGTGACCGCGGCCGGCGCCGGGCCGCTGCCCGCGGCACCGTTCGCCCCGGTCACCTGGAAGTCGACCTTCAGCGTGGTGGCCGGGTCCGGGGCGAGGAAGCGCAGCCAGTGCGCTCCGACAGAGGTGTCGTCCGGGACGGTCACGTCACCCTGGTAGAAGCCCTTGGCGTCGGCCTTCCACTGGCCCAGGATCTCCTCGTCGTCGAGCTTGACGGTGACCGTCCTGCCTGCGGGGAACTTCGTCACCGTGAAGTGGAGCTTTCCGCCCGGCTGCACCAGGTCGGCTGTGATCTCGGCCCTGGCGCCACGGGAGTTGGACGCGGCGGCCGGTGCGCCCGACGCCGCGGGTGCCGGGGTCGCCGTGCTGCCGGAGGTAGGGGTCGTGGCCGCGTCGGCGGTGGTGCCCGAGGTGACAGTGAAGTCGGCCCTGAGGCTCGTCGACGGGTTCGGTGCGAGGAAGCGCAGCCAATGGGCACCCTTCGTCGCGGATTCCGGGACCGTCACGGACGCGGAGAGCGCGCCGTCGGCTCCGATGCCGTCCGGCCACTGCCCGATGATCTCGGAGTCGTCGAGCTTGACGGTGAGCTGCTGACCGGCCGGGAAGCCCGTCACCCGGAAGGAGACCTTGCCGCCGGCGGCGACCTGGGAGCCCGCGGTGATCGAGGCGGACGTCCCGGTGCTGCTGCCGGACCCGCCGCCGCTTCCGGCTCCGCCGCCCGAACCTCCCGTGGCCGCTGTGCCGCCCCCGCCGGATCCGCCCCCCGTGTCCGAACCGCTGGTGCCGCCCGTGCTCGCGGCGGCGACCGAGATGTCGGCGCGCAGGCTCGTCGACGGGTTCGGGGCGAGGACGCGCAGCCAATGCGCGCCGCCCGTGGTCGACTTGGGCAGGGTGACCGTGCCGGAGAAGGTGCCCGCCGCGTTCACGGCGGCCGTCCACTGCCCGATGATTTCGCTGTCGTCGAGCTTGACCGTGACGTTCTGCCCCCGGGTGAACCCCGAGAGGCTGAAGGAGACCTTGCCGCCCGCCGTCACCGAGGAGCTCTTCAGCCGGACTTCGGGCACCGCGGCCGGAGCGGTCACGGTCGGGGTGGGCTTCGGCGTGGGCGTGGGCGTGGGCGTGGACGTGGGAGTCGGCGTCGGGGTCGGCGTGGGAGTCGGGGCGTCGCCCGTAACTGTCAGGTTCTCGCTCCTGACGCTCGTCTGCGGTGCCAGGAACCGAAGCCAGTGCTCGCCGCCCACGGTGACGTCCGTGGGTACGGTCACCGTGCCGGTGACGCCGCCGTCGTCACCGACGGGAAACTGCTTGAGGAGCGTCTTGTCGTCGAACTTGACGCTCAGGGTCGCTCCCGCGGGGAAGCCGGAGGCCGTGAACGGCACCTCGCCGCCGGCCTCGACTGTCGTCGCGCCCAGGGTGACCGTGGGGGCGGTCGTGTCGGCTACGAGGGCGAGCGGGATCCCGGTGGGCGCTCCTGTGCTGCTCGCGCCGGCGAGCGGAATGGCGAGGGCGCCGAGGCCGAGCGTCGCACCCGCGGCGAGTGCGGCCACGCGGCCAATCCTGGTGCGGGAGGTGCGGGATGCGGGGGCGGGGACGGGGGTGCGCGAGGGTCTGTCGGGGGTCATGGTGAGCTGCTCCTGGCAGGCGGAAAGTGAGGCAGGCGGGGAGGGGAGCGGAACGGCGTGGCGCGATGGGGGGCTCGCGCCGGCGAAGCCCCGGAGGGCCGCATCGGCTCGTTAGTTTGGTGAGCCTAACCTAAGTTTCTGGCGGCGAACGCGCGGATCTCCGGCCCCGCGCACCGGCGCGGAGGCTTGCGCCACCCGAAAGGTAAGGTGACCCTAAGTCGATCGCCTCGTCATTCGGAGTCCCCTTCATGATCACGTCCATGCCGCCCCAGGACGCCCCCCGGCGACCGCCCAGGACGGCCCGGCCGGACCCGCTGTCCCGGCTCACGCGACCCGTGTGTGCCCTGCCGGACCCGGAGGGTGTCGAGGAGTTCTGGGCCGGGGTGGCGGACAGCGGCACGCCGCTCGTCGGGCCGGACCCCCGGGGCAGCGACGATCACGCCGCGGTGACCTTCCTCTGGCGCGCAGCCCCCGGCACCCGCGCCGTCCAGGTGCTGCCCAACAAGCTAGGCGACCCGCGGGCCCCCGAAGGCAACCTGATGGAGCACGTGCCCGGAACCGATGTGTGGCACTGGACGCTGCGGCTGCGCCACGACTGGCGGGGCACGTACGACTTCTACGTCGACGAGAGCGACGGTCCCGGGCCGGAGGCCGCCGACTACTGGCAGCGGCTGCGCACCCGGCGCCGCCAGGACCCCCTGAACCACCGTTCGCTGCCCCGTCGCTGGGGTGGCGAGGCGGTCTCCTACGCCGAGCTCCCGGCCGCCCCGAGCGCCCGGGACTGGCTGCCGCGGCCGGATGCCGTGCGGGGTGAGGTGTCCGTGCACGAGGTTCCGTCCGCACGCCTGGGCGGAGACCGGCGCGTGTGGACGTATCGGCCGGCCGGTGCGCACGGGGCGACGGAACTGCCCGTGCTCGTCCTCCTGGACGGAGAGCACTGGCAGCCGCACCTCGGGCTCGCGGACCTGCTGGACAACCTCATCGCGGACGGGCGCGTCCCCCCGCTGGTGGCCCTGCTGCCGGACTCCGTCGACGTGGCTTCCCGCTGGTCGGACCTCGCTTGCAGCCAGGACTTCGTCGCGTTCCTCGACGAGGAACTGCTGCCCTGGGCGGCCGCACGTCTCCCGGTCACGGACGACCCCGCGCGCACCGTCGTCGCGGGCCAGAGCCTGGGCGGTCTCACCGCCGCCTACGCCTGCCTCGTGGCGCCCCACCGCTTCGGCAACGCCCTTGCGCAGTCCGGCTCGTTCTGGTGGCCGGACGGTCCGGACGCCGAGTGGCTCACCGCCCGGATCGCCGAATCCCCGCGTCTGCCGGTCCGCTTCTGGCTCTCCTTCGGCGAGCAGGAGTGGGTGTCCCTGCCCGCCGCACGCCGGCTGCGCGACACCCTCGCGGACGCGGGCTACGAGGACGCCTCCTACCGGGAGTTCAACGGCGGTCACGACTACCTCTGCTGGCGGACGGAACTCGCGGACGGTCTCGTGGACCTGATGAGCCCGGGCGCCCCCTCCGCCTGACCGGGGGCGAAGGGGGCGCCCGGGCTCCCCGCTCAGGTGTCCAGTTCCGTCAGCCTGGCGGCCAGCACCTCCGCGATGGTGTCGAGGAAGCGGTCCTGCATCAGCTGCGGGTGTGTGGCGTCCAGGTCGTGATTCACGACGGCCCCGGACACGTGCTCGCGCCACGCCTCGCGGGTGAGCCAGTCCTCGGCCCGCGGAGCGGCAGCGGTGAAGAACAACAGGTCGCCGGTGTAGCCCCGGTGCACGTGCTCACGCATCATGCGGGCGTGGTTGGGCACGATGTCGACGATCTTCGACAGCGTCCCGTCGCCGAGCCCGGCCAGCGGACTGCCCGCCCGGCGCAACGTGGCCAGCACGTCCTCGCGGGTGCGTTCGCCGGTGCGCTCGAAGCCCGCCATGCGCAGCACCGCGGTGAGCGCGTCGCCCTCCTCCGGAGCCGGGCGCTCCCGCCACTGCTCGGCGGGGAACGCGTCCAGCAGCACCAGGAGTTCTACCTCCTCGCCGTTCTCCTGGAGCATCACCGCCACCGTGTGCGCGAGTACCCCGCCCACCGACCAGCCCAGCAGCCGGTACGGGCCGTGCGCCTGCACTTCCCGGATGCGCAGGACGTAGTCGGCCGCCTCGTCCTCCAGCGTCCGGGGCAGCGGTTCGTCGCGAACCAGGCCGCGTGCCTGGATGCCGTACACCGGCTGATCGGGCCCCAGCCGGGCGGCCAGCCCGGCGTAGCACCAGGCGATGCCGCCCGCCGGATGGATGGCGAACAGCGGAGTCCGCGCGGTGCCGCCGCGCAGTGGCAGGACGAGGTCCAGGGCGTCCTCGGCTGCCGGCCCGGCACCGTCGATCCGGGCGGCGAGCGCGGCAGGGGTGGACGCCTCGAACAGCGAACCGATCGTCAGCTCGGTGCCGAACTCCTCCCGCACCCGCGCCACGAGCCGGACCGCGAGCAGCGAGGTCCCGCCCAGATCGAAGAACGCGTCGTCCGGGCCCACCGCGGCAGCCCCGAGCACCTCCGCGAACAGCAGGCTCAGCGCCTCCTCACGTGCGCTCATCGCCCGCCGACCGGATCCGGCTCCGGCTCCGGTGAAGACGGGGGCGGGCAGCGCGCGCCGGTCCAGCTTTCCGTTGGGGCTCAGCGGGAAGGAGTCGAGCGCGACCACCGCCGACGGCACCATGTGTTCCGGGAGTTCCCGGGTCAGTGCCGCCCGTACGGCCGTGGGATCGGCGCCTCCCGTCACGTAGCCGATGAGCCGCTGTTCGCCGGGCCGGTCCTCCCGCACCAGGGCGCAGGCCCCGTCCACCAGCGGCCGGGCCGCCATCGCGGCCTCGATCTCGCCGAGCTCGATGCGCTGCCCGCGCAGCTTGACCTGGTGGTCGGTCCGTCCCAGGTACTCGACCTCGCCCTGCTCCGTCCAGCGCGCCAGGTCGCCCGTGCGGTACATCCGCTCCGACGGCCCCCCGAAGGGGTCGGCGACGAACCGGGCCGCGGTCAGGTCCGGGCGGCCCAGATAGCCGTCGGCGAGCTGCCGGCCCGCCAGGTACAGCTCGCCGGGCACCCCCGGCGGGCAGGGCCGCAGCGCGGCGTCGAGTACGTACAGCCGGGTGTTCCACACGGGCTGCCCGATCGGTACGGGCCCGCTCCCGTGCGCCGCGCACGCGTGGAAGCTGACGTCGACGGCCGCTTCCGTCGGTCCGTACAGATTGTGGAGTTCGGCCTCCGGCAGACCTCGCCCGAAGGCGTGCGCGGTCTCCCGGGGCAGTGCCTCCCCGCTGCAGAAGACGCGGCGCAGAGCGCCGCACGGGACCGGGTCCGCCTCCGCGAGGAAGACCTGGAGCATCGACGGTACGAAGTGGCAGGTGGTGACGTCCTGTTCGCGGATCAGCCGGGACAGATAGGCCGGGTCCTTGTGGCCGCCCGGCTCCGCGACGACCAGCGCGGCGCCCTCGCGCAGCGGCCAGAAGAACTCCCACACGGACACGTCGAACGACGAGGGCGTCTTCTGCAGCACCCGGTCGTCCGCCGTCAGCCCGTAGGCGTCCTGCATCCAGCGCAGCCGGTTGTCGATCGCACCGTGCGACACGACGACACCCTTCGGACGCCCGGTGGACCCCGAGGTGTAGATGACGTACGCCGGATGCGCGGGCGTCAGCGGGCGCGACGGATCGCACCACGGATACCCGGAGACGTCGAGGCCGTCCAGGACGACGTGCGCCGCCCCCGCGTCATCGGCGAGGCGGTCCGCACGGTCGGTGATCACGCAGACGGGTGCCGCGTCCCGCAGCATGTACGTGATCCGCTCCGCCGGGTACTCCGGGTCGAGCGGCAGATAGGCGGCCCCCGACTTCAGTACGGCGAGCAGCGAGACGATCAGTTCCACCGAGCGCGGCACCGCCACCGCCACCACGGCGCCCGGCCGGGCGCCGAGCGTCCGCAGGTGGCGGGCCAGCCGGTTGGCCCGGGTGTTCAGCTCCGCGTAGGTGAGGGAGATGTCCCCGTACACCAGCGCGGTCGCGTCGGGGGTGCGGGCGACCTGCGCCTCGATCGGGCCGATCAGCGTCGTCGGCGGAAGGTCGCGGTCCGTGCGGTTGAACTGCTCGATCACCAGGGTGTGTTCGGCGGGAGTCGCGATGCCGTGCGTGGCGAGCGGCGCGTGCGGATCCACCGAGGTCAGCCGGTCCACGAGGTGGAGGAACCGCTCCTGATGGGCGGCGAGGGCGTCCTCGTCGTACAGGGCCGGATTTCCGTCGTGGTCGATGCGCAGCCCGCCGCCGTCCGCGCGGTCGTAGACGTTGACGGTCAGGTCGTCGACCGGACCGGCGGACAGGTTACGGGCCCGGGCCGGGGCACCCGCGAAGTCCACGTCGTAGTCGAAGGGCATGACGTTGACGAGCGGACCCACCAGGCCGCGGTTCTCGCCGAGCAGCCGCAGATCGCGGCGGATGTCCTCGTAGCGGTAACGCTGATGGCGGCGCACCTCGCGG
Organism: Streptomyces sp. NPDC005775; assembly: GCF_042871565.1. Taxonomy (NCBI): domain Bacteria; kingdom Bacillati; phylum Actinomycetota; class Actinomycetes; order Kitasatosporales; family Streptomycetaceae; genus Streptomyces; species Streptomyces sp. NPDC005775. The sequence continues at coordinate 23,920 of NZ_JBIAIU010000009.1, read as the reverse complement.
ACGCCCAGCACGACCTGGCGCACCAGCGCGGCGAAGCTCGCACCGGGGGCGACGGTCAGCCGCAGCGGCAGGACGTTCATCACCATTGCGGGCACCCGCAGGGCGACCGACCCCACCCGGCCCATCATGGGGAGCCCGAGCACCACCTCGGAGCGGGCGGTGGCCCGGGAGGTGTACAGGGCCTGCGCGGCGATCAGCACCTCCGGCCAGGTCGCGCGCAGCCGCGTCGCGAGTTCCCGTACCCGTTCGGTGGAGTGCGGACCGAGGTGGGCGGTACGGCGCAGGAACGTACGGGAGGGCAGTGCGCCGCGTCCCGCCGGCCGGGGCGCCTCGGGCCGGTCGGCGAACGCGTCGGACCAGTGGGCACGGTCTGTCGCGAACGCCTCCGACGACCGGTAGCCGGCGTCCTGCGCGACGAGGTCGGTCAGTGTCCCGAAGGTCCTGGGCCCGGGATCCTGGCCCCGGACGAGTGCCGAGTACACCTCGGCCGTACGCCGGACGAGCAGCGAGTAGCCGAAGCCGTCCATGACGAGGTGGTGGATCCGCTGGTACCAGAGCCAGCGATCCTCCCCGATGCGGAAGAGCGCGTGCCGGAACAGCGGTCCGGCCGCGAGATCGCACGGCTCGGCGAGGTCGGCGCGCATCCACGCCCGCGCCTGCCGGTCCGCGTCGGGCGCATCGCGCAGATCGTGCACGGTGAGCGGGAGCGCGACCGAACCGGCGACGATCTGCCGCGGCCCCCGCGGCCCGTCCTCGACGCGGACGCGCAGCGCGTCAGCCTCCTCGGTGACCCGGCGCAGCGCCGAGGCGAACACCTCCGGGTCGAGCGGCCCGTCGATCTCCAGGCACTCCGCGGTGTTCAGCGCCGGACTCAGCGGATCGAGCGACTGGGCGTACCACATGCCCGACTGGGCGGCCGTCAACGGCAGTACGGTGTCCGGCTCGTCCGCCGTCGCCGTGCCGGCGCCCTCGGTGAGCAGGACCGTCATGAGACCCCCAGCAGCGGGGACCAGGCCTCGATGGAGGGCTGTTCGGCGAGATCGGCGAACTCTGCCCGCACCTCGTGCTCGCGGCGCCACCGTCCGAGCAGCGCCATGATGCGGACCGAGTCGAGCCCGTAGTCGAGGAGGTTCTCGTCGAGGGGGATGTCCGCGGGTTCCTCGCCCAGGGACTCGGCGACGTCGTTGCGGATCTGTTCCAGGGTGAGGGCCATGGTGTTCAGATCTCCTTCAGGAGGGCGTCGGTGGTGGTCACGACCGCGCAGCGGCCGGCCGCCCAGCGCAGGGCCAGGTCGTGGTCCTCGCGCGAGAAGTCGGCGACGGCATCGGCCACGACGAACGCCTGGATGTCCCGCATCCACGCGTCGGCGGCGCTCATGAGCACCCCGATGTGCGCGTACACACCGGTGATCACCAACTGGTCGCGGCCCGACTCCCGGATCAGGGACTCCAGTTCGGTACGGACGAACGCGCTGTACTTCCACTTGGTGAGCACCGTGTCACCGTCCGCCGGTGCGACGGACTCCGGCATGGCGAGGGCCTCGGCGTCATCGGCGGCGCCGGGGCCCCAGAAGTCGAGCTGGAGCCCGCGTTCCGCGGCACTCTGGCCGCCGCGCTGCGCCGAGTAGACCACCGGGACGCCGGCTTCGCGGCACTCCCCGATGATCCGGGCGGTGTTGCCGAGCATGCCGGTCAGCGGCTGTTCGCCGGAGCGGTAGGCACCGAGGAAATGGTTCTGGAGGTCGTGGACGAGCAGCACGGCGCGCGCCGGGTCGACGGTCCACGCGACCCGGTTCGCGGGGAGGTCGTCCGCGCCGGGCAGGGGATAGGGGGCGATGGCGGGAAGTGCCATGGGGAGGGCCTTTCGGTGCCGCGCGGTGCGGACTCAGTGCTGTCCTGCGGAGGTGGGAGCGGGAGCGGACGCGGAGCGCAGCCCCTTCTTGCTGACCTTGCCGATTCCGGTCTGCGGGAAGACGTCGACGAACTCGACCAGGTCGGGGACCTTGTACGCGGCGACTCCGCGCTCGCGCACATGCCGTTTCACCGCGACCGGCCTGAGCGGTTCGGCGCCCTCGCGCAGGATCACGTACGCGAGCGTGCGCTCACCCAGGAACGCGTCCGCGACGCCAACCACCGACACGTCGTGCACGGACGGGTGGGCGAGGATGATGTTCTCGATCTCCTCCGGGGCGACCTTCTCGCCGCCCCGGTTGATCTGGTCCTTCGCCCGCCCCTCGACGACGAGACTGCCGTTCGCGGTGCGCCGCACGATGTCGCCCGTGCGGTAGAAGCCGTCCTCGGTGAAGGCCGTCCTGTTGTGCTCGGGGGCCCGCCAGTAGCCGCGGATCGTGTACGGGCCACGGGTCAGCAGATGGCCGAAGTCCCCCTCGGTGACCTCCTGTCCGGCGTCGTCCACGATCCTGATCTCGTCGTCCGCGGAGATCGGCCGGCCCTGCGTGGTGACCACCGTCTCCTGGTCGTCGTCCAGCCGCGTGTAGTTGACGAGACCCTCGGCCATTCCGAAGACCTGCATGAGCCGGCAGCCCAGGGCGGGTTCCAGGCGGCGGGCCGCCGCCTCGCTGTACTTGGCCCCTCCGACGAGGACCAGCTCCAGACTCGACAGGTCCTGCTCCGCGTCCGGTGCGGCCTCGGTCCACACCAGCGCGAGCGGCGGCACCATCCCCGTCATGGTGACCCGCTCCCGTTCGACGAGCGCGAACGCCGTCGCCGGATCGGGCCGGGGGCAGAGGACGACCGTGCCGCCCGCGTACAGCGCACCGAGCCAGCCCGGTGAACTCATGGGGAAGTTGTGCGCGGCCGGCAGCACCACGAGGAAGCGGGTGTTCTCGTCGACACCGCAGATCTCGTTGGAGCCGCGCAGAGAGTAGATGTAGTCGTCGTGCGTACGCGGGATGAGTTTCGGTACTCCGGTCGTACCGCCCGACAGCTGGAGGAACGCCAGGTCGTGCGGCTGGGGCCCGTCGAGCGGACCGGACTCCTCGCACGGTACGTCGGACAGGGCCGTGTGCTCGCCCGGATCACCGGCGACGAACACGTGCCTGAGGCCCGGGGTACGCGCCTGCACGGCGGTCGCCAGCGCACGGTGGTCGAAGCCGGCGTGCCGGTCCGGGATCACATAGGCGACGGCCTCGGTGAACGAGCAGAAGAAGCCGATCTCCGTCTCGCGGTGGGCGGGCAGGGCGAAGACGGGCAGCGCACCGATCCGGAAGAGGGCGAAGACGACCTCGATGAACTCGGCGACGTTCGGCAGCTGGACGACGACCCGGTCGCCCTTCGCGATGCCCCGCGCCGCGAATCCCGCGGCCATCCGGGCCGCCCGCTCGTCCAGCTCACCGTACGTCCAGCTGCGGCGCCCCTCCGCGGGGTCGATGACCGCCACCCGGTCGTGGTGGGCGGCGGCGCGTGCCCGGAGCACGTCCGTGAACGTCTCCCCGCGCCAGTACCCGGCCGCGCGGTAGCGCTCGGCGACATCGGCGGGCCAGGTGGGGGCGTCGTCCTGCGGGGCGGCGCTCACAGCGCGGCCCCCACGGCGCTGAGGAAGGTGCGGAACTTTGCGCCCGTCTCCGCGGTCTCCGCCTCGGGTGAGGAGGCGGCCACCACACCGGCTCCGGCGAACAGCCGCAGCGAGCGGCCCTCGGCCTCGGCGCAGCGGATCGTCACGACCCACTCCCCGTCCCCGTCCGCGTCCTGCCAGCCGACCATGCCGGTGTAGGCGCCGCGGTCGAAGGGCTCCGACTCCGCGATGACGGCGCGGGCCGTCGCGGTCGGGGTGCCGCACACCGCGGGCGTGGGATGAAGAGCCGAAGCGAGGTCCAGGGAGGTGGTAGAGGAGTCCGCGAGCGTGCCGGTGACGGTCGTCGACAGGTGCCACATGGCCGCGGTCCGTACGAGCGTGGGGCGTTCGGGTACGTCGAGGCGCACGCAGAACGGGGCGAGGGCCTCCCGCACGGCGGCGACGACCACGGCGTGCTCATGGAGGTCCTTGGGGGACTCCAGCAGCGCGGCGGCGCGCCGCACGTCCTCGGCCAGATCGTCGCTGCGCGGCGCGGAGCCGGCCAGCGGGTTGGCCGTGAGCACGTTCCCGGCGCGGGCGACCAGGAGTTCGGGACTGGCGCCGATGAGGGTGCGGCCCGGCCCGCTGGGGACGGCGAAGGTGTAGCCCTTCGGGTCGTGCTGAGCGAGCCGGCGGAGCATGGCGGGCAGATCGAGGTCGTGCGAGGAGGTCAGCTCCAGGGTGCGGGCGAGGACGACCTTGTCGAACTCCCCGGCCCGCATCCGCCGCACCGCCGCCGCCACCGATGCGGCGTAGTCGGCGGCGGCCGGTACCTCACGGGTCCGCCAGGTGCCGGGCTCCGCAGACTGGCCGGGGAGTGCGATGAGCGGGTCCTCGCACAGGGCCGGCGCCCGGCGCACGAACTGCGGGACCGCAAGGGCGGCCGGGGCGTCCGGGGTGAAGGGCAGTGCGCCCACGACGATCGGTGCCGGGTCCCCGGCGTGCCGTCGGGCATCGAGCACCTCACGTACGCGAGTGGCCAACGGCCGTGTGTCGTGCGGGACGTCGGCCGCGGTGCCGGTCGCGAGCAGGGTGTGACGGGACGAGGCGAGGAAGCGGTCCGTACCGGGCCGGTAGGCCTCCAGCAGGGCGGTGGCCGCACCGGGGGAGGGAGGGGGAGAGGAGCGGAGGGCGGTCTGGGCCGGGGCGGTGGGTACGCGCAGTGAGGCGGACATGTCTTCTGGTCTCCAGTGGGGGAGGGCTGCGATCCGCTGGCGGGGTTCCGGGCGGGGCGGATCAGGCCCGCAGCGTGGCGCCGCCGTCGACGTAGAGGTCGTGCAGGGTGATGTGGCGGGCGCGGTCGGACACGAGGAAGGCGACGGCGTCGGCGATGTCGGACGGTTCGGCGATCCGGCCGAGCGGAATGCCGGTGCGGTAGCTCGCCCCGTCCCCGTCGATGACCTGCCGGGCGGCGGCGTGTTCGTCTCCGGCCGGCCACATGCCGCGCTGCATGTCGGTGAGGGTGGAGCCCGGCGACACCGTGTTGCAGCGGATGCCCAGGGGCGCCAGTTCGAGGCCGAGGCACTTGGTGAACATGACGGCCGCGGCTTTCGACGCCGCGTAGGCGGCCATGTTCGTACGGGGGATGCCCGCGGCATTGGACGCGACGGTGACGATGCTGCCGGCTCGGCGTCCGGCCATCCGGCGCGAGACGGACCGCGAGACGTGGAACACCCCGTCGGTGTTGACGGCGAAGGTGGCCGCCCAGTCCTCGTCCGTAAGCTCGGCGACCGCCGAACACCGCAGCACTCCGGCGACGTTGACCGCGATGTCCAAGGGGCCGAGTGTGTCCTCGGCCTCGGCGACGAGGGCCTCGACGGCCGCGGCGTCCGTGACGTCGAGCGTGCGGGCCGCGACCCGCTCGCCGTACTTCCCGGCGAGGGCGGCGACGCCCTCGGGTGCGAGGTCGGTGGCCAGGACGCGGGCGCCGCGTTCGACGAGGGCGTGCACCACTGCCTCGCCGATCCCGCGGCCCGCCCCCGTCACGAGGGCGAGCCGGCCGGTGAGTTCCGGTTCGGGATTCACTTGACCATGGCCTTGCGGATGTCGTCGAGCACCGAGACGGCCGCCTGCGCGCCGCCCAGACTCGTCCACTTCGTGCCGTCGATCACCGTCGCCCGGCCGTTGCGCACGGCACCCAGCTGCTTGTACGCGGGCTTCTCGGACAGCTCGCCCACGAGGGCCTGGTCCGATCCCGTGGAGGTGAGGGTGCCGATGAAGAGCCAGTCCCCGTCGATCTCCTTGAGGTTCTCGTCGCTGATCGGCGTGGAGTGGCCCTCGCCCTTCTCGTTCTGGATGCCGGGGCGGGTGAAGCCCAGGTCCCCCAGGACGTCGCTGATGAACACGCCCTGCTGCATGACGGCCGAGCCCTTGGCCGAGTAGCGGGCGACGGACACGCTCTTGCCCGCCTGCGCGCCAAGGTCCTTCCTGAGGGCGGCGGCCCGGGTGTCGTAGTCGGTGAGGAACGACTTGGCCTCGTTCTCGCGGCCGAGTGCCTTGCCGGTGAGGGAGAGCGCCTTCTTCCAGTCCTTGGTGCCGTCGATCGTGACGACCGTGGGCGCGACCTTGCGCAGTTGCTGCAGGACCTGTTCGTCGGCGAGCTGACCGGCGAGGATGACATCCGGCTTCGCCTGGACGACCTTCTCGATGTCGGGGCCGGTGACCGCGCCCACCACGGGGATGCCCTTCGCCCGGTCGGCGAGGTAGCCGGGGGCGCCCTTCTGGCCGCGGCCGGCGGTCAGGCCCACCGGCTTCACGCCCAGCGCGAGGGCCGCGTCCAGGTCCATCTCGCTGAGGACCACCACACGCTGCGGCGTCGAGGGGACCTTCACCGACGTCCCGGTCGCATCTGTCAGCTGGGCCGTCTTCGAGGACGTGGAGGCGGCCGTGCTGTCGGATGTGTCCGATGCCCCGGAGGATCCGCAGGCGGTCATCGCCAGGGCGCAGAGGCCTAGGAGCGAGGCGGTCACCGACGGGCGGACGAGGCCACGGGAAGAGAAGGTCGAATTCGGCGCCATGGCCTGGAATCTCCGTTTGCGTTCGAGTGATGAGGACGGTCCGGGCGGGTGTTCCGCCGCGCCGACGGGGGACGGGGCACGGCGATTGACGCCGTTTCAGGGCAGGGCGGAGCCCTGGGACCCGTCGCCGACCGTCCGGTGTACTTAGGTTAGGCTAACCATATGTCGATCGTGCAAGGGGGACGCCCCGTCACCGGAGCCCGCCCCGCCGAAATCCCGCCACGGGAGGGACGCGCCGCTGTGTGGGCGGCCACCGGTCTCGTGCTCCTGCTGCCGGCCCTCGTCCTGCTGTCCCTGCTCATCGGCACCGGGTCCAGTTCGGCGGGCGGAGCCTGGGACTACCTCGTCGGCGACCCGGCCGCCCGCGCGGACGCGCAACTGCGCCTGGCCGTCGTGGACGTACGCCTGCCGCGCACGCTCGCCGCGGTCCTGGTCGGAGCGTGCCTGGGGACGGCCGGGTGTCTCCTGCAGGCCGCCACCCGCAACCCCCTCGCCGAGACGGGGCTGCTCGGCGTCAACTCGGGAGCCGCCTTCGCCGTGGTGCTGGGGCTCACCTTCTTCGGTGCGGACTCACCCGCCTCGCTGCTGGTCTGGGCCCTGGCGGGAGGCATGGTCGCGAGCGCGGCGGTCCTCCTGTTCGCCGCGTCCGGACGCGGCGGCGGATCCCCGCTGCGGCTGGTTCTGGCCGGATCGGCGCTGGGCGCGACCTTCCACGGGCTCACCTCGTACGTCCTGCTGGGTACTCAGTCGACCTTCGACACCTACCGCTACTGGACGATCGGCTCGCTCGCCGGTATCGAGATCTCCGACCTGCTGCCCCTCCTGCCCCTGATCGCGGTGGGTCTGCTCACCGCCCTCGGCTGCGCCCGCCCGCTCGCGGCGCTCGGACTCGGGGACGACGGAGCCCGCTCCCTGGGCCACCACCCGGGCCGGATCCGGCTCGTCGTGGCGGGGGCCGTCTCGCTGCTCGCAGGCTGCGCCGTCGCCGTGGCCGGGCCCATCGCCTTCCTCGGACTGTTCGCGCCCTACGCCGCCCGGGCGCTGGCCGGAGCCCGGATGGCCGCACAACTGGTCCTGTCCGCCCTGATCGCGGCCGACATCATGATCATCGCGGACGTCCTCGCTCGGATCGTCATCCGGCCCTGGGAGACCCCGGTCAGCGTGCTGCTCGCCTTCGTCGGCGGCCCCCTGCTGGTGTGGATCGCCCGCTCCTCCCGGCTGTCCACGGCGGGAGTCCCGGCATGACGGACGTGACCCCGCCCGACAGCGTCGTGCTCCGCACCGGAACGCTGTCCTGGCTCCTCCCGCGGCGCAGCGCGCTCGCCGCCGCACTGCTGCTCCCGCTGCTCGCCGTCCTCATCACTTTGGGAGTCATGGCGAGTTCGACCGGCATGAGCCTGTCGCAGACCCTCTCGGGACTGCTCGGAACCGGCGATGCCGGCACCGTCATGATCGTGCGGGACTTCCGGCTGCCCCGCGTCTTCACCGGCCTGCTGGTCGGCGCCGCCCTCGGCATCGCGGGCTGTCTCACCCAGACCCTGGCGGGCAACCGGCTCGCCACGCCGGACCTGGTCGGTGTCAACGAGGGCGCCACCGCTGCCGTCGTCGCCGCCGCCGCGGGCTCCGCCACCGGCATGGTCGGCAACTGGTGGCTCGGTCCGATCGGTGCCGTGGGCGCGGCTGTCGTGGTCGTCCTGTGCGCCGGGGGAGCGGGCAGCGCGGGCTACCGACTGCTGGTGGCCGGGATCGGCGTCTCCACCTTCATCGGCGCCGTGAGCGACCTCATCATGTCGCGCGAGAACGACAACACGGCAGGCGGCGTGTTCCTCTGGGCCGTCGGCAGCCTCAACGGCCGCGACTGGGACGCCGGCATGCCACTGGCCGTGGCCCTGCTGTTCCTCGTCCCGCTCTCACTGGCGGCCGGCCACCGCCTTCAACTGCTGCGCTTCGGCGACGAGGTGGCGAGCTCCCTCGGAGTCGACCTGCGGCGGGTGCGTACCGTCGCGCTGGGCCTGGCCGTGCTGCTGGCCGGTACGGCCGTCGGGGTCGGCGGCCCCATCGCCTTCGTGGCGCTCGCTGCCCCGATCCTCGCCCAGCGGCTGACCGGTCCCACCCGCGTCCCGGTCACCGGCTCGGCGCTGACCGGAGCCGCGCTGATCGCCGCGGCCGACGCGATCGGACGTGTCGCCGCTCCGGTCGAACTGCCCGTCGGGGTCGTCACCAGCGTCCTCGGCGGCCCCTTCCTCCTGTGGGTACTGCTGCGGCCCGACCTGGCCGCCGGAAAAGCGTGAACCGTCATGACCGAGAAAGCGAGCCGCACATGACCGAGAACCCGACCGGTACGAAGGCGGGCCTCGAAGTCCGTGGCCTGCACGCCGGATACCCCGGCCGTCCCGTCGTCGAGAACGTCGACCTCACCGTCCCCGCCGGGCAGGTGGTCGCGATCGTCGGCCCCAACGGCTGCGGGAAGTCGACCCTGCTGCGGACCGTCGCCCGGCTCCACCGCCCCGAGTCCGGCACGGTCCTGATCGGCGGCACGGACATCTGGGAGACCGGCCGGCGCAGGGCCGCCCACCATGTCGCCCTGCTGCCCCAGTCGCCGCGCGCCCCCGAGGCGGTCACCGTCGCCGGTCTGGTGCGCTACGGCCGCAGCCCGCACCAGGGGCTGCTGCGCCAGTGGTCGCGCGAGGACGAGCAGGCGGTACGCGAGGCGCTCGCCGCCACCGGCACCACCGCACTGGCGGGGGAGCGCCTCGACCGGTTGTCCGGCGGTCAGCGCCAGCGCTGCTGGCTCGCGATGGTGCTGGCCCAGCAGACCCCGGTCGTCCTGCTGGACGAACCGACCAGCGCCCTCGACCTCGGGCATGCCGTCGAGGTCCTGGAGCTCGTGCGCGAGGTCGCGGCCACCGGCCGCACCGTCGTCATGGTCCAGCACGACCTCGCCGCCGCCGCCCGGTACGCCGACCTGCTCGTCGCCATGAAGGCCGGCCGCGTCATCGCCCGCGGCGCCCCTCGCGAGACGGTCGACGAGGCCCTGGTGAAGGAGCTGTACGCGCTCGACGCGGACATCCTGTCCGCCCCGGGCGACGGTTCTCCGGTCGTGGTGGCGCGCAGCCGTGCCGCCGTCACCACGCAGCCTTCAGCCGTTTCGTAATGTCCAAATAGAGTAATTTGTCGCATTAATTACAAGCGCAGGACGAGGGCTGCGCTCCTTCGGGTCACGCGTCCTTGAAACCGTCAAAACGCCCCTTTCGGACACAGTGGCCAGCGTCACGTTTCCCGGCCCGGACGCGGAACCGGAAGGGCCGGTTCCCAGATGTCCCAAGAAAGTCGGCCCGCGCCGATGTGACCGGTGTCGCACATTTCCTTTGATTGATCTTGCGCGTCAATTGTGATCACGAATTCCGGGCTTGTTTCGCTCTGCCTTTCTCGCTTACGGTCACCGTCAATCCGGATGGAACGCCGAATCCTGCCGCCGTCCGGTAACCCGACACCACTCACGTACGGCAGGAGCGGGGGACCCAGGTTTGCCGCCGGTCCGGAAATCCGGAGCGGCTAGGGGTGAAGTCGCCATGTGCGACCGGACATCTCCAGTCCGAACCCGACAGCTCACCTCGCAGGCGGCGGAGAGGAAAAGCGCCATGCCCATCAAGGGTCACCACCGTCGTTTCAAGTCCAGCACCCTGACGCGCGGTTTCATCGCCGTGAGCGCGGGCGGAGCCGTTCTCGCGCTCCCCCTGCTGACTGCCGGATCGGCTTCCGCCGCCCCGGTCAAGTCGGTCGTCGCGGAAAAGACCGCAGCGCCGACTTCCGTGGCCGGCAAGGAAATTGCCGCACAGAAGGCCGAGTCCACCACCTATTCCGTGGTCTCCGGCGATTCGCTTTCCAAGATCGCCCGGGGGCATTCCCTCAGTGGCGGCTGGGAGCAGCTGTACAAGGACAACCGGAACGTGGTCGGCGGCAACCCCGACCTGATTCACCCGGGCCTGAAGCTGACCATCGGCGCCAAGTCCACGGCCGCCGCCCCCAAGGCCGCGACCAAGAGCGAATTCAAGGCGGAGAACACGTCCGGCAGCGCCTCGCAGCCGTCGGCAGACCGGGCCGAGAGCACCGACCGCGCCGACCGCTCCCAGCGGACGACCGTGACGCCCGTCGCGGAGGAGACCGCCTCGACCGCCCCCGCGCAGACCGCGACGGCGTACACCGACGACCTCGACGGCTGGATCAAGGAGTCGCTCGCCGTCATGGCCGAGCACGGCATCCCCGGCAGCTACGACAGCATCCACCGCAACATCCTGCGCGAGTCCTCGGGCAACCCGCAGATCGTCAACAACTGGGACTCGAACGCCGTCGCGGGCACCCCGTCCATGGGGCTCCTCCAGGTCATCCAGCCCACGTTCGACGCCTTCCACGTGCCCGGCACCTCGCTGGACATCCTGGACCCCGTCGCCAACATCACCGCCGCGTGCAACTACGCCGCCGCCACGTACGGCTCGATCGACAACGTCTTCGGGGCGTACTGACCCCACCGCGGTCCCGCCGCGCGGGGAGCCGTGAACAGGGGTGGAAGGGAGCTGACCCGCTCCCTTCCACCCCTGTTGTCATGCCACGCGGGCCCTGCCCCGCACGGGCCGGCTCCTCCCGGTCCCGGACCCGCGTACTGCGGACGCGAGGTCATCGCCGGCCCACTCCCAACCCGGTGCGCGATGGCACTATGAACCTTTCATCCCGCGCGCTACCCTCCGCCGCATGATTTCCACGGTGGTCTGGGGTACCGGCAATGTCGGCCGCGCGGCCATCCGCGCGGTCGAGGCCCATCCGGCCCTGAAACTCGCGCACGTACTCGTCCACGACCCCGCGAAAGTGGGCCGCGACGCGGGCGCCCTCGCCGGGCTGGACCGCGATCTGGGCGTCACCGCGACCGACGACGTCGACGCGGTGCTCGCCACCGCCCCGCGCGCCGTCGTGTACGCGGCCTCCGGCGACATCCGCCCCGATGAGGCCCTGGCCGACATCACCAGGGCCGTGGCAGGGGGCGCCGTCGTCGTCACCCCCGCCCTGTACGCGCTCTACGACCAGCGGAGCGCCCCGGCCGAGCTGCGCGAACCGGTGCTCGCCGCCGTCACCGGTGGCGGCGGCTCGCTCTTCGTCTCCGGCGTCGACCCCGGCTGGGGCAACGACGTCCTGCCCCTGCTCATCAGCGGACTCGGCACCACGATCGACGCGATCCGCTGCCAGGAGATCTTCGACTACTCCACGTACGACCAGCCCGATTCGGTCCGCCACCTCATCGGCATGGGGCACCCCATGGAGTACGAACCCCTCATGCTCGCGGCCTCCGTCCCGACCATGGTGTGGGGTGGGCAGATACGCCTGATGGCCCGGGCCCTGGGCGTGGAGCTGGACGACATCCGCGAGACCATGTCCCGCCGGGCGCTCGAGACGACCGTCACCACCAGGACGATGGGCGCGTTCGAGGCCGGCACCCAGGGCGCGGTCCGCTTCGAGGTCCAGGGCATCGTCGAGGGCGAGCCCCGCATCGTCATCGAGCACATCACCCGTATCCATCCGTTGTGTGCCCCGGACTGGCCGTCGCCGCCCGACGGCGCCGGTGCCCACCGGGTGATCATCGAGGGGCGCCCACGCATCGAGGTCACCGTCGAGGCCACCGACGAGGGCGAGAACCGCTCGGCGGGCGGCAACGCCACCGCGGTCGGCCGGCTGGTGAACGCCATCGACTGGCTGGTGGAGGCGGAACCCGGACTCTACGACGCGCTCGACGTCCCCCTGCGCCCCGCAGCCGGCCGACTCGGAAGGAAGCAGTCATGATCATCGACATCCCCGAGGGCCAGGAGCCGATCGGCTACGTATGGGGCGACATGGTCCCCGGCATCGGCATGGCCGCCGCCGGCTTCTCGCTGTCGGTGTACGAGCACACGACGCTCGGGCTCCGCGAGTTCGAGGCGGCCAGGCTGCGCATCGCGCAGATCAACGGCTGTCTCTTCTGCCTGGACTGGCGCACCGAACGCGACGGTCACAAGGTCGAGGAGGAGTTCGCCGCGGCGGTGAGCGACTGGCGCACCACCGGCGCCTTCGACGACCGGACCCGGCTGGCGGCCGAGTACGCCGAGCGGTACGCCCTGGACCACCACGGCCTGGACGACGCGTTCTGGGCCCGGATGACCGCGCACTACAGCCAGCACGAGATCGTCGAGCTGAGCATGAGCATCGGCTCCTGGCTGGCGTTCGGCCGGCTCAACCACGTGCTGGGACTCGACGCCGTGTGCGTGCTGCCGGGGCACTGAACGCGCCGCCCGACGGGGCCCGGTCGCTGCGCGCGTCCAGTAGGAGGCCTGCCCGCCGCCTCCTACTGGAAGGTTCGCTCCTTCGGCCAGCGCCGTCACAGGTCGGTGGCGATGATCTTCTCGATGTTCCGTTCGGCGAGGGCCGTGATGGTGACGAACGGATTGACGCTGGTGTTGCCGGGGATCAGCGAGCCGTCGATGACGTACAGGCCCGTATAGCCGTGAAGACGGCCGTAGTTGTCGGTGGCCCTGTCGAGGACCGCGCCGCCGAGCGGGTGGTAGGTGAGGTGGTCCCCCCAGATCTTGTGGACACCGAACAGGTCGGTCCGGTAGATCGTCCCCTCCTTGGCGTTGATCTTGTCGAAGATCGTTTTCGCCATGTCGATGGAGGGCTGCTTCCAGGCCGTCTGCCAGTCCAGGTCGACCTTGCCCGTGGCGGCGTTCCAGGAGAACCGTGCGCGGTGCGGGTTCTTCGTGATCGACAGGTAGAACGAGGCGAAGGTCTCGATCCCGGTCGGCAGTGGTGCGACTTCGGCGAAAGCACCCCCGGCGTCCCAGTTGTCGATGCCCCCGCACGGGATGCTCGACTGGACCGCGCCGGTCGGGTCCCACAGGTGGTTGGCGCGGCCGCACATGACGTTGCCGTTGTCGCCCCAGCCCCTGCCGACCTCGTCGCTCAGACCGGGCAGCGCGCCCGTGGCCTTCAGCCGGGTCAGCAGCTTGCTGGTGCCGACGCTGCCCGCGGCGAAGAACACCTTGTCCGCGGTGACGGTCTTGGCGGCCACGACGCTCCCGTCGGTGCGGAGTTCGTCGATGGCGACCGTATAGCCGCCGCCCGGCGCGGGGGCGACGGACGTCACCTGGTGCAACGCCGAGACGGTGATGTTGCCCGTCGCCGCGGCCTGGGCGAGGTAGGTCTTCTGCAGCGACTTCTTGCCGTAGTTGTTGCCGTAGAGGATCTCACCGGCCAATGCCGACTTGGGTACGGTGCCGGCCGCCTCCTTCTCCATGTAGTCCCAGTCGTACACGTCGGGCACGAAGACGAACGGGAAGCCGGAGCGCTGGGCGTGCTTGCGACCGACGCGGGCGTACTGATAGCAGTCCACGCTGTCGAACCACGCCGGGTCGACCGTGCCGACCCCGAGGCCGGCGTTGGCGCGCGGGTAGTAGGTGCGGTACATCTCGTCCGCGTCCACCGACGGGAGGACGGCACCGAAGTTCTCACGCCTGGGCGTGACCGCCATACCGCCATTGACCAGGGATCCGCCGCCGACGCCGCGCCCCTGGTACACCGTGATGCCGCTGAAGTCCTCGGCGTCCAGGATGCCGGTGTAGCGGGGGATCGCCCGGTCGATGGGGAAGCCGAGGAAGTTGCTGAGGGGCTGCTTGCTCTTCGTGCGGAGCCAGTACGAACGGCCGTCGGGCTTGGTCGTGTTCGCGAAGATCTTGCCGTCCGCCCCGGGAGTGTCCCAGGCCATCCCCATCTCGACGAGATGGACGTGGACACCCGCGCGGGCGAGGCGCAGGGCGGCGACCGAGCCTCCGTAGCCGGTGCCGATCACCAGGACGGGGACATGGTCCCCACTGCCGATCACGGCGGCCGCCGCGGAGGTCCGGGCCTGAGCGGCCGTGGCGCGACCGGCGAGGGCTGAGGCTCCCAGAATGAAACCTGTTCTCGCCATGAATCCGCGACGCGAGACACCGCTCGATCCCTTGTGGGGTAAGCTCGAATCCGTCATGTGACGTTCCTCACTCTCTGATCGAATGGGAACGAGTTCTACTGGCGCTCGCGTGAGAAGTCACTACATACCTCTGGGTAATTTCCCCGAGCCCCCGGCCGTTCGTCGTCGGTAGCGGGGCCGCCCTCGTCCCGGGGTGCGGCGCCGGGGTATCGCATGGATGCTGGGATGGTCAGCGTTCCATGAGGAGGAAAGTCATGAGCATGCTCGACAAGATCAAGGACCTGATCAAGGGGCATCCCGACCAGGCCCGCAAGGGAGTCGAGAAGGGTGGCGACGTCGTCGACAAGAGGACGGGCGACAAGTACAGCGGCCAGGTCGATTCCGCCCAGCAGAAGCTCAGTGACCAGTTCGGTGACCGCCGTCCGCCCACCGGCGAACGGTAGGGCGCCGCACCCTCCGCAGGGCCTCCGCCCGTTCGGGTGCGGGCCCTGCGCCGCGCCGTGGAGGCGCCGGGATGCCGCATGACGCGGGAGCGGCGGCCACCCTGTTCACGGTGGCCGCCGCTCCCGCGTCATGTCGTCGTGCGGTGGCGCCCGGGTAGCCGGAAGCTCAGTTGTGACCGAACTTCCGCTCGCGCTTGTGGGACACCTGCTCGGAGATCGCCTTCACCGCATCGGGTGCGGACGCCGCGCTCGTCTGCTCCTTGGACTCCGTGGCCGTGGACTGCTCATGGCCTCCGGAGCGGGCGCCGCGGTTGTGCCGGCTCTGCTTCTTGCCCATGATCGTGCCTCCTCGCGGACGTCGGACGATGGGCCGCCTTCAGAGTTGCACACAAGCACGAAGGGTGCATTTCGGTCGGATGCGTCGAACGCTCGAAGTGCGCGGCACAGCGCCGGGGGAGCATGCTGACTGTGTGACCTGGTACGGCGCGGTCCGGCGCAAGCCGCTCAGTGAGGGTGGCAGTGTGTCCGGGAGACTCAGGAACGGCCGGGCGCCGGACGAACTGTCGCTGGTGCTCTCCCAGGCTGTCGTGAGTGCGATCGAATCCGCCGGCGGACAGGCCGGCGGCGTCTACCTGACCTCCGCCACCCCGGGGCTCCTGCGGCTCGCGGTGCTGGCCGGACTCCCGGGACCGCTGTTCCGCCCCTGGTGGCGGATGCATGTGAACCGGCCGTTCCCGGTCGCCGAGGCGTTCCGCTCGGGCCGGGCCGTGTACCTGGCCGACGCGGAGGAGGCGATGCGCCGCTTCCCCCAGCTGATGGCGGGACTGCCGTTCCCCTTCGGCTCGCTGTATGTGCCGGTCGTCAGCAACGGCAAGCCGGTCGGCGTGCTGGTCGTGCTGCGCGCGGCGACCCCCGGAAAGCCGGTGGAGAGCACGGACCGGCGCCGGCTGCGGACCGTCGCCGAAGGACTCGGTGCTTCGCTGGGCCGCCTGGAGTCCCCGGGGACGGTGCTGGAATGGGACGAGGAGCCACTCCCCGTCCAGCTGCCGGCGGGCAGCTCGCCGCCGGTACGCATCGGCCGCTTCGACTGGAACCTCGACAGCGGAACCGTCGGCGCGGACGACGAACTGTGCGCCATCCTCGGAACCGGACGGAGCCGGTTCCCCGGCACCATCGACGCACTGGCCGCGCGGCTGGCCCCGGAGGACGTGTACGGGCTGTGGGCCCTGGCCCGGCAGGCGGCGGACTCGGGCGGGCCCGTCGTCCGCAGGATGCGCCTGCGCGGTCCCGACGGGCGCTCGCACCTGCTGGAGGTCTCGGGCCGCCGGAACAGCGGTGCGGACCACGGCGCCGCGACCCATCTGACGGGTTTCCTCGTCGACCTCGGTATCGGCCCGGTCGTCGCCGAGGCGGCCGACCGGCTGCCGCGCGGCATCTTCTCCCTCGACCGCTTCGCCCGGATCACCTACATCAACCACCTGGCCGAGGAGATCCTCGGCCGGCCCCGGTCGGAGCTGGTCGGGCGGGTGCTCTGGGAAGCCGTGCCCTGGTTCGCGAACCCGGCCTACGAGGACCACTACCGCGCCGCGATGCTCTCCGACGCCCCGGTCCACTTTCTCGCCAGGCGCCCCTCTCCGCCCTGGCTGTCCGTCTCCCTGTACCCCGGCCACGACGGCCTGACCGTGGTGCTCGACCCCGAGGAACAGCCGGCCTACGCGCCCGGGTCCGTCGTCTCACCCGGGCTGGGGCTCGGCTCCCCGGCCGACCGTTCCGCCGCGCTCTACCGGCCGGTCGCCCTGGCCATCGCCCTCACCGAGGCCGTCACCGCCCGCCAGGTGTCCGCGGTGGTCACCGAGGAACTGCTCCCCGCCTTCGGTGGCCGCCAGCTCGCGATCTACCTGCTGAAGGAGGGCCACCTCTACCTGGAGTGGGAGACCGGCTTCCCGCACGGCTTCCTGAACCGCTTCGACGGCGTCGCCCTGGACGCCCGCATCCCCGGCGTCGAGACGCTGACCACCGGGCGCCCCATCTTCTTCGAGTCCATGCAGCGGCTGGCCGCCGCGTACCCCGGAATCCCCATGGATACCGACGTCGGCGCGCGGGCCTTCCTCCCCCTGATCGCCTCCGGACGGCACGTCGGTTCCTGCATCCTCGGCTTCGACCAGCCGCGCGGCTTCAGCCCGGAGGAGCGTACGGTCCTGACGGCCCTGGCCGGCCTCATCGCGCAGGCACTGCAACGAGCCCAGCGGTACGACGCCGAGGCAGCCCTGGCCCGCGGACTGCAGGACGTCCTGCTTCCCCACGGGCTGCCCGTCGTCGTCAACGGTGTGGACACCGCGGGCCGTTACCTCCCCGGCACCCAGGGCATGGACGTCGGCGGCGACTGGTACGACGTCATCGAGACCGGCGAGAAGCTGGCCCTCGTCATCGGGGACGTACAGGGCCACGGCGTCCAGGCCGCCGCCACCATGGGGCAGCTGCGCAGCGCGTTGCGTGCCTTCGCGCTCAGCGGACACGATCCGCAGGAGGTGATGAGCGGCACCAACCGGCTGCTCATCGATCTCGACCCCGGCCAGTTCGCCAGCTGCTGCTACATCGTCCTGGACCCGGCCACCGGCGTCACACGGGCCGTGCGGGCCGGTCATCCGCAGCCCGTGCTGCGCCGGCCCGACGGCACGGCCGAGGTCATGGACCTGCCCGGCGGCATCGTGCTCGGCATCGACGCCGAAGCGACCTACCCCGTCACCGAACTGCACCTGGCCCCGGGCGCCCTGCTCGCGCTGTACACCGACGGCATGGTCGAGGAGTCGGGAACGGACATCGACGTCGGCATCGAGCGGCTGCGCAGGACGATCGCCGGTTTCACCGCGGCCGCCACCCTGGCCGAAACGGCGGATCATGTGATCGGTCGTGCCAGGCAGGCTGCGGACCGCCCCGACGACATCGCCCTGCTCCTCGCCGCCCGATGGCCCGACGCGTCCGGTACTCCTTAGCCGGTGCCCGCGACGCCCCGCGCTCCCTGGCGGGCCCCGTCACCGGGAGGGCGGCTCAGCGCCTGCGCGCGGCCGGGGCGGGGACGAGACGCACCGCGGTGTTCAGGACGTGGTCGATCACATCGCGCGAGGGCTTGTCCGTGAGGTTGGTGAGCAGGCGGGCCAGGGTGTTGAGGAGGAACGGGGAGTTCATCACGTAGCGGTTGAGCACGGGCTGGAACCCCGACCGGCTGAAGACCAGGTCGGCGGCCGTGTTGCCGAGCCGGTAGTAGCTGCCCCAGCGACGGTTCATCTCGACCGGGTAGTGGTGGAGCGCCCTCTCACGCCTCGGACCGGACGGCAGGGCCAGCGCGAGTGCGGCCGTCTCGGCCGCGACCTCCCCGGCCTCCATCGCCTGGCCGATGCCCTCACCGTTCCACGGGCTGATCATCCCTCCCGAGTCCCCGACCAGGAGGAGGCCCCGGGTGTACAGCGGATGCCGGTTGAAGCCCAGCGGCAGCGCGGCGCTGCGTACGGGCCCCTCGGCGTTCTCCTCGCGCAGCCCCCACGCCTCGGGCGTCCGGGCCAGCCACCGGTCCAGGGTGGCCCGCAGGTCGGCCTTGCCGTGGCGGCGGTGGGGGATGGCGCCGAGACCCACGTTGACGCGGCCGTCACCCATCGGGAAGATCCAGCCGTACCCCGGCAGATAGCGGTCGCTCCGGGGGTACCGGAGGTCGGCCCAGAGCTCGAGGAACTCCTCACGGGAACGCTCGGGACTGCGGTAGTAGCGGCGGGCCGCCGTGGCGATCTGCCGTTTCGCGTCCCGCTGCAGCCCCATCGCGAGCGCGAGCCGCGCCGAGGCGCCGTCAGCGGCGATGACGACCGGCGCCCGGTGCACCACCGGATCTCCCGCCCCCAGGACGGCCCTGACCCCGGTGATCCGGCCCGCCCGGTCGGTCACGGGCTCCGTCACCTTCACGCCGGTGCGCAGCCGGGCCCCGGCAGCCACCGCGTGGCGGGCCAGGATGTCGTCGAAGTCGTGCCGGCTGCGCGTGAGACCGAAGTCCGGGTAGCCGCCCAGCGCGGGCCAGTCGATCTGCACCTGCCGCTTGCCGGCCACCCAGCGCATCCCACGCGAGCGCGTCCAGCCGGGGGCGCTGATGTCGACGCCCATCCGGATGAGCTGGTGCACCGCGCGCGGGGTGAGGCCGTCCCCGCACACCTTCTCCCGGGGGAACACGGACTTCTCCAGCAGCAGCACGTCGACGCCCGCCCTGGCGAGGTGGAACGCGGCGGACGAGCCGGCCGGCCCCGCACCCACCACGATCACCTGCGCCTCCTCGGACGCGTCGGCGGCGGAGCGTTCGTCCGGGGTGGACTGGTCTGCGTGCGCTTCCCGCATGGGAACCCTTTCCTGGGACGGCCGGCGCCGCCCGCGGACGGCGACCCTGTACACCGACATCCTGCCGGTTCGCGCTGCTGCGCGGCAGGCTGATCAACGCCTCGGAGTACACGGGGAGACGGGCAGGCGGCCCTCCGAACCTCGCTCCGAACGCGCCTCGGGGCCGCACGGCGTGCGGCCCCGAGGGCAACGGATGAGTGGCGCGGGAGTCAGTACGGCAGTGGGCGCCCGGACGGCGTGCGCAGATCGAGCGGCGGCGGCCGGGACGGAAGCTGGGGACGTCGGACGATCCTGATGCGGCCCACTGACACCACCTCCTGTCGTTAACCCGTCATATGCCCTGGCGGTGCTCCGTTCACACGTCCGGCGCCCATGAACGCCGCCGGGCCCCGAAAGGGCGGCCACGGCGAATCGTGTTAAACCTGAAGATGTGGGTGGTACAGGTCGGTTCCGGACGCGGTTTCGCCACTCCGCCCGGCAGCCGCATCGGCACGATCACGATGACGGACGCCCGGGCGGTGACGAGTCGGCGCCCTCCGGCCCCAGCCGGGGGCTGTCCTCGCGGGGCCGCCGGCTGCGCGCCCTCTTCAGCCCCCACACGGTGGCCGGCCAGGTCTTCTTCCTCATGCTCGGGATCGTGACGCTGCTCGTCGCCACGGCCGTCGTCGCCCTGGTGGTCCAGGGCAGGCACGACAGCAAGAACGTGGCCCGGGCCAGGTCGCTGAGCGTCGCCGAGACCTTCGCCCACGCGCCCGGCATCGCCGCCGCCCTGGACAGCAAGGACCCGACCGCCCTGCTGCAGCCACGGGCCGAGGAGATCCGGCGGAGCACCGGCGTGGAATACGTCGTGGTGGCCGGGACCAATGGCATCCGCTACACCCACCCCGACATCGCATTGATCGGGAAGCGCATCCTCGGCCCGTACAAGGAGGCGCTGGAGGGCGAGGCCAGTACGCGGACCATCACCGCCAGCCGCGGCCTCGCCATCAACTCCGTGGTGCCCGTGCAACGGCCCGACGGCACGGTCGCCGGCCTGGTCTCCGTCGGCATCAAGGTCGACACCGTGAACAGGCTCGCCTATCCGAGCATCCCGCTCGCCATCGGCGCCGCCGTGGTCGCACTCGCCCTCACGGCGGGCGGTGCGGCCCTGGTGAGCCGTCGCCTGGGCCGCCAGACGCGAGGCCTCGGACCTGCCGAGATGACCCGAATGTACGAGCACCACGACGCGGTGCTGCATTCGGTCCGCGAGGGCGTCCTCATCATCGGCGCCGACGGCCGGCTGGCACTGGCCAACGACGAGGCCCGCCGGCTCCTGGAGCTGCCCGCCGACGCCGAGGGCCGCGCCGTGACGGAGCTGGGACTGGAGCCCCGAATCGCGGAGCTGCTCGCCTCCGGGCGGGTGGCCACGGACGAGGTGAGGCCCGCCGGGAAGCGGCTCCTGGCCGTCAACCTCCGCCCCACGGACGAGCGCGGCGGACCGCCCGGTACCGTCGCCACCCTGCGTGACACCACCGAACTCCAGGCCGTCACCGGCCGTGCCGAGACCGTACGCGAACGCTTGCTGCTCCTGTACCGGGCGGGAGCACGCATCGGCACGACCCTCGACGTCACCACGACCGCGCGGGAGCTGGCGGAGGTCGCCGCGCCCGGGTTCGCCGACTGCGTGACGGTCGACCTCGCCGACTCGGTACTGCGCGGGGAGGAGCCGGAGCCGCCGGCGGGTGAGGTGATGGACATGCGGCGCACCGCCGCGGGCGGCGTCGGCCCGGATCATCCGCTCTACCCACTGGGCCAGGTCATCGGCTTCGTGCCGACCAGCGCCGAAGGCATCGGCAGCAGCGGCGGCCACACCTGGGTGGTGCCCGATCTGGCCGCGTCCGAGCAGTGGCGCCTGCCCGACCCCGAACAGGCCGCACGCATCCTGGAGTACGGATTCCACTCGCTGCTCTCCGTGCCCCTGCACGCCCGCGGGGTCATCCTCGGCATGGCCAACTTCTGGCGCGCCCGGAACCAGGCTCCGTTCGACGCCGAGGACCTGTCCTTCGCAGAGGAACTGGTGGCACGGGCCGCGGTCAGCGTCGACAACGCCCGGCGCTACACCCGGGAGCACGAGATGGCCGTGACCCTGCAGCGCAGCCTGCTCCCGAGCGGGCTACCCGAACAGAACGCCCTGGACGTCGCCTACCGGTACCTGCCGGCGCAGGCGGGCGTGGGCGGGGACTGGTTCGACGTGATCCCGCTGTCCGGCGCCCGGGTCGCACTCGTCGTCGGCGACGTGGTCGGACACGGTCTGCACGCCGCGGCCACCATGGGCCGGCTGCGCACCACGGTGCACAACTTCTCCACGCTGGACCTGCCGCCGGACGAACTCCTCGGCCACCTCGATGAACTCGTCGCCAGGATGGACCAGGACGAGGAGGCCGGCGGCGGGGCGATCACCGGGGCCACCTGTCTGTACGCGATCTACGACGCGGTCTCCGGGCGCTGCTCGGTGGCCCGGGCCGGCCACCCCGGACCCGCCCTCGTCCTGCCCGACGGGACCGTGGAATTCCCCGAGATCCCGGCCGGTCTGCCGCTCGGCATCGGGGGCATGCCCTTCGAGGCGACCGAGCTCCACGTGCCGGAGGGCAGCCGTCTGGTGCTGTACACGGACGGTCTGGTCGAGCGCCGCGACCGGGACATCGACGACGGCCTGGAGGAACTGCGCAACGCCCTGGCCGGCCGCGACCGCTCACCGGAGGAGACCTGCGAGGACGTGCTGGAGGCCATGCTGCCCAACCGCCCGGGCGACGACGTAGCGCTGCTCGTGGCCCGCACCCGCACCCTGGATCCGGCCCGCCGCGTCCAGTGGGACGTCGCGCCCGACCCCGCGGCCGTCGCCGGCGTCCGCAAGGAGGCCACCCGGTGGCTCACCGACCAGGGCCTGGACGAGGAGGGGTTCGTCACCGAACTGATCCTGAGCGAACTCGTCACCAACGCGATCCGGTACGGCTCCGAGCCGATCAGCGTGCGGCTGCTGTACGACCGGGCCCTGATCTGCGAGGTGTCGGACTGCAGCAGCACCTCCCCGCACCTGCGCTACGCCGCGACGACGGACGAGGGCGGGCGAGGCCTGTTCCTGGTCGCCCAGTTCGCCGAGCGCTGGGGCACCCGCTACACCGAGCGAGGCAAGGTCATTTGGTCCGAACAGACGCTCGGCGGGCCGCCGTCCGCGTAGAGGTGCGCCGACGGGGCCCGGCAGTGACTGCCGGGCCCCTCGGTGCAACCGGGTCACCTCGGACGTGGTGTCAGGGGAACGACACCACGTTCGACGGGACGGTGGATGTGCCGGACGTGGGTGAGCCGGTGTTGTTGATGACGTGTTCGTACTGGCCCTGGCCGCCGAGGGAGACGACGAGCAGGTCGTGGAACTTGACTCCGGGTTTCACGGGGGCCTGGAAGCCGTGGTCCTGGCGGATGGTCGGGTCGACGTTGAAGTAGCAGTAGCTGCCGAGTCCCCAGCCTTCGTGGGTGGTGACGGAGTCGTCGACCTTGTAGGCCGCGTATCCCTTGGTGCTGCCGTTCTGGATGGCGGCCTGGTTCGGTGCGTCGTACGCCTTCTCGTTCTGGAAGAAGATCGTCCTGCCCCTCTCCCCGGACCAGCGGACGTCGTACTTGTTGAAGTGTTCGACGAACAGGCCGGTCGCCAGCACGTCGTCGCCGTTGACCTGGAGGCCGTAGTCGGCCCGGTTGGTCTCCCAGCCGACGCCCTCGCCGTGGTCGGCGCGCCACAGCCAGGTGTGGTCGATGATCGTGTCGTCGTTGTTGATGACCATGCCGGTGGTGGCCTTGCCGGCGCCCGCGCCACCGACCCGGATGAACACGTCCTGCACGGTGGTCGGGTTCGCCGCGTGGTCGGCCGAGGCGCCGTCGGGGCCGACCTGGACCAGGACCTGCGAGTTCTGCGGACCGGCGTCGACGAGCAGTCCGGCGAGCTTCACGCCGTCCACGTCGCCGACCTTGATGGCCGTGACTCCGTTGTCCGGGATGATCGTGGCGAGGCCGAGTCCCAGGACGACCGTGTTGGCGCGGTCGATGTTGATCGTCTGGTTCACGTGGTAGACGCCGGGCGTGAACAGCAGGTGCAGGCCCTGCTGCACGGCCGCGTTGATGGTGGCCGCGGTGGCGCCGGGCTTGACCACGTAGAACTGGCTGAGCGGGATGGACTCGCCCTGTGGTGTGCCGTTCCATGAGACGCCGCGGGCGTTGGTGCGCTTGGCGGGGACGAAGACCTTGTAGTCGTTGCCGTCGAGGTAGAGGAAGGGCTTCTCGCGGGAGACCGGGGTGGTGTCCAAGGTGGTGTAGGGGGGGTTGGGGAAGCTCTGGGCGGGGGCGCCCTCGACGCCGGAGAACGTCATGTTCCAGACGCCGTTGCCCCAGCCGCCGATCGAGCTGTCGCGGGTGTACCACTGCTGTTGCGAGTACGGGCCGACCTGGCCGTCGATCTTGCTGTCGGCGATGTATCCGCCGCTCGCCCAGCCGTAGCC